>JBILEB010000024.1:0-56640 GCA_044352295.1 Myxococcaceae bacterium
ACGCTCACCAGCGCCGACGCCTCGTCCATCAGCCCTGAGCTGACGAAGCAGATCATCGCGGCGTGCCACCAGTCCTCGCACACCGACGTGAAGACGCTGGCCGATGCGTTCGAGGCGGTCGACCAGGGCGAGTTCGTCATTCGCGAGGGCACCGACAAGAAGACGGGCGCGAAGTACCTGTCGGTCGACTACGGCGCGGGCGACAACACCTACGGCGCCATCTTCAAGGCCGGGACGACGAAGGTCGCGGTCGCGATTCAGGACGGCGACCTCTCCGCGCCGTGAGGTGAGAGCGAGCGCGAGCGACCAGAAGCCGATGAATCACCCCGGTATCCCCGGGTCACTGAACGTGCCATGCGGCGCCCATGAGCCCTCCCGGCAATGAGCGCCGCATCGCCCTCTTCATCGACTTCGAGAACCTCGTCACCAACACGGGCTTCACGCCGTCGAACTTCGACCTGCAGCCCTCGCTCGACCGCCTGCTGGAGCAGGGCAAGGTCATCTTCCGGCGCGCCTACTGCGACTGGTCACGCTTCCACGAGGCGAAGGCGCACCTGCACCAACTCGGCGTCGAGCTCGTCGAAGTGCCGCCGTCCACTCGCGCGGGAAAGAACGCCGCCGACATGCGCCTCGTCATCGACGCGCTCGAGCTCTGCTACGCGCGTGAGCACATCAACACCTACGTCATCGCGTCTGGTGACAGTGACTTCGTGCCGCTCGCCGCGAAGCTCCGCGAGAACGACCGCTACGTCATCGGCCTGGGCGTGAAGCAGGCGACCTCGCCGATGTTCGTGAAGGCCTGTGACGAGTTCATCTACCTGGACTCGGCCTCGCGGGAGCGCGAACGCGAGAAGGAGCGGGAGCGAGACCGTGACGAGCCGCGCCGGCCGCGCACCGACAGCCAGGGCCGCAAGAAGGCCGAGATTCCCGCCGCCGTGCGGCAGGTGGTGGCGTCGTTGCTCGCGCGCGCCACCGGCCCGCTCAACCCGTCGTTCATCAAGGAAGCCCTCGTTCGCAAGAAGCCCGACTTCGACGAGCGCGACTTCGGGTTCTCGTCGTTCAGCCGCCTCCTCGAGGCGATGGAGCGAGAGGGGCTGCTCACCCGCGTGCAGCAGGGCCGGCAGACCTACGTCACCGCGAAGGACGGCGCGCAGGAGGCGGCCAAGGGTGAGTCCACCGAGGCCACCTCAGAGCCGTCGAAGGGTGACGAATCAACCCCACGCAGCAGCGCGCCGACGCCGCCACGTGCACCGCCCGTCGTCGTCGAGGAGGAGCAGATCCCCGACCCGGACGAAGAGGGCTGAGGGCCGTCACGGCGTCACGGAGCCAGCTCCACCGCTGGCGGGGCGGGGCACGTGTGCCTGCGCTCGTTCACCGACACCCAGGCGCTTGTTCGGCGCGGTGGCCACCTGAGCGCTGCACGGCGATGCCCTTGCGACCGGCGTTCCCCACGCCCAGGGCTGAACGATTCCCGGTTCCGCGCACTCCGTGAACGGGAGCTGACGTGAGCCGACGTTGGCCTGGGCCGCCTCACCCGGTGGGCGTGACGTGGATGAGCATCTGCGCGATGGCCACGCAGTAACAGCTGAAGCCCACCAGGAAGAGCACCAGCGCCGCCGACAGGAACTTCGACTTCGTGTCGCGGATTCCGAGCATGCGGGTGAGCGTCTCGCGGGTGTCGTCGGTGAGCTCCTGGGTGAGCCAGCGCAGCCGCAGCACGCCGCCGATGCCCGTCGCCGCGGCCGCCAACACGACGAGGATGCCGAGTGACACCTGCACCCGGGCGAGGTCGTTCGTCTGCGCGATGGCCCGGCCCGAGAACCCGGTCACGGTGATGACGATGCCCGAGAGCGACAGCATCACCTGCGTGCGCAGCACCAGCACCGAGAGCTGCCGCTCGACGACGCCGTAGGCTTCCTTCGGGTCGTCCTTCGTGAGCGCGAGGATGCGGGAGACCTCGTCACGCTGTGCCGCCGTCGTCATGCTGAGCCGCCTACCTGCAACCGCGCCGCTTTTCACCGCTGACGGCAGCGTGGATGATGACGAGGTGTCGCGCTGGGTGTTCTTCGAGACCAGGCGCAGCAGCTCCGAGGTCACCGCGGTCTCGCTCGAGTCGCAGACGAAGGCCGCTGGCAAAGGGCGTCGACTCGTGGAGTGGCGGGTGCCATTCACGCTGCCGAGCGGGGCGGCGGTGCCGGCGCTCGACGGTGCGCCTCATCACCGTGCAGGAGGTGTTCTGACGGTGGCACCAGCAGGCGGGTGAGGCCCATCCGCCTGCAGAGATGGAGTCGGAGGGCACGGCGGGGTTTCGGGGGGTTGCGGTGGCGAGGGCCGTGAACTCACGCGCGCCGCTGTTTCCCCGTCACTCCTCGGAGCCCCCGTGAACATCCTTCGCCTCGCCGTCGTGTCCTCCCTTGTCCTCCACACCGCCTGCGCCGTGTCGCTCAAGCCGCCGAAGACGGCCTCGGTCCCCCGACAGGTGCAGGGCAGCTACGACAGCAGCGTCATGAAGCTCGAAGAGTTCTCGGTGCTGGGCGCGGCCGAGAATCGCCGCACGGTGGGGCTCTCCATCAACGGCGTCAACGCGGTGCGCGACACCACCAGCACGACGCGCTTCACGGTGAAGCGCGGGAACGCGGAGTTCGTGCACATGACCTGCACTGCGGGCCCCGAGGCCGCCGAGATGCGCCTGGGCTCGTACAAGCTCAACCACCCGCTCTACCGCGTGACCTGCGACGCCGAGGGCTTCTCGCTGCGAATGAACGGCGACCCGGAACGCCCGATGACCGGCGTGGTGATGTGGCGCGGCGAGGAATACCGGGTGAAGACGGTGTTCGACACGGCCGAGCAGGGCAAGAGCGCCCACCTGGGCTTCGTGGTCGAGGCGCGTGACGGCTGGGTCTCGACGTCCGACATCCAGGGCCCGACGTGGGTGGCACAGCCGCTGCGCGAGGAGGCCCGCGAGGCGATGGTGCTGGCGAACTTCGCGTGGGCCTCGCGGCGCAACATCATCACCGCCGAGGCCTCGGGCTTCATCATCAACCGGCAGTGAGCGCCGGTCCGTTCCGGAACGTCGTGGGCCGGTCGAGGAACTTCGCGATGCCGGCCTCGCCGCACCACCGCTGCCAGTCGTCGCGCCAGGCGCCCTGCCAGCGCAGGTCCTCGAGCGACTCGGCCAGCGGCACGTCGAGTCGAAGCGTCGCGAGCGTGCGGTAGAGCCGGGCCTCGTCGCGGTGGGCCCGAAGCGTGGTGGCGAGCTTCTCGGCGCCCCGCACCTTCACCGTCCAGGCCTTCGCGTCGTCGGGAATGTCCTCGAGGTGCGGGTACGTCGAGAGCACCGCCTGCGCGCCCTTCTCGCCCCAGCCGTCGAGGCCGGGAATGCCGTCGGCGGTGTCTCCCACCAGCGCGAGGAAGTCAGGAATGCTCTCGGGTCCAAAGCCCCGCTCGGCGCGGAGCGTCGCCTCGGTGAAGACGCGACGGCGCATGCGGTCGACCTGCACCACTCGCTCGGCCTGGAGCACCTGGCCCAGGTCCTTGTCTGGCGTCATCACCCGCACCTGGGAGACGGCGGCCTCTTTCGAGAAGCGCACCGCGGCGGTCGCCAGCGCGTCGTCGCACTCGAACTCCTTCATCGACCAGACGGTGACGCCCAGCGCGGCGACGGCGGCCTCGACGTCGTCGAACTGCGCGAAGAGCGCGGGGTCGATGCCCGCCTCGGTCTTGTAGCCAGCGAACAAGTCGTTGCGGAACGAACGAACCGGGTTGTCGAAGGCGACCGCGAGATGGGTGACGGCTTCGTCCGGGTCGGACAGCAGCGCGAGGAGCGAGCCGACGACGCCGACGGTGGCCTTGAGGTCCTTGCCGTCGGGCGCGATGTGAGAGGGGCGGGGCGCGTAGTGCGCGCGGAAGAGCTCGAACGTGCCGTCGACCAGGTGGACGCGCATGATGTGGTTTGTCTGCCGGTCGGCGGCGCCTGTCCACCTTGGCGTGGGAGCGCGTGGCGGGCGTCAGGTGCCGTGTGTTCGGCTGCGGGCGCCGCGTGACGAAGGTCAGCCGCGATGCTGGGATGCGCGGCCGTGCCGCACGACTTCATCGTCAGCCGCCGCAGCGACCTCCGCCTCGACGCGGTGAAGCATTACCTCGAGACACTCTCGTCGAGCGACGACGTGTTGCTCCTTGGCGTCAGCTTCGAGGCCGTCGCCGAGGTGTCTCGCAGCCTGGGCCGCTCGCTCTTCGGCTGGCGGCGAACGACGGTGCTCCGTCACGCGCTCGAGCTCGCCCGTCCAGAGTTGCTCGCCCGCGGCCTCACCAGCGTGACGTCGTTGTCGCTCGAGGCGTTGTGGGCGCGCGTCACGTGGGAGCTGGGCGAGTCGGAGCTGCTGCACCGGCTGGAGCCGCTCGAAGGCAAGCCGGGCCTCTCGCGCGCGCTCTCCCGCACCGTCGCGGAGCTTCGGATGCTCGGCGTCTCGGCGGACTCGGTGGAGCCGGCGCTCGGTGAGGCGATGCGGGCCTTCGAGACGGCGCTCGAGCGTGCGCGCCTCGTCGACCGCGCCCAGGTGTTCGCGCTCGCCACCCGCGCGGTTGCGACGCAGGCTCCGTCGCCGCTGGTGCTCGTCGAGGTGCCGCTCTCGCCCGGCGTGGAGGCCACCTTCGTCCAGGCGCTCTGCCGCCGCGCGTCCTCGGTGCTCGCCGTCGCCCCGCAGGATGACGCGAGCTCGATTGACGCGCTGACCGCCGCGCTGGGCCCGCCCCGCCGCCTGGAGGTCGCCACCGACGACGCCCTCTCGTCGCTGCAGCGCCACCTCTTCACCAACGAGACGCCCGCGCAGCCTCGGGTGATGGAGGACTTCTTCTCGGCCCCGGGGGAAGCGCGCGAGTGCGTCGAGGTGGCCCGCCGCATCCTCGCGTTGGCGGGGCAGGGGGTGCGCTTCGACGACATGGCGGTGTTGCTGCGCAGCCCACAGGCCTACCGCGCGCCGCTCGAGGACGCCTTCCGTCGCGCGGGCATCAAGGCGCACTTCAGCGCTGGCCTGCCTCGTCCCGACCCCTCGGGCCGTGCGCTGCTGGCGCTGCTGCGCTGCGCGGAGGACGGCCTGTCGGCCAGACGTTTTGGCGAGTACCTCTCACTGTCCCAGGTGCCAAAGCTCGACGGTGCGGGCGCCGCGCCGGCCCGAGAGGTGCCCTTCACCCGGCCCGACGCCGCTGACACGTTGTTACCGCTCGTTCCCGCCACGCCCGCGCCGTCGCCAGCCCCTGACGTCGTGGAGGACGTGGAGGGCCCGGCCGTGTTGGGGCAGCTGCGCTCGCCGCGGCGGTGGGAGCAGCTCATCGTCGACGCCGCCGTCATCGGAGGCACCGAGCGCTGGCGCCGCCGGCTCTCGGGACTGCGCCAGAAGTTGCTCAAAGAGCGCCTCACCCCGACGGCCACCGACGCGCAGGTGGCCCGCGTCGACCGCTCGCTCGGCGACCTCACGGCGTTGGAGCAGTTCGCCCTGCCGCTCCTCGAGGTGCTGGCTGCCTTGCCACGAAAGGCCACGTGGGGCGAATGGCTCGACGTGTTGGCCTCCCTCGCCACGCGCGCGCTCAAGTCACCGGAGCGCGTGTTGACGGTGCTGTCCGAGCTGGCGCCCATGCGTCCCATCGGTCCGCTCGGCCTGTCGGAGGTGCGCACCGTGCTGACGCGGCGACTGGGTGAGGTGACGGAGCCTCCCGAGGTGCGACGGCACGGCTGCGTCTTCGTGGCGCCCGTCGAGAGCGCGCGGGGTGCGTCGTTTCACACCGTCTTCATCCCTGGCCTCGCCGAGCGCCTCTTCCCGCAGAAGCTCAAAGAAGACCCGCTCCTGCCTGACCGCGTTCGCCGCGGCATCTCTCCGTTGCTGGAGACGGCCGAGCGCCGCATCGCGCTGGAGCGCCTGTGTCTGCTCCTCGCGGTGGGTGCGGCCCGGGAACGTGCGGTGTTGTCCTACCCGCGCGTCGACGTCGAGCACGCCCGCCCGCGCGTGCCGTCGTTCTACGCCCTCGAGGCCGCGCGCGCGGTGCAGGGCACGTTGCCGGGCTTCGAGACCCTGGCGCGCCAGGCGGAAGCCAAGGCCTCGGTGCGCCTCGCCTGGCCCGCGCCGCCGCGCCGCGAAGACGCCATCGACGACACCGAGTTCGACCTCGCCACGCTCGAGTCCCTCTTCACCGCGACGACGTCGGTGAAGGGCCGCGCGCGCTACCTCGTCGCCACCAACCCGCACCTCGGCCGGGCCCTGCGCGCGCGGTACGCCCGCTGGCAGACGAGCGCGCTGACGCCCAACGACGGCCTCGTCAAGCCCGGCGCCCTCGCCCGCGCGGCCCTGGAGGCACACCACCCGACGAAGCGGCCCTTCTCGCCCACCGCGCTCGAGCAATACGCCGCCTGTCCGTACCGCTTCTTCCTCTCCGCCGTCTTGAGGCTCGAGCCGTACGAGGTGCCCGAGGAGCTCGAGGAGCTGGGCCCGCTCGAGAAGGGCTCGATGGCGCACGACGTTCAGTTCCGCCTGTTGTCGGCGCTCGCGAAGGAGGGCGTCCAGGTGACGCCCGCGACGCTGGACGGCGTCCTCTCCCGGCTGCGCACCACCATCGCCGAGGTGAGTGCGCGCGTGTACGACGAGTTCAAACCAGCCATCGAGCGGGTGTGGCATGACGGCGTGCACACGCTGGAGGCGGACCTCCGCGAGTGGTTGCGTCGCATGACGGAGGACCCGCAATGGCACCCCGCGCACTTCGAGCTGGCGTTCGGGCTCCCGGGCCGTGACGTCGACGCGCAGGACCCGGCGAGCTCTCCGAAGCCGGTGACGTTGGTGGAGGGACTGCAGGTGCGGGGCTCCATCGACCTGGTGGAGCGCCACGGCCCCTCGGGTGCGCTGCGGGCGACGGACTACAAGACGGGCCGGGCGCGCGCGGAGGAAGGCAACGTCATCGGCGGCGGGCGACACCTGCAACCGGTGCTGTACGCGCTGGTGCTGGAGCAGCTCTTCCAGGGCGCCACGGTGACGGGTGGGCGGCTGTATTACACGACGCAGATTGGCGGGTACACGGAGCGGCCCACCACGCTGGACACCCTCGCGCGCGAGGCCTTCGGGTTGGTGGCGAGGACGCTGCGCGGGGCGCTCGAGACCGGCTTCTTCCCCGCGGCGCCGGATGAAGACGGGTGCGCGTGGTGTCCCTTCCTCGTGGTGTGCGGGCCCGACGAGGAGCGCCGGTTGCGGCAGACGCGCAAGTCGCTGCGCAGTGAGTTGGTGCCCTTGCGCACCCTGCGTCAGCAGCCGTGAACGCGCACCCCCAGGCGCTGCGACGAAGGGCTGAGGTGTCGAGCGCGGTCTGTTGGCTCGCGCTGGACTGGGTCGATGGAACGGACGGACGAGACCGCCAAAATCCTGCACGAGATTCGCGACGACGCGCGGAAGCACGCGTCAGAGGTCGCCGTGCAGTTCGAGAGCTCGAGCGTTCGTCGGGGAGTCGGCCCGAGCCATCAGGTGGTGCCCAGGAAAGTGGCGGGCCCCGAGGCAAAGTGGTCGAAGCGATGGCGCTCGGAGCCTCGATGAACGAGCATCGCCTGGTCGATTGCATCGCACGCCCGGAGGACCTCGAACGTGGCTGGCCGGAACCCATCGCTCGCACCCGTCCTCTGCCGGCCCTGGTTGCGACGACGCGGAGGACTTCTCCTGCTGATGCTGCTCGGCGCCGCGCTGACCGCGTGCTCGCCGACGCCCAGCGTGCCGTGTCTGGCCGACGACAACTGTCCGACCGGCTTTGTCTGCGTCTCGGTGGGCAAGTCCTGCGGGTGTGAGGCGGTGGGCTCGAACCGGTTGGCGTGTGGCTCGGCCGGGGGCGCTGCTGGAGCAGGGGGTGGAGCGGGCGGAGGGGTTCCGGGTGGCGGTGGTTCCTCGGGCGGCGTCACCGGCGGCGGTTCGGCAGTGGCTGGGGGCTCGGGCGGAGGCGGGACGGGAGGCGGACCAGGCGGAGGCTCGGCCGGCGCCTCGGCGCGCTGGGAGCAGCAGGTGCTGACGGTCAACGACACGTCGCAAGCCGACATCGTCGCCATCTCGGGCTCCGCGACCGCGCTCTACGCCATCACCAACGCGAGGCGCCTGCTCTTCTCGACCGACGGCGTCACCTTCACCACGGCCATCGCGTCGCTGCGCACCAACCCCTCGGCGCTGCTGGTCACGGCCGATGGCGTCGTCTTCGCGTTGTCGAATGGGAGCCTCGAGCGGTGCGTTCCGCCGTGCGACTCGTTGGCGAACTTCACCCCCTTCCCCATTCCCGCGACGAGCGGTGAACGGTTCCTCGGGCTGTGTGGCACGTCGTCGACCGACCTGCTCCTCGTCGGAAACGGGCCGCCCCCTTCCTCGCCCGCGCTGTGGACCCGCTTCACCGGCACAGCCCTTCCAGCTCCCCAGTCCATCGGACTCGAGCTGGCGAACGGGTGCTCGGCCGAGTCGAGCCAGCGGCTGTGGGTGACGGGCACCGGGGGCGTAGCGGCGGCCACGGTCAGCCCGGGCATCAGTTTCACGGCCCAGGGGTTCATGCTCTCGAGCGCCGGCATCGACCCCGCCACGCAGCGGTGGTTCGGCTCGACCACCATCGCGGGCACCACCTTCGTCGTCGGCAGCGGCGAGCGCATCATGCAGCGGACGGGCACCACGTGGACGCTGCCCGTCAACGTCGGCTCGGCCCATTGGCTGCGAGGCGTGGCCGGCACCAGCGCGACGCGGGTAGTCGCCGCGGGTGACCGGGCCTGCGTGGGCTGCGTGAGCCTGCTGTGGGACTTCGACGGCACCACGTGGCGGTCGTTGCCGGAGGGTGTGGTGGGGCTCGAAGCCGTCCGGACGGTGGTCGCGGTCGGCGAGTTCATCTACGTCGGAGGACGGCAGTCCGGCAGTCGACCGGGCATCGTCCGGCTGGCGCCCCAGTAAGCGGCCCGAGGCAGCCGTCAGCAGCCCGGAACGGCTTCCGGTTGAACCTGGAAGAGAGTGGCTGAGGACCAGAGCCTCGAGGCCCTCGAAGTGCGGGTCGAAAAGCTCGAGCGTTCGCCGGGTTAGTCGGCCCGCGCCATCACCTGCATCGACGTGTTGCCCACGAAGATGTCCGCCATGCGGCCGACGCGCTTCCACACGCTCTCCTGCACGTAGGGCACGCCGTGCTTCTCACACAGCGCCTTCACCCTCGGCTGGAGCCACTGGTACGTGCGCATCGGCGCGTCGGGCCAGAGGTGGTGCTCAATCTGGTAGTTGAGGAACATGTGCAGCCAGTCGTTGAGGTCGCCGCCGGTGCGGTAGTTCACCGAGCCGACGACCTGCCGGAAGAAGCGCTCGGCCTTGCCCTTCGGCGCGTCGGTGAACCGGAAGAGGTCGTCGCCGGCGTGGTTGGGCCCGATGACGGCGAAGGTGTGCAGGTTGGTGAGCACCTCGGCCGCCCACGTGTTGCACGCCGCGCTGAAGGCCGCCCACGGGCCGAGCGGGAGGAAGAGCGCGGGAAACAGCACGAGCTCGACGAGGAAGTAGGGGCCCCAGTTCTCCAGCAAGAGCTGCAGGTTCTCAGGCAGCTGCTTCTTCTCTGGGTGGAGCGCACGGTCTCTGGCCCGCAGCGCCCGGGCGGTGGCTTGCGCGTAGTACGAGGCGCGCCACGTCGCCGCGAGGAGCCCCAGAATCGCATACCGCGCCGGGGTGCTGAGCTTGCGGACCCACTCGGTGTTGCGCTCGACGAGGTCCGGGTCGGCCTCTTCGCCCGTGTGCGAGTGGTGCAGCACGTTGTGCTCGTACGTCCACGCCTCGGGTTCGATCCACTCGAACCAGTCGATGAAGCGGCGCGCGCCGCGAGCGAAGACCTGGCTGGTGTAGCGCTTCGGAACGCCGGGCACGCGGTCATACCCCCGGTGCGCGAGGTGGTGCATCAGCATCCACCGCGTGGAGCGGCCGAGGGCCATCGCGATGACGCTCACCGGGTTCGGCGCCACCCAGGCCGTCAGCCGTCCGACCGCCGTGGCCGCGTGGCCCCAGCGCTCGAGCTTCTTGAGGTGCGCGAGGTCCTCGGGACCGAGGCTGGCGCGCCACTCGTCTCCGAGCGCGACGAGGTCTTTGAGGAAGGCGTCGAGGTCGACGGACTGGGGACGAAACTTCTCGGCAGCAGACATGTCGGGCCCGAGACGTAGCCTGACTCGTGGGCGGTCGTGAGCCTTCTTCCACCGCCATGACGCAGCGCTGACGTGAGCCCTTGGGCCGGCAGAGCGCTCCTCGCCCTCACTCCAGGGTGGCGAAGCGCCGGTCCATCTCGGCCTTCACGTACCGTTCAATCTCTTCCGCGGTGGTGAACTGCAGCGCCTTCTCGAGCACGGCCTTCGCCTCGGTCATCGACACGCTGCGGATGATGCGCTTCACCACCGGAATCTGCCCGCTCGTCATCGAGAACTCGTCGAGCCCCAGCGCGAGCAACACCAGCGTCACCGTCGCGTCGCCGGCCATCTCGCCGCACATCGCCACCGGAATCCCCGCGCCCTTCGCCGCCGCCACGATGTGCTGCACCATGCGCAGGATGGAGAGGTGCATCGGCCGGTACAGGTACGCCACGTCGCGGTTCTGCCGGTCGATGGCGAGCGAGTACTGGATGAGGTCGTTGGTGCCGATGCTGAAGAAGTCGGCCTCTTGCGCGAGGCGGTCGGCGATCCACGCGGCGCTCGGCGTCTCGACCATGATGCCTACGGCGAAGCGGCGCCCCATCGGCACGCCCTGACGGGACAGCTCCGAGCGGCAGGCCTCGAGCTCGCTGCGCGCCTCCCGCAGCTCCGACACGCCCGACACCATCGGGAACATCACACGCAGGTTCCCGTGCACGCTCGCCCGGAGGAGCGCCCGCAGCTGCGCCCGGAACACCTCGCGGTGCTGCAGGCAGTAGCGAATGGCGCGCAGACCGAGCGCGGGGTTGATCTCCTTCTCGCGCGCCTTCCCGGGCACCTTGTCGGCGCCGAGGTCGAGCGTGCGAATCGTCACCGGCCGGTCGCCCATCGCCTCGAGCACGGCCTTGTACGCCTGGTAGTGCTCCTCTTCGGTGGGCGCGGCGGGGCGGTCGAGGAAGAGGAACTCGGTGCGGTACAGGCCGATGCCCTCGGCGCCGTGCGCGAGGATCGACGGAATCTCGTCGGCGAACTCGATGTTGCCGTTGAGCCGCACGCGGACGCCGTCGATGGTGACCGACGGGAGCTCGGCCGTCTTGAGCGCGATGGCCTCGTTGGCGATCTGCCGCCGCATCGTCTCGCGGAAGAGCGCGAGCTGCTCCTCGGGCGGGTTGACGAGCACCAGGCCGCGGCGGCCATCGACGGCGACGGTGTCTCCGGCGCGAATCGCGTCGGCGGCCTTGCCCAGGCCCACCACCGCCGGCACGTCACGGGCGCGCGCGACGATGGCGGTGTGGCTCGTCTGCCCGCCGAGGTCGGTGACGAAGGCGCCCACCTTGCCCGTCTTCACCAGCATGGCCGCGTCGGCGGGGCTGATGTCGTGCGCGACGATGATGGCGCCGACCGGCACCTCGAGCTCCTGGTCGACCACCTCGCCCATGAGGTTGCGAACGATGCGGTCGGCGACGAACTCGATGTCGCTCTTGCGCTCGCGGAAGTACTCGTCTTCGAGGTTGTCGAACTGGTGGCGCAGCCGGCGGCACACGCGGCGCACGGCCCACTCGGCGTTGATGGTCTCTTCCTTGATGAGCCGCGAGACCTCCACGAGGAACATGGGGTCGTGCAGCATCATGCGGTGCGCTTCGAGGATGAGGCCGTGCTCGTTCTCGCCGCCGGTCGACAGCTTGATCTTCAGCTCCTCGAACTGCTTGTCCGAGAGCGTGATGGCGGTCTTGAAGCGCAAGACCTCGGCGTCGACCTCGCTCGGGTCGAGCTTCACCTTGGGCGTGCGCACCTTCTTCGCGTCGAGGACGAAGGCATGGCCGACCGCGACGCCGGGGCTGGCGCCGATTCCCTGGAATGAGACCGTGGCCGTCACGAGCGGATTGATCGTACCCCGAGGCGGGGGCTGGGTGGAGCCTTCCGTTGGGGTGCGTGGGGCGGGCTCGCCGCCGTCTGTGAGAAACGACGCGGGGTTGGTGAGTCTGCTCGAGGTCGTCGGTGTCTCACCCTCGGTTCCGCGCACGCGAAATGCCATGGACGCAAGGGCCATGTCCTGTGCAGCGGTGCTCGTGCTCTGCGCGGGGGAAGGCCGTGCGAACGACCGCGTGCGGTGCAGCCGGGCGACGATCAACTGCTGGGGGCTCGCTGATGTGACGAGTTCACCTGGCCGAGCGCTTCGACCCGCAGGTGCCAGCCGGTGCTGTACCACCACGCCTGACCGAGAGTGCGGATGCCGCACGGCGCCCACGGCGTACCCCGTGGAGGCAGCCGTCAAGACCGTCTTGAACGGGCTGGAGTTCTTCGCCAGTCACCTCGGCGCCACCGGCCCCACCTGAAGATCGCGCCGGGCCACGCCTGCGGTAGGGTGATGCCCCGCGTGAAAGCCGTCTGCCCCAGCTGCGAGCGCCTCATCGACGTCACCGCCGTGAAAGTGGTGGCCGACACGGCTTTCATCGGGTGTCCGAAGTGTGGCGTCGAGTCGGCGCTCCCGGTGACGACGGCCGCGCTCCCGCCGCTGAGCGACACGCCCCGGGCCGCGCCGCCGATGCCGGTGCTGTCGCGCAAGACGCCCGGGCCCCGTGCGCTGGTGCTCGCCTCGTCGGCCGAGGCCAGCAACGTGGTGATGCTGCGCGCACCCACCACCGCCGCGGTGGAGAGCGCCCGCGCCATGGCCGAGGACGACGCGGGCCTCCTCGTGCCCGATGGCTACTGCCCCAAGTGTCTGTCGAAGCGGCAGGCCACCGCGCTGGCGTGCAGCACCTGCGGGCTCGTCTTCACCAACATCGACCGCTCGACCCTGGCGCCGCCGGCCTGGCTCGCCTCGATGTGGAAGGAGCTGCTGCTCGCGTGGGACGACGAGGCCCGCCACGCGGCGCTGCGTCGCCTGGCGACGGAGCGCGCCGACCTGCCCGCGCTCGGCCGCCTCTATCGGCTTCGCCTCGCCCACATGCCAGACGACCCGTGGGCGCAACGGGGCCGCGACGAGGTGTTCGCCGCGGCGTCGTCCGCCATGCTGCAGCGGCCTGGTGACGCCCCGGCCACGTCGCCGGCCAATCTCGTGGTGAAGGCCATCGTCGTGGTGGCGTCGCTGCTGGCCATCTTCGGCGCGGGCTCGTTCATGATGCGCGCCCTCGCGCAGCTGAAGTAACCGCCGCGGTCCTTCCAGGTCGACAGCACGAGGCTCCTTGAACGTCTCGAGGTGCTGCGTGGCCAGGACGTCGGAGCCCTCACCGGCCTGGTCGAGCTTCCACTCGTACACCGCGCCGCTGGTGCGCAGGAAGGCGACGCGCAACGTCCAGCGCTCGCCGCCGGGCTCCAGCGAGCACCATGCGAGGCTGCGAGGAGGTGGCAGGAGGGAGAGGGCTCCCGCTGGCGAGGACGAGGCCTGCCGCAGAACGTCGCACGGCAGGTGACCGAGTCGTGATGCCGCCGCGGGGAGGCCTCGCTACGGTCCAGCTTTGTGCGGAGGCTGATCGGCTGGAGCGCAACGACGTGGGGCGTCCTGGGCGTCTCGGCCCTGCTGGGCTCGGCGATGGTGCGCTTGTGGCCGCTCGTGCTCGAAGCGGTGCGGGGCTGGGGCGCTGACGCTGGCTTCCGGTTCGCCGTGGTCGGAAGCCTCGTCTTCTTTGGTTACACCGAGGGCTACCGGGCCTTTCAGCGGCAACTGGCTCCGCGAGTGGTGGCGCGCGCGTTGACGCTGGTGGAGGCGCCCACCGTGCTCCGCGTCGTCTTCGCGCCCTTCTTCTGCATGGGCTACTTCGGCGCGACGCGGCGGCGGTTGATCACCTCCTGGGCGGTGTCGCTGGGCATCGTGGCGCTGGTGGCGGCGATGAAGTGGGTCCCCCAGCCGTGGCGTGGCGTCGTCGACCTCGGCGTGGTGTTCGCGTTGGGGTGGGGCGTCTTCGCGGTGCTGGCCCACTTCGCAGCGGCGGTAGCCGGGCGCGCGCCGGCCGTCTCGCCGGACCTTGCCTGAGGAGCGAGCTCGTCCGGTTCCCAGCGGGGCGGCGCTCCGCCATGGACGGCGCTGACCAACCCAACGCCCTCGAATCGACGGCGCTCAGCGGGCTGGAGTCGCACGCGTTGCTGCTCCGCGCGCAGGGACTTCCGTACAAGGCGGTCGCCTCTGAGTTGGGGCTCTCCACGCCCGGGGTGCATCGGCTGGTCCAGGCCGCGCGGTCGGAGCTGGGCGTGCGTGACGACGTCGAGCTGGTGCGGCTCTTCGGCCGCATGCACAGCAGGTGCTGCAGCGATTGCGCCCGTGAGGCGGCCTCAGACGAGCGTCGAGAGGGCGTCGAACAGCGACGTGGTGCCGCGCTTGACCTCGTGGGGATGCGAGAACTGCAGCAGGCCACGCAGCTGGGCCCGGGAGCGCTCCGCGAAGGCCTCGGCCAGCATCGGCGCCATGCCAGCGGCGACGTGAAAGGCGACCTCGGTGTCGGCCGGGTGCTCGATGGCCTTGATGGGCTGCTTCAGCAGCGAGGTGAGCGCGGCGGCGACCTCTTCGGCCGACCAGTTCGACGCGCCGGCAATCTCGAGCACGCGCGGGCCGGGCTTGTGGAGCTCCATCGCTTCGGCGGTGAGGGTGCCCACGTCCTTCGCGCCGATTTGAGGCATGGCGAGGTGCGGGTTGCCGAAGACGGGCAGCGTGCCGGAGTCCATCGCGCCGAGCAGCAGCGGCTCCCAGCGCTCGAGGGCCAACGCGGCGCGGACGAAGGTGACGCTGGGGGCGGTGCCGGTGAGGGCGAGCTCGGCCCGGTGGAGCGCGGTGATGGGGCCGGTGCCGGCGGGGTGCTGCGCGCCGATGGACGAGAGGAACGCGACCGAGGCCACCTTCGACTTCGACACCGCGGCGGCGAGCGACTTCGTCATCACGTCCTGCGCGACGAAGTAGTCGGCGCCCGGGGGCGGGGTGGGGAGCAACAGGAAGACCCCTGCGAGGCCCTGCAGGGCCTTCACCATCGAGGGCTCATCGAGGAGGTCGACGATGGCGACGTCGCAGCGGCGGGCCTTCCAGGCCTCTCCGGTGGCCTCGTCGCGCACCAGCACGCGCACCTTCTGGCCCCGCTTGAGGAGCCCGTCTGCCGTAGCGGCGCCGACCCGGCCTGTGACTCCAGCGACTGCGTACATGGGACCCCCGAGTGTGAGAGGGACCCACCATGCGCCTGCTGGAGCGGCGTTACCCGGCAATTCGCCCAACGCACCCCGACGAAGTCCCGCGCTGGGGGAGGGGGCTCGTTCAGCTCGACGCACGCTCCAGGTTCTCGACGCGGTGTTCGAGGGACTCGAGGCGGCGGTCGGTGTCCGCCCGGCTCTCGAGCGCGGTCTTGATGCCGCGCGCGAGCATGACGAGCTGCTCGGCCATGTCCCGCAACGCGGTCTCGATCGCCTCAAAGCGTTGATCCTGCTGCTCGAAACGCTGGTCCATCTTCTCGAAACGCTGATTGACCTCCCCGGCGTGCTTCCGGGCGTCGTCGCGGATCTCCTTGAGAATCTGGATGGTCAGGTCGGTCGGTTCCATCGCCGCACCATACCGTGACCGCGACGCTGGCGCTCAACGGGCTCCAGGCCAGGCTCGACGGAGGCTGTGCTGGTTGAGCCTGTGAGCGGACGCCGAACGGAGCGCCTTGCCAACGCCTGTGCGACAGCTCGGAACACGTCCACGGCCCGTTGGGCTATGAGGGTCGTGCGCGGTTCGCCGTGCGCTCCATGAGCTTCTGACGAGTCGTCTCGAACGTTGCCGATGCTTTCGCCGGCCGTCGCCCACGCGATGGCGGGCGCTCGTTCACCTCGTCTTCTCGAAGAAGGTCTCCATGTCACCGATGACTGTGTTTGTGCTGGCGCAGGTCGCGCCGTTGCCATTCTGGATTCCGCTGCTGTTCCCCACCTGGCGCGTGGCCCGGTGGGTTGCGTTCGGACCCTGGTTCATCGTGCTCGGCGGCGCCGCGTATGGGTGGGCGTTGAGCCAGGCGCCGTCGGGAGGCTCGTCGTTCGCCGACGTGCTCCGATTCTTCTCGAGTCAGTGGGGTGCGCTGACGGTGTGGTTCCATCTCGTGGTGGTCGACTTCCTGGCGGGCGCGTGGGTGGCGCGCGATGCCCAGCGACTCGGCGTGCGCGCGTGGGTGGTGGCGCCGGTGCTCGGGCTCACGCTCTTCTTCGCGCCGCTGGGTCTGGTGCTGTGGCTGGTGGTGCGCGGGGTGTGGAAGGGGGTGTGGCGCCTCGACGCCTGAGGCCCGGTGGTGGCAGCCTGCGCGGGTGCAACCTCTTCCACGCGCAGGGTGTCGGGGGCGGGCATGATCACCAGCCTCGTCTTCGCGGCGCTCGTCTCGGGCCCGGCCCTCGAGCACTGCCGTCTCGGTGCGCTCGTCTTCACCTCGGAGAAGAACGGAGTCGTGGGCGACGCCTGCGGCTCCCTGTTCGTCACCCGCGACGGAGGTCTGAGTTGGGAGAAGCGTCCTTCGCTGGTGATCGGTGAACGCACGCTGAACCACCTCGCGACTGGAGCGGTGCTGGGAGACGGCACGGTCCTCCTCGCGGGGTACCTCGGGCGGAAGGTTCTGCGCAGCGTGGACTCCGGGGCGACGTGGAAGGCCATCCCGACGCCAAGCGACCAATGGGTGTATTCGTTCGACCACCACGGCCGGTCCGTGTGGACGTGCGGCTCTGATGGACAGGTCGTTCGGAGCGTGGACTCGGGCCTCACGTGGACCCACACGAAGTCGGCTGGGACCACCACCACCGACCGCTGCATCTCCCTGTCGCTCATCGACGAAAAGAACGTGTGGGTGGCCGGGTGGTACGGCCACGTCTTTCAGTCCACCGATGGAGGTGAAACCTGGAGCGCCGTGACGCTCCCGCCTTCTGTCGCACATGGGAAAACAGAGGAACGCACCCTCGACGCGCTGGTTCGGTTCGACCGCGACCTGGCGTGGCTTCGCGGCCCTTCCGGCACCTTCCGCACGCGCGATGGCGGAAAGACGTGGAGCCGCGTGGAGATGGACGAGACCAGCCCGCTGCGGGTGGCCAGCCTGCGTGGAGGCCGACGGCTCCTCGTGACCGCGCGGTCGTTCGACGCAGGCCCGTCCGGCTGGGAGCCGCGCCTCGACCTCGAGCCCGTCGCGCACGGTGACGGCGCCGCGTGGTTCGAGGACCACTCGCTCGTCTTCATGGACGCCAGGGGGCAGCGGCGCGTCGGACGGCTGACGGGCCCTGCGAGCGGAGAAGGACCCCTCCCCGAGACGGTTCGCACCTTCGGGACGATGAAGACGGGCTTTCGTGCCGCGAGGGCCTTTGTCTCGGAGGATGAGGGCGCCACGTGGCGTGAGCTGAGCCAGCTGCCGGAGGCGGCCCCGTTCGCAGAGCTGGTGCTTCTCAACGAAGTGACGACGCTCGCCCGTTCGACGAAGGGAGCGCTCTTCCGCGCCCGGCTCGACGCGCAAGCCTGGGACGCAAGCACCAACGTCACGCTCGATGCGGCAGACCTCGCGCGGCTCACCGGCGCGAACGTCGTGGAGCCACTGAAGTGCCTTACGAGCGGCTCGACGGGAACGCTCGCGGTCGAGTTCGGGGCGCAGGGCTGCTTCGGCGGAGACACGAACTCGCTGCGGCTCTCGTGGAATGCCGCCGGCGGTGACCTCGACGTCACCCTCGACGACCTGCGTCGGGAGCCCGATCCACCGAGGCGCCGACTCACGACGGATTCGGTTCGGGCGCGGCTCGAGCAGGTGCGCGCGCTCGCCCTTCGGCCAGAAGGTCCCTCGTCGTGCACGACCACCACCGCGCACATCGTCTCGCTCGATGTTCAATGTGAGCTCGAAGGCCGGTCCGTGCGAGAGCAGCTCCGCTTCACCACGAACGACTGCGACCGTCGCAGGCCGCTGGCTCCCGGCGTGGGTGGCGCGACGAGCTTTGGTGGGCCCCCCGACGGCTACGCGCGCGCCCTCGGGTTGCACGACTGGGCGCTCGAGACTGCGAAACACTGAAGCCTCGCCCTCCATCGGGAGAGGTGGTCCGACGGTTTCCCTGTCCGCCACCGGAGCGGCGGCTACAGTGGGCGCACATGCTCGCTTCCGTGCTCGTGTTGCTCCTGGCGCAGAAGGCTCCCGCCGCTGCGCCGTCGACTCCTCCCGACATTCTCCTCGAGGCCCTCACCAGCGAACTGGCCCGCAGCAAGAAAGGCCTGCCCGGTGAGAAAGACGCGCCGCTCTACTACCTCTCGTACCGCGTCACCGACGGCGAGACGTGGGGCGCCTCGGCCAGCTTCGGCGCGCTCGAAGGCCAGTCCGGCCGTCCAGGACGTCTCGCCGGCCGCGTGCGCCTCCTCGACGTGATGGCCCGCGTCGGCGCCCGCGACCTCGACAACACCCACAAGGTGCGCGGCGGCTTCGACTTCGACTTCGGCGGCGGGGGACGCGGGCTGCCCATCGACGACGACAAGGGCGCCCTCGAAGTCGCGCTGTGGAAGGCCACCGACGACACCGTGCGCGCGGCCACCAAGGACCTGCTCAAGGTGCGCGCCAACGTCGCGGTGAAGGTCGCCGAAGAAGACAAGGCGCCCGACTTCTCCACCGACAAGCCCCAGCAACGCCTCGAGCCGAAGGCCAGGCCGCTCGCCGACGTGCTCGACCGCGACGCCTGGGAGGCCCGCCTGCGTCGCCTCTCCACCGCCTTCAAGACGCGCCCCAACATCCTGCGCTCGTCCGTCTCGATGCAGGTGTCGTCCACCACGCACTACTTCATCGACTCCGACGGCGCGAAGCTGCGCGAGCCCCGCTTCTTCGCCCGCCTCGGCGTCTGGGGCACCGTGCGCGCCGACGACGGCATGGAGCTCGACTTCTACGACGCCATCGAGGCCACCTCGCCCGACGCGCTGCCCACCGAGGCCGAGTTCGAAAAGCGCGTCACGCGCGCCATCGAGCGCCTCGAGGCCCTGCGCGCGGCGCCCGCCATCGAGCCCTACGTCGGCCCCGCCATCATCACCCACCGCGCCGCCGGCGTGTTCTTCCACGAAATCTTCGGCCACCGCATCGAGGGCCACCGCCAGAAGGATGCCGACGAAGGCAAGACGTTCACCAAGAAGGTGGGCCAGCAAATCGTCCCCGACTTCATCAGCGTCACCGACGACCCGACGAGGCGGAACTTCGGAGACCTGCCCCTCAACGGCTTCTACCTCTTCGACGAAGAGGGCCAGCCCGCGCAGAAGGTGAACCTCGTCGAGAAGGGCGTGCTCAAGACGTTCCTCCTCGGGCGCTCACCGGTGAAGGGCTTCGCGACCTCCAACGGCCACGGGCGCGCGCAGCCGGGCCTTCGTCCCGTGTCCCGTCAGGGCAACCTCATCATCGACTCGACGAAGCAGCTGCCGGCCGACCAGCTCCGCGCGGCGCTGCTCGACGAGGTGAAGAAGCGCGGCAAGCCCTACGGCCTGCTCATCGAAGAAATCTCCGGCGGCTTCACCAACACCCGCGCGGGCGGCGCGCCCCAGGCCTTCAAGGTGATTCCGCAAATCGTCTACCGCGTGTACCCCGATGGCCGGCCGGATGAGCTCGTCCGCGGCGTCGACCTCGTCGGTACGCCCATCGCGTCCTTCGAGCGCATCCTCGTCACCGGTGATGACGCGAAGGTGTTCAACGGCTTCTGCGGCGCCGAGTCGGGCTGGGTGCCGGTGTCGGCCATCGCGCCGAGCCTCCTCATCAGCGACCTCGAGGTGGAGCGCAAGGGCAAGGGCCACGAGAAGGGGCCGCTGTTGCCGCCGCCGCCGCTCGCTGGAGCCGCCGTCGTCCCCGCGAAGGGCGGTGGCAAGTGAACGCGCTCCTCGCGCTGGTGTTAGCCGCCGCGCCCGCGTCGTCGGGTGACCCGGTCATCGACGTGATGGAGGCCGAGCTCAAGCGGGCCATGACGCTGACGATGCCGTCGGCGACGGACCCGAAGGTGATGGCCGACAAGCCGTACTACGCGCGCGCGTACGTGACGGTGGAAGACGAGCTCGGCGTCTCGGCGAACCTGGGCGCCCTGTCCGCGCCGGGTGGTGGACGCAGCCTCTCCATCGACACCTCGGTGCGCATCGGCAGCGAGACGTTCGACAACACGAACTTCTCGGGCGGGGGCTTCGACTTCTCCTTCGGCGGCCGCGGCCGCTTCCCGGCTGAAGAGGACCTCGACTCGGTGCGCCGCTCGCTCTGGTTGTCCTTCGACGCCAACTACAAGGGCGCCGTCGAGGCCATCGCGCGCAAGCGGGCCTTCCTCCAGGCCAACCAGGTGAAGGAGCTCATCCCCGACTGGAGCAAGGGCACCCCTGAGGTGCTGCTGCTGCCGCGCGCGGAGCCTCCGACGCTCGACGCCGACGCGTGGGCCGCGCGGGTGAAGGCCGCCTCGGCCGCGTGCCGCGCGTCCACCAAAGCGCACGCCTGCACCGTCTCGATGCGCAGCCGTTTCATGTGCCAGCGCTTCGTGGCCTCGGACGGTGCGCGCCACCGCTTCTGTGAGACGAAGCTCGAGGTGAAGGTGAACGCGCAGGGCCAGGCCGCCGACGGCATGCCCGTGGGTGCCGAGTGGAGCCAGGTGGCGCGCAGTGAAGCCGAGCTCCCGACCGACGCCGTCCTGCTCGAGCGCGTCAAGGAAACCTGGCAGCTGATGGAGAAGAAGCTCGCCGCGCCCGCCGCCGGCGATGACTACGTGGGCCCTGTCCTCTTCACCGGTCAGGCCGCGCCCGTCTTCTTCCTCGCCACGTTGTCGGGCCCCTTGAGCTTCCCGCGCGAGAACCTCGGGCAGCGTCAGCAGGGCCGCCTCACCGAGCGCCTGGGCAAGCACGTGTCGGTCTCGCGCCTGTCCGCCACGGATGACCCGACGCAGAAGACGTGGACGTCGCCGAAGGGCGAGGTGTTTCCCCTCTTCGGCCACTACCCGGTGGATGATGACGGCGTGCTGCCGCAGCCCATCTCGCTCGTGAAGGAAGGCGTGCTGCAGACCTTCTACATGTCGCGCATTCCCACCAAGGCGTTCGCGAAGACGAACGGCCACGCGCGCGGCAGCCAGGCCTCGACGGGCAATCTCTTCGTCACCACCTCGCAGCCCGAGCCGCTCGCCGAGCTCAAGAAGCGCCTGGTGCAGTTGGCGAAGGAAGAAGACAGCGACTTCGGCCTCATGGTGACGGTGCTGCCGGGGAACCTGGGCGACCGGCCGAACGGCTCCACCGTGCAGCTGCCCAACCTGCCGCTGCTCGTGCACCGCGTGTACGCCGACGGCCGCGAGGAGTTGGTGCGCGGGTACGCCTTCAAGCCGACGTCGCAGCGCGTGCTGAAGGACATCGTCGGTCTCGGAGATGACCCGTCGCTCGTCAACACCGAGCAGTTCGGCCAGAACGTCTCGGCCGTCGCGCCGTCGGTGCTGGTGAAGCTGCTCGAGCTCAACCGCGCGCGAGACGACTTCGGCAAGCCGCCCGCGTTGCCCAGGCCGGCGCTGTCGGCGAAGTAGCGACTCGGCGGGAACGGAACCGGGCGCAGAGGCCGGGTGTCAGGCCGCCGTGCGTCACGCCACCGGGTGGGTGCTCGTCTCACTGTGTGCCTGCGGGCCTCAGGCGTTCGTCGACGCACACCCTTCGGAGGACGGCCTCGTCGAGCTTCGACACGACCTCGTCGTCCACTTCGAGGACGGCCAGGTGCGCCTCGCCGTCACCCGCGAGGTGTACAACGCCACCAGCGCCGAGCAGTCCTTCACTCGACGAATCGACCTGCCGGCAGGCGCCATCGTCACCTCGTTGCGGATGGGTCGGAAAAACGAGCCGATGGCGCGCGCGCCCTTGTCCACCATCGAGCAAGTCGCCGCCGAGTGGGAGCGCCTCACCGGCCCCGGCGACGCCGAGCCTGCGCCGATTGGGAAGCTCGAGTGGTTGTTCGATGGCGCGCTGACGCTCGAGGTCTTCGCCGTGCCGCCTGGCGAGACGGTGACGGTGGGCTACGACGTGCAGGTCGACCCTCGCTACGAGGCCGGGGTGATGACGGTCGAGTTCCCCCGCAGCGACGAGGGCCTGCCGCCCCGCTTCGAGCGCGCCGACGTCGAGGCGACCGACGACGGCTTCATCCTCCGGCGCCAGCACCACACCCAGCCGGTCGCCGACGTTCGCTGGGCCACCGCGCCACTCGCCACGGCGCGGGTGCTGTGGCGCTTCGAGGTAGACGCCGCGCCCGAGCTGGAGCCGCTCCCGGTCGCGCCCCGCATCGTCTTCGTCCTCGACGCCTCCCATAGTGAAGGCCCCGACGGCCTCGCGGCCCAGCTCGAGCTGCTCGCGCCACTCCTTTCGAACGTGCCCGACGCGCAGGTCGAGGTCGTCGTGACGAGGCGCTTCGCGGAGCGGCTGTTCGGGCGCTTCGTCCCCGTGTCCGAGGTGTCGGCCCTGGTGACGCAGCACGCGGCACGACTGGTCCCGGGAAACGGCTCGAACCTGGAGCAGGGCCTCTTGCTCGCGGCCTCGGCGTTGGTTGGGCAGAACGGCCCCTCGCGCATCATCGCCTTCACCGACGAGGCGCTCCGCACGACGTTTTCGAATGACGACGCGCTCGATGGCCTTTCCATCGCGCCGACGGGCACGGTGGTGCACCTGGTGTTCCGCTCCGGCGGGGGCTCGGGGCCGCTGGAAGAATCGCGTGACGACGAGGGCGCGCTCTCGCCCATCGCCTCGGCCAGCGGAGGCGTCTTGTTTCGTGTCGACGGCCACGCCACCGACCCGAAGGCCTCGGCGGACACCCTGTTGAGCCTCGTGCGGCCCGTCCGCGTGGATGGGTTTCACGTCGAGGCGTCGGGGCTCGAAGTCGCCGTCGAGTCGTCGCTCCCCGAAGGCACGATGGTTCGCCTCCATGGCCTCGCCGAGCAGCCGCCGGAGTTCGTCACCCTCACCGGCAAGGTGTGGGGCCGTCCGTTTCACCGCGTGGTGGGGACCGACCTCTCGCTCGCGCGGCGGCTCCCGGGCCTCGCGGTGGGTCTCTCGGAGCTGCGCCTGCAACTCGAGGACGATGAGCTGCGGTCGGCGGCGTTCCTCGCGCAGGCCGTCTCTCCGGTGACCGCGTACCTCGCGGCGCCTCCGCGTGCCGCCCCGTCGCGCGTCGGCGTCCCCGGGTTGGGCCTCGGCGGCATCGGCATCGGCTCGTGTGGATGTGGCGGCTCGTTCAGCAGCACGTGCGGAATCGGCCGAGGCGTACCCGGGGTCGACCGCCGCGCGCTCCTCGAGGAGGCCCTGGCCCCTGGCCGCGCCGCCTGCGCTGACCGGCTCGCCGTGCCGGCCTCGGGACAGCTCACGGTCGAGACGACGAGCGACGAGGTCGTCGACGTGCGTGTGACTGCTGCCTCCGACGCGATGGCCGAGTGCCTCACCGAGGCCGCCTGGGCGCTTCGGCTGAGTCCACAGTTCCAGCGGGACGCGTCGAACCGCACCTGGCACCTCGCGTGGTGAGTGGCCCGGGCGTGACTCCGGTCGACCGTCAGGCAACGCCGCTGTGCCGAGGACCTGGCCCAACACTCCGTCACCCTGTCGACCCAGCACCTGTCTGCGGCAGGTGTACTCCATGGAGCCCTTAATTTCTTCCAAGGCGTTGAAACAACAGGGAGACATGCACGGCACGACGCCTGCTTTGGCCGGTCGCATGCGTTCCTTGTGGCGAGTCCTGGTGGTGGTCCTGGTGGGGTGCGAGGGCGCCTTGCTCGGTGGCGGTGAGGCTCCAGCCAGCGAGTCGCCGTTTCGTCCGTCACCCGCCGTGGAGCCTGCGCCCGGTTCGCCATCGACGCCATCGCCCGGAGTGCCACCGGCGCCGACCGAGCCTGAGCCGCCCTTTCGCTGCCAGCCGGGCCTGACGGCGTCCGAGCCGCTGCAGCGTTTGACGCGGGAACAATACCGGCTCGCCCTCACTGGCCTCGTCGATGCCGCGGCGCTCGCGTCGGTGGAGGCCGAGCTCGCGGCGCTCCCGCCCGACGTGCTGGGCCAGGCGCTCGAGGCCTCGGACCGGGCGTGGGCGTTCGCGGAGCCGCAGGTGCTCCTCTTCAACGCGGTGGCCCGAACGCTCGGAGACACCGTCGCCGCCACCCCGCAGTCACTCGATTCCTGTCTCTCATCGCCGGCCCCGGATCAACCATGTCTCGAGCGGTCGCTCGGTGGCTTCGCGGCCAGGGCCTGGCGGCGTCCGCTGTCGCGAGCTGAGGTCGACGCGCTCGTCTCCGTGTACCGCCTCGGGACGACGCGGGCCTTTGGTCTCTCGGCCGTCGTTCGCTTCGTGCTGCAGAGCCCTGACTTCCTCTACCGGCTCGAGGCGCCTCGGCGTGCAGACCGGCTGGCGCTCCTGCTGTGGGACGCGCCGCCTGACACCGTCCTCAGCGCGGCGGAACCCCGACTGGCCACGTCCACGGCCCGCGAGGCCGAGGTGCGACGCGCGCTGGCTCACCCGCTGGCGCGACAGAAGCTCGAGCGCTTCTTCCGCTTCTGGCTGCGGCTCGATGCCGCTGGTGCCGCGCCCGTCGGTCCGCCGAGCTTCGTCGCGGGGGTCGAGACGTCCGGCCTGCGCACCGCCGCCATCGACGAGACGCTCCAGTTCCTGTCCCGGCTCACCTTCGACGAACGCGGCGGCTACACCCAGATGATGACGTCGCGGCGCTCCTTCGCGTCGCACCCGGGCCTGGCGCGGTTGTATGGCCATGCCCCGGTCGCCGCGGGCGCGGTGGCGATGATGGGCGGGACCCGCCAGGGCGTGCTGATGCGGCTCCCCTTCCTGCTGCACGGCGACGGCGAGACCCACCCCATCGTTCGCGGCGCGGCGACCCGGCGGAGGCTCCTCTGTCAGCCCATCGCCCTGCCCGCGCCCGACAACTTCTCGAGCGGCCCCGACGTCAACACCCTGCAGATGCGGCAGACGTTGTCGACCCGCCAGCGCACCGACCTCAAGACAGGCCAGGGGAGCTGCGCTGCGTGCCACACCAGCATCAACCCACTGGGGTTCGCCTTCGAGAGCCTCGACGCCCTGGGCCGTGAGCGCGACACCGAGGTGCAGTTCCACGCCGACGGCGGCGTGCTCGCGAGCCACCGCATCGATGACCGCGTGGAGCTCACCTCACGCACCGGTGCGCTGGTGCCGCGTCAGGGCGTTGCAGGCCTGTCGCAGCACCTCGCCGAGAGCATCGAGGGGCCTGCGTGCTTCGTGCAGTTCCTCTTCGAGTTCTACCGCCGGCAGCATCGCATGGGCGCGGAGGAAGACGGGAATCGACGTCAGAGGCCTCCCACCGGCAGCCCGCTTGGGACGCTCGGTGGCACCGAGGGGTCGAATTGCCCGTCGCTGAGCGCTTCGAGGAAGGCGATGACGTCTTCGGCCTCTCGAGGGGAGAACCCGCGCACGCGCGCGAGCGCCGGGTCAAGCTGGCGATTCACCCGCGCGTAGAACTGCAGCACGGCGTCGAGCGTGGGGAGCGAGCCGTCGTGCATGTAGGGCGCGGTCTTCGTCACGAGGCGGAGCGAGGGCGCCCGAACGCCGGTGGTGAGGCCCGACACGCCCAGCCGATGGAGCCGGAAGTCCGAGAGCATCGGCCCGTTGTGACAGGCCGTACACCCGTGCTGACCGAAAGCGTCCTGGCCCCGTTGCTGGGCGGCCGAGAGCGCACGACGGTCGATGGTCGAGTCCCGCTCGAGCAGGGTTCGCTCGAAGGCCGCCAGCGCGCGCGTGATGGTGTCCCGGGAGATGCCGTCGGCGCCGAACGCGTCGGAGAACCGGGTGACGTACTCGGGGATGGCGCGCAGGCGGGCTTCCAGCTCCGGGAAAATGGTCGCCTCGGAAAAGCGGGTGCCGCGCATCTCGTCCGCGGCGAGCAGGGGCTCAGCGGCCTGCCGCTCGAGGGAGCGCACGCGGTGGTCCCAGAACATCGGCGCGTTCGTCGGGTCCGGGCCGGTGTCCTGGGCCGTGACGCCGTTGAGCGCCGTGTTCAGCACCGTCATCGAGTTGCGGGTGGTGACATGGCCTCCCGCCGTGCGCGCTCGACCCAGGCCCGTCCCGCCCGTGCCAACCGACAGCGCTCGCGCATCGGCCCACGCGAGGCTGGGGTGGTGACAGGTCGCACACGCGACGTCGCGGTCACCGGAGAGAATCGGGTCGAAGAAGAGGAGCCGCCCCAGCTCGACGGTCGCGGCGTTCGGCGTGCCAGTCGCCGGCTGCATCGGGTTCGGTCGTGGGGTGGGGTCGGCCACGGTCGTCGTCAGTTCGACCTCGGCGTCATCGGAGGATCGATCGCGAAACTCGGACCCGCAGGCCATCAAGAGCACGGAGAGAAGAAGCAGTCGGGGCATGGTCCCCGCCTGTGTCCGGGACCCCGAAGAACCGATCACCCGCCAGCCTCAGGGCAGGAGTTCGACGAACTCCGAGGCCCGGTCGGTATCGAGAATGGCGTCGAACGCCTCGTCGAAGGGTGCGGCGGTCCCGAGCTCGAAACAGTTCTCGGAAAACCCGTCAGAAACCCCGATTTTTCGAGAATTGTTTGAGGTGCACTCGAGCTCGTGTCGCTCCAGGCACTTCGTGGCGCCAGGGGGGACGGGATGCTGCTGGCGCGAGTGAAGGAGCCCGTCTGACAGCCACCCGACGTGTCGCTGCACCCCTCGCAGCGCAGGCTCGCGCACCCCCCTTCGGCCGGTGCATGGCTTCGTTCTGAAACAAGCCCATCGCGTCGAGGCGCCAACGACTTCGTCGCAGGCACGTTGACGTCGTCGTCGCCCCCGCCCTACGTGGCGCGTCGTGACGGCTCGCGCGCTCCTGGGTTCCCTGTTGCTGCTGTCCACGGCGTGTCCTTCTCCGCCACCGGCACCGCCTCCACCATCGCTGACGTCTCGTGGCGGCACGCTCACCTGGACCGCGGACGGAACGCTCACCTTCTCGCGCGCAGACCGGGTCCTCGTGCGCTTCCTCGCCGATGCGTTCCAGGTCGGCACCGTGCGCGAGCTCGACCCCACGCTGAGCTACGACCCGTACTGGCTCGTGGTGGAGGACCCGGTGCTCCAGAAGGTGGAGCCGCCTGGCTTTCGCTGGCGCTCGCTCGTCAGCGCCACGGTGACCCAGGTCGATGCGAGCTCGATTCGCCTCGATGGTGTGTTCGACGGAGACGTGCGCGCGACGGTCACCGTGTCGGCCACCGCTACCGGGTTCTCGCTGCGCTTCGTGCCGGACACGACCACGCGGGCCGTCGCGATGCTCCGGGTGCGCACGCACACCGACGCGACAGAGGGCTTCTACGGGCTCGGGGAGTGGTTCGACGAGGTGAACCACCGGGGGAAGGTTCGCCCGCTCCAGCTCGAGCCCGACCTCGGCATCGAGAGCTCGTCGACCGAGAACCACGTCACCACCACCTTCCACCTCGGCACCCGTGGCTGGGGCGCCTTCTTCGAGAGCCGGCGCTACGGCGTCATCTCGTTTGCGCGCGGAGAAGCGGACCTCGTCGACGCGATGTTCGGGACGGCCGAGTCGAGCGGCGAGGGCCTCACGTTCCACCTGTTCACCGCGGATCAGCCGCTCGAGCTGCTCAAGCCCTACCTCGAGGTGACGGGCGCCATTCGTCTGCCATCGACCTGGGCGTGGGGGCCGATGATCTGGCGCGACGAGAGCCGCGACCAGGCCGAGGTGCTCGACGACGTGGCGACGCTGCGCCGGCTCGACCTCGCCACCAGCGCCATCTGGGTCGACCGGCCCTACGCCACCGCCGTCAACACCTTCGACTTCGACGCCGCGAAGTATCCGGACGCGGGCGCGATGATTCGCACGATTCACGCGGCGGGCCTGCGCTTCTCGCTCTGGCACACGCCCTATCTCGAGCCGTCTTCGGCGCCGTTACGGGCGCGGGCCGATGCGGAAGGCTGGTTCCCGACGTCCACGGGCGTTCTGCTCAACCGCTGGAGTCCTCCGCTCGACTTCACGAACCCGGCCGCGGCGCAGGCCTGGCGAGGGGCGTTGACGAACTACCGCGCGCTCGGCGTCGAGGGCTTCAAGCTCGACTTCGCGGAGGACGTGGTGGCGGGCGTGGCGGGCGCACAGGCCGGCTGGCGCTTCGCCGACGGCAGCACCGAGAAGACGATGCACCACGACTACACCCGGCTGTACCACCGCGCCTACCGCGACACGCTCGGGGCCCTCGACGGCTTCCTGCTCGCGCGCGCCGGCAAGTGGGGCAGCCAGACCGACGGGCTCGTCATCTGGCCGGGTGACATCGACGCGAACCTCACGCGCTTCGGCGAGACGTTCACCAACCGCAGCGGCCGCCGCTTCACCGGCGTCGGAGGACTCCCCTCGGCCATTCGCGCGGGGCAGAGCTTGTCGATGTCTGGCTTTCCCTTCTTCGGCGCGGACACCGGCGGCTACCGACACAGCCCACCCGACAAGGAGACCTTCATGCGCTGGGTGTCTCAGTCGGCGCTCTCGACGGTGATGCAGACGGGAGACAGCTCGAGCCAGCCGCCGTGGGTCTTCACCGCCGAGAACGGTCGCGACGACGAGGCCGTGAACCACTACCGCCGGTTCGCTCGACTTCACTTACGGCTGTTTCCGTATGGCTGGTCCTACGCGGTGCGCATGAAGGAGACAGGACACCCGATTCAACGGCCCTTCGGCGTGGTGTACCCGCAGCTCGGCGTGCACCCGGCGGATCAGTACCTGCTCGGGGACGACCTGTTCGTCGCGCCGGTCGAGCGTGCCGGAGCGCGACAGAGAACCTTCGTTCGTCCGCCCGGGGCGTGGCAGGGCTGGTTCGACGGACAGCCCCTCTCGGGCGAGGCTGGCGCATCCATCACGGTGCCCGCGCCGCTCGACGCGCTGCCGCTGTTCGTTCGTGAAGGCGCCCTGGTGCCGATGCTGCGGCCGACCATCGACACGCTCTCGCCCGCCACCGACGCCGACCTCGACTCGTTCGCCACCGACGCAGGTGACCTCTGGGTGCGGGTGGTTCCCTCCTCGACGCTGACCCGCTTCACCGTGTTCGAGGGGACGAGCCTCGAGCAGCAGCAGACGGCCGAGGGGCTCACGCTCCGCGCCACCGCAGGGACGCTCTTCACGAAGGCCGTCGTGTTCGAGCTCTTCGCGCCGCGTCCCACGTCGGTCGAGGTGGGCGGAGGCGGCGTCACGCTCAGCGCCGACGTCACGGGCGCCGCGCCCCAGGCCTCATGGAGCGAGGGCCTCCTCCGGGTGAAGGCCGCCCTCGGCGCTCCGGTGTCGATCCGCTGAGGTGCCTCAGAAGACCGTGAGCCGGCTGACGCAGGGCCCCGAAATCACGTCGCACCTCCGTGGCTCGCCGCGTGTGGCTACCAGCCGCTCGAGGGTGAAACCTCTGCCAGGCCGGTCAGCCTGCTCCGCGCGCCCGAGTGCACGGGCCCGGGCTGCTCGACGACGACGGCGGCGACGGTCGAGAACGGGCTCGCCTACGACGGCTGCTCGCTCCCCATCACCATCGGGAACGTCCAGTACGCGCCGAGCGCCGCGACGAAGGACCGGGTCGAGACCCTGATGCAGGCGGACTTCGGCAAGAAGCACAGTCGCTCACGTACCGCGTGACCGGCCTGCAGGCCGAGGTGACGTGCGGCTGGAACTCGACGCGGGCGCTGCCCGAAATCGAAGTCCTCTCGGGAAAGCTCGCAGCCCCCACGCCGTAGCGGGCGCGGCGACATCGGGGCCGCAGTTCGCTATGGAAAGGGCTCCCTCCGTTCCGCGAGCCCAGCATGCCCCGCATTCCCCGAACTCCCTCTGTTCGTACCTTCGTCGAGACCTGGACCGCTGACTTCAAGGAGGCGGTGAAGAAGGCCGCCGGTCCCGATGGGAAGCTCACCAGCACCGAGGCGCGGAAGCTGGCGAAGGTGCCGACGGCCGACCGCATGTTCGCGGACACCGCGGTGAACTACTTCAAGACGACCGGAAAGCGCTCCGTCGACGTCGAGACGCTGGCCACCGAGATGAAGGCCTACGCCGAGCGCGCCGCGAAGGCCGCCGCGGGCACCGACGGCACCCTGTCCCTCGAGGATGGAAAGAAGCTGCCGAGCGACCTCAAGGAAGACTTCTTCGTGCTGCGCGGCAAGGCCGAGGTGGCCCCGCTCGACGTCCCGGCCTCGGCCTCGATGAAGGCCGCCCGCACGGCGCTGCTCGCCGCGACGAAGGACCTGTGGCTGCCGAGCGAGAGCGACGCGCGCTTCGGCTTCCTCACCGGCAAGCCCCTCGCCGGCGCGCCCATCACCGAAGGCGTCATTCGGCAGCAGCTCTCGGGCCAGCACGACGCCGTGTTGCCGTTCCTCCTGCCCGGCTCGGGGAAGCTCTCGACGAAGACGAACGTCGAGGTGCGTGACGTGAACGCGTTCTTCAGCGGCATCATCAACGGCGCGGACCCCGCCGACCCGGTCTCGATGGCCAACGCCCAGCGCTTCGCGGCGCTCAAGCGCACCATCGACGCGAACCTGACCGACGTGCAGGTGTACCGGTTTGGCGGCGTCTCGAAGTCGACCTTCATCGTCGGCCGCACCAGCGCGGGTGAGCTCGCGGCGCTGCTGACGGGTCAAGTCGAGACGTAAGCCAGGCGCGTGCCGGTGGGCCTGGCCGCGCTGGTCGTGCTCCTGGTCACCGTCGTCGCAATGACGGAAACGAAAACGGCTCCTCCGCGCGGTGGCGAAGAAGCCGTCGTTCCGTCAGCGACGGAGGGGCTGCGTCACTGGAAGAAGTAGATGTTGTCGATGAAGAACGTGCCCATCTCCGGCGTGGGCACCTGGTTCACGATGAGAATCTGACCGATGCGGGTGGTGTTGACGCCCGTGAAGAGCGACACGGGAATGTTCAGCTCATTCCACTGGCCCTGCATGACGGTGCGGTCGACCTGGAACTCGGGCCCGGCGCTTCCGCCCATCGTCCCGCCGTCGGGCGAGTTGCCGAAGGTGACGAGCTTCACCGAGAAGTTGGTCGCGTTCGGGGTCCACACGCTCATGTGGAGCGTCCAGGTGCTCGGCACGTTGAGCCACGGGTTCGGGTTGAGCGACTCCCAGCCGACGAAGACGAGGTCCTGGTAGCGCTTGACGACGCGCGCGCCTGCACCCGAGCCGATGGTGAAGTCCGACAGGGTGCCGTTGCTCCACGGGGTGCGGAAGGTGTCGATGGGCCGCGTCGCGTAGATGGTGCTGCTCGTGTACAGCGAGATGACCTGATTGGCTGGCCGTGCGCCCGGGTCCATGGCCGGCATCGCCGGTGACGAGGGGCCCGTTCCACCGGGCACGGTAATCGTCGTGCTGCCCGGCACGGTGAAGCCACCAAACGGGCCCGCGCTGATGACCGTCATGCCCGCGTCGGCCGCCGTGATGAGGCCGTTCGCGTTCACCGTCGCCACTCCGGGGTTGCTCGAGCGCAGGTCGAAGTAGTTCCAGCCCACCCGGTACGCCGTCTGCGAGGTGAAGAAGACGGTGTTGGGGTCGAACACGAGCTGGAAGGGCATGCCGACGGTGACGTTGCGCGCGCCCGGCCAGGCGACCGAGACGTTCGTCACCGGGCCCACCGCGGCGTTGTACTCGGCGGTGCTGATGGCTTCGAACTGCACGTCGTTGAACCACACCGTCGCGCCCGCGGGCACGCCTGCGAAGAAGAACAGGCCGGTGTTGGCGGCCATCGCCGCCGGGTTGGGAATCGGCCGCGTGTACTTCGTCCACGTCGTGCCCAACGTGTTGGTCTGGAACTCGGCGATGAGCGGACCGCTCGCCGGGCTCGCCGTGTTACCAAAGCCGAGGTTGTTGACGACGGTGTTCGCCGCCGAGGCCCGCGCCCAGAAGGTGATGACGTTGTACGCGCGCAGGTCGACCGGCGCCGACGCCACGATGGCGCCACCGGTGTAGCTCGAGGAGGGCCCCACGACGCGCAGCGAGGCGCGGCCGTTGTTCGTCACCGTGGTGTCGCGCGTGACGGCGTTGATGGCGCCGCCGAAGTCGAGGAACGAGGACCCCGCGCGATAGTCGTCGACGAAGACCGCGAACGGGGCGACGCCACCGTCTGCCGAGCCGCCCGCAGCGCCCCCGGCCGCACCACCCGCCGAGCCGCCTGCAGTCCCACCGGCCATGCCGCCCGCCGCGCCACCTGCGGAACCGCCCGCCATACCGCCGGCGGAACCACCGGCCATGCCGCCAGCCGAGCCACCACCAGCGCCCGCGTCAGGCGTGCCACCACCGATGAAGGCGAAGTCGTCGGCGTAGTAGGCGCGCGCGTTGCCCGCAGAGCCCGCCGTGCCGAAGTCGAAGAAGATGCTCATGCGGTTGTAGGTGAAGGCGAAGTTGATGGCCGCCGTGCCCATGGCCTGGCGGGAGAAGTCGAAGGTGAGCGTCTCCCAGGCGTTGGCGACCGTGGTGACCGCTTCCGTCTCGACCGAGCGCGTCGCATCCGCCGCGTCCTCCACCTTCAGGCGCACCCGAATGCCCGCCACCGCCGACCGCGTGCGCACGCTCATCAGCGTGTTGCCCGCCGAGAAGGGAATGCGCGCGACCTGGTTACCCGCGAGCGTCGACACCGTGGTGCCGGCGAACGTCATCGCGTTCGGCGCACGGCCGACCTGCACGACGCGGTTGGCCGAGGCGGGTCCACACTCGGGGTCGCCGACGATCTGCGAGTCCTCCGCGCCGCCGAAGCCGGTGAGCATCACGCCCGTCTCACTCAAGGTGATGGTGGTGAAGCCGCCCGCGCTGACCGGCACCGTGTGTGCGCAATCCGGCGTGCCTGCGTCGACCGTTCCACCCGCCGTCCCTCCGGCCGTGCCTCCAGCCGTCCCGCCTGCCGTCCCGCCTGCCGTTCCACCCGCCGTGCCGCCCGCGGCGCCGCCTGCGCGCCCCCCGGCAGCTCCACCACCCATGCCGGCGTCGGCGCCGCTGCTGGTGTCACACCCCACGAAGGCCAGGGCTGCGGTGAGGAAGACCATCACTGCGGTCGAAGTGCTTCGAGAGGTTCGAGGGCGAGGTGTCATGACGCGGGCTCCGTTTCAAATGGGGTGAAGTGGTGTCACGGCAGACAAGTCCTCTGTCGGCCGAGGACACGCAGACTTTGTTGTGCGTGCAAACAAACTAGGGTCGTCTCAGAGCGTCGTCAACGGCAGGCAAGCACTGCGTGCGAGGGCGCTGACACTCTGCGTCGAGGGCCTTCAGGGGGCCGCAGCGACGCCGCGGCGCGTCACGGGTCCATGCCGAAGCCGGCATTGCCTTTGTTCGGACGCCGCACAAAGCTCACGACGCTCATGAGCAACCCGACGCCTCTGCTGTTGCAGGTCCGCGGCTTGATGAAGGACGAGGGCGGCCGGCGGGTCGTCGATGACGTGTCCTTCGATGGGTCGGCCGGCGTGGAAGACGGTCCCTCTGACGAGCTGCCCACCTCGCCCACGTACCCCTCCACGCAGGCGCTGCTGTCGGCGCTCCCTCGCGGTGTCCCCCGCGTCCCGAAAGAGACACACCCGATGTTGCCCAGCCCCGCCAGCGGAGGCGGGCCCCCGTTGCGCTCGCGGCGCCCCGAGTCCACCAGTCAGTGCAGGAATCCGATGCCGAAGCTCGAGACGCTCTCCGAGGGTCGGCGCGTGCGCTGCTTCAACCGGAACACCGTGCATGACTGAGGGCCGGCCGCTTCCTCCAGCATTCCTCTGGGGCGCGGCGACGTCGTCGTTCCAGATCGAGGGCGCCGTCACCGAAGACGGCCGCGGTGAGTCCGTGTGGGACCGCTACAGCCAGCAGCCAGGTGCCATCGCCGACGGCACCGACGCGAAGGTGGCGTGCGACCACTACCACCGCTGGCGCGAAGACCTGGAGTTGCTGCGGGAGCTGAGCCTCAACGCGTACCGCTTCTCCATCGCGTGGCCGCGCGTGTTGCCCGAGGGCACTGGCGCGACGAACGGCAAGGGCCTCGACTTCTACGACCGCCTCGTCGACGGCTGCCTCGAACACGGGCTGCGTCCGATGGCGACGCTCTTCCACTGGGACCTCCCGCAGGCGCTCCAGGCGCGCGGTGGCTTCGCGGCGCGTGACTGCGTCGGCGCGTTCGAGCACTACACCGACGTCGTCACCCGTCGCCTCGGCGACCGCGTGAAGGACTGGGTCACCATCAACGAGCCGTGGTGCTTCGCGGTGCTGGGACACGTCCACGGTGTGCAGGCCCCCGGCCTCAAGGACTGGAAGCTCGGGCTGCGCGTCGCCCACCACCTCATGCTCGGGCACGGGCGCGCGATGCCCATCATCCATGGCAACTCGGCCACCTCGCGGGCCGGCATCGTCGTCATCCTGTCGCCCTCGATGCCCGCCTCCGACAGCGAGGCCGACGTCACGGCGGCGCGCGCGTTCGATGGCGAGTTCCACCGGTGGTACCTCGACCCGCTGCACGGGCGCGGCTACCCGGCCGACAAGGTGGCCGAGTACACCGCCGCCGGCCACACGCAGCAGCTCGAGTTCGTCGAGAAAGGCGACCTCGGCACCATCGCGACGCCCACCGACTTCCTCGGCATCAACTACTACTCCCGCGCCATCGTGCGCTCGAAGGCCCTGCCCGAGGAGCAGAACCGGCCGCGCCTCATCCCCGAGCCGCTCCCGTCGAACCGCACCGACATGGGGTGGGAGGTGTACCCCCAGGGGCTCCGCGACTCGCTCGTGCACGTGCACCGCGAGTACGGCCCCAGGCGCCTCTTCGTCACCGAGAACGGCGCGGCCTATGCCGTGGGCCCCGGCGCCGACGGCCGCGTGCACGACGAGGCGCGCCGCGTGTACCTCGAGGGCCACCTGAACGCGTGCCTCGACGCCATCGACGCCGGCGTGCCGCTCGAGGGGTATTACGTGTGGTCGCTGCTCGACAACTTCGAGTGGTCGCACGGCTACGAGAAGCGCTTCGGCCTGGTGCACGTCGACTTCGCCACGCAGAAGCGCACCATGAAGGACAGCGGCCGCTGGCTGGGCCGTGTGCTGCGAGAGAAGCACCTCTCGGGGGGTGGTTCATGAGCGCATCGCTGTTGCTCGCGCTGCTGGCCGCCGCTCCGGCGATGGCCGACGAAGGGCGCAGAATCCAGGTCGTCACCGATGAACGCGGCTCTCGCCTCGAGGTCGACGGCAAGCCGCTCATGCTGCGCGGGGTGAATTGGGACTATTCGCCCGTCGGCACCAATTACAACTACAGCCTCTGGGAGCGCCCCGAGCCTGAAATCAAGGCCGCGCTCGACCACGAGATGAAGCTGCTCAAGGCCGGGCGCGTGAACGTGCTGCGCGTGTACTCGGGCATGCCCGCGAAGTGGATTCGCTACGTCTACGAGACCTACGGCATCTACACGGTGCTCAATTACACGATGGGCCGCTACGGCATGGCCATCGACGGCGTGTGGCGGCCCATCACCGACTACTCGGACGAGCGCACACGCGAGGTGATTCGCGCCGAGGTGGTGGCGCTCGTCGACAGCCTGAAGAACACGCCCGGCCTGCTGATGTGGCTCTTGGGCAACGAGAACAACTACGGGCTCGCCTGGGAAAGCGCCGCCATCGCGAACCTCCCCGTCGAGCAGAAGCAGGACGCGCGGGCCGAGGCGCTCTACCGGCTCTTCGGAGACGTCATCGCCGACATCAAGGCGCGCGACCCGGCGCACCCCATCGCGATGGCGAACGGTGACCTGCAATTCATCGACCTCATCGCGCGCTACTGCAAGGGCCTCGACGTGATGGGCGCCAACGTCTACCGCGGGCGCTCCGCCGGCACGCTCTTTCAGGTGGTGAAGGACAAGCTCGGCGTGCCCTTCGTCTTCACCGAGTTCGGCGCCGACGCCTGGAACCAGAAGGAGCAGCGCGAAGACGAGTTCACGCAGGCCAGCGTGCTGCGAGACCAATGGCGCGAAATCGACCAGCAGACGTCCGGCAAGGGGCTGGCGGGCAACGCCATCGGCGGCTTCACCTTCCAGTGGGCCGACGGCTGGTGGAAGTACCTGCAGGACGCGCAGCTCGACCAGCACGACAGCAACGCCTCGTGGGCCAACGGCGGCTACGCCGAGGACTTCGTCGAGGGCGAGAACAACATGAACGAGGAGTGGTGGGGCATCGTCGCCAAGGACCCCTCGGGGCCCGGTGAGGTGATTCCGCTCCACCCGCGCGCGGCCTACTTCGTGTTGCAGCGTGGCTTCTCGCTCGACCCGTACCAGGAGGGCCTCACCGCGCGGGACATCGCCCAGCACTGGGACGCCGTCGACCTGCGCACGGCCGAACGTGACGCCGCCGCCGACCGCGCCATCGGGGGCAACAGCGCCCTGCAGGCCCTCTCGAAGATGGTGCACCTCACCGACGCGGTCTTCGAGCTGTCGACCTTCGTCACGGGCGGCCAGCGGCTCAACGACACGCTGCGCGCCACCACGCGCTTCGACCACACGCAGTCGGTCTTCCTCGGCGTCGAGGTGATGCCGACGGCCAACGTGCGCGGCAAGGTGGTGATGAACTTCCTGGGCAACGTCGCCACCACCCCCATCGACGAAATCTTCTTCGAGCGCCGCGGGTCCGGCACGCTCAAGGTCTACCAGGCCGAGCTCGAGTGGAAGGAGTCGTGGTTCGACGTGGTGGGCTTCTTCCGCAAGGGCCACTACCACTGGGGCTACGAGGGTGACTTCTTCGCGCTCTACCCCGAGGCGAACTACCAACCGTCGGTCGACCTCTACAACGCCGACGCGCCCAACGGCATCGTCTTCTCGGGGCACAAGGCGCTCGAGGGGCTCAAGATTGCCTTCGGCGAGCAGATCTACTGGGGCGCCAACCCCGCCGTCATCGGCAAGTACTCCCGCGCCTTCGGGCCGGTGGAGCTCTCGGTGATGCACCAGCAGGACATCGCGCAGCGCAGCGCGGCGGCGGTGAGCGCGGCGCTCCCGGTGCCGCAGACGGCGAAGACGACGGTGTACGGCGGGTGGAAGTCGGGCGGGTGGAAGCTCGAGGCCGGCGGCATCGTCGCGGGCTACGACCGCATCGGCCGCACCTTCACCAACACCGTTGCGGCGCCCGCGGGCGCGGACTCGTACCTGAACTCCGGGTACTGGGTGCTCAACGACACGGTGCGCTGGTACGACATGCTCGGCGCGAAGGCGAAGCTGACGTTCTCGGGCGGCGTCGCGAACTTCTACGCGCAGGCGGGGTACCGGGGCCTCGTCGCCGACAGTCAGACCGACCAGACCATCACGCTCGCGGGCTTCCGCCTCAAAGAGAGCGGGCAGGGCAACCACTACCACGGCATCGCGGGCGCGGTGTTTCAGCTGGGGCAGAGCTTCCAGCTGGCGCCCAACGTGCTGTACCAGAAGCCGCTGGTGGGGCCGCTCGCCGCCATCCCCGACGTGTACGACCCCCGCACCGGCACGCTCTTCCGGGGCACCGGCGCGCGCAACCAGCTGGCCGACCCGTTCTGGGTACGCTCGAACCGCGAGATGCTGGCGGCCGAGCTGATGCTGGTGTTCGACCCGACGCCGGCGACGTGGTTCTTCGCGTGGGACAACCCTCAGAAAGAGAACGCGCCCTTCGCGGCCAGCCTCGACGTCATCTACAAACACCAGCCGACGGTGATGGACTCGTCGATTGGCGTGCTCGGCAACGGCACCTTCTTCGCCTTCCCCAACTCGGTGCCCGCGCAGGACCTCGTCGAGGTGTGGGGCCGATTCGTCACCAACGTCGCCGGCGTGCACGTCACCGGCGCCGTGTGGGGCGGCACCGCGCAGGCCAACGGCAACTCCACCCGGCTGGTGACGCGCGCGGGCGTCGAGGCGCGGCTCGACTGGTCGCGGCTCGTCGTGACCGGGCACTTCAAGCTGAACGACTTCGGCCCCTTCGACTACCACCGCGACTTCAACCTTACCTTCCGCACGCAGACGATGCTCGACGTCGCGTGGACGGCACAGGCGCCACGGTGGTTCGCGCCGCTGCAGACGAAGGTGGGCATCGCTGGAAAGCACCGGGTGCTCGACGTCAACTCGCCGCGGTTCGACCTCACGCAGCTCGTCGTCGGAAACGAATGGGAGGTGAAGACCTATGTCCGCTTCAGCCTCTGAGGCCCGCTGGGTGCTGGTCGCGCTCGCGCTCGCGTCGTGCGGCCCGCCAGCCGAGTACCGCTTCGGCACCAACGTCTCGGGCCTCGTCTTCAAGCCCGTCGACTTCACCGAGGGCGTGTACCCGAGCCAGTCGGTGCTGCGCGACCCCATGAACCCGTTCCGCGAGGGCGCGGCGAACCTGCGCGCGCAGCCCGACGGAGGCATCGGCACCAGGTGGCTGTTGCTGGCCACCGTCGGCGGCGTCCCGACGTTCTACGGGTTCGCCACCGCGCTCACGCAGGAGCCCACGGGCGAGAACCAGTTCTACGCCGCGCAGATGCTCGACGAGATCTCGAGGACGGGGGCGTACGACGAGTCAGTGACGGAGCAGCAGGTGCGCGACATGGCCATCGCCGGCTACCGCGCCTCGCTCGACTATTTCCCGGGCTCGGTGAGCTTCCTCGCCGACGGCGTGACGTTCTTCTCCATCGACCAGCTGGCCTACCAGCGCGCGCGGGCGCTGGGGTCTCCGATGCGCGGCTATGCGCTGGTGACGGGCATCGACGGTGGCGCGCCGTCGGTCATTCGCACGTCGGACTTCGTGCCGCGCGACGGAGGCCGGTGATGAGGCGCGCGCTGCTCGTGGCGGTGTCGCTCGTGAGCCTGGCCGGCTGTCGGCCGAACCCGGGTGTGCCCGACTACTCGGGCTTCCGGGCCTCCATCGGTGACGGTGGCGCGGCCGAGGTGAGGCCGGGTCCGTTCCCGTACGTGATGGGCGCGCGGCGCCTCGCGTTCGGCGTCTTCTACGAGGGCGGCTCCTCGCGGGTGATTCCGCCCGACAACTATTTCATCTTCAGCAACAGCTACAGCACGGAGCCGTCGGAGGCGCGCGTCGAGGGGCTGTTCTCGGACCAGCTCGACTTCAACGGCACCGCCTTCTGGGGCGGCGGGCTCTTCTGGGACCAGCCCACGTCTCTCACCGGGTGGACGACGCTGCACGTGAGTCTGTTGTCCTCGGACCCCGGCCTGACGACCATCGCGGTGCGAATGCTGTACTTCGGGCCTGCTCCGGCGAACCCGGAGGTGACGGTGCAGGTGCGGGCGAACGACTACGGCTGGAAGAACGACGGCCAGTGGCACAGCCTGTCGATTCCGCTCGCGAACTTCCCGGGGCTCAACCTCGCGCGTGTGCGCTCGCCGTTCACCATCGGCAACGACGCGACGGGTGGCACGGCGCAGTTGGGCGAGTCGCTGCTCATCGACGACGTGTACCTCGACTGAAGCGCTGGTGAGCCCCCAGGTGGTGGGCGCTGGAGAACGAGGAGAAGGACCTCCCGCTCGACGCTCCACCGAGGCGTGAGTCCTGAGCGGGCTGCGGACCCACCCGCTTTGCACTTCGAGGCCGGGTGAGGTGTCGGTTCGGCATGCAGCTGCGTTCGTCGATGCTCGTGCTGATGATGGCGTTGGTCGCGTGTCAGGGCGCTGGGAGCACGGGCTCCCAGGGCGAGCCGGGGCCCAGGGGCGACCCGGGCGCTCCAGGCCCTGCTGGCATGACGGGGCCTGAAGGAACGCCCGGCCCGGTGGGACCGAAGGGTGACCCTGGCGTGCCGGGGCCTCCGGGCATGACCGGGCCGCAGGGCGTGCCGGGCGTGCCGGGCATGACGGGGCCGCAGGGCGTGCAGGGCCCGGCAGGCCAGGTGCTGGTCCTCGACGGCGGCGTCGTGACCGGCCCGCCCGGCGCGTCGGTGCTGGTCTCCGCCATCGATGGAGGCAGCGTCTCGTGCCCGAACGGCGGCGTCCGCATCACCCAGCTCAGCGATGGCGGCGTCACGGTGCTGTGCAACGGCGCGCAGGGCCCGCAGGGGCCGGCTGGAGCCACCGGAGTCGCGGGGCCGCAGGGAGTCCCCGGTCCACCAGGCCCGCAGGGCCCCACCGGGCCTGCAGGAGCCACCGGAGTCGCGGGGCCGCAGGGAGTCCCCGGTCCACCAGGCCCGCAGGGCTCCACGGGGCCTGCAGGAGCCACCGGAGCCATCGGAGCCATCGGCGCGACGGGCCCGCAAGGCCTGCCTGGTCCGCAAGGGCTGGCCGGGCCGCAGGGTCCAACCGGAGCCACCGGCGCGACGGGCGTGTCGGGCCCCGCTGGAGCCACCGGTCCCGCTGGACCGGCCGGGTCGGTCGGACCGTCGGGCGCTCCAGGGCCGGCGGGGCCACCAGGGGCGACGGGCCCGGTGGGGCCTGTGGGCGCGGTCCTCTATCTCGACGGCGGCGTCGTGTTGTCGGCGAGCCTCATCACCTTCGCGGGGTTCACCGCCACCTCCTACACCGGCAACCTCGGCGGCTACGTCGGCGCGAACACGAAGTGTGACGCCGAGTACCCCGGCGCGTTCCTGTGCACGCGCAGCGACTACGACCTCGCCGACACCTTCGTGGGCCCCCCGGCCTCAGGCGCCTGGGTCGACGAAGACCGGGTCGCGAGCGGCCAGCGCGCAGCCAACAGCTGCTTCACGTCGAACTCGGGTGGCGCGTGGACCTACGGCGGGCCGGCGACCTTCAGCTCCGGGCAGTCGGGCGCCGTCATCAGCACCCTCGGAACGCAGACCTCGACGCTCTGCAACGTGTCGAAGCCGCTCGCCTGCTGCCGCAACGCGGGCCGGGTCGTCTTCCGCGGCTTCACGGTCGCGTCGTTCACCGGCAACCTCGGCGGGTACGTCGGGGCGAACGCCAAGTGCCACGCCGAGTACCCCGGCGCGGCGCTCTGCACGCGGTCCGACTACGACACCTCGAACACCAGGACGGGGCCCGCCGCGGCCGGTGCCTGGGTCGACGAGGACCGGCTCGCGAGCGGCCAGCGCGCAGCGAACAGTTGCTTGACGTCGAACTCGGGCGGCGCGTGGACCTACGGTGGCCCGGCGACCTTCTCCTCCGGTCAGTCAGGCGCCGTCATCAGCGCTCTCGGCACCCAGACCACGACGCTCTGCAACGTCGTCAAGCAGCTCGCGTGCTGTACGCGTCGCTGAGCAACCGCTGACCTGCCCCCACGCGAGTCGGAGCGCCTCACCTCGCGCCGGCCAGTCCCACGATGGAGCGGACGGACACCAACGCGGAACGACACGCGCACCCTCTGGCCGCCGGTTCTTCAGCGGCGCAGCGCAACGCCTTCCATCAGCACCTGCCGGAGAAATCGGTGTCTGGGGTCGGTCGAGTGGCGCGGGTGCCAGACGAGCAACGGTGTGGGCAGGGGCACGGTGAGCGGTGGCTCGGCGAGGAAGAGCGAGGGCGCGGCCGAGCGCACGAAGGCGCGCGGCAGGGTCGCGATGAGATGGGTTCGTTCGACGACGCGCACGGCAGCCCCGAAGCTCGGCACGGTGAGCGCGACCCGGCGGCGGAGCTGACGAGACGCCAGGGCGCGGTCCAGCAGGCCCACGTCATTCTCGCCCAGCGGCGTCGGCAACACGTGGCTCGCCGCCAGCCAGGCCTCGAGCGTCCATGTGCGGCGCGTCCTCGACGCAGTGACGAAGCGCTCGTCGTAGAGCGGTTTGACGACGAAGCGGTCGAGTGAGGGCAGGTCGAGGCTCGGTTCCTTTCTCAGGTCGGGCACCACCGCAGCGTCAGCCTCACCGCTGTCGAGTTGGCCGAGCGTCTGCCGGCTCAGCGCGCGCACCCGTACGTCGACGCGGGGGCACGACGTCGCCAGGGCCTTCATGAAGTCGGGCAGGACCACCGCGGCCACGTCGTCGCCCATCGCCACCGTGAAGACGCCCGTCGACTCGAGCGCGACGAACGGCGCGGGCGGTGAGAGGACCAGCCCAATGCGATGGACGACCTCCTGCACCTGGGGGCGCAGCGCCTTCGCCCGCTCGGTGAGGTGCAGCCGGTTCCCCCGTCGAACCACCAACGGGTCGTTGAGTTCACGTCGCAGCCGCTCGAGGTGTTTCGACATCGCAGGCTGGCCGATGCCGAGTGCACGTGCTGCGGCCGTCACGCTCTGGAGCTCGAGGAGACGATGCAGCGAGCGGAGCAGGTTGAAGTCGAGTTCGTCGATGGCCATTCCACCCTGGAATGTACTCGATTCATTCCATCGATTCGTGGAATCCGAGGCGGGCCGATACCCTCCGTCGTGAATGGAGAGCTGCACATGAGCAAGACGATCGTCGTTCTGGGCGCGACCCGAGGCACTGGCTCGCTCGCGACCGAAGCACTCCTGGCGCAAGGCCGGCGCGTTCGGGTGGTGGCGCGAAACGCCGAGAAGGCGCACCGTCTCTTCAGCGGGCGGGTCGAGGTGCACCAGGCGGACCTCGCCAGGCCGGGCGGGGTCCTCGACGAGGCTCTGGCTGGTGCCGACGGCGTCATCTTCACCGCTGGCGTTCCACCCGGGCCCGCCCGCGAGGCCTCGCTCGAGGAGGTCGACTACGGCGGCCTGGTGGCCACGGTTCGAGCCGCCGAGCGCGCGGGCCTCACGGGGCGCTTCGTCTACATGACGACGATGGGCATTCACCGGCAGACCTGGCTGACCCGAACGCTGAACGTCGTGAAGTGGAACCTGCTCGCGTGGCGCCGCGCGGCCGAGGAGGCGCTCCTCGCAAGCAACCTCGACGGTGCAGTGGTTCGTGCAGGCCTGTTGACGAACGGGCCCTCGCCCGCCGGGCTCGACCTCGCGCAGGGCGACCGGCCAGTCACGCTCGCCCGAACGCTCTCGAGGGCAGACGCCGCCCGGGTCCTCGTCGCGGCGCTCGAGGTTCCTGCTGGCGCACGAGACGTCTCGGTCTTCGGCGCGGCCGGGTCACCGCCACCGTCTGACGACGCACTGCGCGCGCTGTTGGGCCGCGGTGCGCGGAGCGCCTGACCTTCTCCGGGCGTGGTGGGAGAGGACCGACACCCCGCTCCAGTTGGTGCGCTGGCCCGCCCGTCGGCGGTGCTGGACGAAGGCCACCAGCCCCTCGAGCGACGGGCCATCGACCTCGGCGACGTCGGAGGCGTCGAGACTCACCTCGTCACGCCCGAGCCGCTCGAGCAGCCCGGGGCGCCAGGCCGCCAGGGCCTCGCGTCGCAGCGACACTGGAAGGTGATACAGCGACGTGGTCTCATCAGCGTCTGGTTCGCTCATCAGCGCTCTCGTGCTCAACGAGGAGAGGGCCCGTGTTGAGGTGGTGTTGAAGACGGCTCGAACGCCCGACACGGAGTGGCTCGGGGCGAGCATCCTCAGGGAGCATGAGCGCGATGACGTCGCACCGGATTCTGGTGGTGGAAGACGACGCGGCCGTCGCGGCCGGTCTGGTTCAGGGCCTCAAGCGCACCGGCTTCGTGCCCGAGCTCGCGACGACCGGGGCGCAGGCCTTCGACGCCTTCAAGGTGACCGCGTTCGACCTCCTCTTGCTCGACTTGTCGCTCCCGGAGCGTGACGGGCTCGCGGTGCTCGAGCAGTTCCGCTCGAGGTCCACGGCGCCGGTCATCGTGCTGACGGCCCGCACCGGCCTGCCCGACCGGCTCACGAGCTTCGAGCTGGGCGCCACGGACTTCGTGGCCAAGCCGTTCTGGTTCGAAGAGCTGCTCGCGCGCATTCGGGCCCACCTGCGCGTCACGGCCCAGCGGGAGCACCAGACCATCGCGTGGGCCGGGTGTCGCGTCGACCTCGATGCCCGCCAGGTGCTCCTCGAGGGGGTGGAGGTCGACCTCACACCCACCGAGTTCTCGGTGCTGGCAGCGCTCGTCACCAACCCGGGTACCGCGATCAGCCGCGACCGGCTGGCTCGCCTGGCCTCGAGCAACGGTGAGATCCTCGGGAGGACCATCGATTCCCACGTCGCGCGCATCAGGAAGAAGCTCGGCGAGGCCGCCAACGCGCTCAAGACGGTCAAGGCCGTCGGGTACCGCTATCGACGGAGGCGTCTAGGTGGGCACCGTGCTCGTGATGCTCGCCGTGGCGGCGGCTTCAGGCGCGCTGACCGCCGGCGTCCTCGTCTTCAGCCGGCGGCGGCGCCATGAGGTCGAGCGGCGGCTGCTGTCGACGCTGATGCACGACCTGCGCACGCCCTTGACCTCGCTGCAGCTCACGCTCGGCGAGCTGGCGCACCACGACGCTTTCTCCGACGACGAGCGTGCCACGCTGCACCGGGCCATCGAAGAGGCCGTCGGGCTGCGCTCGTTCCTCGAGAATCTGCAGCTGGTCGATGCGGCCGCGGTGGCCCGTCCGCAGCCCAGCGAGCTCACGGCGGTGCCCCTCGACGAGCAGGTCGAGCGCCTTCGGTATCGCTACGACCTGATGGCGCGAACCCGAAAGGTCTCGCTCGAGGTGAGCGTCGTGCCCGTCATCGCGCGCGCCGACCCACGCCTGGTCGAGCTGTTGCTGTCGAACCTCGTCGAAGTGTCGCTCCGGCTGACCGACGCGCTGGTGACGATCGAACTCCAGAAGCGTGATGGCGGGTTCGAGCTGATTTGTCGGGCGCCCGGCGCGTCGCTGCCCGAGCCGCTCAGCGTCGATGCCTTCGCCAGCCAGCGGCAGCACCAGGACCGGGTGTCTGGGCTGATGACGCTCGGGGTGGTCGCCTCGAGGCTGGCCTGCGAGAGCATGGGCTGGCGACTGACCCGCACGACGGGCGAGAGCTTTCAGGTGCGCGGGAGCTGTGCGTGAGCCCGGCGCTCGCCTCGCCCGAGCTCGTCAGCGGGGCGGTGACGGCGCCACGCCGAGGCGACTGAGGACGTCGGCGATCTCGAAGGGCTTGAGCAGCAGCTCGAAGTCGTCCGTGAGGCCAAGCTCGGCGCGGGTGGCGCCGCTCATCACGATCACCCGGAGCGCCGGGTTGAAAGCGCGCGCGCGCGCCGCCAGCTCGATTCCGCTGCCGCCCGGCATGCGGGCGTCAGTGAGCAGGTGCGTGAGCGGCTCGCTGGTGATGCGCAAGAGGGCCTCGTCGAACGTCGACACGGCGGACGCCTCGACCCCGCGGCGCCGGAGCGCACGGCTCACCATCTCGGCAATCAACCGGTCGTCGTCGACCACCAGAACGCGCAGCATCCTGTCACCCTCAACCCTTCAGCGTCGACATGACGGCTCGAAGCAACAGCTCCGTCGTCCACGGCTTCTCGAGGACCTCGACTTTCGAACGGCCGAGGTCTTCGTCTCGCTGATGGCCCGACACCACCAGGAGTCGGGGCCTGGGCTGCAGGGACTCGACGATGTCGAGCACCGCGCGCCCACCCCCCTCTGGCATCTTCCAGTCGGTGATCACGAGGTCGAACGCCGCGGCCTCCCCGAGCCTCAGCCTGGCCTCGATGGGCGTGGCCACGGCCTCGACCAGGAAGCCCGCCCGCGTGAGCACGCGGCTGGTGAAGCGCCGCACGCGCTCGTCGTCTTCGACCACCAGAACCCGCCCGCGCTCCGACCTCGCCTCGCTCTGCGTCCGTTCGGTCAACGTGACCGACTCGCCCAACGGGAGCACCAGCCCGACCGTGGTGCCGACGCCGGGCTCGGACTCGATGAAGACGTCGCCACCGCACTGACGGGCGATGCCATAGACCGCGGCCAGGCCGAGCCCGGTCCCCCGGCCGGGGGCCTTGGTGGTGAAGAACGGCTCCATCGCGCGGGCCTTCACGTCGGGGGTCATGCCCACGCCGTTGTCCGCGACCGTCAGCACCACGTACCGGCCCGGCCCCAGCGGGTGCCGAAGGCCTTCGGGAGGCGCCTGCACCTCGGCGGTACGGACCGTCACCGTGCCACCTTCGACCATGGCGTCGCGCGCGTTGAGCACGAGGTTCACCATCACCTGCTCGAGCTGGGCCGCGTCACCCCGTACCAGCCCATCGACGAGGCCGAGGCGGAGGGACAGGTTCCGCTCCGGCCCCAGGGCACGAAAGAGCATTCGTTGAGCGGTCGTGACCACCAGGTTCACGTCGAACCAGGTGACGTTCTGGGGCTGTTTGCGCCCGAACGCGAGCAGGTTCTGAACGAGGTGGGACGCGCTCCTTCCCGTGTGCAGCACGTCCTCGACGAGCGCGCGAGCCTCGCCCGACACGAGGCCCTCTTCGAGCAGTTCGCTCGAGGTGGCATTGATGATGGTGAGCAGGTTGTTGAAGTCATGGGCGACGCCGCCAGCCAACAGACCCACGGCGTCGAGCTTCTGCGCCTCGAGCACCCGCAGCTCGAGCTCGCGCCGCTCGTGTACGTCGTGCATCGTCCCGAGGAGTGTCGGGCCCTCGTGGCCTCGGGCCGGGGGCGCGAGGGAAGCGCTGAGCCGGTACCACCGGAAGTCTCCCGTGGCCTGCCGCAGCCGCAGATCGAGGTCGGGACCGAAGTCGTCGGCGCCGGTCCGAACGCGGTCGAGGCGCTGCATGACGAGGGGCAGGTCGTCGTCGTGGACGAAACGCCCCCAGAAGTCAGGGAGCAGTACCGCCCCGGGCTCCCCGAGGTGCTCGAGCAGCGCTGCATCGGCTTCGACGAGACCCGAGACGAGGTCGAACTCGACGACCGCGATTCCGCCCTGACGGGTGGCGACCGAGTGCCGCTCGTGCGCGCGCTCGAGGGCCCGCTCCGTGCGAACCCGCTCGGAGACGTCGCGCGCGAGGTTGAGAAAACCCAGCAGTCGGCCGGTCTCGTCCCGCACGTTGGTGAAGCGGTGCTCTGCGGTGACCTCCGAGCCGTCCTTGCGGAACCACTCGAGCTGAACGTCCGTCTCGGGGAACACGCCGTCGCGCTGGAAAGCGGCCCAGAAGGACGCGAACCAGGCGTGGTGCTCGGGTTTGAGTATTCGCATCGGGAGCCGCGGGTCATCGCGGTAGTCCTCGAGCCGATAGCCATAGAGTGACACGGCTGCGTCGTTGATGAGCTGGGTCGAACCGTCGGTGCCGATGAAGGCCACCGCGTCGCGCGAGGCCTCGACGAGGCGGTGGTAGCGCGCTCGCTGCGTCTGGGCGGCGCGCTCCTCTCCCTGCCCGACCGGCACGTCCCAGGTCAGGCCCAGCACCCCGCGGACGAGGCCGTCGCCGCCGAAGAGCGGGACGAAGTGTTGAGAGAGCACGAGCCGCTGCGGCGCTGGACTTGACGCGGTGCCCCCGGTTCCGGGCTCGACGACGAGCTCCTCGGGGCCTATCGCGCTGCCGGCGTAGACCTGCTCGATGCGCTGAGCCAGGCCTGTTTCGACGGCCAGGGCGCTCCGCCGTATGTTGAATGCGCCGGGGCCCGTTCGGGCGGCGCTGAGACCGAGGGTGCGCGCGAGCGGCGCCGATACCAGGAACAACTGACCGTCCCCGTCGAAGGCCTGCACCCCCATGGGGACCCCTCGGCTCAACGCCACGCCCGCGCCACCGCCAGTGCGACAGCCCTCGAGGACGACGTCGCCGCTCGCCGTCCACACGACGATGACGTCGACCTCGTCATGGCTCGCGGCGGCGAGCTCGCGACGGCTCGCCAGCAGCGCCGTCAGGTTCTCGCCCACTGCCGACGGTGCGAAGCCGCCTCCAACGGCGCGGATCACCCCAGCGACGTCGGTGACGGCCCAACTCGTCAGGCGTACGGAGGACACAGACACGGAGGACACGGACACGGGCATGGGTGCGGGTCTCGCCGCTCAGGCTCGACTTCTCGAGTATGGCCGTATCGGCCTCAACGCAGCTCAAGACGGGCGCCGCATGGGGCCCATGTCATGCCGCGGCTGCCTCGTCGCGTCGGCGGACCGAGATGGGCTCGGAGAGGAAGGTCATGATGCGACTGACGGACGCGGGGTCGAGCACCCCCTCGAGCGCCCCGAGCAGCTGGCTCATCAAGGCGCTCCGGTAGACGAGCCGTGGGTCGGTCGAACCCGCCGTCACCATCGAGTAGTTGAGGCGGTTGTTGATGCCCTGCCAATGCGCCCGCAGCTCGATGTACTGAAGGGCTGCGTATTGCTCGAGCTCTTCTTCGTCGACGCACTCGGCGGCGAAGGCGAGAAAGTCGTCCCGCTTGCGGCGCACCCACGCACGCAACATCGAGCGCTCATCGTCGCTCGCGGTGCCCCACCCGTCGAGCATCTCGTCCCAGATGACCTCGAGCACCGGGTCGGTCAGGCGCAGTCGTAAGACGTCAACGAGCTTCATGGCACTCCCAGGGTGATGAGGAGAGACGGCGTGGCCGGGGCGCCTTCTCGCGCCCCGGCCGCGACCTGGGCAACATCAGTTCTTCTTCCCGACCAGCACCCAGTTCGACTTCGACTTCGGGTCCCGAACGAGGCGCAGCACCACGTTGGTCGGCTTCATGCGGTAGGTGAAGGTGTAGTTGAACTCGGCGTCGAGCGAGCCGCGCGCCACCCCGTCCTTGAACTTGCCGAACACCAGGCGGTTGTTCGTGCAGGGCGCCACCTGGGTGAAGAAGTTCTTTCCTTCGGCCTCGCGCGGGGCGACGCCGGCCATCTCGGCCTCCCAGTTGTTGTACATCTGTACGGTGCCATCGTCGGTGACCTTGACGATGCCGAACGGCTGGGCGTTGGCGAACTCTCGCGACGCCGCGGGCAGCTGACTGAGGATCTGTGAATCGAAGAACGACATGGGTCTCTCCTGAAAGGGGTACTGCGGGTTGAACGACGACGTCAGGGTTCGATGACGAACTGCTCGATGAGGGCGTGGGTCGCGCGACGCGCGCGATCGCGAGTGCCGGCGAGCTGGGCCTCGAGGTCGCGCTTCTCGTCCAGCAGCGCTCGTACCTGGTCCTCGAGCGAGCTGACGGTGCCTTCGAGTTCGGCCTTCTCGTCGAGCAGCACCCGCACCTGGGCTTCGAGCGAGTCGACCGCGATGGCGCCGGCCCGGGCAGCCGCCTGCTCGTCGTTGCGCTCTTCGAGCAGCACCTTCACCTGCTCCTCGAGCGACGCGACCGCCAGGGTGGCGTCGGATGAGTCGACCTCGGCGATGATGGGCGAAGACTCGGCGCCCATGTGCTCGCGCTCTTCGTAGACATCCTTCAGCTGAGCTTCGAGGCTGTCGAGCGTCTGCATCAGCTCTCCATGCGTCCTGCCGCCGGCGAGGGCTTGCTCCTCGTAGAAGCACGCGAGCTGCGCCTCGAGGCTCGCGATCATGTCGCTCACGGGTTCGACCGGGTTCCCTGCCGGCCTCAGGTGTTGCGCTGCGCTCATGGTGTCTCTCCCTGTTCACTGCGACTGCCACTGGCGGGGGCCCCATGCCCCGCGCTCGTCACTCACGCGGCCGCCGTCAACGGCTCGCTGGTGGAGCCCGCGGCGCCGGCCGGCTCCGACACCCGCGACTTGACGAGCTCGAGCACGGCCCCTTCGTCCATCGACAGCTCGGCGACGCGCTCGACCTCGTTGGTCACCGACTTGAGGCCGTCGCTCGCCAGCGAGGTGTGTTGCGCCACCTCAGCCAGCCGCGTCGCCTGGTGGCCCGCCGCCTCACGAATCGCTCCGCAGAGCTGGCTGACCTGGACGATGACCTGCTCGACGGCGCCCACGGCCGTCACGCTGCGTTCGACCTGGCTGAACACCGTCGAGACCCGCGCGTCGATGTCACGCGTGGCCTTGCGCGCTTCCAGCGCCAGCGACTTCACCTCTCGCGCCACGACCGCGAACCCCGTTCCAAGGGCCCCGGCCCTCGCGGCCTCGATGGTGGCGTTGAGGGCCAGCACGTTGATCTGCTCCGAGATGCGCTCGATGGAGCGGGTGATCTGCTCGATGGCGTGCGAGGCCTCGGCGAGCGCGCGCATCGCGGTCGTCGCGTCACCTGCGCGCGCCCTCGCCTCGGCAGCGAGGCTGGTCGACTGATCGACACGCCCGGTGATTTCGGTCGCGGCCGCGGCCACCGCGCCGCTCACCGCCGCTACCTGGTCGACGGTCGTCTGAACCTGGGACGCGATGGCGAGCGCGCTGGTGGCGTGACCGCCGACCGTCGAAGACAGCTGGCTCAACTGCTCCAGTGACTGTACGAGCGCTTGATGGTGTTGCGTCGACCCCGTCATGTGCACCCCTGACGTGCTTCTTTCCATTCGCCGTGCCAGCACAGGGGCCCGTCATGCCCGTGACCGACGCCAGGTCGATCAGAGACCTGCGAAACGACGAGCGAAGGCCTCAACCGAACCTCAACCGAACGTCACGCCGGTGGCGCACAGCAGGGGTCGCGGCCACCCCGTCAGGGCCTGCCTGACCCGGCGCGTCTCGGTCGAGGAGCGGCGCGGACCCCGGGTAGATCGGGGGTCGACGTCGACACTGGAGTCTGGCTTGCAGAGGGCCCCAGAGCCGCGCACACCTCGGCGATGACCTCGCCGCTCTGTCGAGCGGCTGCGGGGCGGGAGGAGCACCATGAGTCGCATCGAGTCCGTGGAACTCACCAACGAGCCGCAACCGGGCTGGGACCTGCTGGTCGAGGCTGGCCGGCGCGAGGCACCCTGGCCCTTCAGCGAGGCAGACGAGGCGCGCGTGCACGAGGCGTGGCAGCGCCTCGAGCGGCTCAAGGCGCAGCCGGGCGTCACCGTCTACGGGCTCCACACCGGTTTCGGGAACGACGTGACCGCCCTGGCGGCCAGCGACGCGGTCGGCCACCAGCTCGAGCTGCTCGACTATCTCTGTGTCGGCACCGGCCCGCGGCTCCCTGCAGCCGTCGTCCGGCGTGCGCTGCGACTGCAGGCCTACAAGGCCTCGAGAGGTCTCAGTGGCACCCACCCGGAGACGGTGAAGCGGCTCCTCGCGCTGGCCGACGCGGACGAGGTGCCGGCGGTCCCGGCCTGGGGAAGCCTGGGGGCCAGCGGAGACCTCGTGCCCATGGCCCACGCCGTCGCTCCCGTCTTCGAGCGCGCCGAAGGACGGCGCGAGGTGCCCGGGCCCCGAGACGTGCTCAGCCTCGTCAACACCAATGCCATGATGGCGTCGTTCGGCGTCGAGCTCGCGGAGCGGGTCGGCGACCTGCTGAGCCGCTCGCACGAGGTGACCGCCGCCGCCGCGCTCGGCCTCGGCTTCGACGACGAGCCCTTCCGCCCCGATGGGCTCGAGGTTCCAGGCCAGGACTGGCACGTCGTCGAGGCCGGCCGCGCCATCGTCCTCGCGATGAAGGAGCGCGCCCTGGACAGCGGCGCTCGCCCCGTCCCCGCCACGCATCGCCCGCTTCAGGCCCGCTACTCCGTCCGGTGCGCTCCGCAGGTGCTTGGGGGCAGTCGCTGGGCGCTCGCGGCGGCCAGGGAGCGCCTGCTGACCGAGGCCCTTCGCGTGGCCGACAACCCGCTCGTGCTCGAGGGCGCCGCGCCGGCCATCTGGCACGGCGGCCACTTCTATGCGCTCGGCGTGGCGCACGCCGCCGACCTCATGGCAGACGTCGTCTTTCGGCTCGTGGAGCTGGTCGACCGGCAGGTGCTGCTGCTGATGGACCCGGCCACGAACCAGGGCCTGCCGCGGAACCTCGAGGCCGACGGGCGCTCGCACGTGAAGGGGCTGCACCAGCTCCTCTCGTCCCTGGGCCAGCGGCTGCGGGGCCTCGCCATGCCGTCCCGGGTGATGAGCTTCTCCTGTGAAGGGAACAACCAGGACGTCGTGCCGTGCGGCATGAACGCGCTGACGATGGTCCAGCAAGCGTGTGACGTCGCAGCCGAGGGGCTGGCGGTGGCCGAGCTGGTGACCGAACGCGCGCTCGTGCTGAGAGCGGGCCGCGAGGTGCCGGAGCACCTGACGCCTGGCGCATGGCGGCGACGGGTGGCCCTGCTGGAGTCTCCCCGTGGCTGACGGAAGGCCGCTCTGGGCGTGGCTGACCCGGTCCTGCTCCAGCTCGGCCGTGCCGGTGCTGGTCGAGCACGTCGATGGCCACGAGACGGTGCTGGCGGCGGCCTCGCTGCACACCCGGGCGCTCGAGACCTGGCATGCCTGGCGGAAGGCCGGAGCGCGGCCCGGTGACGTCATCGAAGACGCCATGCCCAGGGGCCGGTCGGCCGTCGTTCGGCTCCTCGCGTGCCTTTCCGGTGGGCTGGTGTGGCGCCCCGTGAAGGACAGCGCAGAGCCGCCTCTCCCATCAGCCTGGCGGGTCGACGCCCAGGGTCAGCTCTCGGGCGGCCCCATCGAGCGGCGGGCTGCCGCGGGGCCATCGGGCGTTCTGCTCGAGAGCAGCGGGAGCGAGGGCGCCCCGAAGCAGGTGCTGTTGAGCCAGGCTGCGCTGTGCTGGCAGCTCGAGGCCCACCACGCCGTGCTCCAGCCGGGCCGCGATGACGTGCGCGTCTTGACGCTCCCGTGGACCCACGCGTTCGGCCTGGTGCTCGACCTGCTCCTGGGACTCGTCGCCCAGCAGACCCTCGTGCTGGCGCCGCTGAGCGGCACGTGGTCGCCGCGCTCGCTGGCCTCCCGGCTGGCCGAGGCCGACGCGACCTGGTGGTGCGCGGTCCCCCGGCTTCTCGAGCTCGTGCTCGACGCTGCGCCCCCCGCAGCCAGAGGGCCGACCTGCGTCCTCGTGGGTGGCGCCCCCGTCAGTCCACGGCTTCGCGAAGCGGCGAATGCGTGGGTCGGTGCGTCAGGCCGTCTGCACGTCGGCTACGGGATGACCGAGGCCGGCCCCGGGCTCGCCATCGATGGCGTGATGCTCCCGGGGGCCGAGTGCCGAATCGACGACGGCCGACTCAGCGTGCGCACACCAGCCTGGTGTGGCGACCCGTCGCCTGACGGCTGGCACGACACGGGAGACCTCGCCTCGCTGGGCGCCGACGGGCGCCTCGAGGTGTCGGGCCGTGCCAGCCGGCGGGTCAAGAGCCTCGACGCGACGTGGCTCTCGCTCGATGCACTCGAGGCCGAGCTGTCGACGCGCCCGGGCGTCAAGGCCGCGACCATTCAGCGGTCGCGCGGGGCGTGGGCCGTCTGCGTCCTGACCGAGGCAGGGGCCGCGACGATGCCCGAGCTGAAGGGCTTCCTCGAACGACGGCTGGGTGACGGCGTCGACTTGCGCCTCGAGCCGGCGAGCCCGACGGTGCTGGCCGCGCTGGCTGCGACGAGCGCGAAGAGCGTCAGCGCGGCCCTGGCGCGGTGGGTATCACGAGCGCCGCCGTCTTCGGCCCCGCGGCCGGCACGGTGAGCTTCCGCGAGAGGGGCTGGTCGACCTCGAGCAGCCACGCGCGGAACCCGGGTCGTCCTTCGCGCTCACCCTCGCGGTCGACATCACCAGCTCCCAACGGCAACGTCGCGCGCGCGACCACCGCGAGTGGGAGCTCGCGGCCGGTCTTCTTCGGATTGATGCGGAAGGACGGGTGAGGACAGCAACGGCGCCCACGATGAGGTCGCCAGCGTCGTGGGAATGGGCGCACGCCGCTCATTGAACGTCGCCGACTGCGCCTCGACCCCGCGCGACGGGTCAACGCAGCGTCACCTGGCCGTGGTGCCGACGAGGAGGACGTCTTCCGCATGCGCAGGCCCCTTCGGCTCCATGACCACCGCACCAATCATCTGCGGGGCTCGAGGCCGGGTGGGTCGATGAGGTGCTCATTCGTCGTGTCGCGGGCCCCCCAGCGACTGGTCGCGAGGGCGAAGGTCCACGCACCAGCTTCGACGACCTTCGTCCCGAGAATCGCAGGCGTGGTCAGGCCCATCGCGCGCCGCATCTCCGGGGTGGCGTCGATGACCGCGACCTCGACGTCGCGCAACTCGAGCGCCCCGACGGTCAATGACTCGAGCGTGTACACCTCGGATGGAATGACGGCTCCCGTCGAGTCGCGCCCCCGCCTCGGACCGCTTCTTCATCAAGCCCCGGGGGTGCGCTGCCACGAACGCCAGGCCTCGTTCGCTCGCGCGAGGTCCAGAACGTCGCCGAGCTGGCGCCTCACATCGCGCCGGCCGTCACCACGAAGTACAAGCTCTCGAGGTACGTGTTGAGCGCCTCGAAGAGCCGCAGGTACTGGCCGATACCCAGCATGCCCGTCGCGCCGATGAGCAGAATGGCGTGCGAGACGATGCTGTATTCCACCATCGCCTGACCGCGCGAACGCCTCGCCCGCGCCAGGGCCCGCTGTCGTCGCGTCGTTTCAGTCATGGCCGTTGTCCCTCGGGGGCTTGCCGGAGCACTCGGCCGGACACATCGACTCGAGCGTCTTGCGCGCCTCGGCGCAGTCCTGCTTCTTGTTCGCGACGGGCACCTTCGGGTGCTGGTTGCAGTCGGCCTCGATGGCCTTTGCCGTTTTCAGGCACCGCGCCAGACACACCTGCGGGTCCTCGCCCAGCGCGCTCGTCGCCCCACACGCCACCACCGCCAGCACCCATCCACGCGTCGTCATCGGCCACCTCCGCGTTGCACCTGCACCACCACCGTCGTCTCGGCGCCGCCGGGCCTGGGCTCGAGCCACACCAGCGCCCGGCCGCCTTCGCGCCGCGCCGACATGGAGCCGCTCCCCTCACCGCCCATCACCTGCCAGCCTGCGTTCTCGAGCGTCTTCGCCACCGCGGCGCGTGCGGGCTCGGCCGCCACCGGCACCGTCGCCGTCACCGTCGCGCCGCCCTCGACGTCTCCCAGGGACACCACGTGCACGTCGCGGGTGCCGTCGGGGAAGGCCACGCCGTCCGGCAGCGCCGGCGCCACCTCGAGGAGCCGCTGCGGCTGGCTGTTCGACACCAGCACCAGCGTCTCGCCCCGCTGCGGCACCACCGTCACCATGCGCAGCACCGAGTCCTCGCCGCCGTCAGGCAGGTCGCGGTCCTCACGGTACGCCACGTAGCCGATGCCGTCGCCATCACGGTGTGACGAGACATGCTCCTGCTCGCCGAAGGCCGTCTCGTAGAAGGCGAGCACCGCGGCTGGCGCGTCGGGCGTGGCGAACCACGAGGCTGACACCGGCACCCCCGCGACGCTCGAGCCCCGCGTGATGGAGCGCGGCGCCGCGCCCGGGTAGGGCGGAATGCCAGCGAGCGACACCTGGTCGGGCGTGGTGACATCGGCGTAGCGGCGGGCCGGGTCTCCGCGCGGTGTCGCCTGCTTCGCCTGGGCCTCGGCGAGCGCGAGCAGGTTCGACTCGTCGGGCACGTCCGACAGTCGACCCACCAGCGCGCCCGTCACCAGCCCTGACATCACCGTGCCTCCCAGCAGCAGCCCGATTCGAACACCGCGCGCCACGTCACTGCTTTCCGTTGGGGTCCATCGCCTGCCAGTAGTCCGAGCCGCGCGTTCCGTTGTTGCGCGAGTCGCCCCAGCCCGCCGCGAACGCCCCGCCCGCGCCCCGCTGCGGGTTGGTGCTCTTCTGGAACCGCATCGACGGCGTGCTCATGTGGTCGCCGTTCCCGCGGTCGGGGCGACGCCCCATGCTGGGCTGGTCCTCCTGGGAGTCGGAGTGCAGGAAGTCCTTCATGGTGCCGTGCCAGTCATTCGAGGCCCGGAGGCCCTGGGCGTTCACCTTCCAGTACACCTTGGACAGGCGGTCGTAGACGGGGTGGTGGCCGGCCTGGGCGGGGTCGTCGCTCTTCACCTCGGGTCGCTGTACGGCCCGGCCAATCGCGGTGGGGTTGCGCTCAATCTGGTTGGGGTCGATGGACTCGATGCCCGTGTTGCCGTTGTTCATGTGCGTGACGGCCCAGGTGTCGGTCATCATGCGAACCTCGGTGCGGCCGAGGGAGAAGAAGTTGAGGCTCGCGCTCGAGCTGCCGCCGCTGCCGGTGGAGGTGTCGCCGGTCGCGCGGCTGCCCGCGAAGCCCTTGGCGCCCGTGTTGCTCTTCGCGTCGGTGTGCGGCGCCTCGGAGCCCGCGGCGCCGCCCGTGCCAGCCCAGCGCGAGTCCATGCGGCGCTTCTCCGAGACGTTCACCGTGGTGAAGTTCTCGAGGAACTTGTTGGGCAGGTAGTAGTTCATCACGCCCAGCCGGCTGCTGCAGGACACGACGCCCCCCGATGGGAAGCTCTCGCCGATGACGCGAATGCCCTCGCCGGTGCCGGTGAGCGGCCGCGTCGAGATGGTGCACTGCACCTGTTGGCCGGGCCTGGTGAGCCAGCACTCGTGCGCGGTGAACGAGGTGTGGTGTACGTCGTCGCTGCAATCGTAGGAAATGGAGTAGCTGTTGTAGGCCGCCGAGTGGTCGCAGTACGTGCGCCGTGACTGGCGCGCGACGGTGCCGTCGTGGTCGACCTTCTTCGAGGGGTTCGAGAAGTCGACGAGGGTGAAGTCCCACGGCGCCTGGAGCGCAGCCTCCTGGCCGTTCAACTTCATCTGGAACATCTCGCCCAGGAAGATGACGTACATGATGAGCGGCACCAGCACGAGGCAGAGCACCGCGAGCTCGACGGCGGCGCCGCCACGACGAGACGAAGCCGGGTTCATCGCTTGCCCTCCACCGGCAGCTCGCCCGCGAGGTCGGGGTTGCGTTCGCCCGCCAGCTCGAGGGCCGCGCGCAGCTCGTCGCCGTCTCGGAACGGGTGCAGCTTGGCGCGCCAGAACGGGTCGAAGAGGTTGGGCCGAATCGCCCACGAGGCGCCGAGCTGGTGGAAGTACGCCTTGCCCTTGGCCACGGCGACCGCGTTCTGCTGAGGCGCGAGCCGCACCCGCGCCTGCTGCGCTCCGACGTTGAGCTGCGAGGTGGCGCTGGCGT
>JBILEB010000272.1:0-5948 GCA_044352295.1 Myxococcaceae bacterium
CGAACACGTCGGCCAGCACGCGATCGCCCGGGACGGCACCTGACACGAAGACGGCGCGGCCCGAAACGTCGGCCACGCCGTCACCTGACTTCGACAACCGATCGATGGAGAGCTCGAGACGCCGCAAGCGTCACTTCTTCGTCGGCTTCATGTCGGGCAGCTCCGCGCGGAGCCGATCGACGAAGCGCTCGAGACGCGCGCGCTTCTCGTCATCGACGTCGATGAACTCGATGCCCATGCCCGAGGTCTGATCGGATTGCGGATCGTGCGGCTGCACCCGAATGACGCGCCCGGTGAGGTCGAACGGGAACGCCGCGTCGGGCAACGAGATGATGAGGCGCACCACGCTGCCCACCGAGAGCGGGTTGCGCGTGTTGATGAAGATGCCACCGCGGCTGATGTTCACCGCCCAGTCGGTGATGAACCCGTCGACCGTCCGGTAGGCGACGAGCAGCTCGTGCTGCAGGCGCTCGGCCCGGCGGGCGGGCGTCGGCGACGGGGCTGGCTTGGGAGGCTTGTCAGGCATGGTGCGGCAAAGCTTACACGGTCAGGGCGTCGAGGTGATTCGCAACGTGCATCGCGTGCACGGCTTCGTACGCGCCCTTCCCAACCGGCCCATAGGCGAAGTGCGGCGCCAGCGCCCCGGTGTGGGCGCGAAAGCGGACAGACGCCGTCTCCAACGCCGCGAGGCCTTCCGACGCAGAGAGCGTGTCGACCGGCGGAGGCACACCAGGCACCGGCGCCCGGGTGTCGTGCTGCATGAACCCGCGGCCCAGGAAGCGCTTGAGCACCAGCGGACCAATCAGCGCACGAACGAGCCAGGACGCGGGCTTCGGGTAGCCGTCGATCGAACACTGAATCGACTGCGCGCAGTGGGCCATCGCCGGACCGAAGCCGGTGGGCGCGCGGCTGGCGACGATCCGCGCCTCGGCGAGCGCCGCCTCGAGCGTGACGAGCCGGCGCGGCGCGCTCACAGCACCATCGTCTTCAGCTCGGCGGCCAGCTTCAGCGTCGGCCCGGTCAGCTTCTGCACCGACTCCACCGTCTCGCCGGGCGCGAGTTCCTTGAGCGTCAGGCCATCGGCGCCGATGTCGATCCACGCGAGATCGGTGCAGATCGCGTTGATGCAGCGTTTTCCAGTGAGCGGGAGCTGACAGGCTTTCAGGATCTTGTGCCCGCCCTCCCTGGTGGCGTGCTCCATCGCGACGATGACGCGTTTGGCGCCGACCGCGAGATCCATCGCGCCGCCCATGCCCTTCACCATCTTCCCGGGGATCATCCAGTTCGCGAGGTCACCGAACTCCGAGACCTCCATCGCGCCGAGCACCGCGAGATCGATGTGGCCGCCGCGGATCATCCCGAAGCTCGCGGCCGAGTCGAAGTACGCCGCGCCGGGGAGCGCCGTCACCGTCTCCTTGCCCGCGTTGATGAGATCGGGATCCTCTTCGCCCTCGTACGGATACGGGCCGGTGCCGAGCATGCCGTTCTCACTCTGGAGCACCACCTCGACGCCGGCAGGGATGTAGTTGGGGATCAGCGTCGGCAGTCCGATGCCGAGGTTCACGTAGAAGCCGTCGCGGAGCTCACGGGCGACGCGCTGGGCGATCTGTTCACGGGTCAAGGGCATGACGTGGCTCCGGAAGTCAGGAAGGACGGGGGCGGACCGTGCGGCGCTCGATCCACCGCTGGAGGCCCGACGACTGCACGATGCGCTTCACGTAGACCGACGGGACATGGACGTGATCGGGATCGAGCTCGCCGACGGGGACGATGTGCTCAGCCTCGACGATGGTCACCTTCGCCGCCATGCACATGAGGGGTGAGAAGTTGCGGGCCGTCTTGCGGAAGACGAGGTTGCCCCAGGTGTCGGCCTTCCACGCGCGGACGATCGCGAAGTCGGCCTTGAGCGGCGACTCGAGCACGTACTCATGGCCGTCGATGACGCGCACCTCTTTGCCTTTCGCGATCTCGGTGCCGACGCCGGTGCGAACGAAGAAGCCCCCGATGCCCGCGCCGCCTGCGCGAATCCGCTCGGCCAGCGTGCCCTGCGGGTTGAGCTCGACCTGCAGCTCGCCCGAGAGGAACTGCCGCTCGAACTCCTTGTTCTCGCCCACGTAGGACGAGACCATCTTCTTCACCTGCTTGTTCTTGAGCAGGACGCCCAGGCCGAGCTCGGTGGTCCCGCAGTTGTTGGCGATGATCGTCAGCCCCTGCACGCCCTTCCGGTGGAGGGCCGTGATGAGGTTCTCGGGGTTCCCGCACAGGCCGAACCCGCCGGACATGAGCGTGACGTTGTCGGGAATGTCTTTGACGGCCTCGTCGGCCGAAGCGACGACCTTGTTCATGGCGCTCGTTCTTCCTGAGGTGTCGGTCGATGACAACTGCGTTCCGTGGGTGGCCACGGTGCTGTGCGTCGCAACGAGGCTCCCTGCTCGCCCGGCTTGCCTGAAGGGGCCTCCGACCACATGAGGGGGTCCATGGCGTGGCACGCGTTGCCGGTGGAAGAGGTGCTGGCGAAGGTTTCGTCGGCGGAGGCGGGGATCAGCGACGCGGAGGCCGCGAAACGGCTCCAGCGTGACGGGCCGAACCAGCTGACGGCTCGCGGCGGCGCGAGCTGGGTCAAGAAGCTGCTCGAGCAGTTCATTCAGCCGCTGGTGGTGGTCCTCATCGGCGCGGGCGTCCTCTCGGCCGTGCTGGGCGACTTCGTGGACGCGGCAGTCATCGGGGCGGTGGTGGTGGCGAACGCGCTGCTCGGGTTTTTCCAGGAGCATCGGGCCGAGCGGGCGATCTCCTCCCTCGGTCAGACCCTGGTGACCGAGGCAACCGTCGTTCGTGACGGCAAGGCCCGTCGGGTCCCCAGCGCCGAGTTGGTCGTCGGTGACATCGTCGCGCTCCAATCGGGTGACACGGTGCCGGCCGACCTGCGGCTGGTGAGCTCGAAGGATCTCGAGGCCGAAGAGGCCGCGCTCACCGGAGAATCCGTCCCCTCCGAGAAGTCGCTGGCGCTGCTGCCAGAGAACACCGTGCTGGGAGACCGGAAGAACCTGGCCTTCGCCGGCTCCGCGATCACCTGGGGCCAGGCGAAGGGCGTGGTGGTGGCCACCGGCGATCGCACCGAGGCCGGACGGATCGCGACGTTGATGGCCAACACGGTGGCGCTCGAGACGCCGCTGACCCGTCGCATCGCCCAGCTCTCGAAGCTCCTGGTGTGGGTGATCCTCGGCGTCGCCGCGGCGCTCTTTGGGCTCGGTCTCGTCCGCGGACAGCCTGCGGCGGACACCTTCAACGCGGCCGTCGCCCTCGCGGTGGGCGCCATTCCCGAAGGGCTTCCGGCCGCCGTCACCATCGTCCTGGCCTTCGGCGTCTCGGCGATGGCGAAGCGGCGCGCCCTCATTCGCCGGCTGCCCGCGGTGGAAACCCTCGGCAGCACGACCGTCATCTGCTCCGACAAGACCGGAACGCTGACGCAGAACCAGATGACCGTGACCACGCTCATCTGCGGTGGCCAGTCGCTCCAGGTGACGGGCGTTGGCTTCGAGGCGACGGGACACCTGGAAGCGAACGGCGCGGCGATCGTTCCAGCGCCCGAGGGCCCTGCCCTCCAGACCCTCCTGGGTGCGGGTTTGTGTTGCGACACGCGGCTCGTGTGGACGGGCGAGGGCGTCAAGGTCGAAGGCGACCCGACCGAGGCCGCGCTGATCGTCGCCGCGAGCAAGGTGGGGCTCTCGACCGAGCGGCTCGCGAAGGACTGGCCGCGCGTCGACGTGGTGCCGTTCGAGTCCGAGCACATGTACATGGCCACGTTGAACCGCGACGTGAAAGGGCAGCTCACGGCGTGGGTGAAGGGCTCGTCCGACGCCCTCATTGACCGCTGCCTCGACGCGCTCGCCGAGGATGGCTCCGTCGCCAGCTTCGACGTGAAGGGAATCCAGCAGGCCGTCGACGCGCTCGCCGGCCGGGGGCTCCGGGTGCTGGTGGTCGCCCGACGACGAATGCCGGACGGCCACGCCGACCTCACCCACGCAGACGTCACGGGCCTTACCTTCCTCGGGCTCGTCGGCATGGTCGACCCGCCGCGGCCCGAGGCGAAGGACGCCGTCGCGAAGTGCCGCGCCGCTGGCATTCAGGTGAAGATGATCACGGGCGATCACGCCGTCACAGCCGCCGCCATCGCGCAGGAGCTGGGGCTCGAAGGCGCACGGAACGAAGCCGGGGCGCTTCGGGCCGTGACCGGCGCCGAGCTGTCGACCCTTCCCGAGGCCGAGTGGCCCGCGCTGGCAGAACGGATCGCCGTGTTCGCGCGCGTCGCTCCGGAGCAGAAGCTGCAGCTCGTTCGCGCGCTCCAGAAGCAGGGGCACGTCGTCGCGATGACCGGTGATGGCGTCAACGATGCGCCGGCGCTCAAGCAGGCCGATATCGGCGTGGCGATGGGGAAGAACGGCACTGACGTCGCGCGCGGCGCCGCCGCGATGATCCTCACCGACGACAACTTCGCGACCATTCAGGCGGCGGTCGAAGAAGGCCGCGGCGTCTACGACAACCTGGTGAAGTTCATCGCGTGGACCCTGCCGACCAACGGCGGCGCGGGCGTGGTGCTGCTGCTGGCGATGCTGCTGGCGACGGATCTGCCGGTGCTCCCGGTGCAGCTGTTGTGGGTGAACATGGTGGCGGCCGTGCTGTTGGGCCTCACTCTGGTCTTCGAGCCCCGCGAGCCGGGCTTGATGTCGCGCCCGCCCCGGCCGGTGAACGCGCCGATCCTCGATCGCGCTCTCATCATCAGAACCGCGCTCGTCTCGGCAGCCATGGGCGCCGCCGCCTTCGGGTTGTTCGAGTACGCCGAGCACGAGGGCCTCACGCTGGCCCAGGCGCGCACCATCGCGGTCAACACCATCGTCATCGTCGACGTCGGCTACCTGTTTGCGTGCCGGAGCCTGCGGTGGCCACAGTGGCGCATCGGCTTCTTCTCGAACTGGTGGGTCTGGGGCGGCGCCTTCGCGATGCTCGTCGTCCAGCTCGCCTTCACGGAGCTGGGCATCATGAACCGGCTCTTCCACACCGAGCCACTGCCGCTGAAGTGGTGGCTCATTCCGAGCGTGGTCGGCTTCGTGGTGTACGTGCTGGCCGAGCTGAAGAAGGTGTTCACCCGGCCTGCGTGAGCATGGACCACGACCTCAGTCCAGACACGGCGTCGAAGCTCAGCGCTCGACCATCAACGCGATGCCTTCACCGCCACCGATGCACAACGACGCCACGCCGCGCTTGAGGTTGTGGTCCTTCATGGTGTGCAGCAGCGTCACCAGCACGCGCGCGCCCGAGGCGCCGATGGGGTGACCGAGCGCCACCGCCCCGCCCCGCACGTTCACCTTCGCCGGGTCGAGCTTGAGCAGCTGGTTGTTCGCGATGGAGACGACCGCGAAGGCCTCGTTGATCTCCCACGAGTCCACCTCGCCCACCGACTTGCCCGTCTTCGTCATCAGCTTCGAGATGGCGTCGGCCGGAGCGATGGTGAACTCGACCGGCTTGCGCGCCGCCGCGGCATGGCCGGCGATCTTGCCGAGGATGGGCAGGTTGAGCGCCTTCGCCTTGTCCGCGCTCATCAGCACCAGGGCCGCGGCGCCGTCGTTGATCGACGAGGCGTTCGCCGCCGTCACCGTGCCGTCCTTCTTGAAGACCGGCTTGAGGCCCGGGATCTTCTCGGGCTTCGCGTTCTTCGGGCCCTCGTCCTCGAGCACGACGATCGGGTCGCCCTTCTTCTGCGGCACCGAGACCGCGGCGATCTCGTGCGTGAAGAGGCCCTCCTTCTGCGAGCGGATCGCGCGGTTCGTCGACTCGACGGCGAACTCGTCCTGTGCGGCGCGGGAGATCTTCATCGAGTCCGCGCACTGCTCGGCGCACAGGCCCATGTGCACGTTGTCGTAGGCGTCGGTCAGGCCGTCGGACACCATCGA
>JBILEB010000143.1:0-19473 GCA_044352295.1 Myxococcaceae bacterium
ACCACCGGCGGAGGAATTGGGCGCGTCCGGACCTGCGGCAGCGGAGTGGGAGTTTCGACCAGCTGCGGAAGCGGGGGTGGCGGCTCGACCTCCACCGGCACAGGCGCAACCGGTGGCGGCGTTCGAGTGGTCGGCTGAGGGGGCGCCACGGCGGGCGGCGGTGACGAGAGGCCCAGTCGCTCGGCGATGGGGCCTCCAAATCGGTACGCCGCGAGGCTCCCGAAGCCGAGGAGCACCACCGCAGCCGCCACGAACATCGGCGACGCTCGACGGGGCATCGGCCGGGCGGCCGAAGGAAGTCCCGCCAGCGCGCGTGTGACGAGATCATCGACCTGTGCAACGGCCGGGAGTACCGCGAAGTCCGCCCGCGCCTGTTGCTCGAACCGACACGCGGGACACACGGCCAGGTGTGCGTCCAGGCGCGTTCGTTCGTCCGCGGAGATCGTCCCCGCCGCGGCGCGATCGAGGAGCTCTTCCGGGTGCAGATCGGGTGCCGTCATGGCGAAGGCTCCAACAGCTCGAGGAGGGAGGCGTCGGCTTCGATGCGCTCCATCAGGGCCTCCTTGGCGAGGCGAATGCGGCTGCGCACGGTGTTGAGCGGCACCTGGGTGGCGGCGGCGACCTCGGCCAGCGACAGCCCCAGCACGACCCGGAGCGCGAGCGTCTGCGCCTGGGCTTCCGGCAGGGTCGAGAGCAGCTCGCGAATCGCGGCGCGGCGTTTCTCCGCGAGGACGTGATCGACCGCCGAGCGGGCGTCGCTGAAGAGGCCATCGACCTCGACGCCATCATCGGTGCGCGACTCGCGGGTGGCCTGACGGCGTCGGGCGGCCAGAGCGAACCGGGTGGTAATCGAGTTCGCGAAGTGGCCCGGCGTGCACTCGCCGCGGAACGAAGGCAGCGCCTGCACCAGCGCGATCATCGACTGCTGGGCCACGTCATCGACCTCGGGGTGGGCCCGGCCGAGCAAGGCATGGGCGGTTCGCAGCATCCCCGGAGCCAGGAGCCGCAACAGCTTCGCGGTCGCCTCGGTGTCTCCGCGGGCCGCCTGCTGCGCCAGTGTCTCGGGAGTCGGTGGGGAGGCGGGGAGGGCCATGCTCGAGTCAGAGTGTTCGGGCGGGGGCGAAAGTGATCACGATCGCAGAACGACAAGTCATTTCAGTGACTTGAGGGTTGTCGCGCCCGGCTCGAAAAGCTGCACACCTGTCCCCTGTCACGGGTCTGACGCCCCAGACAGGAGTGTATCGATGCTTCGACGGACTGCAGTGGTGATGGTGATGTGGGCGATGCCGGTGCTGGCGGCGGCCCCGACCGTGACGACGAACACGGCGACGGGCGTGCAGGCGACGCAGGCGGTGCTCAACGCCACCGGCAACCCCGGGAGTGAGGCGACGACCGGTTGGTTCCGGCATGCCACGACGAGCCCTGGCACGTGCAACGACAGCTTTGGCACCCGGGTTCCGGCGAGCGCTGGCACCTCGCTCGGGAGCGGCGCGGTCAACGTGGCCTATCAGATCACCACGACGGGCCTGCTCCCGGGCACCACGTACTTCTTCTGCGCGATCGTGCAGAACGCGTCGGGCACGGCCTTCGGGGCGATCCAGTCGTTCACCACGCCGGCGCTGGCGCCCACCGTCTTCACCCAGGCCGCGACGATGGTGACCAGCAGCACCGGCGTCCTCAACGGCTCGGCGACGCCCAACGGCGCGTCGACGACGGGGTACTTCCGATACTGGACCTTCAACCCAGGCTCCTGCTTCGCTGGCTCCGGGATTCGTGTCCCGTCGTCTGGTGGCTCTGCGCTCGGGGCGGGGAACAGCTCGCAGAACTACTCGCAGACGATCACCGGCCTGACCCCGGGCACGCAGTACTGGTACTGCGCGTTCGCGGACAACACCCAGGGCACGGGCACGGGCGTCCTTCTCTCCTTCAACACCCTGGTCGCTGCGCCCACGGTGACGACCGCCGCGCCGTTCTCCGTGGGCTCGACGAGCGCGACGTTGAGCGGGTCGGCGAACCCCAACGGCGCGACCTCGACCGGCTGGTTCCGCATCGCGACCAGCGATCCGGTCACCTGCAACGACGCCTTCGGCACGCGGGTGCCATCGTCCTCGGGCACGGCGCTTGGCGCGGGCACGACCTTCGTGGCCTTCAATCAATCGGCCACGTCCTTGTCCCCCGGTACGCAGTACTGGTTCTGCGCCATCGCCCAGAACTCGGAAGGCACGTCCTTCGGCACGGTGCGCACGTTCACCACGCCAGCGACACCGACCGTCACCACCGACGCGGAGACCTTCCTCACCGCAACCAGCGCGCGGCTCAACGGCAGCGGGAACCCGAACCTGAGCTCGACGACCGCCTGGTTCCGCTACGCGACGGTCAACCCGGGCGTGTGTGATGACTCGTTCGGCTTCCGCCTGCCGGCCAGCAGCTTCAGCAATGCCTCGCTCGGCGGCGGCGCGGCCCCGGTGGTGTACTCGTTCGACGCGACGGGCCTCACGCCGGGCACCACGTATTACTTCTGTGCGATCGCCTCGAACGGCGTCGGCACCGGCTTCGGCGGCATTCGCAGCTTCACCACGCCCGCGGCGGCTCCGTTCGTCTCGACGGGCTCGGTGACGGTGCTGACGGGCACGACGCTCACCTTCAACGGCACGGGGACTCCCCGCGGCGCCACCACCACCGCGTATTTCCGCTACTCGACCTCGAGCCCGGGCAGCTGCAACGACACCTTCGGCACGCGCATCCCGGCGACCGGCGGTACGAACCTGGGATCCGGCAACACCTCCCAGTCCTTCACGGAGAACGTCACCGGCCTCACCCGCGGCACCACGTATTTCTTCTGCGCCATCGCGACGAACTCGGCGGGAACCAGCTTCGGAAGCCTCCTCTCGGTCACGACGCCCAACCTGCCGACCGTCACCACCTCGACGGTGTCGAGCCTGTTCAGCACGAGCGCGACCTTGAGCGGTGTCGCGAATCCGAACGGCGCCACCGCGATCGCCTGGTTCCGGTACTCGACGACGAACCCGGGCACCTGCAACGACACCTTCGGCACGCGCGCGCCGGTGTCGAGTGGCGCGTCGATTCCGTTCAACACCTCGTACTCGCAGTCGATCTCGGGGCTGACGCCGCTGACGACGTATTTCTACTGCGCCATCGCCAGCAACGTCGAAGGCACGGGCTTCGGGACGGTGCTGACGTTCACCACTCCGGCGGCGCCCACCATCACCACCGACGCCGAGACGCTGCTCACCTCGACCACCGTGCGCTTCAACGGTACGGGCAGGCCGAACCTGGCGTCGACGACGGCGTGGTTCCGGTACGCGAGCACCAACCCGGGTACCTGCTCGGACAGCTTCGGCGTCCGCGTTCCGTCGAGCTCGTTCAGCGATCAGAACCTGGGCAACGGCGTGATGCCCGTGAGCTACGGCTTCACCGTGAGCGGCCTGTTGCCTGGCGTGACGTATTGGTACTGCGCGCTGGCGGTGAACGCGGTGGGCCTCAGTGTCGGCACGCCGCGCGCCTTCACGACGCCGCCGGCGATCCCGACCGTCAGCACGGGCTCGGCGTCGGGCGTGGCGGGCACGACGGTGACGCTCAACGGGACCGTCAACCCGCAAGGCGCGGCCACGACGGCGTTCTTCCGGTTTTCGACGACGAGCCCTGGCACCTGCAACGACACGTTCGGAACGCGCGCACCGGCGACGGGCGGCACGGCGATCTCCGCGGGGAACGTCTCGCAGTTCTTCTTTGAGAACGTCACCGGCCTGGCGCCGGGCACGACGTACTTCTACTGCGCGCTGGCGACGAACTCGGCCGGCACCGGCTTCGGGAGCGTCCTCTCGTTCACCACGCCGAACATGCCCCTCGTGACCACCTTCGCGCCCTCGAGCGTGACGGGGACGACCGCCATCTTCAACGGGCAGGGCAACCCGCTGGGCGCCGCGACGGTGGGCTACTTCCGCTACGGCGTGACGGATCCCGGCGTGTGTAACGACTCCTACGGAACGCGGGCGCCGGTCTCGGGCGGCGCCGGCCTGGGCGCCGGCTTCTCGGCCCTCGGCTTCAGCCAGTCGGTGACGGGCCTGACGCCGGGAACGACGTATTTCGTCTGTGCGCTGGCCTCGAACGCGGTGGGCATCGGGGTCGGTGCGGCGCTCACCTTCACGACGCCGGCCTCTCCGACGGTGACGACGCAGCCCGCCACGTCGGTGACGGCGAACGCGGGGACGCTCAACGGCACCGGCATTCCGAACGGCAGCGCGGCGACCGGGTGGTTCCGCTACTCGACGACGAACCCGGGCACCTGTGACGACGTCTTCGGCACGCGCGCGCCGTCCTTCGGAGGCACGACGCTCGGCTCCGGCATGTCGACGGCGTCGTTCTCGGTGACGCCGATGGGCCTGTTGCCGGGCACGACGTACTTCTACTGCGCGATCGCCTCGAACGCGGTGGGCACGGGCTTCGGGAGCGTGCTGTCCTTCACCACGCCCGCGCTGGCGCCGCTCGTCACCTCGGCGTCGACGGGCTTCATCACGGACACGGGGGCGACGCTGAACGGCTCGGCCACGCCGCGTGGAGACGCCACCACGGCCTGGTTCCGCTATTCGACGACGAGCCCCGGCACCTGCAACGACACCTTCGGAACCCGCGCGCCCAGCACTGGCGGAACCAACGTCGGGGCTGGCAACGCCGCGCAGTCGTACACGCAGATGCTGTCGGGGCTGACGCCGAGCACGACGTACTTCTGGTGCGCCATCGCGCAGAACGGGCAGGGCACCAGCTTCGGCGCCCTCGTCAGCTTCACCACGGTCGCGCTGCCCACGGTGCTGACGCAGGCCGCCTCGCCCGTCACCTCGACGTCGGCGACGTTGAACTCGTCCATCACGCCCAACGGCACCAGCACCTCGTCGTGGTTCCGCTACAGCACGACGAATCCAGGCGCCTGTGACGACGTCTTCGGCACGCGCGCGCCGGCCTCGGGGAGCACCAACGTGGGCGCCGGTCTGTCGCCCATCGTGGACGCGCGCTCCATCTCGGGGCTGCTGCCCGGGAACCAGTATTGGTTCTGCGCCGTCGCCCAGAACACGATTGGCACGCAGGTGGGGCCGCTGTTGTCCTTCACGACGCCGCCCCAGGTGCCGACCGTCACCACCACCGCGCCCACCAACCTCACGGCCACCACGGGCACCCTGACGGGCTCGGTCAACCCGAACGGCGCGGCGTCGACGGCCTGGTTCCGCTACGCCACCGCGAGCCCGGGCGTGTGCAACGACGCCTTCGGCACGCGCGTTCCAGCGACGGGCGGCGCGGCGATCCCCTTCGGGAACGCTCCGGTTGCCTTCACCGAGAACGTCACCGGCCTCGCCTCGGGCACGACGTACTTCGTCTGCGCCATCTCGCAGAACTCGGTGGGCGTCGCGTTCGGCTCGATCTTCACGGTGACGACGCCGGGCGCGCCAACGGCCAACACCGTGCTGGCCTCGGCGATCACCAGCAGCGGGGCGCTCCTCAATGGCTCCGGCACGCCCAACCGCGCGGACGCGACCGGCTGGTTCCGCTACTCGACGACGAACCCCGGCACCTGCAACGACACCTTCGGCACGCGCGCGCCGGCCACTGGTGGTGATGCGCTCGGCAACGGCACCAGCGCCGTCTCGTACTCGGAGCCCATCACCGGCCTCACCAACGGCACCACGTATTTCTATTGCGCCATCGTCTCGAACGTCGTCGGCACGTCCTTTGGAACAGTGCAGCAGTTCACCACCCTCAACGCGCCCACGGTCACCACGGGCATGGCGTCGGCGGTCACCTCGTCGAGCGCGACGCTCAACGCGACCGCGAACCCGAACAACGCGGCGTCCACCGGGTGGTTCCGCTACTACACCGTCGATCCCGTCACCTGCGTCGACTCGGGTGGCGTGCGGGCCCCGTCGTCCGGAGGCACCGCGCTCGGGTCCGGCAGCACCGCCGTTCCCTTCACCGCGGCCACCGGCTTCCTCTTCGCCGGGACGCCGTACTGGGTGTGTGCGTTCGCCTCGAACACCGCGGGCGTGTCGGTCGGCCTGCCGGTCACCTTCGTGACGCCCGGGCCGCCGACTGTCGTGACGTCACCTGTCACCACCTTCACCAACACCACCGCCACCTTCGTGGCGACGGTCAACCCGAACCTGGGCGCCACCACGGCGTGGTTCCGGTACTCGACGTTGTTCGTCTCGAGCTGCAACGACACCTTCGGCACGCGGGTGCCGGCCGCAGGGATCTCCGTTGGAAGCGGATCGACGGCGCAGACCGTCTCGGAGCCCGTCACCGGTCTCTTGCAGGCCTCCACGTATTACGTCTGTGCGATCGCGCAGAACTCGAGCGGCACCCGGTTCGGTGCCGTGCAGGTCTTCACCACCACGTCCGCACCGCTGGTGACGACCTCTTCCGCGACCCTGGTGGCGGGGACGACGGCGACGCTCAACGCCACCGTCAACCCGCGCGGCCAGGCCACGACGGGTTGGTTCCGCTACGCCACCACGAGCCCCGGCACCTGCAACGACACCTTCGGCACGCGCGCGCCGGTCATGGCCACGGCGCTCGGCAGCGGGAGCAGCAGCGTCTCCCTCTCGGTGGCGCTCACCGGGCTCACCGCGGGCACCACATATTTCTACTGCGCCATCGCCGAGAACGCGGTGGGGACGAGCTTCGGAACGGTGTTGAGCTTCGCCACCCAGGGGCCGCCGGCCGTCGTCACCAACGCCGCGTCGTCGGTGTTGGGATCCACCGCAACGCTCAACGGCTCCGCCACGCCGAACCTGTCCGCGACGACGGGCTGGTTCCGGTACTCGTCCACCAATCCGCTCGCGTGTGACGACACCTTCGGCACGCGGTTCCCTGCAACGGGTGGGACGTCGCTGGGTGCAGGTTCGGCGCCGACGCCCTTCAGCCAGGCGCTCACCGGGCTGGCCTCGTCGACGCAGTACTGGTTCTGCGCCATCGCCCAGAACTCCGAAGGCACGCGCTTTGGGTCGCTGCAGACCTTCACCACGCTGGCCGCGCCGGTGGTGACGACGACGGCCGCCACGAGCGTCACCTCGACGACCGCCACCTTGAACGGCACCGGCAACCCGAACGGCGCCACATCCACCGGCTACTTCCGGCTCTACACGTCGAACCCCGGCACCTGCGCGGACACGGGTGGAACCCGGGTCCCGTTCAGCAGTGGGAGCGCGCTCGGTTCCGGGACGACGGCGCAGCCATTCTCCCAGCCGATCACCGCGCTCACCTCAGGCACCTCGTACTGGGTGTGTGCGTTCGCCTCGTCGGCGGTGGGCGTCGGCGCAGGCACGCCGGTGACGTTCGACACGCCGGGCGCTCCAGCGGTGGCTACGCTCGCGGCGACGGCCGTCTCGAGCAGCGTCGCGACGCTCAACGGCTCCGCCACGCCGCGGGGCTCGGACACCACCGGCTACTTCCGCTTCAGCACCGTCAACCCCGGCTCGTGCAACACCGTGTTCGGCGCACGCGCGCCCTTCAGCGGAGGCACCGTCGTTCCGGCGGCCTCCGGCGCCAGCCCCTTCAGCGCGTCGATCTCCGGCCTCTCGCCGAGCACCACGTACTTCTTCTGCGCGATCGCCCAGAACGCGGTGGGCACGACGCTGGGCTCGGTGCTGTCGTTCACCACGCCGACGGGCCCGACCGTCACCACCGCGGCCGCCACCGGCATCACCACGAGCGGCGCCACGCTGAACGCGTCGGTCAACCCGCTCGGAGACGCCACCAACGCCTGGTTCCGCTTCAGCTCGGTGAACCCGGGCACCTGCAACGACACCTTCGGCACGCGGGCGCCGCTGGCGGCGATCTCCGTTGGGAGCGGCACCGCGGCGCAGGCCATCAGCACCACGCTGAGCGGGCTCACCGGCGGCACCACGTATTTCTTCTGTGTCATCGCGCAGAACGGAAACGGCACGGGCCTGGGCTCGCTGTTGACCTTCTTCACGCCGGGCGCGCCGTCGGTCACCACCACCTCGGCCTCGAACGTCACCTCGACGACCGCCCTCGTCGGCGCCACCATCAACTCGAACGCCGACGCCACCACCGCGTGGGTCCGCTTCGCCACCACCAGCCCTGGCACCTGCAACGACACCTTCGGCACGCGCTTCCCGACGACGGGCGGCACAGCCATGGGGAGCGGCACCACTGCGCAGACCTTCACCTCGGGCCTGAGCGGACTGACCGGAGGAACGACGTATTTCTACTGCGTCATCGCGCAGAACGGCGTGGGCACCTCGTTCGGGACGGTGTTGTCCTTTTCCACGCTCGCGCCGCCCACCGTCACGACGGTCGCCGCCAGCAGCGTGAGCTCGAACGGCGCGACGCTCAATGGCTCCGGCGTTCCTTTCGGCGCGGCGACGACGGGGTACTTCCGCTTCGCCACCACCAACCCGGGCACCTGCAACGACACCTTTGGAACGCGGGCGCCGACGTCGAGTGGCGCCGCGCTGGGGACGGGCGGCACGGCGCAGGCGTTCTCCCAGGCCGTCACGGGGCTCCAGCCGGGCGTGACGTACTTCTTCTGCGCCGTCGCGACGAACAGCGTCGGGACGGCCTTCGGAGCGGTTCTGCAGTTCACCACCGGGGCGGCGCCGCCTTCGGCCACGACGCTGGCGAGCTCGAACGTCACGGGCCTCAGCGCCACGTTCAACGGCTCCGGGCTCGCGAACGGCACGGCCTCGTCCGGCTTCTTCCGCTTCGGCGTCACCAATCCCGGCTCGTGCAGCGACACCTTCGGCACGCGCGCGCCGGCGACGGGTGGCACGCCGATTCCGGTGGGCGCGACGCCGACGAGCTTCTCTGAACCGGTGATGGGGCTGATGCCCGGCCTGACGTACTTCGTGTGCGCGGGCGCGACCTCGTCGGCCGGCACCACCTTCGGCACGGTGATCTCCTTCACCACGCCGCGCGCGCCCACCGTCGTCACGGGCACGGCGCAGGCGACCTCGGGCACGCAGGCGACGCTCGACGGCACGGTGAGCTCGAGCGGAGGCGCCGATGGTGTCGCCTACATCCGTTACGGCACCACCAACCCGGGCACCTGCAGCGACACGTTCGGTACGCGGTTCCCAGCGATGAGCGGCGTCGTGTTCTCCGCGGCGGCGATGAACCAGGCGTTCAGCCACGCGGTGACCGGCCTCATGCCCGGCACGCGGTACTTCTTCTGCGCGGCGGCGAGCAACGTCGTGGGTGCGTCCTTCGGGACGGTGCAAGCCTTCACGACGCCGGGCGCTCCGGTCGTCACTACGTCGTCGGCCTCGGCGACGAACGGGCCGATGCCGCGCCTCAACGGCGTGGTGAACCCCACGGGCGCGCCGACGGTGGCGTGGTTCCGCATCGCCGCGACCGATCCAGGGACGTGTGACGACACCTTCGGTCGGCGGGTGCCGGCGACGGGTGGAACGGCGGTGCCGGCGGGGACGACCGATGTCTCGTACGGTGAAGTCGCCGCCGGGCTCGATCCCGGTCGCTCGTACTTCTTCTGCGCCATCGCCGAGAACCCGTTGGGCAAGCGTTTTGGCCAGGTGCTCCAGTTCAACTCGTTCGCCCCGTTGCCGGTGGTGCGCACGAGCGACGCGATGGACGTCGAGTCGGCGAGCGCCACGCTGATGGGCGTCGTCAACCCGAATGGGACGGCGGCGACCGGGTGGTTCCGGTTCTCCGAGACGCGCCCGATGGCGTGTGACGATCAGTTCGGCACCCGGGTGCCCGCGATGGACGGCGTGGCGCTCGGCGAAGGGGGCCGCGAGGTGCCGCTCTCGGTGGCCGCGATGGGCCTCAAGTCGAGCACCCGGTACTACGTCTGCGCGATCGCCTCGAACCTGGGTGGAGCCGCCTTCGGTGACGTGCGCGAGTTCACCACCAGGCCGGCGCCGCCGTCGGTGAAGACGCTCGCCTCGGCGCTCCAGCCTGATGGGAGCATCCTCCTGACGGGCACGGTGAACCCCCAGGGCCTCACCACGACGGCTGCGTTCAAGTACAGCACGACGCGCTCGGAGTCCTGCGCGACGATGCCAAACGCCTCCCGGGCGCCGGTGTTGGGCAACACGCTGCCGCCTGGCTTCACCGAAGTGCCCCAGCAGGAGACCCTCAAGGGCCTGTCGCCCGGCGAGTACTTCTTCTGCATGTTCGCCACGAGCGAGGCGGGAGAGGGGAACGGTCAGGTGCAGTCGTTCCTTGTCGAGGGGCCGAAGATGACGCAGGGCTGTTCGTGCGCGACCGGGTTCGAGGGCGGTGGGGCCTCAGCGGTAGTGGCGCTGGCGCTGATGATGGGGCTTCGCCGCCGCCGGGGTGGCCGACGTTCAGCCCACTCGCGCTGAACGAGATCCGCGACGTGGTGCTCGAGCGCGCTGGCTTCGAGCGAGGCCAATCCCTGTTCGTTCGAGAAGATCCGCAAGGAGGGCACCAAGAGTCCTCGTGGGCCCGGCGCTTCCCGGACGTGATGCGCGCGCTCGACCCGCGGTGAGATGCTGGCCTCACGCCAGTGAGGGTGTCAGGGTTCCCCACATGCGGTGGGTGTTCCTCCTGAACCTGTTCGTCGCGCCGGCCTTCGCGCAACAGCCCTCGTTAATCCGCGTCGCGCCCTTCGAGGACTCCCGGCTGGGCGGTCTGCGGCTCCTCAAGGACGGCGCCGAGCTCGAGCTGGGCTTCTTCGGCGAAGAGGCCCCGAAGTACTTCCAGGGCTGCGTGGTGTGCGAGGACGAGCTGGTGCGGGTGCAGGGCCTGCGGATCACCGGGTTGGTCCTCGGTGTGACGGGACCGGTCGGCATGCTGGTCGGGCTGGTGGTCGGGCTCGCGGCGGGCGCGCTCTTTCCGATTCTGCCGATCGCGCTGCTCGCTGGCGCCGTGGTGTCGATCGGCGGCGTCTTGTTCAACCAGCTCTCCGACACGTTCCTGCTTCGCGCGGTGAACCTCTACAACCTGCAGAACCTCGAGCCGCCGCGGCGGACGTCCGGGTTCTCGCCAGCGCCCGGCAACTCCGCGCCCTGACCGCTCAGAGATCTTCGTACCGATAGAGCGGATGCAGATCGTGCCCCGGCTGCATGTCGATCAGCGGCTTGATGAGCCCGTTCTCGAGTCCGTACACCCACCCATGCAGCACGGGCCGGTGCTCGTACTTCCAGGCCTTCTGGAGGATCGACGTCTTCGCGAGGTTCAGCACCTGCTCGCGCACGTTGAGCTCGACCAACAGGCGCGCGCGGGAGTCCTCGTCAGGGCAGGCATCGAGCTCGGGCTCATGGAGCCGATACACGTCCTTGATGTTGCGCAGCCACTTGTTGAGGACGCCGAACGAGTTGCGCCGCATCGCCGCCAGCACGCCACCGCAGCCGTAGTGACCGCAGACGATCACGTGCTCCACCTTGAGCTGCGTGACGGCGTACTCGAGCACCGAGAGGAGGTTGATGTCGGTGTGCACCACCAGGTTCGCCACGTTGCGGTGCACGAAGATCTCGCCCGGCTCGGTGCCGGTGATCTCGTTCGCGGGCACCCGGCTGTCGCTGCAGCCGATCCACAGGAACTTCGGGGACTGCAGCCCCAGCAGCCGCTTGAAGAACTGCGGGTCCTCCTCCACGCGTCGACGCGCCCAGGCCTTGTTGTGCTCGAGGAGCGAGTCGATCGTCTTCGTCGTCAGCATCGCGCTTCGGCACTTAGCCGAGTTCACCGTCAGGTGAAGAAGCGATCGGTGACGCCCTGCGTTCGGCTGAGGATCGAGGTCCACCCGATCAGCACGTCGACCTTCGGCTCCACATCCGGCGGCGTCAGGCCCAGCGAGGCCATCGAGCCCGTACATGCGAGCACCGTCGCCAGGCCCGAGTCGCGCACCACATCGAGGAGCTGCCGGCACGTCGGCACCTGACGCAGCTCCATCGTCGCGTTCACGTCGTCGCGGTCGAGATCCGGCTCATCGAGGCGATCACGCACCAGCCGCTCCAGCGCGAACCAGAAGAAGTAGAGCTCCACGGGCCGGCCCATCGAGGCCGCCGCCGCGGCGATCGAGAGGCCCTGGTGCACCGCCTCGTACTCGCCTCGCTGCAGGAACACGCACACCGGCTGCATGTGGGTGCTTGTACGCCCGCGCCAGCGCCCCGCCAACCGTCCGTCGTCACGCCGCTGACGGGCGGTGATCGACTGACCGCGTTACTTACATGACCGTTCAGTGACAACCGGAGTGAGATCAACCGGTTTCGTGCGTTACCCGAGGACCTGATGTCTGTTACGCCGCCCCTTCACATGCCGGTCGATGACACCACCGCCCGTCGCAAGGACGCTCACCTGGACCTGTGCGCCCAGGAGGAAGTGGCGCCGGTCGAGAACACGACCCTCTTCGAGCAGATGTTTCTGGTGCACTGCGCCATGCCGGAGCTGGCGGCCGATGAGCTCGATCTCTCCACGCCCCTGTTCGGCAAGCGCCTCGACGCGCCGCTGCTGGTGACCGGCATGACCGGCGGGACCGAGCGCGCGATGCAGGTGAACCGCGACATCGCCCAGGTGGCCGAGGCGTTCGGCGTGGCCTTCGGCGTCGGCAGCCAGCGCGCGATGGCCGAGCGCCCGGAGCTCACGAAGACGTTCGCCGTTCGCGACGTCGCGCCCACCACGGTGTTGATCGGAAACATCGGGCTGGTCCAGGCCGTACGACTGGGCGTGGACGGCGTGCAGCGCCTGAAGGACGGCATCGGCGCTGACGCGATGGCGGTGCACCTCAATCCCGGCCAGGAGCTCACTCAGCCCGAGGGTGATCGGGACTTCCGCGGCGGCTACGCGGTGATCGGCGAGCTGGTGAAGGCGCTGGGCGCGGACCGGGTGCTGGTGAAGGAGACCGGCTGCGGCCTCTCCCCTGACGTCGCGCGGCGGCTGATCGACGTGGGCGTGCGGAACCTCGATGTCTCGGGCCTCGGCGGCACGAGCTGGGTCCGGGTCGAGCAACTGCGGGCGGAAGGTGTCGCGCGCGAGGTGGGCGCGCAGTTCTCCAGTTGGGGCATTCCCACGGCCGCGGCGGTCGCCAGCGTGCGTCGGGCGGTCGGGCCCGGGGTGAGGCTCATCGCGGCCGGTGGCATGCGCACGGGCCTCGACGTCGCCAAGGCGATCGCCCTGGGCGCGGATGTCGGGGGACTCGCGCTCCCGTTGTTCCGCGCGCACCAGGAGGGCGGGGTGCCGAAGGTGCACGAGGCCATGACGACGCTCGTCACCGCGCTGAAGCAGGCCCTCATGCTGACCGGGAGCCGGACTCCCGCCGAGCTGCGAACCAGGCCCCGGGTGATCACCGGAGCGCTCAAAGACTGGATGGCCTCGTTGTGAAGGAGACAGACACCATGGGTGAGGGCGTGACGTCGAGGTTGAGCGGGTTCCACAAGCTGCCGGTCGCGGAGCGCCTGGGCACCGTCTCACGCATGTTCAAGCTGACGGGCGACGAGACGAACGCGATGGCGGGCGGGCACGGGCTCACCAGCGATCTCGCCAACACGATGATCGAGAACGCGGTCGGCGTCTTCACGCTGCCGATGGGCCTCGGGCTCAACCTGCTGGTGAACGGTCGCGACTACGTGGTGCCGATGGTGGTCGAGGAGCCCTCGGTCATCGCCGCGGTGAGCTTCGCCGCGCGCATCGCCCGCGAGGGGGGGGGCTTCACCGCCGAGGCCGACGATCCGATCATGATCGGCCAGGTCCAGGTGACTGGCTACGGTGACCCGTCCGAAGCGTCGAAGAAGCTCGTGGCCCACAAGGAGCAGCTGCTCGCGCTCGCCAACAGCTTCCATCCCTCGCTGATGACCCGCGGTGGTGGCGCCCGCGACGTCGAGGTCCGCGTCCTCCCTGCGCCCGAAGGACCACGCGGTGAGCCGCTGTTGGTCCTCCACCTGCTGATCGACACCCAGGAGGCGATGGGCGCCAACCTCATCAACACCATGGCCGAGGGCATCGCGCCGCTCGTGGAGCAGATCACCGGCGGCAAGGTGTATCTGCGCATCTTGAGCAACCTGGCGGACCGCCGGCTCGCGCGCTCGATGGTGCGCATCCCCGTCACGTCGCTGGCTGACTTCGACATGTCCGGTGAGGCGATCGCCGAGGGCATCGTGCAGGCGAGCCGCTTCGCCGTGGCCGATCCCTACCGCGCGGCCACGCACAACAAGGGGATCATGAACGGCATCGACTCCATGGCCATCGCCACCGGGCAGGACTGGCGGGCCATCGAGGCGGGCGCGCATGCCTTCGCCGCGCGGGACGGCCAGTACCGGCCGCTCTCCACGTGGACCCTGGAAGAAGCGCACCTCGTCGGACGCATCGAGCTGCCGCTGGCGCTCGGGACGGTGGGCGGGCCGATCAAGATCCACCCACAGGTGCAGGCGGCGCTGAAGATCCTCCGCACCACGAGCGCGCGGGAGCTGTCGATGGTCATGGCCTCGGTCGGCCTCGCGCAGAACTTCGCCGCGGTGCGCGCGCTCGGGTCGGTCGGCATCCAGAAGGGCCACATGGCGATGCACGCGCGCTGCGTGGCGGTCACCGCGGGCGCACGCGGGCACTGGATCGAGCAGGTGACGAACGCGCTGGTGAAGACGGGTCAGGTGAAGGTCGAGAAGGCGAAGGAGATCCTCGCCAACCTCATGCGTGACGCGGCCACCGAGGCCGGGTAGTCCCACCGCCGTGAGCCTTCACATTCATTCGTTTGGTCCGGGGAAGGTGATTCTCCTCGGAGAACATGGCGTCGTGTACGGCCAGCCCGCGCTCGCGGCGCCGATCTCCCGAGGGGTGCGCGCCTGGGCGGTGCCGGCCGCGAAGTGCAGCCTCGAGCTGCCGACGAGCCTGAAGGCCGAGCACGCCCACTCGCTCGAGCGCGCGTTCGCCCGCGCCGCGAAGGCCACGGGCCATCCCAGGGTGCTCGTCACGTTGGAGTCCGATCTTCCACTCTCGATGGGGCTGGGGAGCTCCGGCGCGCTCTCGGTGGCGGTCAGCAAGGTGCTGCTCGAGGCGAAGACCAGGAAGCCGCCGGTGATGCGCGAGGTGGAGCGCGTGGCCTTCGAGCTCGAGAAGGAGTTCCACGGCACGCCGTCTGGCGTCGATCACACCACCTCGGCGCGCGGCGAGATGATCCTCTTCCGTCGCGGCGCGGTGCGGGTGGTGAAGAGCCCGATCCCCGTGCGCGTGCTGGTGGCGATCGTCGGGGAGCGGCCTCCGACGAAGACGACCGTCGCAGCGCTGCGCGAGCGCCAGGCCCGGTGGCCCCAGCGGTACAAGCGGCTCTTCCTCGAGATCGGCAAGGTGGCCAGTGAGGGCGCGTCGGCCGTCAAGGCGGGCGATCTCGAGACGCTCGGCGACCTGATGAACGTGAACCAGGGCCTGCTCAACGCGGTCGGGCTGTCGAGCGAGGGCCTGGAGGCGATGGTGAACCGGCTGCGGCGCTTCGGCGCGCTCGGCGCCAAGCTCACCGGGGCTGGCGGCGACGGCGGCGCGGTGCTGGGGTTGTTCCGCGAGCCGGAGCCGATCGTGGCGAAGCTGATGAACGAAGGCGTGCGGTGTTTCGTGAGCCAGCTGTCCGGCCCGCGCGCCCTGTAAAGGAACGACATGAAGGCGACGGCGAAGGCGCACCCGAACATCGCGCTGGTGAAGTACTGGGGCAAACGACAGGAGCGGCTGATCCTCCCGCACCAATCGAGCCTGTCGGTCACGCTGGGGCCGCTGGCGGTCACCACGACGGTGGAGTTCGACTCGGCCCGCGGTGACGACGAGGTGCGCATCAACGGCAAGGTGGCGCAGGGCTCCGAGCGGGAGCGGGTGGTGGCGCTGCTGAAGCTCGTACGTGCCGAAGCGAAGGCCGCGAAGCTGGGCACGCTGGGGCGCGCGCACATGGCGTCGTCCGGAGACTTCCCCGCGGCGGCAGGGTTGGCCTCGAGCGCGGCGGCCTTCGCGGCGCTGGCAGTCGCGGCGAGGACGGCGGCGGGTCTGTCGCGCGACGTCAAGACGGAATCGGTCCTCGCGCGCCAGGGCAGCGGGTCGGCGTGCCGGAGCGTGCAGGGTGGCTTCGTGCGCTGGAACCGCGGGCGTCGCCCCGACGGCAAAGACTCGTTCGGCGAGCAGCTCTTCGACGAGGGGCATTGGCCCGAGCTGCGGCTCCTCGTCGGCATGGTGAGCCGCGAGGAGAAGGACGTGAAGTCACGCGACGGGATGCGGATGACGGTGAAGACGTCTCCGTACTACCCGGCGTGGGCAAGGGACGCGGAGGCCGAGGTGAAGCGGATCATCCCCTTCATCCGTCGGCGCGATCTCGAGGCCGTGGGCGCGATCGCCGAGAAGAACGCCTGGCGCATGCACGCCACTGCTTTCGCGGCGAATCCACCGCTCTGCTACCTCAAGCCCGCGACGCTCTCGGTGATCCAGGCCTGCGCCGAGCTGCGGAAGAAGGGGGTCGGGGTGTGGTTCACGCTCGACGCAGGCCCGAACCCGGTGCTCCTCACGTCAGCGACCGACGAGGCGGCGGTGGCGAAGGTGCTCGAGGCGCACGGTGCGAGCGAGGTGGTGCGCTGTCACCCCGGCTCGGACGCAAGGCTCGTCGGCTGAAACCAGGCGACGTCCCCGCTGACGCCCGCGCCCAGACGGCACGACACCAGGGTCCATCAGGACCAGCCACCCGTCAGAACTGAACGCCCGAGGCCCTGGGCGTCGGCAGTGCGAGGGACAGCCGGGCCGGCGTCGAGGGAGCGCCATACAACTGCTGGTAGATCAGCGCGTCGGCGAGCACCTGCTTCACGTAGCCGCGCGTCTCCTTGTACGGGATCTCTTCGATGAACTCGTCGAGCGGCAGAGCACCGCGCTGGCTGACCCACCGCGCCACCGCCGACGGCCCCGCGTTGTACGAGGCCGCGCACAACGCCGGGTGCCCCATGCGCTCGAGCAGCGCCGAGAGGTACCAGGTGCCAAAGCGCACGTTGAGCTCCGGGGCATACAGATCATCCGGAGCCGGCGTCGGTCGTTTGATCTCAGTGGCGATCTGCTTCGCGGTCGGCGGGATGATCTGCATCAGCCCCCGGGCATCGGCGCTCGAGACGACGTCGGGCCGAAAGCCGCTTTCCCGTCTCATGATCGCCCATGCGAGGAATGGATCGAGCTGCACCTCGGAGGCGCGAGCCTCGACGACCTCCTGGAACGCGCGCGGGTACATGAGCGCGAGGGCTTCGGGTCGACGCCCCGTGTAGACGGGTCCCCAGAGCCAGCGCGCCGCCAGCCCGTGTGCCGCGCCGAACTCGCCGAGCTGTTGCAGCGCGTGCCCGAGCGTGAGCGCGTCTTCACTCGTCGAGACCGTGCCCACCACGCGGCTGACCTCTTCGGCCGCGTCCTTGAGCAGCCCCGCGCGAGACAACTCGGTGGCCAGCGCGAGGGACGCCGGCGTCTTGACGGTGAGCGTTCGCGGGCGATCGGTGAAGAGCTGGGGCGGTTCCCGGCCGAGCTCGCGCAGCCGCTCCATCGCCAGGGCCGCGTAGATCGTTCCGGGGAAGGCGAGGGCGACGTCGCGGTACTCCGCGGCCACGTCGATGGGGCTGCCGCCGTCCGACACCGCCCGCGTGACCATCATGCTGCCGCCGTCGTCGGCCTCGACGCGGCTGGTGACCTGCGTGAGCCGAGCCAGCTGCGCGAAGCGGGCGCTCCAGTAGCGCGCCTGCGGCACGAGCGAGGAGCGCGGGAAGTCCTGCACGAGCGCGTCCAGTGAATTGCGACCACTGTCGAGCCGCCCATCGCGGAACAGCGCCCACGCCCGGAACCACCGGGCCTCATCACGCTTCTTCGAGTCCGCGTGACGCGCCTCGAACGCGTCGAAGTCGCTGACGGCCTGCGCGGCCCGCCCATCGGCGAGGGAGAGCCACGCGCCCAGGTATGCCGCGTCGTCCGCGTTGCCGTTCTCGGGGTACTTCGCGTCGAGCGCCAGCATGAGGGCCCGCGCCTGGACATGATCCTGCGCGCGCATGAGCCGGCGTGCCTTCGTCATCATCGCCTCGGCCGCCGTGGAGGGCCGGCCTTGATCCACCGCGAGATCGAGCGCGGCGAAGGCGTCGGCCTCACGGCCCTTCGCGAGCAACGCCTGCGCCCGAACGAGCGCGACCCGGGCCGTGGCGCCCCGTTGCTCCTTGCCGATGGGAGGCGTCATGGCGTCGAGCTGGGTGAGCGCTTCCATCGGAGCACCCTGGGCGACCAGCGCCTGCGCGCGTTGGAGCTGCTCTTCGAAGGTGAAGGTCGGTGGCGCCTCGAGCGAGAGCAGCCGCATCGCCTCCGCGGCGTGGGGATGCGTCGGGAAGCGGAGGAGGATCGTGCGCAGATCCTTCTGGCCCTCCGCGCGCGCCCCGGTCGCCAGTCGGGCCAACGCCCGAGAGAGGAGCGCCTCGGCGGTGGGCGTCTCGGCGGCCTGCTGCTCCAACACCGGCCGCGCCTTCGCGGCTTGACCCACCTCGAGCTGAAGCTCGGCGGCGCGCACCTCGATGCGGCGCGACAGCCACGGTGGCGCCGCTGGCCGGGCCTTCGTCAGCGTCTTGAGGGCCAGCGCCTTCTGTCCCGACCACGCCTGCGCTTCACCCAGGTACCAGCCATGAAACGCTTCCAGCTTCTTCGGCGGACCCACCTTCGCCAGCAGGGCCGCTGCGCCCGCCGCGTCACCTTCCGACAACGTCAACACGCCGGTGAGCAGCGCCAACCGAGCGCGATCCAGGCACATTTTCGCAGCCCCGTCCGAGGTGCGCGAAGCCTCACACGCCTCGAGCTCCACGCGGGCCTTCGTCGCGAGCCCGGGTGCGTGAATGCGCACCCCTTCGAGCAGCTCGCGTGACTGCGCCTGGGCGACGGCGGAGAGGAGCACCAGCGCGAGCGCACCGCCCCTCCATCGGGGGGGTGGTTTGACATTCGTTTCGGGATTGCCGTACACGCTGCGCCGCCTCATCGAATCCGCAGTCACAAGCAGCAAACCGAGTGAATCCGATAAGGATTCCGCGCTCACCACCTTGACCCACCGCCTCGGCGGTCCATACGGTGCGCGACGCCTCAGAGCCCGGGGGGAGAAGTAGACAGAACCGCCAGTCGATCCAGGCTCGGAGTGACTCACGAGAAGAAGCACCGAAGAGCTACACGAACGAGTGAGTGATTTCGCATCTCGCGAATTGCAGTTTGGGGGGAGTTTCCCAGGGAGGCCGAACCTACATGAAGCCGTGTCCGACCGAACTACCGCAGAGCATCAACCCTGAGGCCGGTCCCAAGCGCCTTGGGGTCGAGCAGCACCGGAACCTCAACTGCTCCCACTACGACAACTGCCTCGACGAGGCTGTCCGTCGCGGGTGGCAGAGCTTCACCTGCATCAAGTGCCCCCTCTACGCGCTCCCCTCGGGGCCGCAGATGGGCATCGAGTCGTTCGCAACGCAGCGCCGGCTGGTCTGAACCCGGCTGGTCCACATTCCACGCTGATTT
>JBILEB010000273.1:0-5920 GCA_044352295.1 Myxococcaceae bacterium
CCACTGGCTCTGGGTGCTGTGTTTCCCGGCGATGGTCGCAGCGCAGAGCCCCGACGCAGGCACGGGCGTTCAAGGGCGCGTCGTCGACCGCGCGGTGGCCAGCATCGAGGGGAAAGTCATCACCCTGACGCAGCTCGAGTTCGAGACGCGGGTGCAGCTCGTCAACCGCGGAGGCACCGAGGCCGCCTTCGCCCCGCTGGATGGGGAGGACCTGCGCCAGGGCCTGCAGCTCGCCATCGCGCAACGCCTCGCCACCCTCGAGGCCGACCGGTTCGACGCCTATCCCCTCGAGCCGGGGGAGCTGGAGCGCGCCCTTGCCGAGTTCCGCGCGCGCATCGGCGGGGAAGGGCGGCTGCAGACGTTCCTCGAGCGACAGGAGGCGGATCTGCAGGACGTGGGCGCCATCGTGCGGCGCGGCATTCGGGCGTCCCGGGCGCTCGAGGGCCGGCTCAAGCTCAAGGCGCAGGTGACGGAGGCCGAGGCGAAGCGGGCGCAGGGCGACGTGGCGGCGTGGCGCGAGCTGCCGCTGGAGACGGTTCGGCAGCTCCTCATGCGGGAGCGCTTCGAGAAGCTCGTGCAGCAGGAGCTGTCGGCGGCGCGCAAGTCGGTCGACGTGCGGGTGCTGGTGTCGTTCAGCCGTGACGGGGTCGTGCCGTGAGGGAACTGGCGCCCGCCTTGCGGACCCGGCGCATGACGCTGGCCGACCTGCCAGGGGTGATGGAGATCGAGAAGGAGGCCTTCACCAACCCGTGGTCGCTCGAGATGGTGAAGAAGGAGCTCTCTCAGGACTGGTCGACGGTGCTCCTGCTCGAAGAGGCCACGCCCTGGGGCTGGGAGCTGCGGGCCTTCGCCATCTTCTGGCTGGTGGCCGACGAGGTGCACGTGCTCAACGTAGCGACGCACGTGGCGAGCCGGCGGCGGGGCTACGGCCGGCGCATCATGGACGAGGTGATCGCCGTGGGCCGCGCGCGCAAGTGCATGCTGGCGACGCTCGAGGTGAGGCGCAGCAATCTCGCGGCGATCCGGCTCTACGAGGCCCTGGGCTTTCGCACCGTGGGCATGCGGCCAAACTACTACAACGACAACCACGAGGACGCGGCCGTCATGATCATGGACCTCTGATCACGAACGCGTCTTGACACCCACACTGGGGCCATGTAGTCGGGCCGCCCTTTCCGCACGAAGGAACCGTTTTCTCATGCCTACGATCAGTCAGCTCATCCGCAAGGGTCGCGAGAAGCTCCGCTACAAGAGCAAGAGCCCGGCCCTCAAGCAGAGCCCGCAGAAGCGCGGCGTCTGCACGCGCGTGTACACCACCACCCCGAAGAAGCCGAACTCGGCGCTGCGCAAGGTCGCGCGCGTTCGTCTCACGAACGGCATCGAGGTGACGTCGTACATTCCCGGCGTCGGTCACAACCTGCAGGAGCACTCGGTGGTGCTCATCCGCGGCGGCCGCGTGAAGGACCTCCCGGGCGTTCGCTACCACATCGTTCGCGGCACGCTCGACTCCGTCGGCGTGCAGGGGCGCAAGCAGAGCCGCTCCAAGTACGGCGCCAAGCGGCCCCAGTAATTCAGGAGATTTTCAATGCCTCGTCGTCGCGTACCCAATAAGCGAAAGATTCTCCCCGATCCGAAGTTCCAGGACCGGCTCGTCGCCAAGTTCATCAACGACCTCATGCGGAAGGGTAAGAAGTCCACCGCGGAGCAGATCGCGTACCGCGCGTTCGCCCTCATCGAGGAGCGTGCGAAGGAAGAGCCCCTCAAGGTCTTCAAGCGCGCGCTCGACAACGTCAAGCCGGTGCTCGAGGTGAAGAGCCGCCGCGTCGGTGGCGCTACCTACCAGGTGCCCGTCGAGGTCCGTCAGGACCGCCGCGTTGCTCTCGCCATGCGCTGGATCATCGAGTACGGCTCCGACCGTGGTGAGAAGACCATGATGGAGAAGCTCGCCGGTGAGATCATGGACGCCGCCAACAACCGCGGCAACGCCGTGAAGAAGAAGGAAGACACGCACAAGATGGCCGAGGCGAACAAGGCCTTCTCGCACTACCGCTGGTAAGCGGACCGTCGGCGAAGGCTGCCGCACGCACGAGGCCCGGGGAAACCCGGGCCTTTTTGCGTTCGGGACAGCTCTACCCAATCGCCGAGGCGAACGACGAGCGAGGCGGGTTGCGTCACGAGTGAGAAGCCTTGCACAATGACCGGCATGCGAGTCGTGAAGGGGAGAGTCGTCGGCAACACGGTGGTGATGGACGAGGCCTTGCCGGAAGGCATGGCCGTCGACGTCGTCGTTCACGAGGTGGTCGACTCGAGCGACTTCGTGCTGACCGACGAACTCCGGAGCGAGCTCCGCGATGCCTCTGAGGCCATGAAGCGTGGTGAGGCCGTCGACATGGACGACGTCCTGACGGAACTCGAGCGACTCTGACAGTGAGGGTCCGAATGTCGAAGCGCGCGCGTGCCGACGTACTGGCCGCGTGTGAGTGGTGGAAGCGCAATCTCCCCGATGCACATGTGCCGCTAATCGAGGAGCTCCGTCGCGCACGACAGCAACTGGCCGCGACGCCCTGGGCTGGCGTCAGCGTCTCCGACGAGGAGGGCGTGCTGACGCCGCACTACTTTGCAGCCTTCGAAGCTGTGCGAGCGGTCGACCAGAACCGGTCCGTTCATGGTGGTGCACGAATGCTTCGTATCGACCCGGACGATCCAGAGGCTACGGTGCACGAGCAGAGGTGATGATGCGTACGCCGATTCACGCTTCGTCCGCCCTCGCGCTGTTTGTGTTCGGTGCAGCTTGTTCGAACAGGCTGGAGATTCTTGGCCATGCCAGCCCTGTTCAGCCGGTTGAAGTCCATACAGCGAATGCGTGCGCCGGAAGTCCGACCGAGAAATCGGCACTCGATGTTCCGAGAGATCGCGAAGAAATTTTCGGATTGATCTGCCACGGATGGCTTCGGATAGTCCCAAAGGCTGTTTATGGCTCAGGGTTGGGCGTGATGTCTTTCGATTGCCAAATGTCGGCGCCAGGAGGATTGATCTAGGGCGCGTTGGTGACTTGGTTGCGCTGAGTCTTGGTGTGAGTCGTGTGACCGAGACCGTGTTGGACTCAAGCTTTCCGAAGCAGGAGGTCTACGAGATGCACGACCTGTCATGGGTAATCGAGGACCGTTTCCGGCCAAATAGCCTGCACATTGAGGGTCGTGCAGGCTCCGAAGGTGTAATCTGGAAGCAGCAGGTGTCGGGAGCAGACATATCCCTTGACTCCCGCGTGTCTTCGAGGTCCTTCGAATGGGTACTAGTCGTTCAGGGCATTTGGGCTGCTGATGGGGTTGAGTTGGAGGCCGTTGTCGAGCGCACAGTTGGGCCTCTTCCTGGATCCGATCTTGTTTCAACCCCCAAGGAGGTTCCATGCGGGGCGTCAAACTGTACGTTTAGGATGTGGTCCTTGCCGCCTTCGGAACTCGCGGCTGTCGTTCTGGAAACGGGTCCCGGGTCAGGGAACATTCAGGTTGCTGTGGCCGAATCGCTGGACGCTCCGTTCGAGACCGTGAGCGATCGGTCTCTCGCGGACGACACCACAAACTTTCTGCGTATAGGTTTGCGAAAGAATTCTCCTGTTGGGGCTGTGAGAATTGATGGAGATGTCGGTTCGGTTCGACGCCTGCTTTCGATTCGCCGATACCGGTAATCAAGCTTCCCGAATTCGATCAGTCGAGCCCGAGTTCCTTGTCGACTTCGTCGCGGTCGTAGAGCCTGAACGCGTGGAGCCACCACTCACCCAGAACCCGGCGGAACGTCACCCACACGAGGCGCACGTTCCCCTGGCTGTCTTCGATCACGTAGTGGCGAACGAGCATCCACTCGCCGAGCTGGCGCTCCTTCACCTTGTACAGGTTGAGCAGGTCGTCCTTGCCGATCCACCGCGTCAGCTCGGCGGTGAGCCGCTCGGCCGGGCCCTCGAACGTCGAGATGAGCCGCGGCGGGACGCGCAGCAAGAGGTCCGTCAGGCACTTCGGGCGCTGCTTGAACTCCGGGAGGCAGGCCTGCAGATCGGTCTCCCACCCGTCCGGGTGCACCAGGGGCTGGCCAATCGGGCTCCCCTTCTTCACCACCTGAATCGGCTGCCGAACCGGCGGGTCGGCGCGCGTGGCGACGGCGCTCGTCAGGAGCACCCACCCGACCAACCTGACCACGGTGCCGTTCACGCGCGAATGACCCGGGACGCCTCCGTCACGTGAAAGGCATCTTCAACGCGTCGCGTCGCCCGAGGAGACGACCACCACCGCTCCCACCACCAACCCCGCGCCGAGCCACTGGAGCCCCGTCATGGACTCTCCGAGGGCCAGGCCGCACAGGGCCGCGCTGATGGGCTCCAGCGTGCTGATGATCGAGGCGCGTGCCGGCCCGATTCGCGTCATCCCGAACAGCAGCAGCGGAATGGGCACCACCGTCCCGATGACCACCAGTCCAACGACCGACGGCCAGGCCACCACCGCGCCGCTGAAGTCCAGCCGGCCCTGAACGAGCGCGCCCAGGCCGAAGCCCATCGCCGCGATGCTCATCAGCACGGCGCTGCCAAACGCCGGCCCCACGCCCGGTTGCACCCGCGCGCCGAGCAGCACGTACACCGTGTAGACGACCGCCGTTCCTGCGCCGAGCGCCACGCCCACCCCATCGAGCGCTCCCGCTGGATTTCCAACCGCCAGCGCGATGCCCAGCGTCGCGAGCCCCAACGCCACCACCCCGCGTCGCCCCGGCGCTTCCTGAAACCACAGCCACGCCACCAGCACCACGAGCGAGGGGAACAGGTAGAGCAGCAGCGCGGTGAGCGCGATGGGAATGCGCTGTGAGGACTCGAAGTAGAGCCACGCCTCGGCCACGTAGAGCAGCCCAAGCGCTCCAAAGCCCACCAGCTTCCCGAGCGGGAGCCGTCGGACTTCGCCACGCGCCACCGCCAGCGCCCACAGCACCAGGGCTCCGCCAAGAAACCGCAAGAGGAGCATCTGCGGCACCGACAGGCCCGCGGCTGCGAGCTGGCGGTTGAACACCGACAACGTGCCGAACGACACGCCCGAGACCGCCACCATCACGCCACCGAGCACCCGTTCGCGCCGCTCCACGCCGGGGCTGGTAGCGCAGTCGTCGGAGGCCATGCCACTGTTGTGTCGGTCTCGCAGACCAAGCACGCTCACGGCCATGAAGCGGCTCGTCCTCCTCGGCCTCGTGTCCTTCGCGGCGTGCCCGACGATGGACAACCCTCCGGTGAGCCCCTGCGAGCGCGCGCGATGTCGGAGCACCGAGCGCTGCGATCCCGACACCGGCGCCTGCCGACCCCTCGACGCCGGAGTCGCCGATGGAGGCTCCTTCGACGCAGGCCCTCGCGATGCCGGCGTTCGTGACGCAGGACCCGATGCAGGGGCGATGGACGCCGGTGTTCCCGAAGACGCCGGAGTTCCCGTCGACGCGGGCCGACCAGACGCCGGAGTCTTCGATGCAGGTCCATCCGGTTGCCAATCCGACCAGGACTGCTTCGGGGTGCAGGCGCGCTGTGATCGCACCACCGGCGCGTGCTTGGAGTGCCTCGTCGACTCGCACTGCCCATCGGCCATCCCGAAGTGCGACCCCCTTCGTGCGGAGTGCGTCGAGTGTCTGTCGAACGTCGATTGCCAGAACCCCCGTCCGACCTGCCGCGCGCGGACCTGTGATGACTGCAACGCGCTCACCGAGTGTGGGCCCGGGCGGATCTGCGAACTCCTCGCGGGGGATTGCGCGGCGCTTCCGGACTCGTGCGCGGCGCCGCAGACGCTGACGATCGCGGATGGAGGGGGCTCCGCGTTCGTGACGGTCGATCTCTCGACCGCGGTCGACGATCTCTCCACCAGCTGCGGTACGGGTGTCGATCTCGTCTACGCGTTCGATCTCT
>JBILEB010000144.1:0-19434 GCA_044352295.1 Myxococcaceae bacterium
CCGTCGAACCCGATGGCCTGGTCGACGGCGGCCGCACGGTACCGAACAGCCCGGCCCTCGGTCGCGTTCGTCTGGCTGTAGCCGCCGAACTTGAAGCGCTGGCTCCAGCGACCCGCCGGGTCGTACGCGAGGTACTCGTTCGTCGCCGGGTCGAACGCCGCCAGCACCAACACGTGCCCGAAGTCGGTGAAGTAGCCGTGCACCACCACCGGCCGGCCTGCCGCCAGCTCAGCGCGCACGTCAGCGAGCGTCGAGGACTCGCTGCTGAGCGCGCGCACCGGCAAGCCGAGGAATCGTGCCTCGCCGTCGAAGACCTCTTTGAAGCCCGCCACCGTCTGTGCCCTCGAGGTACCCCACTGCCGACTGATGACGTCGGGGGTGTGCGTGGCCGGCCCGCCGAAGAAGCGCAGTATCATCGCGATGGAGGTGTTCTGGCAGGAGCCGCCGGGGTTCACGGTGTTCGAGTACTGGTAGAAGTAGGTCGGCAGGGTGGTGACGTTCGAGGCGACCGACAGCGTCTGGGCCGCCTCCGCGAGGGGAGCGCCCGACGCCGACAGTCCCTTCACGACGAGCTTCCGCGACGAGCCCGCCTGCGAGAAGGTGACCGGGAACGAGAAGGCGCCGTTCGTCACGCGCACCACGCCGCCGCCGTTGCCATCGAGCGTGAAGCCGTCGACGGTGGCGACGAGGCTGGTGATGGCGCCGCGCACCGAGCCCGAGATGCTGCCCGCGACGCCGACCCGGAAGCCCGGCGCCGACGAGACGGTGACGCTCGCCGTCGGAGCCGCAGCCGCGACCGACAGGGTGCGGCTCGCCCGGGCCACCACCGCGCCGCGCGCGTCCTTCGCCAGCGCCTGGAGCTGCCGGGCCGGGCCCGCCTGGGTGAAGGTGTAGCGCGCGGTGAAGCGGCCGCCCTGCACGAGCACCGGCTGCGACGTGATGGAGAAGCCGTCGACGGACAGCTCCACGCTGGCCACGCCCGCGCTCGCCGCGCCCGACAGCGTCGCCGACTGCCCGACGAGGAGCGCGCCCGGGGCGTCGAGGCTGACCGTCTGCGCGCCGACGACCTGCGTGTTCCATCGAATGGCGCGCAGGTCGGCCCAGATGGCGCTGCCAGCGCCAGGGACTCTCCACACCGACACCTCGTTGACTGCGCTGCCGCTGTTGGCCTGCTTCGAGGCCTCGGCGACGAAGGTGTTGAGCTGCGCGACCGAGATGCCGCGCCGCTCGTTGCTCACCACATGGAAGATGGGCTTCTTCACGCCCAGGTCGCGATACTCGCGCGTACCGACCGCGATGGTGTTGGCGATGTTCGACAGCCAGGTGCCACCCCACGTCTCGACGTAGGTCTGCGGCAGGTGCGCGTCGACGTACTCATCCATCACGTCGACGGCCATGCCGTGGTCCTTCGGGTTGCCCCACGAGCAGGCGTACAGCTTGAAGCCGGGGCCGGCCCAGCCGTTGCGGCGCGCCTCGTCGCGCCCAGCGGAGAGCGCCTGGAAGAATCGGCGGACCTCGGCGGGCTTGCGGTCGAACTCCACCTCGACATCCGTGACGAAGCCCTGGTAGCCGGCGCGCGCAGCGCGGGTGAGCGCCTTCGCCTGTGCCGCCTCGTTGCCGGGGTAGTTGTAGGCCCACGCGAAGACCTCGAGCCCGCGCGCCTTGTAGGCCTGGGGAACGGTGGCGTCGTCCACCTCGGGCCACTTCGCCGGGTCGTACGCACCATCAGCCACCTTCAGGTAGACCCGCCGGGCGCCCATCGCGGCGATGTCGCGGGCGAGCGCGCTGTGGCTGCTGTAGCCGGTGCCCTCGAGGTACCAGACCCAGACGCCCATGGCGTTGCCGCTCGACGGCGCGGTGAGCGCGTCGGCGTCGGTCTCGAGCTCTTCGGTACGGCCCTCCTGGAGGTCGCCCCGGTCTCCGATGCGGGCCTCGCTGCCGCGCAGCACGTCAGGCCCACACGCGAACAAGCCGGCGCACAACACCACGAGGGTCGCTGGTCGGAGCATGATGGTTGGTGCCAGCAAGTGCGGCTCCACTGGCTTGGTCGCTGACCCGCTGTCGAAGGACGGGAGCCGCTGTCAATGCACCTGACGCTGTGGCGCGCGCAGGTGGAGTGTCCATGTCCTGCCTGTTGCCGTGTTTGCGTGCAGCGAAACCCCGAGGCGTCACCGGGTGCACGGTGTTTGGTCGACGCTCAAGACTGGCTCGCAACGGACGCCCTGCGTCATCGATAACGAAGCATGCCTCTCATCGACGCGCGCTCCCGCAGCCTCCCTCGGGCCTCCGCCGTGTCGGCGCCCGCGACGGTGCAGCCGGGGCGCCTCACCACCATCGAATTGCTAGCGAGCCGCCTGGCCGAGTTGAACGTGCGGTTCGAGGCGACCGGCGACCGCCGCGGCCTCTTCACTGCGGTGTACGCGCCGTGTGTCGCGCGGCTGGTGAAGGCGATTCGGGGTGGCCAGCTCGAGAACCCGGCCGCGGCCGAGCGGGTCGTACTCGCCCTCGGCCAGGCGTACCTTCGCGGGCTCGAACGCGGCGGCGTGGGCCCGCGTGGGGCTCCCGGCAGCGCGTGGGACTCGTTCTTCGCGCTGTCCAGGCGACCCGAAACGAGCGACGCGCAGCTGCTCGCCTCGTCTTTCAACGCGCACTGGGGCATCGACCTGGTGGACGCGCTCGTCGAGGCCAAAGCACCGGCGAGCTTCGGCGGCGACCTGCAGACCATCGGGCGCCTGCTGGTCGACGAGGTGCAGTCGCTCATCGACCGGCCCCGTGGCGCCACCGCGCGCAAGGTGGCCGCAGTCTTCTCGCAGCAGCCGCTCTTCGCCGCGGCGACGGGGTTCTTCGGCCGCGCCGCCACCATGCAGCTTGGTATGTCGACGCTGATGGCCGAGGCCTTCACCATCAGCCAATTGCCAGCGCCGCTGCGGAGGGCGCGCGAGGCGGGTTGGCAATTGCGAGAGTCGTTGTTTCAGGTGCTGTAGCTCGAGGTTGTAAAGGAAAAAGACAGCACATCGCGGCGTCAACCGACTGAAAAAACAGATTGGTCAGCGGACAAGCGCCTGAAGAAACTGCGAAAACCAAAGTGTGACAATGTCGGCATGAGCACCCAGCGCGTCTCCGACTTCCTCTCCACGCTTTCCGGCCGCGGGTTGAACCTGCAGCGTCTGTCGAGCGAGCCGTCGAGCCGAACCCGGCTCCAGAACGCAGGCGCGTCAGTCGATGGTCTGAGGCGTGCTGACCTCGACAACGACGGGTGGATTCGGGGCGACGCCGAGCTGCGCGAGGCGTTCCGGTATGCCGACAGGTTCGACCGGAACGGTGACGCGGGCAGCCTCGTCGCCCGCGATGCGCAGGGTCAGCTCACCACCGCAGGCGTGGTGCTGGACGTGGTGCGGGGCGCCAGTGAGGTGACGAGCCCTTCGAAGATTCCTGCGACGCGGGATGAAGCCTTCCAGCAGTTCCTGGCCCAATCGCGGCGCGAAGGCTCGAAGGGAGACCGCCTGTCGTTCCTCGACCGGGGGCTGTCGAGCTCACCCTTCAAGGCGAACGCACCGCGCGTCGCTGCGTTGTTCAAACAGCGTCCTGATGGTGTCACGTTGACGTCGGGCGTCGCGGCCGGCGCGGCCGTCTTCCCGGCCCGAGGGGCGCGCGTGACGGACACCGGGCCGCTCCCATTTCTCGGAGCAACGACGACGCAGGCCTCGGTCGCAGTGCTGACCGAAGAGAACGGCGCGATGAAGGCCCGCTGGTACGGCCGCGACCAGGACACCAACGCCCCCTTCTGGAGCGCCGCGAAGTCTGCCAACGCGCTCGGGCTCATCGCGAAACTCAACACCGTCGCGCCGGCGCTGAAGGTGGGTGAGCTCTCGATTCGCGAAGCAGGTCAGCCGGGCACGGCCATCAACCTCAAGGCGTTGTTCCAGGACATCACCTCATACGACGCGGGCGTTCCGCGCAGCAACGCGGGCGCAGGGCTGCTCGGGAGAATGCTGGGCAACGCGGGCCGCGACGCGTTCGTGCGCTCGAACACCGGACACGCCGTCACCCTCAACGGCAACTTCGGAGGCGGCACCATCTTCCGCCGACCCGAGGTGGTCACCGCCGACGGGCGCGTGGTGCTCTCGTCACCCCAGGACCCTGGAGCACCCGGGCGCAACCGCATCGCCGCGAGCGACCTCACCAGACTGCACGCGCAAGCGGCCTTCCACACGCGGCTCGACCCCACGCAGCAGCTGCAGGGCGCCCAGTCGCACGGCCTCGAGGCCTGGGTTGGCGCGATGGCCGAGGACTCGGCGCGGTATGCCGACGCGGCGCTTCAGGCGCTCGGCCTCACCACCGCCGCTGCCGACGTCGCCATCTCGAGCAAGCTCGGCTTCGGCTACGACGAGACGACCGGGCGCTATGAAGCGGCGTACTCGGGCGTGCTGCAGTTCAGCGACACGCGGCAGACGCCTCCAAAGCAGCGGTCGATGGCCTTCACGCTGCGCGGAGAACACAAGGACCCCGTCGTCCTCGACGCGAGCCTCGCGGCCGACATGACGGAGCTCGTTCGTCGCCTCGCGAGCGACCAGCTCTGACCGACTCCACCTGGCGCAACACGAGAACGACGACGCGTCGACCGACCCGTGCTTGACGTCCGCGCGTGGCTCGGAAGACGCCTGGGTCGGTGCAGCTGCCGGTTCCTCCTCCGGCGGCGTTCGCGGCGACCGGCAACGTCTCCCTCGCAGCGGGCAGTCTCGGCGTCTCGGCGCAGGTCCATGGCTTCGCGGACCGGGTCGCCGTCGAGGTCGTCGCGCCCTCACTCACCGGCAGCCATGGGGCACCGAGCTCGCCGAGCGCTGGGAAGTGAAGAAGCGCTCACCGCACACGAGGGTCCACTCAGCGCCCCAGCTCGTCGAGCCGGTCGAACTCGGTGAGCTGCTCGATTGAGCGTTCGGGCACGGGCCCGCTGCCGCTGCGAAACGCCAGCATCGGGAACTGATAGGGGCTGGCGGTGCCGACGAGGGCCACCCTCGACTCCCGCCGGCCATTCACCGCGACGATGATGGCCTCCTTCACGCCGTTGAGCACATGGAGCAGGTCCCGTTCGTCGGTCGTCGGCGTGTCGACGAAGAGCACCTGGTTGTTGAAGTGGGGCCCCACGACCGGGTTGGTTCGATACCCGTTCAGGGTTGCGACGCTCGTCCAGACGATTCGGCCCGTGAAGGCCGTACCTTCGACACGGTCGATGTGCAGCTCGAAGGTGCGCTCGTGCATGGCGCCGCTGAACGTGCAGGGCGTGAGGGTGAAGCCGGGGTCGATGAGCTGCGGGCGGCTCTCGGCCCAGCGGGCGAAGAGGCCCGGGAGCAGGACCTCGACTGATGGGTTGCGGCGGGCGTCGCGGTAGTCGCGGAAGTAGATCGCTGTGGCTTCCCGGTGATTGCCCCGCGTGAGCTCGTTCGTGATGCGCGCCGGGAGCGACCCGCCTTGAAGCCGCCCGCCCAGACGCAGGCCACCGATGAAGACGAGCACCACCACGCCCAGAATCGCCCAGCGTCGCCACGCGGGCGCCTCGACCTCGACGGACGCGACCTCGATGACTGGCAGCAGGGGCCTGGCCGGCTCGAGGTTGATGGGTTCGCGTGGGCTTCGCAGGTCGACCGTCGGAGGCGACTCGCTGGCTGCGGGCTGCGGGGGCAGGTCCAGCTCGAGCACCGGCTCGGGTTCGGCCTCGGGTTTGGCCTCGGGTTTGGCCTCGGGTTCGCGTGGCTCCACCGCGAAGTCCTCGGTCGCCGAGTCGGCGCAGAACGGCTCGAGGGCCTCGGCGAACTGCCTCGTCGTCGCGAGGCGGTCACGGCTCTCTGGCGCGAGTGAATGCCGAAGCAGCTCGTCGAGGCCGCGCGGAATGGTGGTGATGCGGGCGGGCAGGGCGCTCATCAGTCGCAGCAGCGCGCCCAGCTCCTTCGCGCGATACGGCGGCGTGCCCGTCAGCAGCGCGTACAGCGACGCGCCCACCCCGAACACGTCGGCCCGCACGTCGAGTTATTCACCCATCAGCTGCTCGATGGGCATGAACCCGGGCGTTCCCATCGTCGTGCCCGTCTCGGTGAGCTGGGTGACGTCGCTGCCGTCGATTCTGGCCAACCCGAAGTCGACGAGCTTCACCAGGTCGGTCGCCCCGCGATCGCTGAAGCTGCGCGTCAGCATGATGTTCGATGGCTTCACGTCGCGGTGGAGCACACCGACTGAGTGCGCCGCGTCGAGCGCCAGGCACACGTCGCGCGCGATGCGGCAGGCTCTCGGGAAGGGCAGCGGCCCCCGGCTCTTCACCAGCTTCCAGACGTCGAGGCCCTCGATCAGCTCCATCACCACGAACACGAGCTGGTCGCTCTGCTCGACGCCGAGCTCTTCGATGCGCACCACGTTCGGGTGCGAGATGCGTTGCGTCGCCTCGACCTCGCGCCGCAGTCGGGCGAGGCCAGAGTGGCTGGCCGCAGCGAGGCCGATGACCTTCACCGCCACGGGCTCGTTCGACCGCTTGCTCCAGCCCCGGTACACCCGGCCCATGCCGCCCGCGCCCAGCGCTCCCTGGAGCTCGAGGTCGCCGCCCTTGAGCGTGCGGCCGATGAAGGGGTCTCCGTAGTTCATGGGTCGAGGTCGTACCGGCGGACCAGTCGCTTGAAGTACATGCGGTCGATGCCAGCCGCAGCGGCCGCCCGCGTGAAGTTGCCTGCGTGACGCGCGAGCAGGCTGGCGAGGTATTCGCGGTCGAAACGTTCGAGCAGCTCGTCGCGTTGCACGATGTACGGCTTCTCGGGGTCGGGCAGCGCGCCCTGCGCTGGTGAGCCCGCGGCCGGCACCGCAGCCATGGACCCCAGCGTGAGGCCCTCCGTGTCCTTGATGGCGAGCGAGCGCTCGATGACGTTTCTCAGCTCGCGCACGTTGCCCCGCCACGGGTGCTCGCGCAGCGCGCGCCATTGCGCAGGTGTGATGCTGTCGAACGTTCTGCGGGCGCTCTTCTGGTCCTTGACGATGCGGCCGAGCAGCGCCCCCACGAGCAGCTCGAGGTCGTCGAGGCGATGACGGAGCGGTGGAATGCGGAGCCGAACGACGGCGACGCGGTAGTAGAGGTCTTCGCGGAAGGTGCCTTGACCGATGGCCCCGAGCAGGTTGCGATGGGTCGCGGAGATCACCCGCACGTCGAGCTTCCTCGCCGTCGAACCGCCGAGCCTGCGCACCTCGCCGGACTCGAGGCATCGGAGCAGGCGCGGCTGCAGCTCGAGCGGCAGCTCTCCGAGCTCGTCGAGAAACAGGGTGCCTCCATCGGCAGCCTCGAGCAGCCCTTCTCGTGCCGAGTCGGCCCCGGTGAACGCCCCGCGCTCGTGGCCGAACAGCACGCCCTCGATCAACGAAGGAGCGACCGCGCCGCAATCGAACACCACCCACGGCCCCTTCGCGCGAGGTCCATGGTCGTGGAGCGCGCGGGCGAGCAGCTCTTTGCCGCAGCCAGTCTCGGCCTCGATGAGCACCCGCGTGTCTTTGTCGGCGAGGCGCCTGGCGTCGTCGAGCAGCTTGCGCATCTGTGGGCTGTTGCCGACCAGCTCGCCGAAGGGCGCGGCCGGAGGGAGCGGCTCCTGAACGAGCGCCTTCACCGTCAGCACCTGCCGGCCGAGCGTGATGCGGGCTCCGTCTGGCGCGAGCGCATCGAAGACGGGCACGCCATCGACGAAGGTGCCGTTCCGGCTCGACAGGTCGCGAACCCGCACGCCCTCGGCCACCGGCGTCAGCTCTGCGTGGAGTCGGCTCACCGTCGGTTCCGTCAGCACCAGCTCGTTCCCGGCGTGCGTGCCGACGCGGCACGGCGAGCGAAGCAGGAAGGACGAAGGCGGCGTCGCAGACACCTCGAGTCGCCACGCCTTCACCTGCTCGACCGGTGGACGAACCACCGGTTGCGTCGAAAGGGGCGCCATTGGCCTGCGTGTTACCACGGCGTCGTGTCGGCTCAGCAGCCCGCTCCGGTGGTGAGACGGCGAGGCTCAGCGGGAGTGAGTCAGTTCGGCTCAGCGTGCGCGGTCAGGCGCTCAGGTTCCAACGGGTTGCGTCGAAGCTGGGCGTGGCACGTGACGTGCGATGGCCTGGCCCAGCCACCCGAAACCCCGAGGTCTCATGCCCGCCCGACTCACCATCTTGATGCTGGTCTCGTTCACCTTCAGCTGCGGAGGGCCCATCGAGGAAGACGCCAGCGCCTCGTTGGAATCGGCCCTCGTCACCGAACCCGACGGCACCTGCACGCACGCCGTCACGGCGGTCGGCGTGGCGTTGACGAAGACGTGTTCGCAGTGCGCGGCGAACGTGTGCGCGAAGGACAGCTATTGCTGCACCAACTCGTGGGACTCGATCTGTGTCTCAAAGGTGAAGTTGTTCTGTCCCGTGGTGAGCGACTCGGGCGTGGTCGACGCTGGTGTGAAGCCGGTCGATGGAGGCTCGAAGGTCGATGCAGGCACAGGCCTGACCTGCGGCTCCGTCTCGACTCCGGGTCCCAAGCAGAGCGCCTCGTGCGGTGCCTGTCAGGCGAAGGTGTGCGGGGTCGACCCCTACTGCTGCACCACCTCGTGGGACAGCCTGTGTGTCAGTGGGGCGGCGACGCTGTGCAAGACGAGCGACGCTGGCGTGGACGGTGGCCTGAAGTCGGACGCTGGCATGACGCCGGACGCTGGCGTTGCGCAGAGCGATGGCGGAGCGACCTTCGCCGTGGTGTCGAACCCCTCGTTCGACGTGCCCATGGCCTCCTGCGGCAGCAGCGCCTGCTGGGTGCCATCGACCATCAACGCGCAGGTGAGCCAGACGACCATCAGCCGCTCGGGCCCGATGGCGTTGCTGCTGTCGTTGCCCAAGCCGATTGGTGGTGTGCTTGGAGCACCGTCGGACGTGCAGGCGATGGTGCAGCAGACCTTCACCCTGCCGGCGGGCGCGAAGTTCATCGACGTCTGGTTCAGCGCGCTGTGGCCGAACGACTTCTCGCAGAGCCTGTCGATGGCGGTCTCGCCAGTGACGCCGACGAGCGGGGTGCCGAGCGCGCTGTACGCCACGGCGACGGCGCCGACGACATCGACGAGCCACAGCGCAACCACCTGGGCGAAGCTGACCCTCAACGTCTCGGTCTACGCCGGAATGCCAGTCTCGTTGACGCTGCGCGCGGCGACGAACCGGGTCGCGTTCAGCAGCACCGGCTTGCAGCTCGCCTGGCCGACGATGAGCGCGCTCGCCGATGACGTGGTGGTGCGATGAGCCGCAACGGGGTCTCCCGTTCGTGCTCGTGGGCGTCGTCCTGGTGATGGGTGTGTCTCGGTTCGTTCGCAAAGGCCGGTTGAGCTTCGTCGCCCCCCCCGACGTGCAGTTGTCGGTGACCATCGACGAATCCTGGACCCGAACGGGAAAAGGTGTCGATGGTGACGCCGAGGCTGGGCGCTCCCATCGAGCCGTCGCAGTCGAGCCGTTCGACCCGTCGTGGCGTGAGGTGAAGTGACGTCGCTCTAGGCGCTCAGGCAAACGCGCGACCCAGGGCCTGCACGGAGACGGTCACCACCAACTCGTTCCCCAGCCCCAGGGCCCCGAGGGAACCCACTGGCTTTCGGGCAAGGTGATCAATGGCACACCGTTCCCGTCGGCGCTGAGACCTCCGTCCCGGACGTCCGTCTCACGGCATGACCGCTTGCACGCGTGGTGGGAAACCGCTCAAGTCTCGCCGTGCCCGCGTCACGACCCGAGCTCGAAGCCCTCGCAGCGAAGGCGCAGTCGACGTTCGGGCTCCTTGCCGATGTGGACCGCCTCGACGGCTGGGTGCGTGAGGTGGCGACGGCGCCTGTGACGAAGCTCGATGCAGGCGTGGTGCTCGCGTGCGAACTCTTCCACCGCACCCCGGCGGCGCTCACCTGCTTCGAGGAGCGCGTCGTTCCCCGGGTGAGGGCAGCGTTGGCGAAACTCGGAGCACCACCTCCCTCCGTCGACGAACATGTGCAGGCCATGCGCACGCGGTTGCTGGCCGACGAACAGGGCGAACGGCTCAAGCACTATCGCGGTGTCGGCACCTTCGAAGCCTACGTCATCACCACCGCCGTCCGCTTCCTCACCGATGCGCACCGCGGGCCGATGCGTGACGCCGACGATGAGCCGCTGGCGAAGCTCCCTGCGGCGGTCGACCTCGAACGTCAGCTCGCGCGCACCGGCCAACAACACCTCTTCTCCACCGTGTTCCGCGAATCGCTCGCCGCCCTGGCGCCACGAGAGCGCGCGCTGCTCAAGCTCAACCTCGTCGACGGTGCGTCCATCGACGAGCTGGCGCCGCTCTACCAGGTGAGCCGCGCGACGGTGGCCCGGTGGCTGGCCTCGGCGCGTCAGCAACTCCAGAAGGGCACGCTCGACCGGCTGTCGAAAGGCGCGCGCCTCGAAGGTGTCGAGCTCGATGGGTTGATGGCGAGCCTCGAGAGTGGCTTCGGCGTCAGCCTGCGGCGCTTCGTCGAAGAAGCCGCGCCCGGTGACGAGTGACGCACCCTGAGGACTCGGCCCTCGCGGAGTACGCGCAGGGAGACCTCTCGGGCGAGGCGCTGCTCATCATCGAAGGCCACCTTGGGCAATGCGCCGATTGTCGCGGGCTCGTCGCGCAGCTCATCAAGGTGCTCGGGTCTGCCGCGACGCACGGGCCGCACAAGGGCCTCGTCATCGGGCGCTACGTGGTGCTCGACGCCGTCGGCGCAGGCGCGCTGGGCGAGGTGTTCTCGGCCTGGGACTCCACGCTCGAGCGCACGGTGGCGCTCAAGTGGCTCTACCCCTCGGTGGGAGGCCGTGACCGCGAGACGCTCCGGAGTCGGCTCGTCGCCGAGGCGCGCTCGCTCGCGAAGGTGCAGCACCCGAACGTCGTCACCGTGCACGACGTGTTGGCTCACGAAGGCACCGACGTCATCGTGATGGAGTTGGTACAGCACGCGAAGAGCTTGCGTCAGGCGATGCAGACGCCCGAGTCCTGGCGGCTGACCCTGAAGCGTTTCATTCAAGCGGCGAGTGGGCTCTGTGCGGCGCACGACGCGCAGGTCATTCACCGCGACTTCAAACCCGACAACGTGCTCACCGACGGCAACGGCCGCGTCGTGGTGGTGGACTTCGGTCTCGCGAGACAGTCGGACATCGAGCCCTCGTCGTCGACCATCGCCTCGAAGCGCAGCATGCTCTCGGGCACCCCCGCCTACCTCGCGCCCGAGCGGTGGCAGGGCAGGGTGGCCGACGTCGCGAGCGACCAGTTCAGCTTCTGTGTCTCGCTCTACGAGTGCCTGGCCGGCCGGCTGCCGTTCGAAGCACGGGAACTCGAGGCACGCCTCGCCGAGGTGCGCGCAGGCCCGGCGTCACTGGCCTCCACGGGAACGAATCGACGCGTCGAACAGGCGCTGCGTCGAGGGCTCTCGTTCGAGCCCTCGGCCCGCTGGCCCTCGATGGCAGCCCTGCGCGACGAGCTGCAGGCGGCACTCGAAGCGCCGAGACGCCGCCAGACGCTCGCTGTCGGTGGCGCGGTGGCCGTCGTGGCGGCGGGGCTGTTTGGGTTGAACGTGCCCCGGTCAGGAGCGCGCTGTGACGCCGCTGACGCGCCGGTGAAGGCCGTGTGGACGAAGGCCCGCGGTGACGCGGTGAGCAGCGCCTTCCTCGCGACGAAGCACCCCGCCGCCACCGCCCTGTCGACGAAGGTGGTGCAGGCGCTCGCCAGCTACGCCGACTCGCTCGCTGCCATGAGAACGCGGGCGTGCCGAGCGACCGCCTTCGAGGGTGACTCCGACGAGCTGTTGACGCTCCGACACACCTGCACGAGCCGGCGCCTGAGCGACCTCGACGCGCTGGTGAAAGGCCTCGAGACAGCCGACGGGAAAGCCGTGGAGCGCGCTGTCGTGGCCATCGAGTCGCTCGCGCCTGCATCGGAGTGCTTCGACCCTGCGACGTTGACGGCGGTGGAGCCGATGCCCGGTGGCCAGGCTCGCACCGCCGTGGAGGCCGCGGTGGTCCGGGTGTCGTCGGTGCGCGCGGCACGGCTGCTCGGCAAGACGAAGGACAGCGTGGCCCTGGCCGAGGCGGTGACGGACGAAGCGAGGCGCGCAGCCTGGAGGCCGTTGATCAGCGACGCGCTGCTCGAGTGGGGCGCGGCCCTGGAGCGCCTGGGGAAGTATGACGACGCGCACGGGAAGATGGTGGAAGGCCTCGAACTCGCCTTCTCTGCGAACGACGCTCGGCGGGCGTTCGCCGCCGCAGCGGCGCTGGCCACCCTCGACGGCGTCAACCGGCAGAAGGCCGAGAGCGGCACGACATGGGTGACGCTCGGACGTACCTTGTCCGAGGCCGGCCGGGTCCGGGGTTCCACCGAGGCGCTTCGACTCGCCAACGCCGAGGCGGTGATGGCGATTCGCGCAGGCAAGGCCACCGACGCCGTGACGCTGCTCGCTGCGCTCGAGAAGGACCTCACCGCCCTCGGCATGCTTCACACCGCCAATGGCGCGCGCATCATCACGAACCTGGGCGGCGCGTTGAGCGAGAGTGGACGCCTGACGGAAGGCGTCGAGGCCTCGAAGCGTTCGCTCGAGATGATGGAAGACCTCCTCTCCCCCAACCACCCCGACGTCGCTGCGGCGGTGAACAACGTCGGCAGCACGCTGGCTGACCTCGAGCGACTCGACGAGGCAGAGCCGTATTTCCGCCGGTCCATCACGCTGAGTGAGGCGCTGTTCGGCTCCGACGCGCTCGCCCTCGCGACGCCGCACTACAACCTGGGCGAGCTCGCGCTCCGTCGCGGCGACGGGAAGACGGCACTCGTGGAGTACGGTCGAGCCCACGCCATCGTCGAGAAGGCGCGGGGCCCCGATGAAGATGACGTGTGGGACGCGAAGATGGGCGAGGGGCTCGCGCTCGGGCTGCTCGGCCGGCACGCAGAGGCCGTCGCGATGCTCGACCTCGTGTTGCCCGAGCTGGTGAATCGGAAACTGCCGGCGTGGAACCTCGCGCAGGCGAAGCTCGGCCTCGCGGGTTCCCTCAAGGCCCTCGGGAAGGACCCCGCCCGCGCCGGCAACTTGCTGAAGGAAGTCCTCGCCCTCGAGGGACCGCGTCACGAATCGCAGCGCGCGAAGGCACGGGCGTTGGCAGGCACGGAAAGCGGGCTCTGACGCTCGCCGGGCCGGCTCCGTCACGAAGAGCGCCGGCTCACTGACACCGCCCGCCCGTGCAGTTGTTCGAGGTGCATTGGCTCGAGAGGCTGCAGGCGCTGCCCCGCCCGTTCCCGGCGCACTGGCCGTTCGTGCAGTTGTTCGAGGCGCATTGGCTCGACAGCGAGCAGGCGGAGCCGGTGCTGGTCCCGCGGCAGCACCCGTCGGTGCAGTTGTTCGACTCACACTGGCTGCTCAGCGAACACCGCGAGCCGGTCGACCGCTCGCGACAGTACCCACCGGTGCAGTTGTTCGAGGAGCACTGGCTCGACAGCGAGCAGGCGCTCCCGCGGCGGTCGTTACACGCGCTCCCGGCGCCGCACGTCCCGTCACGGCTCATGTCGCGGGTGCACGCCGAGGGGTCGGGCCGGCTCGAGGCCGCGCGTTGGCTGCATTGCGCCGGGCACATGAAGTCCATCGGGCTGCACGCCGCGATGCACCTGCCCACGTCGAAGCCGCTGCACTGCTCGAACGCCGCGCTCGTCGCGCAGGCGTAGAAGGCCCCATTGATGCAACAGGAGCCGCCGCTGCCCGGGCCTCCGCCCGTCGCCGTCCCGCCTCCGCTGGCAGCGCCTCCGCCCGCCCCCGAAGGCCCGGCCCCCGGGCCGAAGCCCGGGCTCACGGGTCCTCCACCTCCACTCATGGAGGGACCCGGGTCCACGGGGCCACACGACACGATGAACACGAAGACGACGAGGGACGAGACGGACAGACGGAGCACGGCGCACCTCCACAGAAGGGTCTTTCGCGAGAGCCCGATGCTCCCGTGTTGTCCCGCAGACGGGCGCCGGCCGCGGAAGTCTCACTGCAGGCCGAACGCCCGGGTCTCGGCGCGCTGAGACCTGCGCCGTCCGCCGCCGTCTGAAGGGGCATGGCACCCTTGCAACGTCAGGTTGAAGCGGGTCATTTGGCTGCGTGGCTTCGCTCGTCGCCGCCGACGTCGAGCAGCTCCTCGAGCGCGTGCATCACCTTCAGGCTCGACGCCGACCGCGAGCGCCTGGAGGCCTGGTTGAGCGAGTTCTCGTCGAAGTCCCCGGCCGCGCTCGAAGCGGGGGTCGTGCTCGCGTGCGGTTCCTTCCGCCAGCGGTCCGAGGCGCTGCGATGCTTCGAGGCGTTCGTCACGCCCCGGGTCCGCGCCGCGCTGTCCCCACGGGAGTGCGCGCTGCTCAAGCTGAACCTCGTCGACGGCGCCTCCATCGACGAGCTCGCGCCGCTCTCCCAGGTGAGCCGGGCGACGGTCGCGCGGTGGCTGGCGGCCGGCTTCGAGCTGAGCCTGAAGCGCTTCGTGGCCGAGGCCGCCAGCAGCGGTGACCTATGAGCCACCTGGACGACTCGGAGTTCGCCGAGTTCGCGCAGGGAGAGCTCACCGGCCCTGCCTTGACGGCCGTCGAGAGCCACCTGGCGGCGTGCGGAGCCTGCCGCGCCGTCGTCGCCTACCTGGTGAAGGTGCTGAGCCCTGGCAGACAGTCCGGCCCGCACCAGGGCCTCGTCGTCGGGCGGTACGTGGTGCTCGACTCCGTGGGAGAACCGTGGGGCCTTCGTGCCCTTCGCGGGGTGAACGACACCGCCGGATGAGACCTGCGAGCCGCCGGGCCGTCTCATGGTCGACCACCGACGTCGGTGCGTTCTCCCGCGCAGTGCCTCCACCCTGAAAGGCCCATCAACATGCCTCACCGCCTCGTCCCACTCCTGTCCCTCGTCGTGTCGTTCGCCGCGCAGGCGCAGAACAGCGCCATCACCATCAACCCCGGCAGCGAATGCCAGGGCCTCTTCAAGAGCGTCTGGCTGTCCATCGATGGGCAGATGGAGGCTGCCGTCACGGGCGGTAGCCCGAACCGGGCCGAGAACGTGCCGCCGGGCACCCACGAGGTCACCGTGAACTGCATCGAGGGCTTCACGGCCAGGGTCCTCCTCACGCAGGACATCACCTTCCCGGCGGGCACCGAGCTGCGAATGCGCCTCAAGGGCAAGACGCTGGAGCTGGTGGGCAAGGGCGCATGGGCGCCGCCGGTGGTGGAAGTGCCCGCGGTGGAAGCGGGCCGCGGACGAGAGGGCCCGACCGCCGCCATGAAGAAGGAGGCGGGCTCGTTTCTCGACGACGCCGAGAACGACCTGAAGGACCTGCTCAAGCTGCTCCAGGACGAGGACGACCGCTGCGTCAGCAAGGTCTCGGCCCGGGTCGAGCTGGCCCGCGAGGCCCTCGGCGGCAGCCTCTCGCTCGAGACCATCGATGACACGCGCGGCCGCGTCGACGCCACCCGCGAGGCGTCGCGCAAGTGCGGCAACAGCCTCGGCCGAGACGTCAACAAGAGCCTCGACCGGGTCACCAAGTCCCTCAACCGCGCGGCCCGGGTGCTCCAGTGACGGGCGCTCTCCAGCTCTTCCTGGTGGCCGTCTCTTCGTCGGTGCTCGCGCAGAGCGGTGCCAGCGTCTGTGGCCAGATTCTCATGGGCAGCGACAAGGCCGCCTGTCTGGCCGTCGTCGCCGGCCACACGGTTCAACCGGGCGCCGCCGCGGTGTGCGCGACCCTGCTGATGGGCAGCGACAAGACGGCCTGCCTCCAGGCCTCCCTCGACAAGACCTACGGCCCCGATGAGCTGGCCGCCTGCAAGTCGACGCTCATGGGCAGCGACAAGGTGGCCTGCATGGCCAACGCAGGGGTCGGTCTGCGCGCGAGGAGGCCGGCCATCGAGGACCCGCCCCGTCGGCGCGTGCGGGACGACGATGACGACGACCGTCGCTCCCGCCGTCGAGGTGATGACGATGACGACCGCCCCCGCCGTCGGCGAGCGCGCGATGACGACGACGACGAGCCCCGCCGCCGTGAGCGCCGCGACGACGAAGCCCAACGAATCCTCCGGCTCACCAACCACCACGGCGCCTCGGTGGTGCGGTTCTCGTGGCGCAAGCCGGGCGAGCGCCGCTTCCGAGAGGTGAGGCTGCCGTACGTCGTCGGCGCCAACGAGTTTCAGGACGTGTCAGTGCCCGACGGCACCATCGGCGCCTGCATCGAGACCGCAGACGGCTTCTTCCTGTACTGGGAGCGCGTGCGGGCCGACCAGCACCTCGTCATCGACTCCCACGAGCAGAACTGGGCTCGCGGTTCGTGCAACTGAGGCCTCTGGCGTTCTTCTCCGGCGAGCGCCTCGGTTGAACAAGACTGCAATTCCCACTGGAGGGTACGCGAAGGTGCGAAGGCAGTTCGACGGGCCCCGAGAACCCCTTCCCCGCAGCCCGGCGGAACCAACGCCACCTCGACGCCCTTCCCGTTCTCAGCCTGGTCCGACTTCCTCTTCGGACGGGCTCGAGGCGGCGTTCACCGCCATCGCCCAGCGCGTCGACGGCCTCGGAAACTGCTTCTCTCTGCTCGAGTACTGCAACCCGAAGCCTCGATCGCGTCGCGGAACCCGGACCTGAGGGCCGGGTTCCGCTTCGTCGAGCCGGGACTTCGGTTGGCTTCAGGGGGCTGGAGCCGCGAGCCTCAACGAGCGGATCGGCGAGAGGTTGTTGGTCTCGCTGAGTTCGTTCTGAGACTGATTGAAGTCGGCCACGGCGGCGAGGAAGACGGTGCCGACCTGGCCGGTAGGAGACAGCGCCGGCACTCCCAGCGTGCGCGTCTCGCAGGCATTCGGCGCGAGCGAGAACGTGCCCTGTCCTGGGAGCAGCAGGTCAGACACGGCGATCGGTGGCTTCGTAGAGAAGATGTTGTCCGTCGAGGCGATGAGCACCACGTCTACTGGCCCTGCCGTCGTGCCCCGATTGCACACCGTCACCCGCGCAGAGATCGTCGCCCCGAGAACGGCCGACGCCGGCACCGACAAGGCCGTGATGACGAAGTCGGGCCCGAAGCCGAGCTGGAACGAGCGCGCTGGGCTGGTGTTGTTCGTCTCGTTGAGCTCGAGCACCGAGTCGTTCGGGTCGGCGACACCGCCGATGAAGAACGTGGTGCTGAGCGTGCCCGGTGTCGGCGCAGGAGCGCTCGCCGGCATGAACGAAGGTACGCTCCTCGACAGACACTGGCCCGCCGAGAGGGTGAAGGCGCCGCCTGGTGCGCGCACGTCGCTCCCGAGGCTGAGCACGCTGTCAGTCGAGAAGAGGAGATCGACCTGCATCGAGCCCGGCGCCGTGCCGCGGTTGCAGGCCGTCACCGTCGCCGTGAACGACTGGCCGGGCGCGAGCGCCGTGGGCACCGAGACGGAGGTGACCACGAAGTCCGGGCCGAAGCCGATCGCCATGGTGAAGGGCGGGCTCACGTTGTTGTCCTCGGAGAACTCGGGGATGACACCGCGGGGATCTGCCGTCGCCGTCAGGCTGGAGAGCGTCCCTGCGCCGGGACCGCCCGGGGGATGCGCGACGCCGGGGATCGCCACGCTCAGACACTGGTTCGGGTTGAGCGTCACCGGTGCCATGCCCACCGGAGTCGTCGAGAGCCGAAGCTCGACCTCGGTCGAACCCGCCACCGTGCCGACGTTGCAGACCGTCGCGTTGGCCGTGAACGGCGAACCCGGAGTGAGCGCGTTCGGCGCCGTCACCGACGAGACCCGGAAGTCGGGCATGAAGCCGATGCCCATCGTGGTCGTCGAGGCGAGCTGGTTGTTCGTCTCGATGAATTCAGGCACCGAGTTGGACTGATCGAGGACCACCGCCACGAAGGCCGACGTCACGCCTGGCAAAGGCATCGCCGTGCCCGACACCGCCTGCGAGATGCAGGTCGACGCGGGGATCGTCACGGTGAAGCCGCCGACCTGCACGGCGCTCGGCGAGGGCAACACGAAGGTGCGGGACGCCGCGAGCACCAACGCGCCCGAGGTCGTCGCCGCCACCGTGCCGTTGTTGCAGAGCGTCGCGCTCGTCGAGAACCTCGCGCCGGGCAACGCGCTCCCGGGTGCGGTCACCCCGGTGACCGTCAGCTCGGCCATGGTCCCGACATCGATGCGGCGTGCCGGGCTGGTGTTGTTGGTGCTGACGAGCTCGAAGTCGCCTCGCACGGCGATGGCGCCGAGGAACGACGTGCCCGGCGGCAGCGCGAACGTCTGCACCGGAACGGCTCGACACTCGCCTGCCGACAGGTTGACCCGCGGCGCGCTGCCCGCGAAGAAATCAGGCGGCACCGCGATGGTGGTGTCCGTCGACGACAGCAGGTCGAGCTCGGTCCCACCTGCCTGGTTGCCACGATTGCAGACCGTGACAGTGGTGGTGAACGAAGCCCCTGGAAGAATCGCGGCAGGCGCCGAGACCGACGAGATCGTGAAGTCGGGGCCCACGCCGATGAGAAGGGGACTCGCAGGGCTGGTGTTGTTGGTCTCGTCGAGCTCGGCGACGCCACTTTGGCTGTCGACGATGGCGCCCAGAAAGACCGACGGTGACGTCGCGCCGGGCGGCTGGCTCGCAGAGCCAGACACCGACACCAGCCGGCACTCGCCCGTGCTCAACGAGACCGGCGCGCCGCCGAGGATGAGGTCTGGGTTGGCGCTGCGCGGGCCCGAGATGACCGCGTCGGCAGAGCTGAAGAGTTCGACCGACGTCGAGCCTGGCTGGTTGCCGATGTTGCAGACGTTGAGCTGCGTGATGAAGGGCTCTCCCGGCCGCACCAGGGTGGGCGCCGACGAGATGGTCACGCGGAAGTCAGGTCCGAAGAAAGGGGCCGTGACGAACGAGACCGGAGCCGAACTCACCGTACCCGTCGAGGTCTGGCCCACCGCCGTGACGGTGTGAGGGCCGAAGGGCACGAAGTCGGCCGACCACGGCGCGTTGAACGGCGGCGTCAGCGGCGGCGATACGGGCAGCCCATCAACGAGGAACTGCACCGTCAAGACGCCAGTTGCGGTTGCGCTCAACGTCGTGGGGCCGCGCACCGTCGAACCGGCCGTGGGCGCCGTGACCGCGACCGCGGCGGTGGTCGACGGTTCCCGGCACAACACGGCAAGCAGCGACTCGGTGCGCGTCGCCAAATCGTTGAACGTGCGGGGCTGGCCAGTCACCGGATCCGGTACGGTCGTGCCGGTGAGGTAGCCCGAGAGCACCGCGACCTGGCCCACGTTGCGAGGTGAGACGTGCAGGAAAGCCGTATTCGTCTCGCCTGCATGACAGCCATTGCAGGTGTTGACCGAAAAGTGGAAGCGCGCCTCGTTGTTGGTGATGCCCGGCGCGCGCCAGGTGTGACCGAAGTTGGTGAGCGCCGAGCCCGCGAGGAACGGAGCGCCGTTGAAGCTCTCCGGCA
>JBILEB010000145.1:0-19429 GCA_044352295.1 Myxococcaceae bacterium
ACGGCTTCATCACGCCGATCCAGGCCCGGCGTGCTCTCGAAGCCAAGGAGGCGAAAGCGGCCTGAATGCAGTCAAACTGGTGTCTCAAAAACCGGATGCGCTACACGTGCGGCCGCGCGTCTGTGGCCAAGATCGAGCGTTCCGTCGAAGCCCCTTGGGGCGCCACGTCGTCACCCGCATGTCCACGGTGTGTCGCTGCTCGCGATGACCCGCGCAGCCTGAGTCCGCTCGTGTATACGGGCGCGATGACCGACGCGCTCCGGGCGCTGTGGCTCGTCGTGGCCACACTCATCCCACTCGCCGGCGCCTGGGCCTTCGCGGCCCGCGTCTTCCGGGGCCGTGGGCTCTTCGACCGGCTGCTCTTCTGGTTGCTGTCCTTCGTCGCGCTGCTGGTGCTGGCCTTCCAGCTCGCGGATCTCGCCCGGCCCTTCAGCGCCTCGAGCCTGTTCTTCACGGCGTCGTCGCTCTCGGTCGTGGCCATCGCGTGGGCGCTGGAGGTGGTGCACCCCCGCGAGCTGTGGACGCAGTTGCGGACCGATCTCACCGCACCCAGGCGCCTGCTCGCCGACGCCTGGACCGAGAAGGAGCCCGCCCTCGTGCTCGTCGGGCTGGCGCTCCTCGGATTGGGGTGGTGCGGGTGGATGGTGGTGTTCTTCCGCTCGTGGGGCTGGGACGTGTTGATGTTCCACACCACCATCACCAACTCCATCGCCCAGAACGGCTCGCTGGAGTGGATCGAGACGGCCTTCCACCAGGTGAAGGGCTACCCGCGCAACGTGCATCTGCTGGCGGTGTGGAACGTGCTCTTCATGGGCAACACGGAGCTGGACGACGCGCCCCAACTGCCCTTCGGGCTCATCGGCGCACTGGCCACCGCGGCGTGGGCCCGCAGGCTCGGGGCCTCACGATCGTTCTCGGCGTCGCTGGGCGCCGCCTGGCTGTGCTTTCCCGCCGTGCTGCTCCAGCTTCCCTCCGTGCACGTCGACGTGGCGTGCGGCGCGCTGCTGGCGACGGGGGCCTACTTCGCGTCCACCTGGGAAGACGACGGCGATCGCCTGGCGAGCGTCATGGCCTTCGGCCTGTACCTCGGGAGCAAGCACACCGGCATGTTCCACCTCGGCTTCTACGCCCCGATTCTGGTGGTGCACTTCGCCCGCGCCCTCAAGGCCTCGAGCGCGCGATGGGCGACGGTTCGCCAGTACCTCGGCCTCGCCGCGCTCATCCCCGTCCTCGGGGCGTTCAAGTACGTGCAGAACGCGCTGGTGCGCGGCAACCCGGTGTGGCCCTTCAAGCTCACGCTCCCGTTCCTCGGCGAGCTGCCGTGGGAGAACGATCCGTCGGTGCAGTACGGCGGGCCTCCCGGAGGCCGTGCCTCGTTCTTCGGGGTCCCCGGCGAGGGGCGGATCTTTCTCGAGCAGCTGCTCAAGTACGACCTCCAGGTCTATTTCCCCGACGTGCGCGACGGGTACTTCGGCCTGCCGTTCACCTTCCTCGCGCTGCCGTGCCTTCTCCTGGGCCTGGTGGCGCTGAAGGACCGCGAGCGACGGTGGCAACCGCTGGCGCTGCTCTTTCTGGTCTTCGCGGCCATCTCGGTGCCGTCGGCGTACTGGCCTCGCTACTCGATGTCGGCCTCGATCGCCGGGCTGGTCGCCATCGCCCTGGTGGGCGTCACGCTTCGGAACCGGGTGGTTCAGCGGGCCCTCAGCCTGACGCTGGTCGCGCTGGTGCTCGCTCAGACGTGGATCGTGGGAAAGAAGCTCGGCAGCGACCCGCAATACGGCTGGCCGGCGTTGGCCTCGACGCAACACACCCTGACGGCCGCGCAGCGCGCGACGCAGCAGGTGGTGTCGTGGAACTGGCCCCACGAGGTGCTCGAGCTGCGCGACGGTGTCGTCCAGCCAGGTGACGTCATCACCTTCGACGAGTACCTCGACTTCCCCGGGGAGCTGTTCTCGCCCGACCTCCGCGCGCGCCTCGTCTACGTGCAGACGAGCCTGGGCATCCCCACGCTGGCGGAGCGCATCAATGCGGTGAACGCACGCTTCAGCATCGTCGCCGCGGCGGCGGCGCCAGCGCTCCAGCAGGCTGGAGCGCGACCGCTGACCGTCGTGAAGGGGTTCGTTCTGGTGGAGTGGCCGAGGTGACATCCAGCCCTTGCCATCGCGCGGCTGCCCTGTAGAAGCCGCCCGCTCCTCCATCCCACGCCATGGAACCGGCCACCGACCCCCGTAAGCTCATCACCATCGTCTGCCCCGTCTTCAACGAGGAGCAGGCGGTGCCGCTGTTTTACGAGCGACTGGCAAAGGCCCTGCTGCCGACGGAAGACCGGGTGCGGTACCAGATTCTCTTCGTCAACAACCGCTCGACGGATGGCACCGAGGCGGCGGTAATGGGCCTGCGGCAGAAGGACCCACGGGTCGACCTGCTGACGATGAGCCGGAACTTCGGCTACCAGGCCTCCATCACCGCGGGCATGCGGCACGCCGCGGGCGACGCGAGCGTCAACATCGACGTCGACTGCGAAGACCCGCCCGAGTTGATTCCCCAGCTCGTCGAGCGCTGGCTGGGCGGCGCCGACATCGCCTACGGCATTCGTGCGCGGCGTGAGGAGTTCTTCCTCATGCACCTGGCGCGCAAGCTCTTCTACCGGGTGACCAAGCGCGTGTCAGACCACGACATCGTGCTCGACATGGCCGAGTTCTTCCTCATCGACCGGAAGGTGAAGGAGCACGTGCTGGCCTCGCGCAGCACCTTCCCCTTCGTGCGCGGCCAGGTCGGCTTCGTCGGCTTCCGGCGCGAGGGCATTCCGTACAAGCGCGAGAAGCGCATCATCGGCGAGACGCACTACAACCTCGTCAGCGCCATCCGCTTCGGCATCGCGGGCATCTTGTCGTCGTCGACGCTCCCGTTGCGGGTGCTGGCGTACGTGGGCGTCGCGCTCTTCGTCCTCGACTCGGTCGCCGCCGTGGCCTTCCTCGCGGCGCCGCTGTCGACGGAGTGGGTCCTCCGCGCGCTGGCCGCGGGCCTGGCCCTGCACCTTGGCTGGTTCGGCCTCGCCTTCGGGACGCTCGGCATCTACCTGGCGCGCGTCTACAAAGACACCATCGGGCTGCCCCTCTTCGTGGGTGACCCGAAACACTCCACCATCGACCTCATTCGCCACCATGACTGACGCCCCCTTGCGTTGCCCGATGTGCGGCGGAGACCAGGTCTCCCCCGTGTTCCCTTCCCGGCAGGGCTTCGACATCGTGCGCTGCGCGACCTGTCGCCTCGCCTTCACCGATGCCCGCAAGGCGCCGCCGCCGTCAGAGCTGTACCCGCCCTTCGAGCAGTCGGACACGGCAGCCCAACGCCAGGCTCGGCAGGCTTTGTCCCTCTTCACGCTGCAGCGTGCCCGACTCGTCGAGGCGGTGAAGCCGACGGGGCGGCTGTTGGACTACGGCGCGGGCGCAGGCGGCTTCGCGCGCTTCATGGCGGGCCGCGGCTTCGAGACGGTGGGCCTCGAGCCGTACAGCCTCGGCACGACGCTCGAGGAGAAGAACCTGAAGCTGGTACGGGCGCCGTTGGACTCGGTGAAGGCGTCCCTGGGCACCTTTGACGTCATCACCATGTGGCACGTGCTGGAGCACCTCGAGCAGCCGGTGCCTCTGCTGGAAGCGCTCAAGTCGATGCTGAAGCCTGGCGGCGCGCTGGTGGTCTCGGTGCCCAACTTCTCGAGTTGGCAGAGCGTGGTGTTCCGTGGCGGTTGGTTCCACCTCGACCCGCCGCGGCACCTGCTGCAGTTCGAGCCGGACACCCTGGAGTCGTGTCTGGCCCGCGCAGGCTTCCGGGTGACGAAAGAGGTGCCGTTCCTCCCCGAGTACGGCACCAGCGGATGGATTCAGAGCACCTTGAACCAGGTGTTGCCCCACAAGAACTTTCTCTACGAGTGGGTGAAGGACCGAGGGGCCCTGGCCTCGATGTCGACGACCGCGAAGGCCGCCCACTTCGTGGCCTCGATGGCCGGCTCGGCGCCGCTGTTCGCCGCTTCGATTCCGCTCGAGTATCTCGCCGCGAAGCAGAACAAGGCGGCCGCGCTCACCGTTGTTGCGTCACCCGCCTGAGTCGCGGGTAGGACCCCTCCAGGCGTGTTCGATCAGACGATCTTCGATGTCAGGCGTTGCCCACCGGCACCAACCCGAGGACGATCAACTTGCTGCTGCAGTCGGGCTGTGGGCCCTGAACGACCGCCTCACCGTCGAGCGCTTCCCCGAACCGCCGGGGCGTTCGGAGGTGTACCCAACGGCGGGTCAGCCTCGGCGTGAGCGTCGGCGGACGCACCACAGCGCGACGAGCGCGAGCGACGAGACCGCCGCAGGCCCCGACGAGCACCCATTCCCCGAGGCCAGCGGGCCTGAAAGGACGGCCGCGCCGCCGTCACTGACGATGGCTCCCCCGTCGGATGCAGCGCTCCCGCCATCGATGACGGGGACGATGATGCTCGCATCAGGGCGTGAGCCCGCATCGTCAGGTGGGAAGAAGCTGGCGTCAGGCAACCCGGAATCCGGTCGCCCACCATCCGGAGGAGTGCAGGCAACCTGCACCATCAAGGTATTGGAGGCGATGGGCGAAGCGACCCCTTCGATGCGTGCCAGGAAGCGCACCGCGTGGAGGCCGGGCCCAATACCGGACGGCCCGGGATTGCACTCGACCTGCATGATGTTGAGCGGCCGAAAGGCTCGGCTCTGGGGCGAGAGCTGCGGTTCATAGCCGCCGGCCGGCACGGTGCCGAAGGGGGACGCGTTGGCGTTCCGCCCGTCCACCTCGAGTTCCCAGCGCGCGAGGGCGAGCCAGGGCTGCATCTCAGCGCTCGGCTGAATTCGAAACCGAACGAGCTGCGCTTCAGGAAAACCGCCGCACGAGTTGACCTGTGCCGACTCCCACACCGACTCGAGCTCGGTGATGGCCGCCGCGACGGTCGGCAGCGGCGCTGGGGGGCCGATGGTGAACTGACTGGATGCGATGCACGGACTGCCCATGGTGCTGTCGGTGAACTCGAGGGACCAGCTGGAGCCAACGGCCCACCCTGGAGGCGTGATGAAGGTGCCGACGTCCGACGGGACGCCAGCGGTGACGACGATGCCACCGTCGCGCCGCAAGGTTGGCGACAGCGTGGTCGGTGGAAAGACCCAGGTTCCTCCGTCGGATGTGACGCTGCCGAAGTAGGCGCGCTGAACCCCGACGGCTGGCGCGTTCTGGGGAATCGTCGAACCGCCCGACGGCACGGTCTGAAGGCCGCTCGAACACCCCAACCCAGAACACGGCCATGCGACGTTTGCCGCCAAGACCAGTCCACTGAAGAGAAGTCCCCGCACCATGCTCAAGGCGTAACCTGCCTTCTCGCATCAAGGCAAACCGACGCCTGTCGACTTCCGTCAGTGCCGACGCGAGAGAATCACCGGCGGACCGTTCGCCATCCAATAGTTGGGCTGGATCTGCTCGACCGCGCGATAGCCCTGAAAGACGGTCATGCCGATCCGCCAGCGGTCATCAGCACAGCAGAAGCCGTTGTAGGCGCAGCCACACCCGCCCTCGCACGCGAAGTCCTGCGGCGCGTAGCCCTCGGCGCGGAACCAGCAATTGACCTCCCAGCCCCCCTGGACCGTCACGCGGGTGCCTCCGCTCTTCATGGCCTTGTCGATGAGCGTCCACCGGGCGTCGTTCCACCGGAACTGGTCGTGGGCGCCAAGCACCGAGAACAGGCCGAGCGCGAGGCTCAGCGCCACGGCGACTCCGACACGCCAGCGGGCCCAGGCGACGCCCTCTTCGCGCACCTGCCCCAGGAGCGCGGGCACCGCGATCGCCATTCCGAGCAGGTGCGGCAAATAGTAGCGATCGACCATCTCGTTCTGGTGCGACTGGATGATCGCCGGCACGCACCCGACCGCGAGGATCGTGCCGAAGAGTGAGACCTCGGCGGGTGCGCCAGGCTTCTGGACGAGGCGCCGCATCCCGAAGGTGGCAGCCGCTGCCCACAGCAACGTTCCGATGATGCCGACCAGCTCGACGGCCTGCCAGACGGCTTTGGGCCACGACGGTTTGGGAGCGTCGTAGAAGAACCCGTCGTCGAGCGTGATGGGCCCGAGGCCCGCGTTCCAGATGATGTTGACGACCCAGGGGAAGACCTTGTGGCTCCAGATGGGGCCAATCCAAAAGTCGCTGGGCGCCTGCGCTGCGAACCGAGCGCGCGCCATGAAGCCGAGCACGGTGAAGCCGATCCCGAGGAGCGCCAGCCCCCGCACGCCCCGGACCGGAAAGAGCACCAGGAGCGGGAGGAAGAAGAGCGTCACGTACACCAGCACCGAGCCGGACTGCATGACCCAGTTGTTGGCGTCGATGCGGGCGAGGTTGGTGATGCGAACAGCGAACTCCGGCCGGTAGTTGCCGGTCGCTTTCGCCCACTGGAAGTAGCCCCACACGCCGCCAGCGAGCACCACCACGCCCAGCAGCATCCACGGCGTGGCGCGCGTCAGGGCTTTCCAGCGGCGCGCCACAGCGAGCGAGAGCACGGTGGCCCCCACCAACGCCGGGTAGATGAGGACGCCGAATTGTCGTGTCCAGAAGCCCAGGCCGATGATGAGCCCGGCGACGAGCGGCATCCATGGCGTGAGGGCGCGCTCTGCGCCGGCCGCGTCCTGACGGTGACGGTCCCACAGCCACAGCACGGCCCCGAGCAACGGCGGAATCCAGCCGTAGAGCTCGTTCATGAAGCTGGCCGTCGAGTAGTAGTAGATGGGGTTGAAGGCGAGCAGCAGCGAGGCCGCGAGCCGCACGCGCAGGTCCTTCGTCGCCACGGACAAGAGCCGATCGAGCGCCCACAACCCCAGCGTCGACAGCAGGAACGTGAGCAACCGCAGGTGCATGTGGTTGAAGCCGAACACCTTCACCCAGGCGGCTCCGAGGAGCGCCTGCCCGACCGCGTTCGGTGCGATGGGTACGTCGATCTTCACCTCGTTGGTCGCCGCGATGCGCTTGGCGAGGTGCGCGTAGGTCCAGTCGTCGTTGAGCGAGTAGTCACCCCAGGGCCCCACGATGACCCAGGAGAGGGCGACCACCAGGGTGGTGGTCAGCCAGGGCCGTCGGAGGGCCAGCTCGACGACCTGCTCACGGGAGAGGGCCACAGGCCGTCCTATTCCAGACGCTCTGCAGCCGGGCCAGCAGAAATCACGTCGGCCCCCGGCCCACGGCTGCGGCGGGGCCGGGCGCCACAAACGCGTTGCACCCGTCGTCCGTCCTGCTAACCGCGCCGGCCATGATCGAAGGCATCGTCGTCTCTCCCCGCCGCGTCATCGCCGACGATCGCGGCAAGGTGATGCACCACCTCAAGGCCACCGACCCCGAGTTCGAGGCCTTCGGTGAGATCTACTTCTCGACCATCTTCCCGGGCGTGGTGAAGGGCTGGCACCTGCACCACAAGATGATCATCAACTACGCGGTGCCGTTCGGAATGATCAAGCTCGTCTGCTACGACGACCGCGAGGGCTCGAAGACGCGCGGCGAGTTCAACGAGTTCTACCTGGGCACCGACAACCACGTGCTGGTGAAGGTGCCGCCCTTCATCTGGAACGGCTTCACCTGCGTCGGCCCCTCGATGGCCATCGTCGCCAACTGCGCGTCGATTCCGCACGATCCGAAGGAGATCGAGCGCCTCGACCCCCACGACAGCCACATCGTCTACGACTGGACCGTGAAGGATCGATGAGCGAGGTGCTGGTCATCGGCGCCTCGGGGCTGGTGGGCACCGAGGTGATGCGCGCCTCCACCCCACGCTCGGTGCACGGCGTGGCCCGGCAGGTCTCGGGTCTGGCGAGCGAGGCGATGGATCTGCTCGACCCCGCCGCCATCGCGCGCGTGGTGAAACGCGAGCAGCCGTCGCTGGTGGTAGTCGCCTCCGCGTGGCCGTGGGTCGATGGCTGCGAGCAGGATCCCGCGCGGAGTGAACGTGAGAACGTGCAGACGGTGCGCACCCTCGTCGACGCCGTGCCAGCCTCGACCCGCGTCGTCTTCTTCTCGACCGAGCACGTCTTCGATGGCCTCGCCGCACAGTACGACGAGGCGGCGCCGACCAACCCGTTGAGCGTCTATGCGCGGCACAAGCGCGACGTGGAGCAACTCCTCGTCCAGCGCGGCCGCGCGTTGGTGGCCCGCACGAGCTACGTCTTCGGCCACGAAGCGCGCCGCAAGAACTTCATGTACCGCGTCGTCGACGCCTCGACGTCCGGCACGCCCCTCAAGGTCCCCAGCGCGCAGGCAGGTATGCCGACCTGGTCGGTGTGGCTCGCCCGTTCCGCGCTCGAGCTCGCGCACGAGGGCCTCGAAGGCATCGTCCACCTCACTGGGCCCGACGTGCTGACCAAGGGTGAGTGGGCTGGGCTCCTCGCGAAGGGGCTTGGCCTGAGCGGCGTGGAAATCGTCGAGGTTCCGTGGCATCAGGCTGGGCAAATCGCGCCTCGGCCGGAGCGCGTGCGGCTCATCTCGACCCGGCACGGCCTCACCCACCCACCCCTGCTGGAGCTGCTCCAGCGCGAGCGCGCCGCGCTCCTCTCGACGTAACGGAAAACGACGCATGGCAACCGAGATCAAACACTGTCGTGTCTGCGGAAACACCACCCTCGAGCCGATTCTGTCGCTCGGCGACATGCCGCCGGTGAACAGCTTCCTCGCTGGGCCGCAGGACTTTCCGAAGGAGACCTTCGCCCCGCTGGCCATCGTCTTCTGCGCGCCGTGCGGGCACGTGCAGTTGACGCACCAGCTCGACCCGAAAGACGTCTTCACCGACTACATCTACTTCTCGGCCATGTCCGAGACGGTGGTGCGCTGGGGCCAGCAGCTCGCCGCGCGCTACGCGACCGAGAAGTCGCTCCAGAAGCAGCAGCTCGTCGCCGAGCTCGCCTCGAATGACGGCTGCATCTTGAAGCCCTTCCGCGACCACTGCCGGGTGCTGGGCGTTGAGCCCGCGAAGAACATCGCCGAGGTCGCCAACAAGGACGGCGTGCCCACCGTGGCCGAGTTCTTCAACTTCGCGATGGGTCAGAAGCTGCGCGCCGAGCATGGCCCGGCCGAGCTGGTCATGGCCCGCAACGTGCTCGCCCACGTGCCCGACCTGGTCGACTTCGTGAAGGGTGTGCACCACTGGCTGTCGGACGACGGCATCTTCCACGTCGAGGTGCCGTACCTGCGCCCGATGGTCGACCACCTCGAGTTCGACACCATCTACCACGAGCACCTCTCGTACTTCTCGGTGACGGCGCTGCACCGCCTCTTCCGCGAGGCGGGCCTCACCCTGTGGGACGTCGAAGAGATCCCGCTGCACGGCGGAAGTCTGATCGCGCGTGGCAAGCGGAATGCGACGCCGAAGCCGTCGGTCGCCACGTACCTCGAGGCCGAGAAGCGCGACGGGTACACCAGCAACACGAAGCTTCACGCCTTCGCGGACGGCACCCGCAAGCTCAAGACGGCGCTGCCGGAGTTCCTCCACGGCCTCAAGAAGCAGGGTCCGCTCGCCGCGTACGGTGCCGCGGCCAAGGGCGTGGTGCTGACGAACTACTGCCGCATCGGGCCTGACCTGCTGTCGTGGGTGGCCGATCGCAGCCCGTACAAGCAGGGCAAGCTGACGCCCGGCATGCACCTGCCGGTGGTACCGGCCGAGCGCGTGCTGGCCGACCAGCCCAGGCACCTCCTGGTGCTCGCGTGGAACTTCTTCGACGAGATCGTCAAGCAGCAGGACGCGTACCGGCAAGCAGGCGGAAAGTTCGTCGTGCCGGTGCCTTCACCCCAGGTGCGCTGACATGGGACTCAAGGCCGTCATCCTCTGTGGTGGGCAGGGCACGCGCATTCGCGAAGCCTCGGAGTCGATGCCCAAGCCGATGCTGCCCATCGGGGGCAAGCCGATCGTGTGGCACATCATGAAGATGTACGCCGCGCACGGCATCACCGAGTTCGTGCTGTGCCTCGGGTACAAGTCCTGGTCGATCAAGGAGTTCTTCCTCAACTACCGGGCGATGACGAACGACGTGCAGCTCACGCTCGGGAAGAACCACGCGGTCGAGATCATCGGCGGCGCGCCTGAAGAAGAGTGGCGGATCACCCTCGCCGAGACGGGCGAAGACACCATGACGGGCGGTCGCGTCGCGGCGGTGCGGCGCTACGTCGAGAACGACGAGCTGTTCTGTCTCACCTACGGCGACGGCGTGTCGGACGTCGACATCACGAAGCTCCTCGCCTTCCACCGCGCGCACGGGAAGGCGTGCACCGTGACGGCCGTGCGTCCGCCCGGGCGCTTCGGCGAGATGCGCCTCGATGGCGAGGCGGTCTCGGAGTTCAACGAGAAGCCCCAGGCCACCGAGGGCCTCATCAATGGCGGGTTCTTCGTGTGCGACGCGCGCCGCATCTGGGACGTGCTCCCGATGCAGAAGTCGCTCACCCTCGAGCAGGAGCCGATGCGGCAGCTCACCGAGAAGGGCGAGCTGCGGGCGTACCGGCACGCAGGCTTCTGGCAGCCGATGGACACGCTGCGCGAGTTCAACCTGCTCAACGAGCTGTGGGCCAAGGGCAAGGCCCCGTGGAAGACGTGGAAGGACGGGCCGTGAGCTTCGCCGCCGAGCTCGCCCGCACCTACGCCGGCAAGACGGTGCTGCTCACCGGCCATACGGGCTTCAAGGGCGCGTGGCTGACGCTGTGGCTCCAGAAGCTGGGCGCGCGCGTGGTGGGGTTCGCCTTGGCCCCGGAGCCGAAGTCCGTCTTCCTGAGCGCCGAGGTGGCGAAGGCGTGTGAGCACCACGTGGGCGACGTGCGCCGCTTCGAGCAGGTGAAGGCGGCGGTCGAGGCGAGCAGGCCTGACGTCATCTTCCACCTCGCCGCGCAAGCGCTCGTCCGCCCGAGCTACGCCGACCCGCTGACGACCATCGAGACCAACATCAACGGCACCGCGCATGTGCTGGAGGCGGTGCGGCAGACGAAGCACCGCTGCGCCGTCGTCATCGTCTCGTCGGACAAGTGCTACGAGAACCGCGAGTGGGTGTACGGCTATCGCGAAGACGACGCGATGGGCGGGCATGATCCCTACTCGATGAGCAAGGGCGCCACCGAGCTCGTCACCGCCTCGTGGCGTCGCAGCTACTTCCACCCGGGAAAGCTCGCCGAGCATGGCGTCGCCATTGCCTCGGCGCGGGCCGGTAACGTCATCGGCGGCGGAGACTGGGCGGTCGACCGCATCATCCCCGACTGCGTGCGCGCGCTCTCGAAGGGCGAGCCCATCGGGGTCCGCAGCCCGAAGGCGGTCCGCCCATGGCAACACGTGCTCGAGCCGCTGGGTGGCTATTTGCTGCTTGGCGCGCGGCTCCTCGCAGCGTCTCGTCCCCAGGACTTCTGTGAGGGCTGGAACTTCGGGCCGGAGGCCTCGTCGGCCCGCACGGTCGCCGAGGTGGTGACGGCGCTCATCGCGGCGTGGGGCCAGGGCCAGTGGATCGACCAGAGCGATCCGAAAGCGGTGCACGAGGCGTCCCTGCTGAGGCTCTCCATCGACAAGGCACAGGCGAAGCTGGGCTGGCTCCCGCGGTGGGACTTCGAGGCGACCATCGCGCGCACGGCCTCCTGGTACCGGGCACAGCTCGACGGCGCATCGGCGGAGCAGCTCAAGGCCCTGTGTCTGTCGCAGATCGCTGAATACGAAACGGCGTGACCGTCATCGCCACGCGGCGGCGTCGGGGCTCCTGAACCAGGCGGCGAAACGGGCCAGCCCCTCATCGATCGAGATGCTCGCTTTCCAGCCCAGGAGCCGCTCGGCCTTCTCGGTGGCGGCACAGGTGAGCGGCACGTCTCCGGGCTGATCCGGCTGACGCTCGAGCACGGCGGACTTCCCCAGCGCCCGCTCGATGGCGGTCACGAGTTCCTTCAACGTCACCGGCCGCGAGCCACCCAGGTTCATCACCTCGAACTGCGGCCACCGCCGGTCCAACGCCGCGAGGATGCCGCGCACCGTGTCGGCGACGAAGGTGTAGTCGCGCGCGCTCGAGCCATCACCGAAGAAGGGCACCGTCTCGCCACGATCGATGAGCCGCGCGAACTTGGCGATGGCGAGATCCGGCCGCTGGCGCGGGCCGTACACGGTGAAGAAGCGCAGCGCGCACGTCTCGAGCCCGTACAGGTGCGCCCACGTGGCGCACAACATCTCGCCGGCGATCTTCGTCGCCGCATACGGAGACACCGGCCGGTCGATGCGATCCTCCTCGGAGAACGGCGGGTTCGACCGCGCCCCGTACACCGACGACGAGGACGCGAAGACGAACCGGCTCGCACGCGCCACCCGCGCCGCCTCGAGCATCACCGTCGTCCCGTCGACGTTCACCTGCGAGTACAGCTGCGGCTGGGCGATCGACGGCCGCACACCCGCCCGCGCCGCGAGGTGAATGACCCCGGGAGCGTCGCCGGTGGCTGTGAACGCCCGACCCACCTCGGCCTCGTTCCGCAGGTCGCCCTCGACGATCACCGCCCCCGCCTTCGACAGGCGGTCCGCCGTCGCCCGCTTGATCGCCGGCGCATAGAAGGCGTCGAACGAGTCGAGCACCGTCACGCGGTCGCCGCGGGCCAGGAGCGCCTCGACCACGTGCGAGCCGATGAAGCCTGCTCCACCCGTCACCAGGACGTTCATCGTCGCTCTCCCGACAGCCAGCGGTTGCGCCACAGCTCGAACATCAGCACCGACCACAGCGCCTTGCGGTGATCGGCCCGCCCGCTGAGGTGCTCCGTCACCAGGCGACGCACCACCGCAGGCTCGAACACCCCGGCGTCGGCCAGCCGACGCTCCGAGAGGACGTCTTCCACGAGCGGCCGCAGCGGGCCCTTGAGCCACGCCGCGACCGGCAGCGCGAAACCGTGTTTCTGCCGGTACAGGATCTCTGCGGGCAGCAGCGGCTCGAGCGCGCGCTTGAGCAACCACTTGCGCTTGAGCCCGCGCATCTTGAGTGAGAACGGCAGCGAGCCGGCCAGCTCCACCACCCGGGTGTCGAGGAACGGCGAGCGCACCTCGAGTGACGCCGCCATCGACGCGCGGTCCACCTTCACCAGGATGTCGTCCTTCAAATAGAAGTGCAGGTACAGCCGCTCCGCGAGCTCGACGCCCGTCTCCGTGCGGCCCGCCACGAAGGAATCGAGCGGGGCGTAGACGTCGGCCACCGGATCGCCCGGGCTCTTCCACCTGGGCGTCAACAGCACCTGCATCGACTCGGGCGTGAACGACGAGATCCACGCCTGGTGTCGGTGGTGCGCCGGACGGCCGAGCCCGGCCAGCAGCTGGCTCGCCCGGAAGTCGAAGCTCATGTACCCGCCAGAGCGCGGCAGCAGACCGGTCAGGCCTCGCACCGACTCCCACACCTCGCGCGGGACGCCACCGAAGGCCACGCCGAGCGGGTGCGCGAGGAAGCTGTCGTAGCCGGCGAAGAGCTCGTCCGCCCCATCGCCGCCGAGCGCCACCGTCACGTGCCGGCGCGTGAACGCCGACAGCAGGTACGTCGGGACGTACGAGGGATCCGCGAAGGGCTCGTCGAGTTGATCGGCCACCTTCGGCACCAGGTCGAGGCAGGCCTCGGCCGAGAGCGTCTCCTCGTGGTGGTCGGTGCCCAGGTGCTTTGCGGCGAGGCGGGCGAACCTGCTCTCGTCGAAGCTCGCCTCGGCGAACGCGATGCTGAACGTCTTCAGCGTGCCCCGCGGAACTTCCCGAGCCGCCAGCGCCGTCACCGCGCTCGAATCGACGCCGCCCGACAAGAAGATGCCGAGCGGAACGTCAGAGACCAGCCGGCGACGGACGGCGCCCGTGAGCTCCTCGCGGAGCCGATTGCACGCCGCGTCGATCGACGACGGCAGCTGCTCGAACGCGGAGTGCGGTGGCGCGTCGGGCACCCGATAGAACGGGGTCTCGGTCAGCCGCCCGTTTTCCCACGTCGCGACGTGCCCCGCAGGCAGCTTGCGCACGCCGTCGATGATGCAGTCGGGCGTCGGCACGCAATCGAAGGCGAGGTACCGACGCACCGCCGCGCCGTTCAGCGCCCGCGGCACGGATGGGTGTCGAAGCACCGCCTTGAGCTCACTGCCAAAGACCAACCCGAAGGGCCCGTGCGTCACGTAGAGCGGCTTCTTCCCGAAGCGATCCCGCGCGAGCACCAGGCGCCGCGCCTTCGCGTCCCACAGGGCCACGGCGAACATGCCGTGCACCCGCTCGAAGACGCCCACGCCCCACTCGAGGTAGCCCCGCAGGAGCACCTCGGTGTCCGAGCGTGTGGTGAACGTGTGGCCGCGCTGCTCGAGCTGCGCGCGCACCGCGGCGAAGTCGTAGATCTCTCCGTTGAAGACGATGGTGGCGTGCGCCGCCGTCATCGGCTGGTGCCCGCCCGACACGTCGATGATCGACAGCCGGCGGAAGCCGAGGCCCACCGCGCCATCGACGAAGACGCCGCCATCGTCGGGCCCGCGGTGCACCAGCGTGTCCGCCATCGCGCGCACCCGGGCCTCGTCGGCCGGCTCCTGCGCGCTCACGAATCCGACGATGCCGCACATGACGCGTCCCGAGCTCCCAGCCGCCTACGGTGTCTTCGTTTCGCCCTTCTCGGTGACCGAGCCCACGAGGTACGGCCGGCGGCCCTGGCTCTCGTAGTACGTGCGAATGAGCACCTCGGCGAGGAGCCCCGAGAGCACCGACTGAATGCCCATGAGCGCGGCGATGCCCGAGAAGAGCGGGAGCGGCGTGTCGACGAAGGCCCGCACGTCGAGCACCTTGAGCACCACCGCCGCGACGAGCGCGACGAACGAGGCGCCGAGCGCGACGAAGCCGAACCCACCGAACACGTAGATGGGCTTGCTCAGGTACTGGAAGAGGAACTTCACGACCATCAGGTCGAGCACGACGCGCGGAATTCGCCCAAAGCCATACTTCGAGATGCCAGCGATGCGGGGCCGGTGGTTCACCACCATCTCCGTCACGCGCGCGCCCTGCCAGTGCGCGTAGATGGGAATGAACCGGTGCATCTCGCCGTAGAGCCGCACGCCCTCGATGACGTCGCGGCGGTACGCCTTCATGGTGCAGCCGTAGTCGTGAATGTGCACGCCCGACAGCCACGAGATGAGGCGGTTGGCGACCTTCGAGGGCAACACCCGCAAGCCCGAGTCCTGACGCTTCTGGCGCCAGCCCGAGACGCACTCGTAGCCCTCGGCCATCTTCGCGATCATTCGCGGGATCTCGGCCGGGTCGTTCTGCAGGTCCCCGTCCATCGGCACGACGATGGCGCCCTTCGCGCGCTCGATGCCGGCCGAGAGCGCCGCCGTCTGGCCGAAGTTGCGGCGAAACTTCACCAGCACCACCCGATGGTCCTTCTGCGCGATGGCCTCGAGCACGGCGTAGGTCTTGTCCGTCGAGCCGTCGTCGACGAAAACCATCTCGAACTCGCGCCCGAAACCGTCGAGGACACCCTTGAGCTCGTCGTACAGGGGCTGGGCGTTCTCTTCTTCGTTGAAGAAGGGCACGACGACCGAGAGGTCGATGGACGCGGGCATTGCCGGAGTTGACCTAGCAGAACCACCCCGCCCGACCACCGGAAAGCGCGGACTTGAACGCTGTCCGAAATGGCCACTCCAGTCGCTGGCCACCCGCGACCGCGCACGTGCTTGAACGACCGCGGTGGGGCCGATAGGTGATTCGTCCATGCTCTCTCTCGGCATCGACGGGTTTGCCTTCGACGATCTCTACCAGCCGGCTGGACTGGAGCGGCTGTCGGCCCGCTTCCTGATGGAGCTGCGCGCGCTCGCGCCCGACACCGCCATCGCGTGGGACGGCTATCGACGCGGCATCGCAGCCGGGCGTCCGAACGGGGGGCTCACGCCACCGCAGGAGTCCGACCTGCTGGTGGCCGTCGCCGAGCACACCTCGAAGTTCATCCGACGGCTCTTTCGTCTCGATCGCGACCTCGACGGCCTCGGAAAGGCGCTCAAGCATGAGCTGGGCCTCTTCGAATTCAAGCGCGAGTTCGTCACCCGCCGGGTCTTCAAGAAAGGCACGACCGATCGACCGAAGCGCGACGAGCTGCCCGAGCTCGACTCGCGCATGGGCCTGCTGCTGACCCTCGGCTTCTCGGCCCAGCTGCCACCCGTCCCGAACGGACATGGCCACCACGGCGCCGATCACGAGCGCGCGCTCGCCGAGGCGGTGCTGGTGCTGATGAACGTCGAGCGTCACTTGGCTGGCCAGAAGACCGCGCCGCCGGAGCTGCTCGGGCGCTGGACGGCCCTGTGCGAGCGCCTGCTGTCGACCGAGGCCGGCCGCGCGGCCTTCGGCTCCACGCTCGTCGGAGAGGAGCTGATCAAGGTGCGCGGCCTCCTCTCGCTCGCCGATCGCTGGACCTGGGCGCGCGCGAGCTTCACCCACACCTTCCACGGCTGGAGCACCATCACCCAGCCTCGAGCCCTCGTCTTCGACAAGCTCGTCGAGCTCAAGGTGCCCGACGCGGCGCTCCCCGAGGCGTACGAAGGGCCCAATCAGCACCTGCGCCGACGAGACGGCTTCAAGCTCACCGATCGCCGCTTCGGGGCGCGCGAGGTGATGAACGAGGTCGACTACTGCGTGGTGTGCCACGAGCGCGAGAAGGACTCGTGCAGCAAGGGCTTCAAGGAGAAGGACCCCGACGCTGCCGGCGGGACCTACAAGAAGAACCCGCTCGGCATTCCGCTCGCCGGCTGCCCGCTCGAGGAGCACATCAGCGAGATGCACGTGCTCAAGTCACGCGGCGATTCGCTCGGCTCGCTCGCGATGGTGATGCTCGACAACCCGATGTGCCCCGGCACCGGCCACCGCATCTGCAACGACTGCATGAAGGCCTGCATCTTCCAGAAGCAGGAGCCGGTGAACATCCCGCAGATCGAGACGAGCGTGCTCACCGACGTGCTCGCGCTCCCGTACGGCTTCGAGATCTACGGCCTGCTGACGCGCTGGAACCCGCTCAACGCCCGCCGGCCCTTCGCCGCGCCCGCCAACGGGAAGAACGTGATGGTCGTCGGCCTCGGGCCCGCCGGCTACACGCTCTCGCACTACCTGCTCAACGAGGGCTTCACCGTCGCGGGCATCGACGGGCTCAAGATCGAGCCGTTCCCCGACGAGCTCACGGGAAAGAACGGCAAGCCGCTCACGCCCATCAAGGACTGGCGGTCGATCGCCTCCGAGCTCGACGAACGGATCCTCGAGGGGTTCGGCGGCGTCAGTGAGTACGGGATCACCGTTCGGTGGGACAAGTCGTTCCTCACGCTCATTCACCTCACGCTCGCGCGACGCGAAGGCTTCCGCATCTATGGCGGCATTCGCTTCGGCGGGACGCTCACCATCGACGACGCGTGGGCGCTCGGGGTCGACCACATCGCCATCGCGGCTGGCGCGGGCAAGCCCACCATCGTGCCGATGAAGAACAACCTGGTGCGGGGCGTGCGCGCGGCGAGCGACTTCCTCATGGCGCTGCAGTTGACCGGCGCGTTCAAGAAGGACTCCCTCGCCAACATGCAGGTGCGGCTCCCGGCCATCGTCATCGGCGGCGGGCTGACGGGCGTCGACACCGCGACGGAGCTGTTCGCCTACTACCCGGTCCAGGTCGAGAAGGTGCTCAAGCGGCACGAGGCGCTGGTGGCCCAGCCTGGTGAGAAGGCCGTCTTCGAGAAGCTGACGCCCGACGAGCTCGAGGTGTACCGGGAGTTCCTCGAGCACGGCCGCGCCATTCGCGCCGAACGCGAGCGAGCCGCCGCGGCCCACGAAGAACCCGACTTCGTGCCGCTCGTGCGCAGCTGGGGTGGCGTGTCGCTCTGCTACCGCCGCGGGTTGACGGAGTCTCCGGCCTACCGGCTCAACCACGAAGAGGTGGCCAAGGCGCTGGAAGAGGGCATTCGGTTCATCGAGCGCCTCTCTCCCGTCGAGGCGATCTCCGATGCGTCCGGCGCCGTGCAGGCCATGAAGTTCGAGCGCATGACGGTGGTGGACGGGAAGCTGAAAGGCTCGGGCACCTTCCTCGAGCTCCCCGCGCGCACCGTCTGCGTGGCCGCCGGCACCTCGCCCAACGTCACCTACGAGCGCGAGTACCCGGGCACCTTCAAGCTCGACGACGACAACGCCTTCTTCCGCAACTACGTCGTCGACGAGACGCCCGAGGGCCAGCGGCTGCGTGAGGTCGAGGCCATCGAGGACATCGGCCGCGACGTGGGCTTCTTCACCTCGTACGAGAAGGATGGTCGCTTCATCTCGTTCTACGGAGACAACCACCCGACCTACGCCGGCAACGTGGTGAAGGCGATGGCGTCGGCGAAGGACGGCTACCCGCACGTCGCCCGGCTGTACGAGGAGCACATGGCCGGCCTGGTCGAGGCGGAGCAGCCACAGCGCGACGCCGCCCGCACGGCCTTCTTCGAGCGCCTCGACGCCGCGTTCCTGGCCACGGTCGAAGCCGTCAACCGGCTCACGCCCACCATCGTCGAGGTGGTGGTGCGCGCGCCGTTCGCTGCGCGCCACTTCCACCCCGGGCAGTTCTACCGGCTGCAGAACTTCGAGCGCACCGCGCCGCTGGTCGATGGCACGCGGCTCACCATGGAGGGCCTCGCGCTGACGGGCGCCTGGGTCGACAAGGAGAAGGGCCTCATGTCGACGATCGTGCTCGAGATGGGCGCCTCGTCACGCATGTGCGCCATGCTGAAGGTGGGCGAGCCCGTGGTGCTCATGGGGCCGACCGGCGCACCAACCGAGATCCCCCACGTCAAAGAGACGGTGCTGCTCGCGGGCGGTGGCCTGGGCAACGCCGTGCTCTTCTCCATCGGGCAGGCGCTGCGGGCCGTCGGCTGCCGGGTGCTGTACTTCGCGGGCTACCGGAAGGCGGAGGACGCGTACAAGTTCGACGACCTCGAGCGCGCGGCCGATCAGGTCATCTGGGCCGTCGACGGGCCGCCGCACCTGCCGCCGCGCCGTCCGCAGGATCGGTTCTTCGTCGGCAACATCGTGCAGGCGATGGTGGCCTACGCCGAGGGCCGCCTCGAGACGAAGGCGTTCGATCTCCGCGAGGTCGACCGCATCATCGCCATCGGCTCGGACCGCATGATGAAGGCGGTGAAGGAAGCTCGACATGGCATCTTGAAGCCGTTCCTCAAGCCCGAGCACTGCGCCATCGGGAGCATCAACTCTCCCATGCAGTGCATGATGAAGGAGATTTGCGCCCAGTGCCTGCAGCGCCATGTCGATCCACGCACGGGCAAGGAGTCCTACGTCTTCTCCTGCTTCAACCAGGACCAACTGCTCGACACCGTCGACTTCACGCACCTCGACATGCGGCTGCGCGCGAACTCGGTGCTCGAGAAGCAGGCCGATCTCGTCTTCGCGCAG
>JBILEB010000274.1:0-5899 GCA_044352295.1 Myxococcaceae bacterium
GTGACGGCGCCGCCACCGAAGCCTGCGCCTGGAGCGCCTGTCTCGAGCAAGAAGCGTCGCCGGCCGAGCCGCAGACTGGACTGGGCCAGCCTGCACCAGCACACCTTCGGGGTGGATGTCCTGCGCTGCCCCTGTGGTGGCCGCCGGCGAATCATCGCCATCCACTCCACGCGCAAGGCCGCCGAGGAGCGCCTCACCCAGCTCGGCCACCACCTGTTGCCGCGGCGCCTCCTCCCGCCCACCACCGCCCAGCCTGCCTTGCCGCTCGCTGGCTGAGGTGAAGTCTCGTCGCTCCTGCGGGCTCCGCCTCTGTCGGCGTGTGTCTGCCGCCCGACGCGCTCACCCTCCGCGCCGGTCCGGCCCTCTCCTCAGCGAGCTCTCTGGGGCCACGCCCGCCGGCTCGGCACTCGACCCTGCGCCCCGTTTCCTGCTTTGTTCTTCCTTTCCGTCACAGACATCGGTGTTGCGGGAGGCCGGTGTGCGAGTCGGTGCCGACGCGGGTCCGGCGAGAGGTGTCGGCCTTCCTGCATTGTGGAGAGACGCTGCTTCGTAGAGGTGTCCTGTGAGGACTGCCAGGCGGCTCGGCTGGTGGCGTTCTGCTGCAAGGGCCGAGGCTTCTGCCCTTCATGCACCACCCGGCGCGCGGTGGAGACGGGCGCGCGCGTGGAGGCGTTGCTGCCGCGTGTACGTCACCGACAGTGGACGACCGCAACCTTTCGGTGGCTCGAGGGTTTGGAAATAGACTTATTTCCAAAGGAGTTGCTCATGCGTGTCGTCTTCATCGGAGTGTCAGTCATTCTTGTCGCTTGCGGAGTCGGACCGGTCCCCGCAACAGGGCCAACAGGCGGAGCTGGGGGCGGCATGGCTGGCGGTGCAACGTCGGGCGGGGCCTCTGGAGGTGAAACCTCGACCGACGCGGGGAGCGAGGGCGGTGGGATGGCGGGGGGCACCGTCGCAGGTGGTGGGACCGGAGGCGGCAGGACAGGTGGTGGCGGTCCTGGTGGGGGCGGTACTGGAGGCGGCTTGGCCCTGCCAGCGGACGCCGGCGTCGACGTCATCGACCTGATGATTCCATCGGGCGGCTCCGCCATCGCTGCGCGCCTCTTTTCCCCGGCTGGCGCGACGACGCCCCTGCCCGGGCTCAGCCTCCTGCCGGGCGGAGGAGCCAGCATCTCGAGCGTCGAGTGGGCCGCCGTCGGCCTCGCTCGCAGCGGCTACGTCGTGGTGATCACCCTACCCTCGAGCGGAGGAAGCCTCGCTGCCTACCACCAGGCAGCCGTCTCTGGCCTCGACTTCCTGGTGTCTTCAGCAAACCCCGTGCGCTCCATCATCAACGCCAACGCGCTCGGCGTGGCCGGTTGGTCCCTCGGAGCACGCGCGCTGTCACGGACTCAGGAAGAAGACCCTCGCGTGAAAGCGCTCGTGGCGTGGGACAACCTGGCGACGTACGAGACCGGTGACCTCGGCGCGCCCAACTGCATGGGCAGCAGCCCGACCCAGCGTCGCACGCCGCGCGTCCCCGCGATGGGGCAGGCCTCGGACTTCTGCGGCCCGCCCGGCGCGACGCCAGAGACCAAGAAGGTGGCCTTCGAATGGTGGCGAATGAACCAGCAGCCAACCATGCAGGTGGTCTTCGCGCAGTCCACCCACTTCGTGTGGGGCTCGCCCGGGGCGGGAACTCCCACACAGGCGCTCGCGCTCGCCTACACGACAGCCTGGTTCGATCGGTGGCTCAAGAATGACCTGACTGCGACGGCCAGACTGCTGAGTCGGTACATCGGTGGGGTGCCCATCGCCAATGCGCTGAGCCCGACATACCGGTCAGCCGCCTCGTTCGACGGCGTAATCTGCGCCGACCTGCGCCAGGCGTGCCCATGAGGGCCGGTCGCTCACGCATGCAGGGGGTGCCCGCGCAGGTACGCCTCGAGCACGCTCACCAGCACCTGCTCCATCGAGTCGACGGAACAGCCAAGCGCTTCGACCTCGTCGGTGGCCAAGGCGTCGCACAGTCGCTCGACGATCAGCAGCGTCGCCAGGACCACCTCGCGCGGCAACGGCGCCGACTGGCGGGCGGCCCAGCGGTTCATCGCGAGCTCGAGCTGCCGACGCCCCTCGGACAGGTACAGCTCTCTGAAGGCGGGGTCGCGCAACGCCGCCGCTTGCACGGTCGCGCGAATGCCACGCGCTTGCCGGTAGTGGTCGATGAGCGACTTCCCCATGCGCACGGCCATCACCTCGGGAGCGCCTCCAGCGATGACGGCCAGGCTCAGCCGCTCCCACATCTCGGTGATCCACTCGGAGTAGACCGCTCGGAACACGTCAGTCTTGTCGGCGAAGTGGACGTAGAACGTCCCTGGCGCCACCTTCGCCACCCGGGCGATGCGGTTGGTATCGGTGCCGTGGAAACCGTGCTCGCTGAACAGCAGTCGGCCGGCTTCGAGCAGGCACCTGCGCACCTCCAGTCCATCCCTTTGGGGCCTCGCTCGTCGGGTGGCCATTGCCGTACCTCGCCCCCACTGGGCCGCGGTTGTCAAGAATGGCCCTGTTTCCGTCGTTCGGGGTCCGCGGTGCTGCTGGTGGCGTGGCTGTCGGCCTGCCAAGGGCCGACGGCCCTGCCCATCATCGACAGTGGCAGCGCCGTGCTGGACGCGAGTCAGGACGAGGAGCGACCTGATGGTGGAGCTGACGCCGGCGTTTGCGCGCCGACCTTCGCGTGGGCGCGCGGGGGCACGCTCGGCGGAACGCTGCAGCAGGCCATTCGGGGCGTCGATGTCGGCCCTGATGGCGCGATCGCGATCTGCGGCAACCTCTCGGGCACCAGCTCGGTGGCGGGCCAGATGTTGACGAGCGCCGGAGGCGAGGACCTGTTCGTGATGGTGCTCGAGCCCGATGCGACGGTGCGATGGGCGCGCACGTTCGGCGCTGCGGGCACCGACGTGGCCATCGACTGTGACATCGCTCCGTCGGGAGCGGTCGTGGTGACGGGCCTCTTCCAGCGGCGGGTCAGCTTCGGCGCGGGCGTCGTTGCGGTGGCGGCTGGCGCGGCCGACGTCTTCACGCTCCTGCTGACCCCGGGAGGCACGCCGTCGTGGGTCCGGACTGCTGGCGGCACTGCGAACGACTACGGCAACGAGGTCGCCGTCGACCCAACAGGCAACGTGGTGGTCGCCCTGATGTACGAGAGCGCCGACTTCGTGTTCGCGGGGCAGCCGTCACCGCCGGTGGACCACCGGGGCGGAAACGACACCCTGGTGGTCTCATACGCGCCCGACGGAACGCTTCGGTGGTGGCGGTCGGTGGCGGGCGACGCAGACGACCTCGGCCGAGGCGTGGCGACCGATGATGTTGGGAACGTCATCTTCGTGGGCGAGACGAAGAGCACCATCCTGGAAGTGCAGGGGGCCCCGGTTGGGACGGCGGCCGGCGGTGCGGACCTCTTCGTGACGTCGTGGACGCCTGGTGGTGCGCTGAGGCTGGCAGCACGCCGCGGGGGCTCGGGCGATGACTCGGCGCGCGCGGCTGGCGGTGGACCCGGGGGCGCGGTTTTCGTCGGTGGCAAGTTCACCGGCACCGTCGACTTCGGAGGTCTGACGCGCTCGAGCGCTGCAGGTTCGCCCGATCTCTTCATTGCGCGCCTGAACTCCACGGGCGCAGTCGACTGGGTCAACACCATCGGCTCGACCGGCACCGAAGAGGGCGTGGAGCTGTCCGTGAGCAAGCAGGGCGAGGTCGTCGTCAGTGGAGACTTCTCGGGAGACGTGAGGCTCGAGGGCCGCTCGTCGGCGCTCTCCTTGTCGGCCGGCGCTGCTCAAGCGCAGGAATTCATCGCCGCCTGGGCGCTCGACGGAGAGCTTCGCTGGGCGCTGGCCGGCGGTGGCCCGGGTCGCGAAGTGAATTACGACGTGGGGGTCGGACCGAAAGGCGAGGTCGTGATCGTCGGCACGAGCCACGGCGGAGCGACCTTTGGGGCTCACACGCTGTCAGCGCAAGATCGCGTCTACATCGCCGCCGTTGCGCCGTGTCGGCCGTGAGGTAACCGTTGCGGGGGAGGGCTTCGGTCGGCTCTGCGTCGATGAAGTCTTGCGCCGTCGGCCGCTCCGATGACGCTTCGGCGAGCCAGCGGAGCACCAGGGTCGAAGAGGTCAGCCTCTGGATGAAGACGATTCCGGCGGCTGCGCTGCGCGCGTTGGGGACCGGAACGGGGCTTCTCCTGGTGGGCGGGGCCATGTCCTTCATCGCGCGCACAATCTGAACCGGGAGCCGGCGGAGTCGAGCGGCTTCGGGGTGGTGTCTTCCCTCGAGTAAGGTTGACGACGACTCAACGTATTCATCGACCGAGCGTGCTCCGAATCGGCTTGAGGTTCCTTCGCCCGTAAGGCGCGCGCCATGAACGAGTCGCGAAACCACTGTGGCCGATCTGCAGAAAGGGAGCTGCGCGACTACGTGAAGGGGCGAATCCGTCCGCCGGGCCGAACACGCGACGCGTTCCTCGAGGCGGCCCGAGACGCCCGCGCGGCCGAGGCGCGCGACGCGGTGAAGGACCTGTTCTCGAAGGTGCGAAACGACGAGCCGCGCTGCCGCCTACCGCAGGCCCACGCGCCTCACACAGCGGACCTGGTTGGCGATGCGAATGTCGTCACCTTGAGGCCCGAAGCCGCGCGGGAACGTCGCAGGGTCGCCGCGCTTGGGGTCGGCCCGCTGCGCTCCGGCGCCGTGAATATCGACGAGGCGCCACTGGCCCGAGCCGGGCGGCACCTCGAACCAGCCGAGCGCCGGGCCGAACGCCACATAGGCCGCCTTCGAGGGCGCCACCTCGGGCGGTCCTTCGAGGAGCGTCGTCGAACTCCACGCGTACGCATCGGGGCGGGTGAGGGTGAACGCCGGGTCGATGGCCGGAACCCGCGTGACGTCGACGAGCGAGTACAGCTGCTTCACGTCGGGCAGCCGCCAGTCGTCGTGGCCCGCGAGCCGCGACTCTCGGCAGAACGCGAGCGCCTCGGCCCAGGTCCGGCCGACGCCGTCATCGGCTTGGTGCCACTCGAGGCCCGTCGACGAATCCACCACGGTCCCCTCACCTGTGGCGACGAAGGTGCGCGAGGCGACGGGGGCTCCGCGCACGTACCGCACTCGCATTCGCTGGGGCCGCGCGCCGAGGCTGCCGGGCTCGGTCTTCGGGTAACCCTTCACGCGGCCGTCGGCGAAGTTCACCCCGAACACCGTCGCATCACCGCCGGGGCCCGTGCCTCGAGAGTACTCGCTCGACGACCACACCTGCACGTCGATGAAGCGCGCGCCCACGGCCACCCCGCCGTCTGCATATGAGAAGCCGAACGCGCTGGCGTCGATGAAGGGCTGCGAGGTGCTCGCCGACGGTCCGAAGTACCCCCGGAAGTCCATCAGCGAGAAGAGCTCGTGCACGGTGGGGAGCCTCCAGTCCGAGAAGCCGCCCACCCGAAGCGTGGTCGCGCCCGCCAACGCCTCGTCGAAGGTCCTCTCGGCGAGCGCGTCTCGGGTCCACCGAAGCCCAGTCACCAGGTCGGTGACGGTGTCATCGCCTTCATCACGATAGGCGAGTGCGGGCGCTCCGTTCTGCGCGTCCTGCCCGGAGAAGACCCCCGTCGCGGAGCAGTCGATCTCCGACGACTCGTCATAGCAGGCACGCTGCCCGGTGCCGGCGAGCGGAAATGTCGAGGGCACCGCTGGCCCCACGCACCCGCTCAGCATCACCAGCACCGCTCCCGCGACCTTGCGCTGCCATCGCCTCATGCTCCAGAGTGTAGCGCATCCGGTTTTTGAGACACCAGTTTGACTGCATTCAGGCCGCTTTCGCCTCCTTGGCTTCGAGAGCACGCCGGGCCTGGATCGGCGTGATGAAGCCGTGTCGCTCAATCAACCACTG
>JBILEB010000275.1:0-5843 GCA_044352295.1 Myxococcaceae bacterium
GTCTCTCGGGTGATGCAGCCATCTCGGACGCGGTGCCACTCGTGCATGAGGAAGCGAGCGCGCTCGAGGAGTGCGAGACCGAAGCTGTTGTTTGCCGCGTAGTTCGACCAGCTGATCGCCACGCTCTTTCGTGACGGCGATGGCGCACCTTCCCGCATTGAGCACCAGCGGTGAGCGAGCGTGAGGAGGTGGCCGAGACAGAAAAGCCCCGACCTTGCGGTCGAGGCTTCTCGTCAAAACAGCGGCATCTGTTGCGTGGGTGGCGGCGTCAGCCGCCGCAGATGCGCGCGGAGCGCGGGTGCGAGGGGCAGGCGCGCGAGCGCCGCCGCAGTTCTCGCTGGTGGGCCGGTCGCGAGGTGCGCGACGACGTGCACGGCCTCGAGGATGGGCACCGGGACGAGCCAGACGGCGCCGCCGCGCTCGAGCGCGAAGCGAGCGACGTCCTCGGACTTGGCGAGCCAGTCGGGCAGCACCAGCTCGCAGTCGAGACCCACCGAGGCGTCGAGCCAGGACAGCAAGGCCCAGGCGGCCTCGGGGCCGCGCGCGAAGGGCAGCGGCGCTTGGGCACTGCCCTCTTCGTCCACGACGACAGCGACGAGCCCGCGGCCCCGTCGAGCGGGCCAGACGCCGCAGGTGAAGCCCGTCATGAGACTTCCGCCATCGCGGCCTGGACGTGTTCCGCGGTGGCGGCCTTCGCCTTCGCCAGGGCCGCCGCATTGAGGCTGTGGTGGGCCAGCAGATTCACCTTCCGCAGCAGGCCGCTCGTCGCCTGGAAGAGGGTCTCCACCGCCGAGGCCTCGAAGAGGGGCAGCTCCGTCCCCGCCAGGCGCAGCAGGTGGCTGAGGTAGCCCGGCAGCTCGTCCCTCGTGAGGCCGTCGAGGTGGTAGCGCACCACGATGCGCTGGCTCAGCGCCGCATGCACTGCCATGCCGATGCGGCGCCGCAACTCGGCCTGACCGACGAGCAGCAGGCAGAGGCGGTTCTGCGAGTCCATCTCGTAGTTGGTGAGCAGCCGCAGCTCCTCGAGGATGTCGCTGCGCAGGTGCTGGGCCTCATCAACGATGAGGATGGGCCGCACCTTCGCCTCGAGGCACAGCCGCGTCACCTCGGCGCGGATGACGCGGTAGAGCGCCGCGCGACTTCGCTCGGTGGGCAGGCCCAATTCCCAGGCGATGCACTTGTACATGTCCATCGCGTTGCCGGTGGAGAGCGGCACGTAGAAGACGCGGTACAGCCCCGTGTGCAGCGAGGACACCACCTTGCGGCACAGCGTCGTCTTGCCGCTCCCCGCCTCTCCGGTGACGAGGCCGATGCCGCGCAGTTCGAGCAGATGGCCGAGTCTGACTTCGAGCTCCTTCCCGGCGCTGGCGACGAAGAGCTCGTCCGGCGTCAGGTCCTTCGCGAAGGGATGCCGAGTGAGGCCGAAGTGCTTTCGGTACATGGTTACCGCCCCCCTTCGTCGTCACGCTTCATGTCGGACAGCCGCAGCCCCGGCGGCGGCGCGTCGGGCGGCGTCGACGCCGTGAGGCCGTTGGACGGCCTGTCGCGCTTCACGAAGCAGTTGGCGTAGACGTCCACCACCTTCGCGTCGTGCACCTTGGCGCCGTCGTGCCAGACCTGCACGGTGCGCGACTGCGCGGGCCCGGCCTCGTAGCGCAGCGTCACCGTCTCGCCGACGAGGGACGCGTCGACTTCGTAGACGAGCCCGGCCAGCGACACCGTTCTGTCCTTCGCCACCTTGCGGCGAGCCTCGGTGAGGAAGAAGTCGTCGAGGTCCACCTTGCCGTCGAGGTACTTCACCTCGTCGGCGCGCTTCGCCCACCTGTCGAGCGGCGTCTCCTCGTCGAGGCCGCGGTGCGGCGCCTGGTGGTACTCGCCCTCCACGTAGGCCCACAGCTTCCGGTTGAGGGTCTCCAGGCTGCTCGTGTCGCCCTCGGTCAGCCGCGTCAGAAGCTGCATTCGGACTGTCCGAAACCAGCGCTCTTGTTTTCCCTTCGATTGAGGGGCGAACGGCCTGGCGTGGATGAGAGTGATGCCCAGCTTCGCGCACACCAGCGCGAGATGGTGGCTGCGGTAGGCCGCGCCGTTGTCGACGAAGAGCCGCTTGGGCACGCCGCGCCGCATGATGGCCAGCTTCAGCACCGGCAAGAAGGCCGCGGTGTTCTCCGAGAGCGCGAAGGCCGCGAAGGGCACCACCCGCGTCGCATCGTCGATGAAGGCGATGAGGTACGTCTTCCTCTTCTGCCGTCCGGCCACCATCACCGCCGGGCCGTGCATCACGTCGCTCATCCAGAGCTCGCCCGCCTTCTCGAAGGCGAAGCGCCGTCTGTCCCCCGAAGCCGCACCGTCGTCGACGTCTTTGCGCATCAGCCCCGCGCGCGACAACAGCCGGTGCACCGTCGTCGGCGCCAGCATCACGTGCTCGGGCACCTTCTTCGACCCCAGCGCCTCCTTGATGACGAGCTGCACCGACAGCTCTGCGTTGTCCTCCTTGATGGACACCAGCAGGTCCTTCACCTCCTGCGTCAGCGCCCGCGAGTCGCCGGCGTCCTTTCTCGGCTTGGGCTTGAGCGCCTCGAAGCCGCCCCGTCGGTACAGCCGCAGCCACGTGCGCAGCGTCTCCTCCGCCACCCGCGTCCGCGTCGAGCCCGGGATGCAGTAGTCCGCCGCCGCTTTCACCTCCAGCAGTCGGTACAGCCCCTTCGTTCCGGGCTCCATGCGCGCCAGGTCCGCAATGAGGCCGTGGCGAAACAGCGCCACCTCCTCACTTCGCTTCTTCGTCTCGTCATCCACGTGTCGCTCCTTCGTGTCGGCCCGAAAATTCGGGCGAAAGACGAAGTAGGCGACGCCTCAGGGTGGATCAGCGCCCACTCCCTGTTGGCGACCTCGTTGACCGCGGTCTCCCCCTCGGTCGCGGCCGCCCAATCCGACATACGGCGGCATGGCCTTGAGCTGCGCGTCGGCGTTCGCGCGCACCGCCGGCAGCGCATCGGCGACGTCCAGCACCGCGCGCACCCCTCCCAGCGTGGGCGCCACGCCGCAGAAGACGTCAGGCCGAAGTCCCTTGAGCACCTTCAGCGCGATGGCCACCGCCACCACGCGTCGCCTCACCCACCGCACCGCACCCTGCACCTCGATGTCCGGCCGCAGCTTCGCGGCCACCACCTCGATGCTCGTCTCCCGCTGCTCGACGGCGCTCGCCACCTGCTCGACGGCCCCCAGCGTCGATGACAACCGCGACGCAAGACAGTCCGGCAACAGGCTGAAGGTGACGTGCCCCTGCTTGCAGTACCACCGAGCGACGAACATCCCGGGCGGCTCGACCCGCGCGTACGCCGTGTGCCGCGCGAACCCGCATCCGCCCTCGGGATGCACCGGACACTGCTCCAAACTGGCGCTCTCCCAGGCCCTCTGCTTTACGTATTCCTCACTGGTCAGCTGGCTTGCGTGCCGGAGCTGCACCACAGGAGGCCCGCCACGGTATGCCCCGTCGCGGGCCTCTCCTTTTTCTGTGTCGCGCGCCAGCCCCATGCTCGCGGGCGTCGCCAACGACAGCGCCGGTTGCCTGAAGGGGGAAGTTTTCGGCCAACCACACCGGGGTGCTCACCGCGCACGTCGACCAACTCCGGCCCGGCGCCGATCACGCAGTCAGGTCTGCCACCGCCGGTTGATCACGAAACAGCGCGGTCAACGACAGTCTGGTCCTCACCGCTTCGCCCGCCTGCATCCGAGGTCTCGACGGCGCTCTCGCATGGCTGACGCTCCTCACACCGATGCGACCGCGTGGAGTTCGCGCGCTCCCTCGACGAACTCGAGCCGTAGCTCGCCGAGGCGGCTGCGCGTTCCATCGCGACGTTGACCCAGGCGCGCACCGATCTCCCTGGCAGGCCTCGTTGGACGAGAACCGCCTCGGGAGGCGATGAAGCCGTCGCTGCGCTGCTGCGTCAGGCCGGATGCGAGCGGTCCCCAGCGCCTCGCGCGAGAGGCACAGTCGACACTGACTGCTGCCTTCATCGGTCAGCCATCCGCTGTCACTGAACTGGAGCCTCGACGCTCCACTGTGGGGGGAACAGTCGTCGCCGGATGTCAGCCGGTGTGGAGGTAACCGGTCGAGGTTGCGAGGTCCTGGTGTTGGGCACGGACGATGAAGTCGCTCCACGCATGGATCAGCGGGCCGCCATCCGCATGCCGAGACGCTGGAAGGCCGTCTTCGGTACGCTGGCGACGTCGCAGGCGGGCTTCACGCAGGACATCAGCGAGACCGGGTTGTTCATCACGGCGAGCCAGCTCCCGGCGGTGGGCACGCAGCTGGTGGTGAAGCTCGAGACGGCCTCCCTGGCCTCTCCGGTGATGCCGTGTCAGGTGGTGCGGCACATGGTGGCACCGCCAGAGCTTCGCTCGGTGAAGCGCCATGGCTTCGGGGTGCGACTGCTCGGGGACTGCGCGGCCATGCGGGAGCTGATCCGTCGCGAGCAACGACCGCGGGGCCAGGGGCCGATGTCGGGGCCCGTCGCGGCGGTGGCGGCGCCGGTCGGCCATCACGTGCGCTTTGCGAGCCAGGCCGAGTACGTGAAGGCCCGCGCCGAGGAGCTGAACCGCGGCGGCCTGTCCTTCTGCACGACGGAGAAGGTCGCGCTCAACACGATGGTCGAGGTGACCGTGACGCTGGGGTGGACGCAGCGGCACCAGGTGGTGCGCGGCCGCTGTGTGCACGTGCGCGACGGGGATGGGACCGCGCACGTGATGGTGCTGCTCGACGACGCCGCCGCGACGCTGGCCGCGCTCGACGGGCTCGCCCGCGCCTAGACCTGGTGCGGATGCCAGCGGTGGCCGAGGTGGTTGCCCGGGAGAGTGACTGGCTCAGGCGCCCGATTCGACGCGGTGTCCTGGTCTTCATCACGGCGTCCGAGGCGCCGATGGCGTGGAACGCCGGGTGATGATCGGCTGATTCGTCTGCTCGCGCGTGTCGCGAGAGGAGGGCCCAGGCAAGGTTCGACGCCGGCCGGGGCTCACGCTCGACGAGGCCCGCTGAAGCGGCTGGAACGGCAGGGGCTCGGCTGCGGCTCAAACAATTCTCGGAAAATCTCGCTCTTCGATGGATTTTCCGAGAACTGTTTCGTCTCGCCAGCCTCAAAGCAGCGCCACGCTCCTTCCGCCCTCGCCACCGGAGGTCGAGCCACCAGGCGCGGGGGGCGGAATGACTTCGTGAATTGCGACTCCGCATGCCGGGTGAGCGCAGGCCGGAGTCGAGCTGATCACGAGCGCTTCGCCCCTGTGCTTCTCCGGAGTCGGATGGGGCACTCGTCGTCCGAGCGCTTCTCTCAGAGGGTGTGTGTCGTTAGACGAGCGTTGCGCGGAGAGCGCGAGGGTCGTCGCCGTCCTCGAGGCAATTGGCGCCCGAGACGATGAGGGGTGTGTCGAGGGCAGGCTCCGCGACCGACCCGGCCTCGGCGTCGCAGCCACACTGGCTCGAGGGGAGAGCGGGGGCTCAGAGGGCGCGCCGATGCCTCGAGTGGCATCAGGATTCGTCCGAATTCCGCCCACTCCGTGCGGAACGGCCGGAGGACGGGGCGGTGTTCCAAGGGGTGTAAAGGAGGTGACGGAAAAGCGTCACCCTTGTTTACACCCCCCCTGGAGCCGTGCGCCCCCTCTGCTGGGCCGCGCCAGGAACACCCGGCGAAACCCACCGTGGCGAGCACCGCCCTCATCCCGCGCTCGATGCAGGAGTGCACGGACCGGCGGCGTGGGTCGAGTCGTCGCCTGGGCCCTTCGCCGCCGGGATCGAAAGCGAGTCTGCGGAGAGGAGCGCCCTTCCGCCGGTGCATGCCTGCCCGAACCAGGGG
>JBILEB010000146.1:0-19148 GCA_044352295.1 Myxococcaceae bacterium
CGCCCACCTGCCCGAAGTCGAGGTCGTACATGAGCGACGCCGCCGTGCGCGGAGGTCCACCCAGGCCGTCGTTGCGTGCTTCCGGCGTCGGCCCGGCCACCGCCACGTAGGACTCCACCCGCGGAAACCACGCCCACTGCGCTTCAGCGTACTTCGCGCGGAACCACGAGAGCTGGGCCTGGCTCTCCTTCACGCGGTGGTCGTTCTTGCGCGCGCGCTCGATCAGATCGCTCAACGTGAGCGGCTCCGCGCGGGAGCCCGTCGCGATCACCACCAGGATCGATATCGTGAACGCGCGCACTGGCCGCGGCGACCTAGCCCACGAAGGCGGTGAATTGAAGGGTGCCCTTCGGCGTCCTCGCGGGCTGGTATGGTGGCCAACATGCGCTTCGCCCTCCTGGCGGCCCTCCTCGCCGTCCCGCTGCACGCCGCCGCGCAGGACACGCCCCCGAAGAAGGACACACCGAAGCTGAAGGGCTCCGTCAAGCAGAGCGCGCCGAAGATCGACCTGCGCCTCCCCGCGTTCGGCAGCATTCCCAAAGGCGACGACGTCAAGCGGGTCGATGAGAAGCCCCAGCAGGAAGGCCCGACCATCACCTCGGGGCAGGCCTCGTACACCATCGTCAGCGTCCAGCACGGCAAGGGCTTCATTCGCTCACCGACCGGCTCCAGACCCAGCGCGCCGTTCACCGCCGTCACCGCCACCGGCACGCCCCTGATGACCGAGAAGTTCTCGAGCGTGGTGCGGGTCAAGGCGCCGGACAAGAAGTCGATCTCGATCGAAGTGGCCGTGCTCGACCCGCGCGGCGATACCGTGATGGATGCCTCCGGCACGCTCACCTTCAAGAACGACGAGACCGACTGGACCGTCGACTGGGAGGCCACGGGCATTCGCACGGTCGGGGATTTTCAGGTGCTGGTGCGCATCGGCGGCAACCCGCTGGGCACCTTCCCGCTCAAGATCGAGGCGAAGAAACCCTGACGACTTTGCCCGGCGCAAAGGCTATGGGGGCGCGGTCCTTCACCAAGGAGACCGCCCCATGGCCTACACCGATCGGGTCAAACAGATCCTCTCGTGGTACCCTTCTGATACGCCCGGCGTCCTCACCAACCTCGCGCGGCTGATGAACACCGGCACGCTCGCCGGCACCGGGAGCATGGTGATCCTGCCCGTCGACCAGGGCTTCGAGCACGGCCCCGCGCGCAGCTTCCAGCCCAACCCGGCCGGCTACGATCCCGACTACCACGCGCAGCTCGCGATCGACTCTGGGTGTAACGCCTACGCAGCGCCGCTGGGCTTCCTCGAGGCCGTCGCGGGCAAGCTCAAGGGCGAGATCCCGCTCATCCTCAAGCTCAACAACTCCGACTCGCTCGCGAAGGTCGATCACGCATGCTCCGCGCTCACAGGTACGGTGAAGGACGCGGTGCGGCTGGGCTGCGTGGCGATCGGCTACACGATCTATCCGGGCTCCGGCGCGCGCAATCAGCAGTACCAGGACCTGCGCGATCTGATCGGCGAGGCGAAGGACGCAGGCCTCCCGACGGTGCTGTGGGCCTACCCGCGCGGCAACATGAGCAAAGACGGCGAGACCGGCATCGACGTCGTCGCCTACGCGGCGCAGATCTCGGCCCAGCTCGGCGCGCATGTGATCAAGGTGAAGCCGCCGAAGGACTTCATCGAGCAGGCCGAGGCAAAGAAGGTGTTCGAGAAGTACTCGATCCCCACCAAGACGATGGCCGATCGCGTGCGCCACGTGGTGCAGAGCGCGTTCAACGGCAAGCGCATCGTCATCTTTTCAGGTGGCGAAGCGAAGGACACGCCGGCGCTGCTGGAGGAGATCCGCGGCATTCGCGACGGTGGCGGCTTCGGCTCGATCATGGGCCGAAACGCCTTCCAGCGCCCGCGCGCCGAGTCGCTCGCGCTCCTCAAAGACGTGATGACGATTTTCAAGAGCTGAACCAGGTCCCCCCAAGTCCCCCCAGAAGGAGCCCCGTGTACAAACTGACCCTGCTGTGCCTCGCGCTGTCTGGCGTGGCCCTGGCCCAGAAGCCGGCGCCTGCCGCCGCGCCCAAGCCGCCAGCGCTGCCCACCGGTGATGAGCTGAACAAGACCCTCTACGCGCTCGGCGTGCTGATCGCGAAGAACACCCCCGTCGGCATGACGGCCATGTCGGACGAGGACCTCGCGGAGCTCAAGAAGGGCCTCTTCGACGCGGCGATGAAGAAGGATCTCGCCGTCAACCCGCAGGAGTTCGACGCGAAGGTCGGCCAGTACCTCAAGGGCCGCCAGGACGTCTTCAACGCCAAACAGAAGGAAGTCGCGGTCAAGGAGCGCGCGAAGGGCGCCGAGTACGCCACCAAGATGGCCGCCGAGAAGGGCGCCGTGAAGTCCGCCTCGGGCCTCATCTTCATCGAGACCCAGGCCGGCGCGGGCGAGCAGCCCACGGCCGCCGACACGGTGAAGGTCCACTACAAGGGCACGCTGATGGACGGCACGGAGTTCGACAGCTCCTTCAAGCGCAACCAGCCGGTGGAGTTCCCGCTGGGCGGCGTCATCCCCTGCTGGACCGAGGGCGTGCAGAAGATGAAGGTCGGCGGCAAGGCGAAGCTGATCTGCCCGGCCGACATCGCGTACGGCGATGCCCCGCAGCCGACGATCCCCGCGGGCTCCACGCTCACCTTCGAGGTCGAACTGCTCGAGGTGAAGAAGGGCGCAGCCCCGCCGCCGGGCATGCCGATGCCCACCATGCCGAAGTCTCCGGGAGGTGCTCCGTGAAGCGCTCGACTCGTCTCATCGGCGCGCTCGTCGCCGCCTCGCTCGGCCTGATGGGCTGCCCCAGCGAGAAGAAGGACACCGGCTCGGCGGGCACGCCAACGGCCAACACCACGACGCCCACCCTGCCTCCGCCCGGCGTCCCCAACGCCGAGCCGCCCAAGCCCCCCGAGCCGCCGCCGCTCACGCCGGAGGAACAGAAGAAGGTCGCCTACGTGCTGGGCACCTTCGTCGCGCAGCGCACCCCGCTCGCCAACGCCGAGCTGTCCGAGGCGGAGCTCGGTGAGGTGTTCAAGGGCCTCGCCGACGCCACCCAGGGCAAGGACCTCACGGTGAAGCTCGACGAGTACGGCCCGAAGGTGGATCAGTTCCTCCAGGCCCAGGCGGCCGCCCGCGCCGAGAAGCAGAAGGAGCTCTCGAAGAAGGAGACCGAGAAGTTCGCCAAGGAGAAGGGCGCCAAGCGCACCGCCTCGGGCCTCATCTACATCGAACAGACCGCCGGTAAGGGCGCCATGCCCAAGCCCGAAGAGACCGTGAAGGTGCACTACAAGGGCACGCTCCTCGACGGGAAGGAGTTCGACTCGTCGTACTCCCGCAACCAGCCGGCCGAGTTCCCGCTCAACGGCGTCATCAAGTGCTGGACCGAAGGCGTCGGCATGATGAAGGTCGGCGGCAAGGCGAAGCTCGTGTGCCCGCCGGACATCGCCTACGGCGAGCGCGGCCGCCCGGGCATTCCGCCCAACGCGGTGCTGGTGTTCGAGGTCGAGCTCCTCGAGATCAAGGGCAAGTAAGGCCCTGTGTTGATCGGGCTGCGGGCGCTCGTTCCCTGGCGGAGCGGGCGCCCGTCATCGTTTCACGAAAGGCCTGCACGGCTTGAATGGCGAAGTTCGTCGTTCGCCGTCATGTTGCGCGCCCGGACATGATCGCTCCCCTCGCCCTCTCGGTGCTGCATCGCCAGCGGCTGCTCCTGGGCCCGGCGTTCCTCGAGAAGTACCCGCACCCCTGGCTCGTCTGGGAGAGCGGCCCTCAGCGGCCGAGCGCGCCCGGGTCCACCGTCGTCGAGACGCGCACACCGCGTCAGGCAGGCCCGGCTCCGATCCGCACCCAGGAACCAGTGGCCTTTCCGCTCATGGGACCGCACGCGCTCCGTCTGGGCCGCGCCACCACGTGCGATCTCGTCATCGATGACGTGACGGTGTCCCGCCAGCTGGGCCTCATTCGGCCCGAGGGCCAGAAGTGGTTCTTCGACCGGATCTCCCCGGCAGTCACGTTGGAGCTGTCGAGCGGGTTGGCGCTCAGCCACGGGGACGTGTGGTTGACGTTCCTGTCGGCGGCTGAGCTCGTCGCCCGTCTGGACGCGATGCTGGTGCAGTGAGGCTGAGACTACCGCACCGGGGTCGCGATCGACTCCGCGTCCTCATGTGTGCGGCTTTGGGTGGTTTCGCGCTGCCCCCGCAGCGCCCCTGGACCGACGCGTGCGCGGCGGTCTGGCGCAGCGTCGAGGGGTGCTCCAGATCCAGGGGGCCTCCCTCGACGCAGGGACCATCGAGTTGTTCTGAGCCAGAGGCCGCGCCAGCTTCGCACCTGCCGTCGGTGAAGCGGAGAAGCAGACACCGCACCTGGCCCGTGACCGCCGCCGCAACGAACTCGGCACGTCCATCTGCCTGATACGGCGATCTGCCGGAAATGACTGCTGTGGTCAGATGTCCTACGTTCGTTCTGGGTTATTCGCGTGCCGAAGCGCCGCCCTCAATCGCTGGTGCCGAACAGCCCGCGGACCACCGCCGAGATGGCCAGGGGCGTGCCCACGCGCTCGTCGTACAGGGGCATGAGGGCCTGGGCGAAGGCTGCGGCGGAGGGGTACCGGAGCTCCGGCTCGGCGTCGAACGCACGGGCGAGCAGGCCATCGATCACCGACGGCACCTCGGGGCGCAGCTGCTGCACGGGGACGTACCGCGAGTGTTTGATCGCGTCGAACACCTCGTCCGGCGTCTTTCCCTGAAAGGGACGCTGGAGGGTGATGAGCTCATAGAGCGTCACGCCGACGGCCCAGAGATCGACCTGCGGCGACAAGTGCCCCTCCAGCGCCTCGGGCGAGAGGTAGTACGGCTTGCCCATCACCTGATCGGGCCCGCCCTCGATGAGGGAGCGCGCCACCCCGAAGTCGCCCAGCTTGAGTTCACCGGTGCGCGAGACGAAGAAGTTCGAGGGCGACACATCGCAGTGGATGATCCCCAGCGGCGTGCCCGACGGACCGGTGGCGTGGTGGGCGTACTCGAGGGCGTCGAGCAAGGCCTTGGTCAGGTAGACGGCGAAGTCGCTCGGCCAGAACACCTTCTTCTGCCGGCACCGCTTGACGATCTGCCCCACGTCACGGCCGTCGATGAAGCCCATCACCATGTAGATGGACGAGCCCTCGCGGCCGACGTCGACGACCTCGACGATGTTGGCATGGTGGAGGTGCCGGGACAGCTCGGCCTCGGCCGAGAACAGCCGCACCGCCTCCGCGTCGGCCTCGAGCGCGGGGAGCAACCGCTTGAGCGCGTACTCCTTGCCGGCGAAGGGCCCCTCGGCGCCGCGCACGCGGAACACCTCGGCCATGCCGCCCTTGCCTGCCGGCTTGAGGACCTCCCAGGGCCCGATGCGGGCGGGAGTCGTCACCTGGCACCCTTTCGGGACAGCTCGAGCAGCTTGCGGAACTCAGGCAGGGCGCGGAGCGGCCCGAGATCGCCGTCGGTCTGCAGCTCTTCGGTGAAGGTGCCCGCCTGCGTGAGGGTCACGGCCTGCCGCAGGTGCCCCAGGGCGACGGCCTCGAGCGAGGGGTCCTGCTGAGACAGCTGGGCCTCGGCGCACCCGAGGTTGAAGAAGGCCGAGGCGCGTTGGGCGGGGACCGCGGCCTTGTGACGCGTGGCGCGATCCAGCAGGCTGCGGGCATCGGCGAAGACGCGGCGGCGGTTGAGGAGCGTTCCCAGCCGCAACAACACGTCGACTTCGTTCTCGGGGCTGAGCGTGCCGTCGTTGCCCTGGGACGCGCGGCGGAGCCACCCGATGGCCAGCTCGATCTCCTTCGCGCCTTCTCCCTCCTTCGAGCGCATCAGCCGCGTCGCGGCCTCGAGCCGGGTTCGGTGCGTGGGGCTGAGGGTGAGTTGTCCGTCGAGCGCCGGCGTCGTGCATTGGTCTGGCAAGCTGACGAAGGCGGTGAAGAGCCCCTCGGACGGAACCGCGAAGAACGGGAGTTCGCGCGTCGTGCCACAGCTCCCCGGCCCTTCCAGGCACACCGTCACCTTCCCCACCAACGCCGAGCCCACGAGGTCGCCGGACAGGATCTTCTGGTTGGGATCGAACGCACAGGAGCTGCCCGAGATGAAGGTGCCGGTCACGTGTCCAGAGCCGTCGACGACGATGCGCACCTCGCCCAGCGCGCCGACCTTGTAGACGCCATCAGCCAGTGGCGACGCGGCCCGAGCGACGGCACCGATCCCCAGAATCACCAGACCGAGAGAACGACCTGCCCGCTTCGACACGCTGACATGGTAGCACCTTGAATCAGGCGTTCGGGGCCTTAAGATTCAGGCGTCGATGGAGGTTTTTCACAGGCTGTTCCCTGCGGGGTGCGTGATGTGCAGTAAACGCTCGAACCGATACCAATCAAACGGGGGTCGTTTCGGGCACCGGGTGCATGCCTCTCTTCGGAGAGGAAGCCGAAGGGGTTCGAACTCGACTCCCACCTGAACCTCTCGGTTCAGTGGAAGCCGCACACACGGCTCATGGCGGGGAACGTTTTTCAGAACGGGGGACGGCGGGCTTGAACAGCTCGTCGTCCCCCGGGTTGTTTGTCAGGCGAGGAGCCTGCCGTTCATGTCGTCCGAAGCCCGTCGCAACCCTCGCTTCCGCTGTGCGTTTCCTGCTGTCGTTGATGGGCCACGTGGAGCGCTCCGTGGCACCTGCACCAACGTCTCGCTCGGGGGCCTGTATGTCGCGGGGCCGCTGCTGCCGATCGGCACGAACACCACGGTGACGATCGATCTCGGCCCGAAGGGCAAGCTGCGATTCCAGGCCGAGGTGCGCCAGCAGTCGGCCGCGCCGCCAGGGCTGGGACTCCATTTCACCCGCTTCGAGCCCGGCCAGGCCGAGGGGCTTCAGGCGCTGATCGCCTGGCTTCCGAAGTAGCCGTCGCGTCAGCGGCTGGCGAAGACCCACGTATACAGGCCGTCGCCGGTCCCGCCGGGGAAGCGCAGGCCGCGGACCACCTTCGCCAGACAGGCGTCCAGCACGGAGTCCGAAGCGACAGGGCCCTCGGCGAGCGCGGCGGCGACCCAGGTGTGCGTCACCCGGCCGTCGGCGTCGGTGCGAAAACGGAACGTGCGCGCGCCCCCCAGGCCAGCGCGGCGGACGAGCGCTTCATTCCAACACGCTGACACCGCGGCGCTGGCGTTCCGCATCGTCTCGCGCACGAGCTGCGGATCCATCGGCGGACCGGGATCTCCCTCGGGCGAGAAGTAGTGGGTGACGTCACCCGCGGCGGCGATCCCGCGCGGAACCGACGAGACGGTCATGGTCAGATCCTTCGGCGAGGGCCATGCGGTGCTGCCGAGCACCGCTTCGAGGCACCGATCGGCCTCGAGCGGCGGCAGGCCCCGAACGGTCAGCAGCGGCGTGTGCTCCACCTGCACCAGGCCCGTGCGCGCGCCCTTCTCGACACAGCTCGCGGCGAGGCCGGTGGGATCCAGCAGGCCGCGCTCGGGCCCAAAACGTCCCGGCGCCAACAGCTTCACCCAGGAAAGAGCCGCCCACAGCGACACTGGCGAGGCAGGCGGGGTCACCACCGTTTTGGACGAGAGGCGCTGCGCCGGCGCTACGCTGGTGGCGAGCTCGCGCAGGCACCAGCCCACCGAGTTGTTCGCGCCACCTTCGACCTCGAAGGTGAGGTCGGAGCCCGCCGGCGTCAACGTCACCCGCTGTCCAGGGGTCGCGGTCTGGGGCCAGCAGACGCCGAAGAGGGCCTCCAGCGGCACCGTACTGGCCTCGGACACCGTCTCTCGAAATCGCGCTCCTCCCTGCCCGCTCGGGCCCTCAGCGGTCTTGCAGGCTGCCAGGAGCCCCACCCCGAAGCTGAGGACGTGCGCAGCCCGCATCAGAACAACAGCCGCATGGGCTGCTCGAGCAGCTCGCGCACGATCTTCAGGAACTGCGCCCCGACCGCGCCGTCGACGACCCGGTGATCGCCCGAGAACGTCATCGACATCATCTGCCGGATGACCATCTGACCGTCGCGGACGACGACCTTCGGTTCCACCTTGCCGACCGCGAGGATCGACGCCTGGGGCGGGTTGATGACGGCGATGAACGAGTCGATCCCGAACATGCCGAGGTTCGACACGGTGATGCTGCCGCCGGTGTACTCGTCGGGCTTGAGCGCCTTCTTCTTCGCGCGGTCGGCCAGCTCACGCACCTCGCCGGCGATCTCCGCGAGCCCTTTCTGATCGGCGTCCTTCACGATGGGCGTGATGAGACCGTCTTCGATGGCCACGGCGATGCCGACGTCGACGTTCTGGAGCTGGTGAATGACGTCGCCCGCGAAGACCTGGTTGACGCGTGGGAAGCGGCGCACGGCCACGGCGACCGCCTTCACGATGATGTCGTTCACCGACACCTTGAGGTCCTGCGCCTTCGCCTCCTCGCGGAGCTTGAGCGCCTGATCCATCTCGATGTCGACGTTCAGATAGAAGTGGGGAACGCCCGGCTTCACCTCGGTGAGGCGCTGGGCGATCACCTTGCGCATCGTGGTGACGGGCAGGGACTGGGGCGGCAACCGGACGCCCGACGCGCGCGGGAACGAGCTCACTGGCCTGGCCTCGAGCGCGGCCTCGACGTCCTTGCGGATGATGCGGCCGTTCGGCCCCGAGCCCTGAACCGAGGACAGATCGACTCCCTGCGCCGCGGCGACCTTCTTGGCGAGCGGTGAGGCCCGCACGCGGCTGGTCGAAGCCGCTGGGGCCGGCGCGGGAGGCAGCGGGGGCGGGCGAGGGGCCGCGACGGGCGCGGGGGCCGGCTTCGAGGCCGCGACAGGCGCAGGCGCTGGAGCGGCGGGGGGGGCTGCGACGGCCGCGGGGGCCACGTCAGGCACCTTCTCACCGGCCTTGCCGATCCACGCGATGGTGGAGCCGACGGGCGCAGAGTCTCCGGCCTTGACGAGGATCTTCAGGATCACTCCGTCGTCGTAGGCCTCGATGGCGAGGTTCGACTTGTCCGTCTCGCACTCGGCGATCTCGGTGCCGCTGGAGACCTTGTCTCCCTCGTTCTTGAGCCACTTCGTGATGCGGCCCTCCGTCATCGTCGGGGAGAGCGCGGGCAGTTGAACGGCGACGGCCATATGGCGGTCTTTCGCTTTCGAGAGGGTGGGGTTCAGCGGTACAGCACGGCGTTGACTGCCTCGACGATGCGCTCGACGGAGGGCTGAATGGCGCGCTCGAGGTTGGCCGCGTACGCCATGTTGACCTCGAGACCGTGGACGCGGCGCACCGGCGCGTCGAGATCGTCGAAGCACTCGCGCTGGATGAAGTCCGACAGCTCGCTGCCGACCGACGCGAAGGGCCAGCCCTCCTCGACGATGACGACGCGGTTGGTCTTCCGCACGGAGGCGGCGACGGCTTCCTGGTCGAACGGCTTGAGTGTGCGCAGATCGATCACGTCGCAGTGAATGCCCTGCTGCGCGAGCTTTTCGGCCGCGGGGAGCACACAGGCCGTCACCATGCGCGACCAGGTGATCAGCGTGACGTCGCTGCCCTCGCGCTTGAGGTCCGCCTTGCCGATGGGGATCGTGTACTCGCCCTCGGGCACCTCGCCGCGCACGCCGTAGAGCAGCTCGGCCTCGATGAAGACGACGGGGTTCTCGTCACGAATGGCGCTCTTGAGCAGACCCTTGGCATCGGCGGGCGTGCCCGGCGCGATCACCTTGAGGCCCGGGAAGTGGGCGTAGTTCGCCTCGAGCGCCTGGCTGTGCTGCGAGGAGAGCCGGCCACCAGCGCCGCCCGGTCCACGGAACACGATGGGACACCGCAACTGACCGCCCGACATGTGGCGCAGCTTGGCGGCGTTGTTGACGATCTGATCCATCGCGAGGATGGCGAAGTTCCAGGTCATCATCTCGATGACCGGCCGCAGGCCCACCATTGCGGCGCCGACACCGAGGCCTGCGAAGCCGAGCTCCGAGATCGGCGCGTCGACGACCCGCGCGCTGCCGTACGTGTCGAGGAGGCCCTGCGAGACCTTGTAGGCCCCGTTGTAGCGGGCGACCTCTTCCCCCATGAGGAACACGCGCGGATCCCGCGCCATCTCTTCGAAGAGCGCTTCCTTGAGCGCATCGCGGTAGGCGAGTTCGGCCATGATCAGGCAGCTCCCTTCTTCAGCGGCGTGGCGGCGGGCGCCTCGCGGGGCTCGAGTTCCCAGCTCACCTTGAAGTCGGCGGGGTACGTCGGCCACTTCACGTCGGTGGCGCCGCGAACGCGCGCGCGCGGGTGCTCGTCGGCGTCGCCCGGCTCGACGAAGTGGTGGGTCCAGACGTCTTCGAGCGGAGGCTCGGGGGACTGGTCGGCGAAGGCGATGGCGGCTTCGACGATCTTCTTCTCCTCGTCGTCGATGGCGTCGAGCTGTGCCTCGGAGGCGAACTTCTTCTCGAGGATCACCCCTCGCAGCTTGAGGATCGGATCGCGTTGCTTCTCCTGCTCGACCTCGTCCTTGGTGCGGTACGTGGCCGCGTCGGACATCGAGTGGCCGCGGAAGCGGTACGTGAACGCCTCGAGCAGGACCGGGCCCTTCCCCGCGCGGATGTACGCCGCGATGTCCTTGACGGTGTCGTGCACGGCCAGCACGTCCATGCCGTCGACCGTCTCGCCGCGCATGTTGTAGGCGACGGCGCGCTTGTGAATGTCAGGCTCGGCCGAGACGCGGGCGATGTCGGTGCCCATGCCGTACTTGTTGTTCTCGACGACGTAGAGCACCGGCAGCTTCCACTTCGACGCCATGTTGAACGTCTCGTGGAATGCGCCCTGGTTGGCCGCCGCGTCGCCGAACGAGCACACCGTGATGCGGTCTTCGCCGCGATACTTCGAGGCGTACGCCATTCCAGCCGCGAGGGGGATCTGCCCGCCGACGATCCCGTAGCCGCCGTAGAAGTGGTGCTCGACGTCGAAGAAGTGCATCGAGCCGCCCTTCCCCTTCGAGTAGCCGGTGTCCTTCCCGAAGAGCTCGGCCATGAACATGCCGGCGTCGGCGCCGCGGACGAGCGGGTGCACGTGATCGCGGTAGCCCGTCATCACGTAGTCGTCGGGGCGAATCGCCTCGTTGATGCCGACGACGACGGCCTCCTGGCCGATGTAGAGGTGGCAGAAGCCCTGAATCTTCTTCTGGCCGTAGGCCTGTCCGGCCTTCTCTTCGAAGCGGCGGGCCAGCAACATCTTCCGGTACATCGTCAGCAGCAGCTCTTTGCCGTACACGTCAACGCTCCTTCAAGGGGCCGACAAGGCGCGCGGTGTGTACCACCCGCTCCGCGACCCGCCACGTGCCTTTTCGACGGCGCGCCGCGTTGGCAAGCGCGTCTTACCAGGCGAAGTGCGGAATCGAGATGACGCGGTCGGCGAGCGTCACGGGCCGGCCGGAGTGATCCGTCGCCAGGTGCACCGGCACGCACGAGGGGAAACGCGAGGCGTAGTCGTTCACGTGCGTGGGCTCGTTGTCGAACGCCGCCAGCACCGTGCCCATCTCTTCGAGCAGCTGGTGGGCCACGCGCTTGTACGCATCGTCGCTCTCCCGCAGCGTGGGCTTCATCATCAGGGCCACGCCGGGACCGTTCGGAAGGGGCAGGCCGCAGCGGCCCATGGCCTCGATGGAGCCCGCGCGCATCTCTTCGTGCCGGCCGGTGACGTACACGAGCTTCGCGCCGGTCTTGACGCAAGCGTGCAGGAAGCGAGGCGCGCCGACGATCTCGATGTCGTCCTTGCAGTAGGGGCTGGTGAAGAAGCGCGCGCCCCAGAAGTTCTTCAGGTCGCGGTGAATGGACTCCGCGTCGGCCTCGCCCAGGCCTGCCTTCATGCAGGCATGCTTGAGATCCCACCCGTTGGTGAAGTGGAAGGCCTGGCACTTCGTGAGGGCGTCGAGGCCCTTCTGGGCGCCGTACTCGCGCACGATGCGCGCCTGGCGGGGCCGGTTGTCGAACACGGTGGAGTCGAGATCGAACACCAGCACGCCCTTGCTGCCGGCCGTGGTGGCGTTGGCGAGCACCTGCTCGAGGGTCTGGTGCCAGTCGACAGCGATGCGATGCGCGAACTCGGAGTCCATGGGGCGGCGGCCTCTAACCCAGCTCGTCCACAGTGCCAACCGCGCGCGGGGCCTTCCTTCGTGCCGCAGCTCGTCAGGAGCGCGCGCCGACCAGCCGAGGCCCCGGCTCGGGCGGCGTCGACGGCACGGTCACCTTCGCGCGCACCCCGCTGCTGGTGGGCGTCAGCTCACTCATGCGCTTGATGCCGTTCTTGTCGAGCACCAGCCGCACGAGCTTGACGGTCGTCTCCTGGTGCCTGCCGTCGTCGACGGAGAAGCGGAACGCCACGTCGACCCGGTACGCCTTCGCCGCGCGCAGCTTCTCGACCGAGAAGTCCTCGAGATCGACGTAGTCGAGCGTGTAGTCCGGGTCGTCCATGTCGTGGAGCAGCCGCTCGACGTTCACGCGGATGATGTCGGTGACGCCTGAAACGATGCCGTCGGCGATGCGCGGGAGCATCTCGGACTCGAGCACGATCTTCTTCCGGTAGCGGATGACGTTCTCGGGCAGCTCGCCCCTGGCGGCGGTGATGAGATCGTCCTGCGCGCGCAACGCCTCGATCGCCTCGGGCACCTCGATGGCGTCGCCGTAGTCGACCTTCTCCTTGCAGACGCCGACGTCGTCGTGAGTGACGGGATCGAGGATGCGGGTCGACCGCTCGTAGAGGAACTTGCCGGCGTAGCTGGCGAGCAGGCGGCGCAGGGCCTCCTTGATCCGGTCTTTGAGCATGTAGCCGATGACGGCGATGACGAAGAAGTTGAAGGACACCTGTGGGTAGCGGGTCTGCGCGAAGAAGCCGACGCTCAGCGCGAACGTCATGGCCAGACCCGCCGCGATGGCAAAGAGCACCTCTTCCCACGCCTTGCGCGGGCTCGAACGGTGCACGTCGAGGAAGAGGATGTTCATGCAGAACTTCTTCAAGAAGCCGACGCGGTGCGTGTACTCCTCGTTGTCGGTGTCCGCGGCGATGACGGACGCGAGGCCATGGTGCTTGCGGTACTGCTCGTCGGCGATCACCACGTCCATCAGCTCGCGGCGCAGCTCGTCGAACCCCGGCGTGCGCGGCATCGACGTCATCTGCACCACCACACGGCGGAAGAACTGCTCCACCAGCAGCGAGAGGTATTCGTCGACCAGTCGAAGCGAGGCGCGGGTCTTGTCCGACAGCGGCTCCTTCTGGCCGAGCACCGCGACGCAGGTGCGAAAGCGCTGGAGCGTCTTCTGCGTCGAGTCGATGGAGCGTCGCGCGAGGCGAACCAGCTCCTCGGGTGGCGCCAGCTCACTGCACCCCTCGAGCCCCGCGGTGAGCCGCGCGCACTGATCCTTCATGCCCCTGGCGAACCGCCGCAGCGCCCCTCGCAGCACGCAGCCCAGCATCTTCGCGTCGTAGACGACCTCGGTCTCCGGCCCCAGCAGGCCCAGGCTCATGCGCTGCTCGAGCTGCACGAGCGGCGAGTGATCGCCCGTCAGCAGCTCGTCGAACGAGAGCACCGGGGTCTTGAAGCGAACGTAGTTGTGCAGGTCGGCGTAGAAGCTGTCGCGCGACCAGGTGTCGGCCGTCACGTTCAGCGCCCGGGGGATGAAGAAGATCGTCTCGACGAAGTACTCGGACTCGTCGTCGGTCCCGCTCGGTTGGTACTCGAGCTTGAGCTCGAACTGCTTGCGATCATGAATGTCGAGCTTGGTCTGGAAGAGCTCGCGACTGCTGTCAGCTGCCACGTCGCCATTGTAACGCTCGTGTGACGCTCCCGCCAGTCCCCTTGGAAATCCGAGTGACTGTGACGTTCGTTGACCGCTGGCGACCCCTGTGAAAGGCCCCGCCCCCGCCAAGGGGTCTGCCCACGATGCCAGCCTGGTTGTCGAACCTCGTACCGATCATCCTGTTGTTGGGCGTCATCGCCCTGGTGCTGTGGCGTCTGCCGAAGGTCGACCTCGGGCATAGCGACGCCTTCAAGCGCCGCCGGTTCTGGAACTGGTTCCCACTCGGCCTGACCTACGCGTTCCTCTACTTCGGTCGCTACAACGTCAACGCGCTCACCACCGCGCTGGGCTCGAAGACCGACAACAAGGCCTTCGGCATCATCTTCGCGGCGGGCACGCTGGTGTACGGCATCTCGTTCGTGATCAACGGGCCGCTCACCGACAAGCTCGGCGGACGGATCACCACGCTGCTGTCGGCCGGCGGCGCCGCGGTGGCGAACCTGCTGATGGCGGGGCTGGTGTACTGGAACGTCGCGCATGGGGGCGTGCCTCCGGGCGGCCTCGTGCTGTGGCTGGCGATCCTCTACGGGCTCGACATGTACTTTCAGAGCTTCGGAGCGGTCTCCATCGTCAAGGTGAACGCGGCCTGGTTCCACGTGCGCGAGCGCGGCGTGCAGGGTGGTGTCTTCGGCATCCTCATCTCGCTGGGCATCTACTTCGGTTACGACTGGAGCCGCGCCATCGCCAAGGGCATGCCGACCCAGCCGTGGATGGTGGCCCTCATTCCCGGCCTGGTGTTGCTGGGCGCGACGCTGATGTCGTTCCTCACCGTGCGGGACACGCCGAGCGACACCGGGCACCCGGACTTCGACGTGGGCGATGCCTCGAGCGGTGACGCCGAGAAGCCCAGCGTGGTGCAGGTGTTCGTCAAGATGCTCACCAACCCGGTGATCCTGCTGATCGTCGCGATCGAGTTCTGCACCGGGTTTCTGCGCAACGGCGTGATGAGCTGGTACCCGAAGTTCGCGGAGTCGGTGTCGATCTCGGACGACTTCGTCTCGAAGAACTGGGGCCTGCTGTTGTGCTGCTTCGGCATCGTCGGCGGCATGATGGCCGGCGTCATCTCGGACAAGGTGTTCCAGTCCCGGCGCGGACCCGTGGCCTCGGTGCTCTACGGCGGGATCACCCTCGGGGCGATCGCGATGTACTTCGCGCTCAGCACGCCGCTCATCGGCTGGGTCCTGGTGTTCATGGCGCTCAACTACGTCGGCGTGCACGGCATGTTGTCGGGCACCGCGAGCGCGGACTTCGGCGGGAAGAAGAACACCGGCGTCGCGGTCGGCATCATCGACGGCTTCGTCTACCTGGGCACGGGCCTGCAGTCGTTGCTGGTGGGCTTCCTGCTCCCGCAGGGCGAGGCGGCGAAGACCGCTTCGAACTGGATCAACTGGCCGCTGGCGATGGTGCCGGTGGCGATCGTCGGCCTGCTGCTGTGCACGCGTGTGTGGAACGCGAAGCCCAAGGGCGCGGCCGCCCACTGATTCGCCTGCTCGTCACCCTCGCCTGCCTCTGCTCGGCCGGCTGTGTGATGCGCGCGGCCCTGCCGAGCCCCGGGCCGACGTATGGACTGGGGTTCGCGCCAGGGCTCACCGACGAGGTGGGCTGTGACGGCGCGTCGCTCCCGGTGGTGCTGACGGGCTGGCGTGGCGCGGTGGTCGAGGGCCTGGTGCTGAAGTGGCCGACCGCGACGGTCGAGTCCGCCACCCTCACCTGCCGCACCGTGGTGACGAGCCAACGCCCGGTGGTGATGGGCCGCAACAACCCCTCCGTGATGATGCTGGCCGAGACCGACCTCGAGCTCGCGGTCGAGCTGCGCTGGCGCCTGGTGACCGCTGATTGTGTCGAGCAACGGTGGCTGGCGCGCTCGAGCTGGCGCGTGGTGCCCCTCGAGGCCGACTCGGCCCCGGCGGAGGTCATCGCCAACCAGGTGGTGCGCGCGCTCGCCGAGGCCGTGCAGTCGGCGTCCCCCGAGTCCGAGACGCGTGTCAGGTGCCTCTCGCCGTAACTGCGCCGTCACGAACGCTCTGGCATCCTTCGCGCCACGAATGCGCGCGCTCCCCGTTCTGCTCCTCGTCACCTCGTGTGCCTCGTCGTTTCCGAAGCTGGATCTGACGACGCTGCCGAAACCATCGGACTATCCCGACGCGAAATACGTGGTGCTCCTCGACGAAGATCACGTTCGGTTCCAGCCGGGCAAGGATGGCAAGGCCGAAGCGATCATCACCGAGCGCTGGCGGGCGAAGGTGCTCAAGCCCACCGACCTGCCGTCGCTCGTGGCCTTCTACGACGCCGAGTTCACCGAGATCGTGTCCATCGCGGGCCGCAGCATCGCCCCGGACGGCACCGAGAGGCCGCTCGACGTCTCCAAGGCCGACGACCGGCCGACGAACGACGCCTCGGTGCTGTTCAGCAGCACCCGGGTCCGGTCGGTCCCTGCGCCGGCCGTGGCGGTGGGCGGGATCTTCGAGACCGAGATCGTCACCCGCCAGCGCGACATCGAGCCGTGGGTGCTCCGGCACGTCTTCGGCGGGTCGCGGCCGGTGAAGGCGTCTCGCGTGGTGGTCGAGGTGCCCTCGACCTGGGACGTGCGGTGGACGACGTTGGGCGCCAGGGGGCCGATCACCCTCGAGCCAAGGCGCGAGAAGATCGACGGGTTCGGCGACCGGCTCGTCTTCGAGCGCACCGATCTCACGCCGCCTCCAGACGAGAGCAGCGCCCCGCCAGCCCTCCTGCGGCTCGATCGCCTCTCGCTCCGGTTGGATCGGTGGGCGGAGAACGGCGTGGCACGCGCGGCGCCCGAGTCGCCCGAGGCCCTCTCGCGCTGGCGCTACGAGCGGTACATGGAGCGCGCCGAGGTCACCCCCGAGATCGCCCAGACCGCTCGCGACCTCGTCAAGACGGTGGGTGACGATCCAGCCGCGAAGGCGAAGGTGCTCTACGAGTTCGCCTGTCGCAGCATTCAGTACTGCGCGATCGAGGTCGGCTACGGCGGGTGGATCCCCCACGCCGCGAAGGACGTGCACGCGCAGCGCTACGGCGACTGCAAGGACAAGGCGACGTACCTGCACACGCTCCTCAAAGCGGTCGGCATCGAGTCCTCGCCGACCATCATCTACTCGCACGACGGGTGGCCGCGCCCCTTCGAGCTGCCCAGCCTCGGGGCGAACTTCAACCACGTGATCCTCGCCGTGCACCTGCCGCAGGGCACCATCTACGCGGACCCGACGGAGCGCGCCGTGCCCTTCGGTTCGTTGCCGTGGAACGACGCCGAGGCGCCGGTGCTCGAGGTGACGAAGGCGGGCGCGCCGCTCAAGCGCACCCCCGCCACCTCCCCGGAGGAGAACGTCGAAGTGCAGCGCTTCGAGCTGACGGTCGACGGGGCAGGCCACGCCACGGGACGCTTCTCCGTCACCTCACGCGGGAACCACGCAACCCCCTTCCGCATGCGCGCGCTCGGAGACCGCGGCCGTCTGGAGCGCTGGCTGTCGGAGCGCCTGTGGCTCGACAACGCCGAGGTCACCGCCGCCGCCCTCGAAAAGGCCGAAGACTTCGGGGGCGAGACGCAGGTGCGCGGTGAGCTCAAGACCCGCCGGGTGCTGGCGCGCGGACTGGGGAGCGCGAGCCTGCTGCGCCTCACCGACGTGCTCGACCCGAACCACTTCGTGCTCGAGGAGGACCGCACCTCGCCCTGGGCGAGCCGGTACCGGTGGACGCGGGAGACGCAGCTCGTGCTGACCCTGCCGCCGGGCGCCCGGCCCTCTCGGCTCCCGACCGACGCGGCCTTCACGTCACCGTTCGGCCAGTACACCCTCACCTGGCGCCAGGAGGGCTCGACGCTGACCGCGACGCGTCGCTACCGCCTCGATCAGCGGGTCATCGAGCCCCAGGACGTCGCCGCGTCCCGGTCGTTCCACCACCACCTCAACCTGGCCGAGCTCGAACCCGTGGTGATCCACTTCGGCCAGGTGACGCGATGAGGGCCGCCGCGGCGATCGTCGGCCTCCTCTTCGCGCAGGGCTGTGCCACCACCTCGGCCCTCGACACCGGCTTCTTGAGTCGAGAAGCCCTCGCGTACGACACCGCGAAGTACCCGGACGATCCGGCCGTGATCCTCTACCGCGCCGACAAGCTGCTCCTCGACACGGGGCAGAACCAGAACTCGTCGTCCGAGGTGCTGCGCCACCAGGCCCTCGCCGTCCTCAACGAGGCCGGGTTCGATTTCGCCGAGGTGCGCATTCCCTTCCGCAACACCCAGGAGCTCGTCGTGTTGAAGGCGCGGGTGCTCCAGCCCGATGGCAGCGTGCGCGAGCTCAACCCGGCCGATCTTCTCTCGGACACCAACGGCAGGGGCGAGCAGGACGTGCAGGCCCGCTTCTTCCGGTTCCCCGACGTCCGCATCGGCAGCATCCTCGAGTACGTCTCGATCATCCGCTCGACCGGCATCATCGGCGCCGACGATCAGGACACCCTGGGCTCGCTCCCCGTCAAGCACTACGACTTCGAGCTCACCGGAGGCCGGCCCCTCGTGCTCGAGGCCATCGAGTACAACTCCACACGGCCCATCGACGTGACCGAGCTCAACGATGGCCGGCACCGGCTGCGGTTCTCGCTGAATGATCTCGGCCGCCGGGCCAGCGAACCCTGGGCCCCCCACTGGACCTTCACGGAGCCGCGCTGGGCCTTCCGGGTGATCGGCTGGAAGCGGGGCCAGATCACCGACACCTGGTACCGCGACTGGCAGGACGTGACCGAGGCCTTCGCGCGGCGCACCTACACGGCCCCCGAGGCCTACGTGGGCTTCACCGACCGACCCGATCTCTCGCGCTGCGCCGACGCGCGCTGCAAGGTGGACACGGCCACGAACTGGGTCCGCGAGAAGACCTCGACCCTGGGCGTCGACACCAACCGCGAACGGCCCCTCGCCGAGGCCTTCAAGACCGGCAAAGCCAGCGCCCGGGAACGCGCCATGGCGCTGCGGCGGATCCTCGAGGAGGCCGGCGTCGAGGCGAAGCTCGCGATGACGACCGACGCGTTCTCACGCCAGACGACCCGCTCGTTCCCGGAGTGGGATCAGTTCAACCGCACCGTCGTCTCCGTGCCTGCGCAGCCACCGCAGCTCGCGCGACCGATCGTGATCGACCTCGAAGCCGAGTACTGCGCTCCGGGGGAGCTGCCGCCGGCCCTGAAGGATCAACCGGGCTTCGTCTTCTGGATGGTGGGCGGCGAGGTCGGCGCCGGCGAGGGGGCGGGCGAATGGGTGACGCTCGAAGGGCCGCCCTGCCGCGCCTCCGTGGGCAA
>JBILEB010000003.1:0-133325 GCA_044352295.1 Myxococcaceae bacterium
CCATCGGCGCGTCGATTGCGTACGCGCAGCCGGCGCACCTGCAGAAACCCCTCGTCACACCTCGCGGTGGAAGAGAAGTCCTCGACGATCTCCATCGCGGTCACGGTCTGGTGGCGGCTCACACTTGGTGCCTTTACCAGAGCGGGCCCGTTGCATACGGTGCCCCGCGTCGATGCGAAGGCCGCGCCGCCCCCGAAAACCTCCATGCGATTCCTCCGAAGCCTCGCTGTCCTCGCCGTGGCGCTGATTCACGGTTCCTGTCTTCCCGTCATCGAAGGGCCGCAGGTCGAGCTCGCGGGCAAGCAGGTGCGGCTCACGCTGCTCCACACCTCCGACCTCCACTCGCGGCTGTTGCCGTACGACTTCCGCCCGCTGCGCACGGACATCGATCTCGGCCTCATCCCCGAGGCGGGTCCGTTCGGCGGCGCGGCCCGCATGGCGTCGATCCTCAAGCGCGAGCGCGCGAAAGCCGACCGCGTGCTGCACCTCGACTCCGGCGACAGCTACCAGGGCGCCCCCATCTTCAACATCAACCTGGGAGAGGCCGAGTACCGGTTCCTCACGTTGACGGGCCTCGACGCCGCCGTCATCGGCAACCACGAGTTCGACGCCGGCGCCTTCAACTTCACCCGCCAGGCCAAGGAGTCGGCCCGCTTCCCCGTGCTCGCGGCCAACTACGAGTGGGAGGACTACCGCAGCCCGGTCGCCAACAACCCCTCGAACACCACCGCGCTCTACACGCAGCCGTACACCTTGCGGAACGTGGGCGGCCTGCGCGTGGCGATCATCGGCCTGGCCAACATCGGCTCGCTCAACTCCATCGTCGAGCAGGGCAACTCGCTGCAGGCCATTCCGCTGGAGCAGAACGAGATCGTGCGCGGGTACGTCGAGTTCCTGCGGCCGTCGGTCGATCTCATCCTTCTCACGAGCCACGCGGGCCTCACGGAAGATCAGGATCTCATCGAGGGCTACGACGCCTTCTACGAGTGGGGCATCGCCAAGACGTTCGTGAAGCGGTCGCAGTGGCCGTGGCAGCTCATCGAGGCGTTCGGCCCGACCGACGACGCCGGGCTCCCTACGAGCGATTCGACGATCGTGCGCGTGCAGGTTCCCGGCGTGGCGGGCGTCGACGCGATCCTGGGCGGCCACCTGCCCATCGTGCTCAACCCGCCGCAGCTCCTTCGGGATCCCAACGGGCGCCGCGTCATCCTGAGCCACGGCGGCGCGTTCTCGAAGTACGTCAACCGCCTCGACGTCGTCATCCAGATGCCGGAGAAGGACGGCAACGTCTACGAGGGCGGTGAAATCCTCTCGCACGACTTCAAGGTCTTCCCCATCGACTCGGTGTGGTGCTCCGACGCGCTCCACCAGCTCTACAAGGATCAGTTCTGGGCCGAGGGCACCTTCATTCGCGACCCGCGCGTGCTGGCGGGCATCGAGGAGTGCAAGGCACAGGAAGACCTCGACACCGCGCAGCTCCTGCTCAACTACATCACCGATCTCGACGCGAAGTTGGCCCTCACGACGCTGTTTGCCTACGCGCCGCGCGACATCGCCCGCCGGAACAACTCCACCGGCGGTGACAGCCCCCTTGGCAACATGACGTCGGACTCGATGCGCCGGCGCCGCGGCATCGAAGCTGAGGTCGCCATCACCAACTCGCTGGGCATGCGCGACAACCTCTACCGCGGCCCGGTGAGCATCGAGTCGATGTTCAACGTGTTCCCCTTCGAGAACACCATCAACGTGATGTTCCTGTCGGGCCGCGAGATGCAGGAGCTCTTCGACTTCATCACCGAGCGCTCGAACGGCCGCGGGTGCGTCAGTCAGGCGCAGGTGTCCGGAGCGCGCTTCACCATGGACTGCGCCCAGGCCCAGTTGAACCAGCTCCGCCTGACCTGCGATCCGAACGGTGATGCGTCGGACTGCCCGAACGACGATCGCTCTGGTGGCCGCAAGCCCTGGCAGTGCCTGCAAGACGCGCAGACGGGCGGCGGGCGCTGCTGGTCGAACCCGGCGACGAACCTCACCATCAACGGCCAGCCGCTGCAGATCAACGAGTCGTACCGCATCGCCGTCAACGACTACATCGCGCGCGGCGGCTCGGGCTTCCTGGTGCTCAAGCGCAACACCACGCGCGTCGAGTCCGGCATTCCGCTGCGTGATTCGCTCATCGGCTTCATGCAGGGCTTCTGCACGTGCAGCGACCTGTTGGCCGGGCGCACCGATGACTTCGGCAACGTGATTGGATCGGCCGGTCAGCCGTGTGGCACGCGCGATCCCGCCATGGCGAGCCGGTGGAACGTCGACCCGCAGGAACTCTCGTTCTGCACGCAGGCGAGCACCTTCGCGACGGCGCTGACCCTCGGAGAGGACCAGGGGTGTTCGTGTCGAGAAGCCTTCCGGGGTTCGCCGGACTGCGCCAACGTGAAGGACATCGCCGCGCAGTGCGCGCGAGATCTCCCACCCGGCCCCGACACCGGGAAGTGCGGCTGCCGCGACGCGCTCGCTGGAAGCCCGGTGTGCGGCAACGTCACCCGCGCCGTGCAGGGCTTCTGTGAGAACCCGCTCGCCATTCCCGTCGCCGTGGGCCGTGAAGACGGCCGCATCGGGCGGAGGGTGAAGTGATGACCTCGGCGCAGCGCCTCGCCGTCGGCGCCCTCGTGGTGGCAGCCAGCGCGTGTCCCGTCATTCCCGGCCCGCAGCGCAGCGAACTCTCCTCGTTCGGCGTTCAGGTGGAGGGCGTCTACACAGCGACCCCGCAGGGCCGCACGCGCCTCGCCGTCAGCGCAGCGTGTGCGAGCCAGTACGATGGCGGCCAGGTGGCCGTGCCCGCCGGCATTCGTGGCACTGAGAACTGCCGCTACGTCGTTGCGCGTGGCCCCATCGAGATCGACTTCGTGGGCCAGGCGCTCAAGTCCGACAAGAGTCTGCTCACCAGCTTCTCGGGACCCGTGTCGATTCGGGTCATCCCGGGCGACTTCGCCGAGGCCATCGAGTGGAACGCTGCCGTGGCAGGCGCTTCGCACGGCGCGGGGCTCCGCACCGACGGCACCCTGTGGACGTGGGGGGAGAACGGCTCCGGCCAGCTCGGCGTGCCGGGCTTGCCGGCCCAGTCGCTGCCGCTGCCCATCGAGCAGGCCTCGCGCTTCCGGGCCGTGGCGGCGGGCGGTCGCTTCACCGTCGCGCTCCGGGACGATGGCCGCGTGTTGGCCTTCGGTGCGCTCAACGGCCTGCTCAGTGACGATGCTGACTTCTCCGCGATCGCGGCGGGAGACACCCACGTGCTCGCGCTCAAGGCCGACGGGAGCCTCTGGAGCGCCGGCGGCAACGAGGCCGGGCAGCTCGGTGACGGCACCACCATGTCACGCACGGTGCTGGCGCGCGTGTCCGCCGAGCGCTTCACCGCCATCGCCGCGGGCGGACGGCACTCGCTCGCCGTGCGCGCGGACAACACGCTGTGGGCGTTCGGCGGCAACGACGACGGACAGCTCGGCGTGATGCAGGCGAACGCGCTGACGCCGGTGCAGGTCGACACCACCACCACCTGGCGCACGGTGGCGGCCGGTGACGGGCATTCCCTGGGGGTTCGCACCGACGGCACGCTCTGGGCGTGGGGCCGCAACGACAGCGCGCAGCTCGGCCTCGGCAGCCTCACCGCGGTTCGCACGCCCACCCGCGTCGGCACGCTGACGGGTTGGGACTCGGTGTCGGCCGGCAAGACGCACTCGGCCGGCCTGCGCCAGCCGGGGCTCCTCTACACCTGGGGAACCAACGCTGACGGCGAGCTCGGCGACGGCACCACCACGCTGCGCAACACGCCACAGCCACTGGGCACCGCGAACGACTGGACCTCGGTCTCCGCCGGAGACGCCTTCATGGTCGCCACCAAGACCGATGACACCGTCTTCTCCTGGGGCCGCAACACGGTGGGCCAGCTGGGCGCGCCTCCCACGGCCCTGCGCGACGGAGGCCCTGAGCTCTCGCGTCGTGCGCCCGGGCGAGTCCGCTCCCCCGGCTACGAGAACCGCTGGCGCCTCGCCGTCGGAGGTGAGGTTCGAGGCGTGGTGCGCACCATTCACCAGTACGGCCAGGTCCGCGTGTGGCTCGAGAACGCGCCACCCAGGCCGGCCTACGACGGCGGCGTCACCACCGCGCCCGAGCGCTTGCCGCCAGCCGACACCGTCTACTCCTTCGCCACGGGCAGCTCGCCCATCGTCTGGTTCGAGGAGCAGACGCTCCAGTCGCTCAACCTGCCCGACGGCCTCGACAACCGCGGCTCGCCGTTCGTCGGTGAGTTCGTTCGCATCGGGACGCCGCCAGAGATGGGGACGCCGCTCCGCCAGACGTGTCTGGACGATCCCGAACGCAACGGCCAGCCGATGGCGATGGTGGTGACTGGCGTCGAGCCGACGGGCTTCTACGTCAGCGACATCACCGCCTGCCGCGTGAAGGAGCTGTTGCGCTCCGGCACCCAGTCGGTCCGCACGCCGGAGCCGCCCGAGCCGTGTCAGGTCGCCGTCGACGGCGGCGTGCGCAACATCGAAGACGTACCGGGCGCGCGCATGGGCAACTGCGCCATCTCGCGGGCTTCGTGTGCCCGACGGGCCGACTGCGCGAGCTACTCGCCGGGAACCTTCGGCAGCATGTTCGTCTTCAACTTCTCGTTCCCCGAGGGGCTCAACCAAGGCGACCTGCTCTTCTCACTGTCGGGCGCGGTGCAGGAGTTCACTTCGACGACGCAGATGACGTTCCCCGCGTGGACCATCGCCGAGCGCGTTCGCCTGCTGCCGCCGGATCAATGGGAGAAGTGGCTGCGCCTGGTGCCACCCGTCGAGGTGAACTACCGCCTCTGCGGCCACGACAACGTCTTCTCGCCCTTCATCACCGATGCGCTCTGCGGGCAGAGCAGCACGAACCTCAAGCTCGAGAGCCTCGAAGCAGCCCTCGTGCGCGCGCGCGGCGTGAAGTTCCCGGATCGGTTCGTGAACTGCGACTTCGACGCCAACGCCTCGGTGCCGTTCTACTGCAACCGCACCGACACCGATCCCAACGGCAACACGCTGCGCTCCTGGGGCAACTGTGACTTCGACAGCCCCCCGTCATCCGAGCCCGAGGGCGACAAGCGCGAGCGGGAGTGCACGCAGAACTGCACGCTCGGCCGCGGCCCGATGGGCGATCAGGTATGCGCCGAAGAGTCCACCTTCATCGGGTTCGGCCAGTTCTCCACCGAGATGGCGCCGCCGGGCCCCCGCTGGGCGAACCTCGACGACTCCAACCCGCAGCGCATCCGCTCTGCGCCCGTCACCGCCACCCCGATGACACTGCCTGATGGCGGCATGGTGTTCCCGCAGGCGCGCATCGGCGGGCTGCTCCTCGCCCCTGAGCAGGGCTGGGACCCAGGGACCTACGCGGTGGCCGTCTGTGATGTGCCGGTGCGCTACCGCATCGGTGACGCGATGACGGTCGTGTCAGACCAGGACCCGATCCTCGAGGCGCGCACGGTGCTCAAGTTCCGCCTGCCGGAGCGGAACGACTCCATTGCGTTCGTCGCCACCTCGATGTCCGGCACCTGCTTCGCGGCCATCAACCCGCGCACGCGCCTCAACCTCGACACGAGCGACGCCATCCCCGAGTTGAACCCGGACTGCCGCGTCGATGATCCGAACCCCGAGGCCGCCCAGCAGTGCCGCTTCACGAAGGGCGCGACCTACGACGTGGTGGGCCACTTGAAGCAGGTGCAGCCCGCGCGCCCGAGGTGGATTGTCATTCCGCGGGACCCCGATGACATCTGCTGCTATCCGGGCCCGGGCCTCGAGTGCCCCCGTCCGCTGCGCCGCTGCCAGGGAACGTAAGCGACGAAAAACGTGGTTGTTGCGTGAAGTGGAGCGCGGCGTCGGGCACACCGACGTCGTCGCGGGAAGGGAGAGCCGTTCGTGAGGTCGTTCAAGCTGCTGTCGTCATTGCTCCTGTGTGGGTCGAGCGCTGCTGTGGCGGGTGACTTCATCGACACCCGTGTCACCTTCGCCTTCGCGCACGACAACGTCTTCGTGCGGCCCGGCGAGACGACGCCAAACAGCCCGGGCGTGGGCTTCGGCGCCTCGCGACAGAACACGCAGTTCTTCGACAACTTCAACACGCGCTTCTCGGGCTTCGAGACGCTGTCGAACCTCACGCTGTACAAGAAGGCCTTCAGCTTCTTCGAGGGCTTCGAGGGCGAGGCCGCGCTGTCGGTGCTCCTGCTGACGCAGCCGAGCGGGCAGATCACCCTCTTCGACAACTCCAGCTACATCAAGCTCAACTACAAGCCCGTCGGCTGGGGCGCGCGTGAAGACATCTCGCTCACGGGCTTCCCGGTGTCGTCCGACCGCTTCCGCCTCGGCTACAACTGGCGCGTCACCTGGGGCGGAGACTCGGCCTTCACCTTCCAGCAGGGCTCGGGCCTCTCGTCGACCGGCCGGCCCAGCGCGGCGCCCGGCGGCAAGCTGCAGATCACCAAGGACTGGGGCTACGCGTTCGTGGGGCTCAAGACGGGTCTGCTGCTGAACAACCTCCTCAACGTGCAGGAGCGCGTGTACGGCTACCTCGGCGGCGCGGGCATCGATCTCTTCAAGCGGGACCAGACGGCGCTCCGGTTCGAGGTGAACGGCGGGTACTTCAACCGCGGCATCGCGCCTTCGCTGGCGCTTCAAGGGGTGCGCGCGCCCATCAACGCGGCCGGCGGCTCGGCGCGGCTCTCGTTCCAGCGCGGCGCCGAGATCCAGCAGTCGATCGACATTCGGCTCTACAAGAACGACCCGGACGTGCTCTCGCGGTTCTTCACGCCCGAGAAGTACCCTGGTGGCTTCTCGATCACCGCGGAGCTCGAGGGCTCGGTGCTCGCGCAGACGCTGATCGATCCAGACCGTTTCGCCACCACCCGTCCGCAGCTCGCCGGGGCGTTGGCGCTCAACACCCGCGCGAAGATCGACTTCTGGCGCATCACCCTCCTGGGCCTCGTGCGCACGCTGTCGTTCATTCAGTTCGACGTGCCGGGCTTCCCGCCCTTCTTCGACTTCTCCAACGGCAGCACGGTGCGACCCGAGACGTGGATCTCACTCGGCGTAGACCGCTACTTCCCCAAGCTGCACTCGACGTTCGGCCTCATCGGCGGCGTGCAGATTCCCGCCTCACTGTCAGCGCCGCGATTCGACTTCGGTGGTGGCAGCCCGCCGCCCGGCCTGACCGGCTCCCGCGTCGTGGTGGTGCGTGACGTGAACCTCTTCAACATTCTCCCGGCCACCGATGCGAACGGGAACCCGGTGCAGGTGCTGCCCATCATCAGCGTGAAGGGCACCTACCGGCTCGATCTCTCCGACTACTTCGCGATCATCGGCGAGGTCTTCTACACGCGCGACGACAACCGGGTGACGTTCCGCGACTCGACCGCGAACATCTCGCAGCCGACGTTCGAGCAGCCAAACCAGCTGGGTTTCAACGCGGTGATGCAGGCGCGGTTCTAGGCCGCCGTGCGCGTCATCTCGGTGGTGCTGGGAGCCGCACTCTCGAGCTGCGCCGCCCCCTTCGCTGCACCCTCGCCCGACTTCGTCGAGCTCGTGCTCCACGTGCCCCCCGGGCAGGCGCAGGTGGTGACGACGATTCGATTCACCGCAGCCGAGATCGCCTCGAACGTTCATCGTGAGCCGGGCCACCTCTACACCTGGCTCGAGCGACTCGAGCGTCAGGTCGACCTGGATCCAGCACCCGAAACCATCTTGCTCCGAAGCCCTCGAGGGCAGCCCGGCGACACCGTACGCGTCGTCGTCGACACCACCGGAGCGGGGCTCGATGGGCTGTTCGGGGCGCCAGGCGTCGCCGAAACGCTCGTGGAGCTGCCGCCAGGTCCAGGTCGAATCGAGCGCCGGCTCTCGTTTCCAGCGCCCAGCGGGCGAAAGCCGTGCGACGGGCCACGCCTCGTCTCCCTCGAGGTGACGGCGCCTGAGCTCGCAGCCGGGACCGACTCAGGGCTCCACCGAGTCTGCATCCAGCTGCCGACCAGCTACGACACGTCGCCCGAGCGCCGGTACCCTGTCGTGTTCGTGTTTCCAGGCTTTTCGGGCCACGCGTCCCAGAATGACGGGTTCGGCGCTCGCGCCATCGTCGATCGCCTCGGGGTGGAGACGGGCGTCGAGGTGCTGCTCGTGGGCGTCGAAACCAGGGTGGCCGAGGGGACACGGTACCTTTCTGGGGCTCGACGCGGAGGCGATTGGGTCGGCTACGTGACGAAGCGCCTGACTGCAGAGCTCGACCAGCGTTTTCGGACGATGCCCCGGCGCGCTGCCTTCGGACACTCGACGGGCGGGTGGAACGCCCTCTCGCTCGCCATCGAGGCGCCAGACTTCCTCGACGCCGTCGGGGCGAGCTCACCGGATCCGCTCGACCTCGACGTGTGGCTCTTCGAAGGCGACACGGTTCGACCTCGATGGACCTGGTGGCAGCGCGCGGAGGAGCGCCTCGGCGGTCGCGGCCAGTTCCGCAGCTGGGCCACCAGCTGGTCGCCTCAGGGGCGCATGCTCTTCGACGAGCGGGGCGCCCTGCGGCCCGACGTGTACGAGGCGTGGAAGACCGAGAGCCCGATGCGCAGACCGGGACCGGCGACGCGGCGGCTGTCGGGCCGGGTGTTCCTCACGGCCGGCACGAAGGACATGTTCGACCTCTACGCGCCGACCCTTCGCTTCGTCGAACACCTGCGCGCCAAGGGCTCCGAAGTGGCCTGGAAGCCAACGGAGCTCGACCACTTCGGAGCCACCGAGGAGCGCTTCACGCCCCTCATCCGGTTCTTGCTCGAGCGACTTCGCGCGAACTGAACCCGGCCGCTCAGCGGCCCACGCTCATCGGAGACAGGAACCGCACCACCTGCCGCTTCGTGGTCCCCGAGTACGAGTCGGTGATCTCCATCGTGAGCTCGAGCGGGCCCTTCACGTGCTCACGGTCGATGGTGATCATGACCGGCACGCGCTGATCGGTCAGCGAGGCGAGCTCGACGTCGGGCGTGCCCATCGACACCTCGACCGGCACTGGCGCCGAGATCGACAGATGGAACTTCGAGGGCTCCGGGTTCTTGTTGAAGAGGTGCACCTCGAACGGGTTCCGAATCTTCGTGCCGTCGACGACGAACGGGTTCGAGCCCTTCGTGCGAATCACGTTCGACTCGAACGGCGTGCGGGTGGCGAGCGAGAAGCCCAGCGTGCCCATCGAGAGCAGCATGAGCGCCGTGTAGACGAGGAGGCGCGGGCGAATCGTGCGGTGCGGCTGGCCGACCAGCTCGTTGTGCGAGGCGAATCCGATCAGCTCCGGCGGGCGCTTCACCTTCGCCATGACGTCGTCGCACGCGTCGACGCACTGGAGGCAGGCCACGCACTCCATCTGCAGGCCGTTGCGAATGTCGATGCCCGTGGGGCACACCGCGACGCAGCGGTTGCAGTCGACGCAGTCGCCCTTCGGCGTGACCGACGGCCCTTTGGCGACCTTCCCGCGGGGCTCTCCGCGCTTCTCGAAGTACGACACCGTCACGCTGTCCTTGTCGTGGAGCACCGACTGGAGCCGGCCGTACGGGCACAACACCACGCAGAACTGCTCTCGGAACCAGGTGAAGTTGAACATGAGGACTGCGGTGAACCCCATCACCAGGAGGAAGGCCTCCATGTGGAGCTCTGGCCCTTCGGTGATCATCGCGAGGAATTCGCGAGGGCCCACGAAGACCGCGGCGGCGGCGTGCGCGATGTTGAGCGAGACGAAGAGGAACGTGGCGTACTTGGCCGCACGCAACGCCACCTTCTTCGCGGTCCATGGCGCCGCGTCGAGCTTGAGGCGCTGCTCCCGGCCGCCTTCGAAGAAGCGCTCGATCGGCCGGTAGACGCCCTCGAGGAACACCGTCTGCGGGCAGGCCCAGCCGCACCAAACCCGGCCCTTCCATGCCGTCACCGCCAGCAGGCCGAAGATGAAGGTGAGCACGAAGAGCAGCACCATCCAGAAGTCCTGGGCGTTGAAGGTGTCGCCGAACAGGTAGAAACGACGCGTGGCCACGTCGAGCTGGATGGCCGGCTTGCCGCCGATCGTGACGAGCGGCGTCACCGCGTAGAAGGCGACCAGGAAGGCGAACACCACCCGCCGGCGGGTGAGCCATTTTCCCTTCACGTCGGCCGGGTGCATCTTGATTCGAGAGCCGTCCTGTCTCATCGAGCCGAGGATCGACGGCGGCTGATGAACCGGGAGCGGCACGTTCTCAGGAGGCGGCGGGCTGGCGGTCGGGGGCGTCATGGCGGGGACCTGCTGGGTGCGGCGTGAGACGCATCAGCGTCGAGATGCAGAGGTCGCCGACGAGGGTTCACGTCGCGTCGGACGCCAGAAACACGACGAGCGCACGGGGCGACCAGCACGCCTCCCTCGTGCGCTCGGAGAGGACACGACGTGAGGAACGGCCCTCACGCCGGTCCTGAATCAATCGACGGGCTGACCCTGCGGCTCCTTGCCCGGCAGGTTCTTGCCCTTGAGCGACAACACGTAGGCCGTCACCTTGCGGGCCTTGTCGTCGCCGATCACCGCGCCCCAGGCCGGCATGCCCTTATCGGCGTACCCATCGGCGATCGACTTGAGGACTTCCTTGCCGCTGGCGCCGTGCATCCAGAACTTGTCGGTGAGGTTCGGGCCGACGAGCCCCTCGGCGTTCTGGCCATGGCAGGACGCGCAGGTGGACTTGAAGACGTTCTGCCCCTCGGTGACGGCATAGGCGTTCTGCACCAGCGCCGACAGCGCCTCTTCCGACGTCGGGTTGGCCGCCGCGCGGGCCTTCTTCAGCGCGTCGACCTCGGCCCGGTACACTTCTGGCGGATTCTGGAAGGTATCCGTGGTGTGGAACGCCATCCAGTAACCGAAGGCAAAGAGGATGGAGCCGAAGAGAATAGCCAGCCACCAGTTCGGCAGGTGGTTGTCTTCTTCGAGAATGTCGTCGTACTTGCGCAATCCATTGGGGTCCAGACTCACGGCTTCACCTCCGTCGAAGACTGATCGTTGAGCGGCAGCGCGGCGAGCGGGTCGAAGTCGCTGCGGCGTTTGTAGAAGAACGTCCGAGCCAGCATCAGCAGGAAGCCGGTGACGAAGACGCCCATCGCGAACAGCGGCAGGGTCACCGACTCCATGTTGGCGAAGAACTGCTTGTACATGGCTTAGATGCCTCCGCCGGTGGTGGCGGGCTCGGCCGCGGGTGCAGACGCCGGAGCAGCCGGAGCCGCCTCGGTCGTCTTCACCTGGTCGACGCCGTACTTCACGCCCTGGTCGCGGCCGAGCCGCTGCAGGTACGAGATGAGCGCCACCATTTCGCTGTCGGCCGCCACGGTGACGCCCTGGCTCGCGAGGTCCTTCGAGATGACCTCACCCTGCAGCTGCTGATCGGTCTTCGCGTTGGCGATCTGATCGGGCGAGTACGGGACACCCAGCGTCGTCATGAGCTCGAGCTTCTTCACGCCAAGGTCGACGTCGATGCGCCCATCGGAGAGCCACGAGTACGAGGGCATGTTGGAGCCCGCGCTGGTGGCGCGCGGATCCATCAGGTGGGTGTAGTGCCACAGGTTCGGGTACCGGCCGCCGATGCGGTGCAGGTCCGGCCCGGTGCGCTTGGAGCCCCACTGGAACGGGTGGTCGTAGATGAACTCCTCAGCGCGCGAGGCGTCGCCGTAGCGCTGGAACTCCTGGATCATCGGGCGCACCATCTGCGAGTGGCAGACGTAGCAACCCTCGCGCGTGTAGACGTCGCGACCCTGGAGCTCGAGCGCGGTGTACGGCTTCTGCGCGCTCCCCGTCTCGGGCACCGCCTGCTTGACGAAGATGGTGGGCATCAGCTCGGCGACGCCGCCGATGAGCACTGACACCAACACCAGAACCGTGAAGGACATGGGCCGGCGCTCGATGATGCCGAACCACGACGGCTTGCCGGCGGCGCGCTCCCTCTTCTGGATGACGTACGCCGCCTCGCCAACCACGAGGACCGCGACGGCCAGGATGATGGCCGGCACGAGCGAGACGAAGATGAACGCGACGGCCGCGCCGAAGCCCACCACGCTGAACCACAGCGGACGGCCCGCGATGACGTCGACGAACGAGCCGGCCTCGGGGTCGTCCTTCTGCAGGTCGGCCACGACGACCTCGGTGCCCGCCACGACGGCCTGCTTGCCGGCCATCGTCTTGAGCAGGTTCCAGATCATCATCACGAAGCCGGCCAGGTACATGACGCCGCCCAGGAAGCGGACGATGTACATGGGCCGAATCGCCAGCAGCGTCTCGGTGAACGAGGTGTAGACGAGCGTGCCGTCGGGGTTGGTGGCGCGCCACATGAGGCCCTGGTTCACCCCAGAGATCCACATCGACACCATGTAGAGAACGATGCCGATGGTGGCGATCCAGAAGTGGGCGTCAGCGGCCTTCTTCGAGGCGAGCTGCGTGCCGTACATCCGGGGAACGAGCCAATAGAACATGCCCGCGGCCATGAGGCCGTTCCAGCCGAGCGCGCCGCCGTGGGCGTGACCGACGATCCAGTCCGTGTAGTGCGCGAGCGCCGACACCGACTTGATGCTCAGCAGCGGGCCCTCGAACGTCGACATGCCGTAGAACGTGACGCCGGCGACGAAGAACTTGAGCACGGGGTCTTCGCGCACCTTGTTCCACGCGCCACGCAGGGTGAGCAGGCCATTGAGCATGCCGCCCCACGACGGCGCCCACAGCATCAGCGAGAAGAGCATGCCCAGCGACTGCGCCCAGTCCGGCAGGGCCGTGTAGAGCAGGTGGTGCGGGCCGGCCCAGATGTACATGAACACCAGCGACCAGAAGTGCACGATGGAGAGCCGGTACGAGTAGACCGGCCGCTCCGCCGCCTTCGGCATGAAGTAGTACATGATGCCGAGGATGGGCGTGGTGAGGAAGAAGGCGACGGCGTTGTGGCCGTACCACCACTGCACGAGCGCATCCTGCACGCCCGAGAAGACCGAGTAGCTCTTGAACGCAGTGAGCGGCAGCGCCATCGAGTTCACGATGTGCAGGACTGCCACGGTGATGATGGTCGCGATGTAGAACCACAGCGCGACGTAGAGGTGCTTCTCGTTCCGCTTCGCCAGCGTCCAGAAGAAGTTGATCGCGAACACCACCCAGATGACAGCGATGGCGAGGTCGATCGGCCACTCGAGCTCGGCGTACTCCTTGGACGTGGTGATGCCGAGCGGCAGGGTGATGGCGGCGGCGACGATGATGAGCTGCCAGCCCCAGAAATGGATGTTCGAGAGCAGATCCGACGCCATGCGTGTGCGCGTGAGCCGCTGCGTCGAGTAGTACACGCCGGCGAACATCATGTTGCCGACGAACGCGAAGATGACGGCGTTCGTGTGCAGCGGGCGCAGGCGCGAGAACGTGGTGTACGGAATGCCGAAGTTCATCTGCCACCAGGCAAGCTGGCTGGCGATGAGGACTCCGACGAGAAGGCCGACGGCCCCGAACAAGACGGACGCGAAGATGAACTTCCGGACGATCGCGTCGTCGTACTCGATGCGTTGGGTCTGCATCAGATCGACTCCTGGTTGGGCTGAGTTGACGGACGAGGTGCGGGGGCGACGGCGGGTGGCGGTGAGACGCGGTCGTCTTCGAGCGGCTTGAGCGACAACCGATCCGCGTGTTCGAAGGTGCGGGACTTCACCGTGAAGACGAAGAGAACCACGGAGCCCAGGACCAACATCAGGCTCACGAAGACCTGCAGGATCATCACATTCATGAAGCGGCTCCGGCCAGACGCGAGGTCTGCGTCATGGTTTGGTCATGTGCAGGCGTTGCGCGACGCCACGCGCGGAGCCCCATGATGGTGATCAAGATGAGCGTGATCGTGCTCGCCGGCATCGTGATGGCCGCCAGCAACGGAGACATCTTTCCCAGCAAAGCCAGGACGATGGCGAAGCCGTTGTAGGTGACGCTGACCGTGAGCACGCGGTTCACGACGGCGCGCAGATGCGCGGCGCGTGCCAGTGATTCCTTGATGGGCGAGAGGCCTTCGCCGACGAGGAAGAAGTCGCTGCGGCCAGGCATCACCGGGCGATCGATGGCAGGGGTGCCGGCGATCAACGCGCGCTCGAAGGCCAGGGAGTCGTTCACGCCATCGCCGAGGTACAGCGTGTCCTTCGCGTCGATCCGCGAGACGGCCTCGGCCTTGGCCTCGGGCTTCAGCCCACCGAGCGCGCGCTCCAACGGGACGCCGAGGGTCGACGCCAGCGCCTGCACCCGGCCCGGCTCGTCACCGCTGATGAGCCACACGCCGTAGCCCTGCGCGGTCAGCCCATCGAGCTCCTTGCGGGCATCGCTGCGCAGCGCCTCACGCGTCGTAAAGCGCGCCACCAGGGAACCATCGCAGGAGAGGATCGCCCCCGTCCCCTCTCCGGCCGCGAGCGCCCACGACGGACGGCCCAGCCTCCAGAGGCCGTCGGCGCGGCGCCACTCGAGCCCCTGGCCCCTCACCTCGACCACCTGCGCCGTGACGTCGTAGCGGGCGCCGCGGGGCTCCAGCGCCCGGCTCACGCACCCACTCACCGGATGGCTCGAGCGCGCCGCGAGGTTGAACGCCACGTCGCGCGCGATCGGCGAGAGCGTCGCCACGACCGAAGGCTCGACGAGCTCCAGCCGCCCGAGCGTCAACGTGCCGGTCTTGTCGAACAGCACCTTCTTCACCTTGACGAGCCGGTCCAGGAGGTCCGCCGAGCGCACGAAGAAGCCCGCGCGGCGCAGGTGCGTCTGGGTGATCTCGTACGCGAGCGGAATCGCGATGCCGATGGCGCACGGACAGGTGATGACGAGGAGCGAGGCCGCGACGTTGACCGCATCGTCGAAGCTCGCCGGCAGCCACGCGAGGAACCCACCCGCGGCAACCAGGAGCACCTTCACCACCCACTTGCGCGCCACGTCGTTCCACAGCTGGTGGTGCTCGGCAGCGCGGCCTTCCCGCGAGGGCGGCTGGCGAAGGAGCTGCACGAGCGGTGACTGCGAGAAGTCCGTGCGCGCGGCGACGTGGAACGCGGCGTGACCGGCGTTGAAGCTGCCCGCCGGAACCTCTGCTCCTCGTTCCAGCAGCCGCGGCTTCGACTCTCCGGTGATCCAGTCGGTGCTGACGTGCGCGGCGGGATCGAGCAGCGTCGCGTCGACCGGCACCACATCGCCCGGCGCCACCAGGAGCACGTCGCGCTCGACCACTTTCGGCGCCTTCATCGGCACCAGGCGCTCGCCCACCACCTTGCGCACCATGAGCCCCTCGGCGCCGTCGTCGTCGAGCAGGAAGCGGCGGTTCTGCTCGAGCAGGCGCTCCTGCAGGAAGCGGCCGAGCAGCATGAGCGTGATGAAGGTGTTGAGCGTGTCGAAGTACGTCAGATCGCCGCGGCCCGTGCGCAGCTGCACCAGCGACATGCCGTAGACGAGCGCGATGCCCACGGCGATCGGGAGATCGAGGTGCAGCATGCCCGTCTTGAGGCCCTTCACGGCCGCCTTGAAGAACGGCCAGCCACCCACGAAGACCGTCACCGACGAGAGCGCGAAGGACAGCCAGGTGAAGAGGCTGAAGATGCCCTCGGGATCCGGCACGAGGCCGAAATAGAAGCTCACCGAGAACAACATCACGTTGATGGTGATGGCCGCCGAGATGCCAAGGCGGAGCGGGAGATCGATCGACTTCTTCGACGCCTCTTTCCGCGCGGGCCCGAACTGGTACCCGAAGCCCTCGACGTCCTTCACCCACTTCTCCACGTCGGTGACGCCGGGGCGGAACGCGAGCCGCACCTGACCGAGCGCCGGGTTGACGGTGATCTCCGCCGCGCCGGGCTGGCGCGCGAACGTCTCGTTCATCAGCCACACGCACGCCGCGCAGTGAATACCCTGCACGTCGAGGTTCAGCGTGCAGACCTCACCCTGGGACTGCGCGCGGGCCTGCTCGGCGAGCGGCTCGAGCCAGGTGTGAGAGCGAACGGCGGGCGCCTCGGAGACCGGCGTCACCTCACCACGCGCGAGCTCGTAGTACCGACCCAGGCCCTGCTCGAAGAGCAAATCGTGCACGGCTTCGCAGCCGTGGCAGCAGAAGCGCGCATGGCTTGCGCTCGCAGGAACGAGGCTGCCGCAGTGCTGACAGGTTCCGGGGGGAGCGGCGACGACGGGTTGACGCGGGGGAGCGGTCACGATGCGGCACGCGGCTGCACCCGGCATGCCCGTTGAACTCTCGCCCGGCCGTGGACGCGATGACCTCTCCGCTCGTCATTGCCGGTGCGTCGAGCGCGCTGGTGGCCGGTGCCACCGGGAGCCTCCACTGCGCCCTCATGTGTGGACCGCTCGCGTGCGCGGGGGTTCCGTCGGGGCCAGGACGTCGCGCCGCCATCGTCGGCTGGCACCTCGGCCGAGTCAGTGGCTACGCGCTGGTGGGGCTGCTGCTGGGGCTCGTCGGCACCGGCGTCTCGCGCGCGCTCTCGGTGTCGGTGGAGCCGTACCTGCCCTGGGTGATGGCGGCCGGGCTCATCGCCACCGCGCTCGAGCTCGGCAAACACAGCCGGCCGCTGCCGCTGGTTCGCAGCGTCTCCACCGCGCTGGTTCGCGCCTCCGCACGCCTCGGGCCGACCCGCCGTAGCGTCGTGATGGGCCTCGCGACCCCGTTCCTGCCGTGCGGTCTCCTGTACGGCGTCTTCCTTGCCGCCATCGCCACCGGCAGTCCGCTGGACGGGGCGAGCCTGTTGGGGGCCTTCGCGCTGGGTGCCGTTCCCGCGCTGTCCGCAGTCCAGGCGGGAGCGCACCTCGGGCAACGCTGGCCAACGTTCACCTGGGCGATGCGCAAAGCCGTGCCCCTCTTCGCCGCGGGCGTCCTCATCTACCGCGCGGTGCTTGGCAGCACCCAGGGGCCCGACTGCCACTGATGCACACATTGGCGCCTGCCTGCATCGCGCCACCATGCGGCCGTCTCCACCGGATCCAGCGGGACTGAAGCCGACGTCTGTGTGGGCGACCCCTGCGAGCGATGCCGCTAGACTCACCCGCGCATCCATGGAGGGACACCTCGAACAGTCTGCGTTTCATGGCTTTCTCGCGGGCACGCTGACGGCCGACGAGCGACACGCAGTGGTGTCACACCTCGATGGCTGTTCCCGCTGCCGCAAGCTGATGTCGGCGTTGGCCCGCGAAGCGCCGATGCCGGACGACGCGGCGGAGACGCTCCATGAGGGACAGGAGGTCGGCATCACGACCGATCTCCGCAAACACGCCCCTGGCACCGAGCTGGTGCCCCCGCGGCGCCCGAGGAAGCTCTTCGGAGACGACCCCACTTCACCCGACTCTCGGCCGCTGGTGCCCACGCAGCCCAGCCAGGCCGTTGGACCGTCTCGCGCATCGGGGCCGCCCCCTCCACCGCCCAGCGATCGCCTCGTCGGCCAGAAGCTCGGCGACTACGTCGTCACGGAGCTCCTCGCGAAGGGCGGCATGGGCGCGGTCTACCGCGGTGTGCAGCCCGTCATCGGCAAGCAGGTGGCCATCAAGGTGCTGCTGACGCCCGGGCCCACCGAGCTGAACTACGCGCAGCGGATGCTGGAAGAGGCGCGAACGGTGAACGCCGTCGGGCACCACAACATCATCGACATCTTCAACTTCGGCGAGCTCCCCGATGGCCGGCCGTGGCTGGTGATGGAGTTCCTCGATGGGCTGTCGGTCTCCCAGTGGGTCCGCGCGCGCGAGGGAGCCCCTCCGCCGATCGATCGAATCCTGTCGATCCTCGATCAGTGCTGCGCAGCGCTCGAGGCCGTGCACGCGGTCGGCGTCGTCCATCGCGACCTCAAGCCCGCGAACATCATGCTCACCAACCTCGCGGAGCCGAATCCCCGGGTGAAGGTGCTCGACTTCGGCTTCGCCAAGAGCCGCGACGCGACGATTCGCACCTCGCCGGACATGGTGCTGGGAACGCCGGGCTACATGTCGCCCGAGCAGATCCAGGCCATCGGCGCCACGCCACGCAGCGATCTCTACGCCCTCGGCCTGGTCGCCTGGTACATGCTGACGGGCGCCGACGCCTACCAGGACAAGAGCTCGATCACCGTGCTGCAAATGCAGCTGCAGCGCGAGCCGCCCTCGCTCGCGGGCCACCCTGGCGTCCCCAACGCGTTCGCCGAGCTGGTGGCGGATCTGACGCGCATCGATCCCGAGCTGCGGCCTTCGTCGGCCCAGAACGTGCGCGCCCGGCTGCGGGCCATCGCGTCTGGGGTTGGCCTCACCAGCGCCCCCGGAGAGGCCATCACCCAGAAGGACCGTCACCCGCCGGCGCCCGAGACGATGAAGACGGAGCCTGACCGTCAGTCCGTCTGGCAGCGTAAGCCCGACGCGCTCGAGGCGGCGGTCGACGGCGTGCTTCTCGATCTGTCGAAGTCGCAGGTGCGGGCGACGAAGCCCTCGACGCTGCCCTGGGTGGTCGCCGTCGTCGCCGCCGCTGCGCTCGGGTTGGGGACGTGGCTGGTGATGCGCTGAAGCTACAGCTTCACCTTCTGCAGCACCTGACTCAGCCGCAGGGAGATCGACTGGGCCACTTCGCGCACCAGCGAATCAACCTCACCCCGCGCCATCTTCGCGTCCGCCTCGAGCCTTGCGCGCATCGCCGCCATGATCTTCGCCTGCGCCGCCTCGATCCACCGCTGCGCCGTCGTGCGGTGCACCTGGAACATCCGGCCGAGCTCCTCGGTCGACACGCCGTCGACGAAGCGCATGCGCAGCAGCGTGCGCTCCTTCGGATCGATGACTTCCAGCGCGTCGCGGAGCGCGTTCGAGACCAGCTTCGTGTCCTTGTTCGACTTCGCGCGCGCTTCTGGTGAGGGATCGGCTGCGGCGAGGTGGGTGAGCTCGTCGACGTCCTCCGCGGGGGCCTGGCTCATGCCGCGCGTGGCCTGGAGCAGCTCGAGCTTGATGGCCGTCCACAGCCAGGACTTGAGGCGGCCCCGGCCGTCGTAGGTGCCGAGCTTGGCTTCCTTGCCCTTCGCGGCGACGAGCAATCGGGTCCGGGTTCGCTGGGCGAGCTCGGGGGCTTCGATGGCCCGGCCCGCCGCGCGGCGCGAGAGGGATTCGATCAGCTCATCGACCTCGACGAGCGCGGCGGGGTGGCTCTGGAGGACCGCCCACACGAGCGCGAGATCCGCCACGGCGAGGTCTGCCCCACCCTTCGTGCGCGCCTCGATCCACTTCACGCAGCTCTTCGTCGAAGCGGCGTCAGTGACTCCCAGGGACGACAGCTGGCGCTGCACCACGTCGGCGATGTTCACAGGGGAAATGATGTAGCACGCCTTCACCAGGTCACCCTTTCGTGACGAGCTGCGCGCGACCGTTGGAGACCGAGCGTGGAGGACGTCCGCAGAGGCTGCGAAGTCCCGCCAACGGACCGAGGAGTCAGACCTGCTCGACCGCATGATGCGCTTCTTCGGCCTGGAGTCAGTCGACCAGCAACTCGACCGCAGCCGCTCCAGGAGTTGGCGCCGTTCCGGCGTGAGCAGACGGCGCTCCGAGGCGCGCACACGCACGTCCTGCGCGGTCTGACGCTGCACGACGAGAGTTGCCGCAAGACACCTGCCCGTTGCGAAGCAAGGCCTGCGTGTGCGACGCAGCGCTTCATGTCCGGTGTGGTGCGACCAGCGCGGCGGCCAGCAGGGTGGGTGCCTCCGGGTCCAGGCCCCTCGGGGGATGGGGGCCGTCCCGAGCTGCAGCCCCAGGCCGACGAAGACCTCTGTTACCTCTCTGGCGACTGGCGGCTCTTCCAGAAGCTCGAGGGGCACCGCTGGAGCGTCGACGATCTCGTCACCGCCTTCACCGCCGCGGAGCGCTTCGAGACGCTGCGAGCCCTGGGCCCGGTGCGCGCCCTCGACCTCGGCTGCGGGCTGGGGAGCGTGCTCCTCATGGTGGCGTGGCGAGCGCCGGACTTCGACGTGACGGGCGTCGAGGCGCAGCCGGAGCGCGCCGCCATGGCCCGCCGATCGATCGCCTACAACGGCGTGAGCGATCGCTGCCGGGTGATCGACGGCGATCTGCGCGACACCTCCCTGGGTCGGCACTTTCAGCTCGTCACCGGCACCCCACCGTATTTCCCTCGCGGCACCGGCACCGAGGCCGCTGCCGATCACGTCAGCGCCTGCCGGTTCGAGCACCGCGGCGGCGTCGAGGCCTATCTCGAGGCGGCGGACCGGCACCTGCACGATGACGGGGAATTCGTCATGTGTGCCGCGCAGCTCGAGGACACGCGGGTGCTCAAAATCCGCACGCCGCTCCACGCCCGCGGCATGCGACACCTGATTCCGCGCATCGGCAAGGCGCCGCTCATCACCATCTGGCGCTTCTCGCGAACGCCGGGCGCACTCACGCGCGACGAACTGGTGGTGCGCGACGAATGCGGCCAGTGGACCCAGGCATTCCGGCGCGTGCGGCGCGAGCTGGGCCTGCCAGACGCCCCGCCGGGACGTTGACCCGATCTTCACGTCGACGCTGCGCGGCAGGGCCTTTAGTACTGGTGTCCATGCCCGAGATCTTCATCCTCGACGGGCAGTACCGGCTGGTCCGCCCGGTTGGCACTGGCGCGACGGCCAAGGTCTTCCTCGCGGAGGACGTGACCACCGGCGCCAGGGTGGCAGTGAAGGTGCTGCGCCGCGAGCTCTTGTCCGATGCCGGCATGAAGGCCCGCTTCCAGCGCGAGGCCGCATTGCTGTGGCAGCTCGAGCACCCTGGCATCGTCAAACTGCACCGGTTCGAGGACCGCCCGACGGAGGGCATGTTGCTCGTACTCGAGTGGGTCGAAGGCACGCGGCTGGACGTGCTGCTGCAGCAGCACGGACTCGAGGGGCTGCAGGCCGTCGAGTTGTTCACCGCGCTCGCCTCGGCCCTCGGCGCTCTCCACCAGGCCGGCATCGCCCACCGCGACGTGAAGCCCGAGAACGTCATCGTCACGGGGCCCGCCGAGGCGCGCGCCGTCAAGCTGCTGGACTTCGGCATCGCGCGCTTCACCGATCCGAAAGAGGCGGCGCTCCATTTTCAGACCGGCGCGAACCAGGTCGGTGGAACCCCCTCGTATGTGTCGCCGGAGCAGGCCATGGGCCAGCCCGCGACGGCGGCCTCCGACGTGTACAGCCTCGGCGTCGTCGCCTACCTTGTCCTCTCCGCCCACCTGCCCTTCACCGGGAAACACTTCGACGTGCTGTCCGCGCACCTCAACGACGAACCGCCGCCCCTGGTTCCGCTCGATCCCGCGCTGAAGGGCCACCCGGCGCTCGACGTGGTGCTCGCGTGCCTCGCCAAGAAGCCCGAACGTCGTCCGGCCGATGGCGCTGCCGTCGAGGCGTTGCTCCGCTCCCCGAAGAAGAAGAAGTGGCCGTTTGGCTGACATGCACGCGGTCGACGTCGTCATCATCGGCAGTGGGTTCGGCGGGCTGGGCGCGGGCGTTCAGCTTCGACAGAGCGGCCGCACCGACTTCGTCATCCTCGAGCAGGCGCCCGGCGTCGGTGGCGTCTGGCGCGACAACACGTATCCCGGCTGCGCGTGCGACGTGCGCGTGCACCTGTACTCGTTCTCGTTCCTGCCGAACCCCGAGTGGAGCCACACCTACGCGCGCCAGGGCGAGATCCTCGCGTACCTCGAGCGGGTGGTGACGACGTTCAGGCTTGGCCCGCACCTGCGCTTCGGCCATCAGGTGACGGAGTCGGTCTGGGACGAGGCGTCCGCGCGCTGGCACGTCACCTGCGCGAACGGCGCCAGGTTCTCGGCGCGCTTCGTCATCGCGGCGCTGGGCGGCCTCAGCCGACCGGCCGTCCCCTCGCTCGACGGGCTGGAGCAGTTTCAGGGCCCGGTCTTCCACTCCGCGCGGTGGCGACACGACGTGGCGGTCGACGGGAAGCGGGTCGGCGTCATCGGCACCGGCGCCAGCGCGATTCAGTTCGTCCCCCAGCTCGTCGAGCGCGGATCCCAGGTGCGGCTGTTCCAGCGATCCCCCGCGTGGATTCTTCCGCGGAACGATCGACCCATCGGACCTCGCCTGCGCTCGGTGCTGCGGGGAGCGCCGTTCATTCAGCTCCTCTTCCGGTGGGCGCTGTACTGGCTGCATGAGCTGCGGGTGCCGGCCTTCGTGAAGGCCACCTGGCTGATGACGCTCGCGGCGCGCCTGGCGAAGCGACACCTCGAGGCGCAGGTGAGCGACCCGTCGCTGCGGCAGAAGCTCACACCCGACTACACGCTCGGCTGCAAGCGCGTGCTCGTGTCCGACGACTTCTACCCGGCGGTGGCGAAGGAGACCTGCTCGGTCATCACCGCGGGCATCGAGGCCGTGACGCCCGCGGGCGTGCGGACCTGCGACGGCGTGGAGCACCTGTGCGATGTGCTCGTCTTCGGCACGGGCTTCATCGTCACGGATGTGGTTGGCCCGATGCGCGTCGTCGGACGCGGCGGTCGCTCCTTGTCGGAGGCGTGGCATGACGGGGCGAAGGCCTGGTACGGCACGGCGCTCTCCGGGTTCCCGAACTTCTTCATGCTGACGGGGCCCAACACCGGGCTGGGGCACTCCTCGATGGTGTTCATGATCGAGTCGCAGCTCGCCTTCGTGCTCAAAGCGCTCGACGTCGTCGAGACCACCGGCGCGCGGTGGTGGATGGTGCGCGACGAGGCCGAGGCCGCTTTCAACGAATCACTCCAGCGAAAGCTCGGCACCACCGTGTGGCTCAGCGGCTGCCGGAGCTGGTACCTCGACGAGCGCGGGCGCAACGTCACGCTCTGGCCCGGCTTCACCTTCACCTTCCGCGCGGGGCTCTCGCGCTTCGACAAGACCGTTCACCACCTCGAAGGAGTTTCGCCATGAAGCAGGCCCAGGTTGCAGTGATCACCGGCGCAGGCTCGGGCATCGGGCGGGCGCTCGCCCAGGCGCTCGATGCGCGGGGCGCCCAGCTCGTGCTCGCCGACGTCAACGTCGAGGGGCTCGAGGAGACGGCCCAAGCGCTGTCCCGCCCACCGAAGACTCAGGTCGTCGACGTGTCCGATCGGGCGCAGGTCGAAAACCTCGCGGCCTTCACCCAGACGACCTTCGGCCGAGCCGATCTCGTCATCAACAACGCCGGCGTGACGGTGCACGACACCATCGAGCAGGTCTCATACGAGGACTTCGAGTGGGTGATGCGCATCAACTTCTGGGGCGTCGTCTACGGCACCAAGGCGTTCCTCCCCGGCATGCTGGCGCAGCGCTCGGGCGTCATCGCGAACGTCTCGAGCATCTTCGGCATCGTCGGGTGGCCGCTTCAGGGCGTGTACAACGCGTCGAAGTTCGCGGTGCGCGGCTTCACCGAGGTGCTGTGGCGGGAACTCGAGGGCACGGGCGTGCGGGCCGTCTCGGTTCACCCGGGCGGCATCAAGACGAACATCGTGCGCTCGATGCGTTTCCGCCGAGGGCTGGGGCCGACGGCGAATCGCGACACCACGGTGAGGCTCTTCGACAAGATGGCCCGCACGACGCCTGAGGCGTGCGCGGCGACCATCCTGAAGGGCATCGACAAGGGAAATCGGCGCGTGCTCATCGGCAGCGACGCCGTGATGATGGATCGACTCCAGCGCGCCTCACCCACCGGCTACCCCGACGCGCTCGCGTTCCTGGAGCGCCGCGTCGAGGCCCGGCGAAAGAAGAAGCAGGCCCGCTGATCGTCACTGCGCGTTGGCGCGGCCCGGCGTCTTCTGCGTCGTGCCGAACGAGCCCGTGCCATCCGGGAACCGGCCGTACGACGAGCCGGCCGGAGCCGGTGCTGCGGGGTACTGCTGCGAACGGAACACCGCCCCCTGTGCATCGAGGAGGAACACCGTCTCACCGTTCTGCGACAGCCCGAAGCGCGCCTCGAAGCACGAGGCCGGGCCTCCCAGACAGTCGGTGCTCACGCCAGCGTCTCGACGATCCGCGACGACGAGCACGAAGGCGCCCGGAGCGACCATCGTTCCAGCCGGGAACACCACGCCTTCGCGCAGCTTCGGACCACCATCGTTCTCCATGTCGGTCACCGCGAAGCCCGAGAGATCCTGCGGCGCGCTTCCCGCGTTGAAGAGCTCGACGTAGTCCGGGCCGATCGCCGGGTCGCTGTTGCTGCCGGTCACGAAGAGCTCGTTCACGACGAGGCCCGCGCTCGCGCCGCCCGCGCTACCACCAGCCATGCCACCTGCGGAGCCTCCTGCCATCGCGCCACCCGCAGTACCACCAGCCGTCGCGCCCCCGGCCGTCCCTCCCGCCGCCGAACCACCCGCCATCGACGCTGGCCCACACGCGCCCAGGGTGCAGGCCTGCGTCGCCTGACACGCGCCGCACGCCTTGCCTCCTGTACCGCACGCCGTGGTCGAGGTTCCCGGCAGACACAGGTTGTCGGAGGAGCAGCACCCTGTCGCACAGGTCGCGGCGGAGCACGAGCGGGGCGGACCACACGACACGAAGGTTGCGGCGAGGCCGATGGCGGCGCCGAGCAGAAGGAAACGAGCGAAGTGCATGGAGGCTCCTGAGGGTGTCACGGGGAAACGGGAGGCCACCGCACGCGCACCACCACGCGCACGTCGGTGGAGTCGACGCCGGGCAACGACGTTCGCGCGGCACCGGACAGGCTGGTGCGATGGACGGCCAGGAAGAGCTCGACGGGCTCGGCCTTCACGCCGACGCCACCGACGATCTCGAGCACCTGGTCCTCTTGCGTGAGATCGCGGTTGAAGAGATGGACGCGCGCGGCGAGCAGGAGGCGTCCAAACAACTCCGCGCGCGCGAAGCCCTGGAGCAACAGCGCGCGGCGGCTCCCGTCGTCGAGCCAGCCCTGCACCGACGCCGCGGTGAGGCCGACGCCCAACGTCTTGCCCTGCCAGAGCGCGCCACCCCCGAAGCGATTCGCCATCGCCGACGATGGCCCGCTGCTGCCGATCATTCCGAAGCCCAACACGGTGAGCGGCTCAAGCACGCCGCGCGGCAGGGGATGAATCGCTGCCGCGAGCTCGATGTTCTTGCCGGTGTTGAGCTCGCGTGACGTGTAGCCCTCGCCGTTGGTGACGCTGACGCCGAGCCAGCCGTACCCGGCGGGAAGATGACCGCGCAGCACACCGCCAAAGTCGGCCGGGGCCTTCACGCGGTAGGCCTCGAGGCCATCGGGAGACAGCTCGCGATGCAGAAAGGCGCGCTCCACCTCGGGAACCACGAGCGTCGGCACCAGACCGAGCTGGGCCTCGAGGAACTTCCAGCGGTAGCCGCCCCACGCCTCGCGGAGCCGTACGACGACGGAGTCACCCGCCACGCCAATCAACGCCCCGCCCTGCGTCGCGTACACTCCTTCGAGCAGCACCCGGCCGGACGCACCCTTCCAGTCCGCCTGCACCCCGACCTGAACGCGCGGCACCGTGAAGGCGTTGAACGGGGCCGCGTCGCGCGGGAAGCGCGCCTGGAACTCACCGAAGGCATCGATGATGGGCGTCCACGACAAGGCGTCAACGCTCCCGGCCTCGACGGGCGACACCACACCTGCGTCGACGATGACCTCAGCGCCACCGTCGGGCTCGACCTGCGCGACCACCATCAACGAGAGGAGCGCGACCATCATGGCGTGGGGTCTCCAAACAACGCAGCGGCGAGCGTCGGCGCGCGGTCCCGGGGATCCTGGACGATGCCGAGCGTCGGCCCCAGGCGGGTGAGGGCGTTCTGAAAGTGCGTGAAGTCTTCGAGCACCTGCGCGCTGTGGGCGTCGGCGAAGGCGCCCTGCTCGGCTGCAAACACGTCAACCCCGCGCTCGAGCTGGTTGACGATCGCGCGCACCGTCTCGGGTTCGCTCTGCGCATGGGCCCGCGCCAACAAGGAGCCGGTCAGCTCCGCCAGCCGTGTGAGGGCCAGCTCGCTGCTCCGGTCGCCCGTCCACCGACTGACCCGCACGCTCTTGAACGCCTCGGATTCGGTGCGCACCAGGACCGGGAGGCCCTGCCATGTCGTCGCGAAGTACCGGGGGTCTGCATCAGGACGAAACCAGGCCCGACGGGCCGCGCTCTCGACCCGCGCGGGGGTATCCGACGCGGGAAGCACCGGCCGATACCACCCTGCCACCATCGACTCGGGCAGCTCCTTCACTTCGAGGATCAGATCGTCGCTGACCGCGTCGGTCGGGCCCTGGACGAGCACCAACAGGCGAACGCGCGCCCAGCTCGCCACGCCAGAGCCGAACTCACGCACCACGTCGAGCACGTCGAAGCCCGGCGCAGTCTGCAGTCGTGCAAGCGCCTGAGGCAGCAGCGGAACGATCTCGGCTGGAACGTCGGCGAGGAACTGCGTCGGCTCCTCGGGATCGACCACCCCACGCCGGAAACGACGCTGCCCGTCCTTCACCTCGGTGAGAAACAACAGCTCCGCGCGGTTGGTGAGATCGCGTTGGGAGCGCCGGAAGAGATCGGCGCTGATCGGATCGGGAGACGAGGTCGCGCGGCGCGGCGGCTCTCCATTCGCGAGCGCAGTGAGGGTCGACGCGTACGCCCGGGCCGCGGCCTCGCCCAGCGCCGCCACGGGAACCTGTGGGTTCGACACGCGCGCCCCGACGCCGAGGCCACCGACGAGCCGGCGGAGATCGAACAGGTACGGCACCCGATCGGCCGAGTCGAAGTCATTGGGCTCGATCGCCGCCACACCGTCACCGGCGATCAACACACCGAAGTTCTCGGGGTGCGGATCGGCCAGCCCCCACACCGGCGGCGTCGCGCCCAGGAAGCCCGAGCGGCTCGTTCGACCGAGCTCCCAATCCTGACGAAACAGCGCGAGGTTCCCACGGTAGAAGCTGAACGCGTTCGACGCCATGCGCGTGTACCGGCCAGCCACCAGCGCCGGCCGCGAACGGACCATCACCTCGTCGTTGCGAGCGATGATCGTGGCGACCTCGATCTCACGCGCCGGCGCGCTGCCCACACAGGCGCTCAGCAGCAGCAGGAACCAGCCCACACGCATCGCCGCGCGCGCCTACCGACCGCTCCGACGCTCCTCAAGCATCGAGCGCCATCGTCATGGGCTGTTTTCCATCCAGTCACCTGTTCGTCACAGATGACCGGGCACGCGGTGAAGTGCCACAACCGCTCCATGAAGACCGCCTCGCGAGTCCTCGCCGCAGCGTTGGTGCTGGTCCTTGGCTGGCTGCTGCTTTCGCCGGCCCCGATCGAGCCGGCAGCCTGGGAGCCGCCCCCACCGACGCCCCTCGAAGGCTTCTACGCCGTGAACGATCGCCTCGCGGGCGTGGAGTGGTGGGCCAGGCAGCTCGTCGGACCCGAGGCCATGTACGTCGACACCGACGGGACGCTGGTGACCGGCCTCAAGGACGGCCGCATCGTTCGCCTCAAGCCTGGTGTCGACGAGCCCCAGGTGATCGCCGACACGCATGGCCGGCCGCTGGCCATCGCGCCCCACCCCGATGGCCGCATCGTGATCTGCGACGCGTTCCGTGGCCTGCTCGCGCTCGATGCCGCGGGGATCATCGAGGTGCTCGCCTCGGAGCAGGGCGGCATTCCGTTTCGCTTCGTCGACGATCTGGCGATCACGAAGCGCGGGGTCATCTACTTCTCCGACGCATCGGCCCGGTACTCGATCGATCGTTTCACCGACGATCTCCTCGAGCATCAGCGCACCGGGCGGGTGCTCTCGTACGACCCCCAGACCCGGAGCACGAAGCTCGTCGCGGGAGACTTCTCCTTCGCCAACGGCGTCGCGCTGAGTCCCGACGAGTCGTTCCTCGTGATCACAGAGACCGGCGCGTACCGCCTCTGGCGGGTCTGGCTCACCGGCGACAAGGGCGGGCAGAAGGAACTCTTCACCGACGCCCTGCCCGGCTTTCCCGACAACGTGCGCTTTTCAGCGACCCGCGGGCTGTTCTGGGTGGCGATCGGCTCTCCCCGAAATCCCCTCGTCGACACCCTCGCAGGCCAGCCGTTTCTGAGGGGCCTCGTCTCGAAGTTGCCGAAGGCCATCCAGCCGGCGCCGGCCCGTCACGCCTTCGTGGTGGGCGTCGACGTCACCGGCAAGGTCGTCGAGGTGCTCCAACACCGCGCGCCCGACAGCTATTCGCCCATCGCGAGCGCGCTGGAGCACGACGGCTTTCTCTATCTCGGGAGCTTCGCTCGGGAAGGGGTCGCCCGCCTCAAGCTCGACCCGCCCACGAAGCAGCCGTAGCTTCTCAGCCATGGTGGCGCTCCTCGCAGCGGTCGTGCTGGGCCAGACCGGCCTCAAGGTCGCGGTCCTCGACGTCTCGGCGCCCGACGCGATCTACGAGGACATCTCCCGCGAGCTCACCCAACGCGTCGCCGACGAACTGCTGGGGCGAGGCTTCTCCGCACGCCGGGTGGACGAGTCCGAGCTGCCGGTCGAGAACTGCCGCATCGGCCCCTGCCTGGGCGAGATCGCAAAGTCTCAGCGCGCCGATGTGCTGGTGGTCGTCGACGCCGTCGAAGGCGCGAAGGGAAAGGTCGACGTCGTCCTCAGCGCGATGCGGGGGCGCGATGGCCTGCCGCTCTCAGTGGGCCGGTGGAACACGACGAACGAAGGGAAGAAGGGCAAACAGCTGTCAAGGTTCATCGAGGCGACCTGGAAGGCCGCCGCCAAACACGTACCGGTGGCTCCGTGAAGCGCCTCACGCTGCTGTTCGTGTCCTGCGCGACGATCAACCCCGCGGGCATGAGTGACTCCTGCAAGCGGCACGAGATGCAGGCCGCGGCGAAGGCCGTTCGCAATGCCCGGTACGATCGGCTCACGCGCTGTGTCCTCCACTGCGAGACCGCTGCCCGGCGCTACCACTGACATCCTGCGTCGAGTCGGTCGTCGTCGCGGACAAGCCGAAGCCTGACCTGCTCGCTACAACGGGCCCATGCGTCGCTTGTCGTTCGTGGCTCTGAGTCTCTTCGTCGCCTGCACGCCGGATCACTCAGTCCTCGGTCGCGCCTACGAGGTGCGCGTGCCGAAGGACTACGACGGGAGCACCCCGCTCCCCCTCGTCATCATGGTGCACGGCTACGGCGCGACGGGGCAATTGCAGGATCAGTTCTTCCCCGTGTCTGGGCAGATCGACGGCAAGCGATTCCTCTACGCCCTCCCGAACGGCACGCCCGACGCGAACGGCAAGCGGTTCTGGAACGCGACCGAGGCGTGCTGTGACAACGGGCGCATCGGCATCGACGACGTCGCGTTCTTCCGGGCGCTCGTGGAAGACATCAACCGCCGGTACCCCACCAAGCCGGGACACATCTTCCTCATCGGCCACTCCAATGGTGCGTTCATGTCGCTGCGGCTGGCGTGTGAGGCCTCTGACCTCTTCAGCGGCGTGGTGGCGGTGGCGGGCTCGACCTTCCAGGACGCGACGCGATGCCAGCCGGGCCAGGCCGTGCCGATTCTCCTCTCGCATGGCGATCGCGACAGCTCGGTGCCCATCGAAGGGCGTCCGGACCGCTTCCCCGGGGCGAAGGAGACCGGGGCCCGGTACGCTCGTCGAAACGGCTGCACCGGCACCTGGGTCGACGGCGAGCGCCTCGATCTCCTCGGAGGCAGCGACGCCGAGACCCAGCAGTCGAGCATCGAGGGCTGCACGAAACAGGGGAGCGTCGAGCTGTGGACGCACGAGAAGGTGGGCCACCTGCCGCTCTACGACACGCGTTGGACCGCACGGGTGATCGACTGGCTCGAGGAGCGCGCGCGATGAGGCGCCTCGTGGCAGCCCTGCTCTTCGCGTGGCTCCCCGCCTGCGCGACCGTGGTGCCGATGCAGACCGCGTCGGTCGTCGATCGCGGCACGATGCGCGTTGGCGGTCAGCTCTCGGCGGCCGGCTATTGCGGAGACCTCACTGGCGGTCTGTTGTTGGGCCTGACGCGCTGCACCGAGTACCCCGACGGCGTTCCCCTCCCGGAGCTTCGCGCCAACGCGCGCTATGGCCTTGGTTCGGGCTTCGACGTCGGCCTGTCGGCGCAGGCGCAGGCCCAGGTGATCGCGCCGGAGCGCATCTTCCAGTTCGGCCTCACCGCCGACGTGAAGGGCGAGCTGCTGCGAATTCCCACCAACGGGCCCACGCATGTCGTCTCGACGGGACTCCTCGGTGGCGCGGCGCTGTCGGGTCGGTTTGGCGTGCCGCTCTGGGCCCAGCTCGAGTGGGGCGTACCGGTGTTCTACGGCCTGCAGTTTTCGCGGTGGGAGATCGCGCTCGGCGCCTCGGTGAGCCAGCGCCTCGTCTTGCCTCGCCTCGGAAACAGCTCCCTGCCACCCGTCGATTCCGTGCGCGCCGGGATCACGCTGGGGCTCTTCCGTCGCAACCCCGCGGCGTGGGCGCTTCAGCTCTCGTACCTGGCTGATCCCGCGCGCTTCTCCACCGGCGCGATTCAGCTCCAGTTCGGCTGGTTCTTCGACATCACCTTCGACGCGAAGCCAGCAGGGTCGTAACGTCGCGCGCATGAAGAAGTTCCTCGCGCTCGTCCTCGTCCTCGCCGTCGGCGCGTTCTTCGCGCGCAGCTCGGTGTACTACTCGGTGTTTCAGCTTCAGCAGGGCCTCGAGCGCGGCGCCCTCGACCAGGTGATGCGACACGCCGATCTCAAGTCCTTCGCCGAGCTGCCGGTCGATCTCACCGTCGCGATGGCGGCTGCCGAGTCGAAGGACGCCGCGGGGGCGCTGGGGGAAGCGCTCGTGCAGGCCTTCGGTGGGGCCATCGGCGCCGGAATCAAGCAGGTGGGTGGCCAGGTGGCCGTCGAGGTGTTGCGCGAGAAGATCGTGAAGAAGGAGCTCCTCGGCCTCACGGGCGGGTTCCGACCCAACTCCGGGCTGTCGTGGTTCGGCGGCGCTCAGAGCGTCGGTGAGGCGCGCATCGTGACGATCGTCGGGTCCTGCGACTCCCGGGAAGACAAGACGAAGCGCCTCGAGGTGCCGGTGGGCGTCACCTTCAGCCCATCGCCCGGCCCGTACCTCGGCTACCCGGTCGACTGGCGCGCGGTGGGCGTCGAGGCGAACTCGCTCAAACAGCTCATTCGCGATTGTCGGTTCTCGTTCTGAGCGTCTGAAGCAGGACGAGCCGGATCAGCGCCGGGACTTCTCGCATCGTCCACAGCGCGCGCTCGGTCCACACCATGTGCCTGGGCGCGTCGAACACCGGCCCGCGCGTCACTTCGAAGCCCTGTTGCTCGAACGCCCAGCACGCCCGCGCGAGGTGGTACGGGTCCGTCACGAGGTGAACACACCGAAGGCCCGCGGCCCGGAGGATGGGGGCCGACTTCACGGCGTTCTCCCAGGTGGAGTGGCTCTCCTTCTCGACGAGGATCCGTTCTTCCTTGACGCCAGCCGACAGCGCACTCGACGCCCCGACCTCGGCCTCCGCCGGAGGGTTCGTGCCAACGCCGCCTGAGAAGAGGAGCAGTTGCGAACCCGTTCGGGTCAGGGCGATGCCCGCCTTGATGCGCGCCGCGAGCGTCGGTGACGGCACCCCACCTGGATCGACCCGGGCGCCCAGCACGACGATCGCGCAGTCGGGCCGCGGCGACTCGGACACGGCCCCGACGCGATCAACCCATCCGGCGGCGAAGAGCCACGCGGCCAACCCGCCGCCCACCGTGGCCACCAGCCCGCGCTTCGGCCGCATCCAGCGGATGACGAGCAGGCGCCGTGCCGTCGTCAGCCGAACCGCTGCTCGAGGGTGGGCGGATCCTTCACTTCTCGCACGTCGCGCCGACGGGTCTCGCGCTCCTTGTACCGGCGGATGGCGCCCGTGAGGATTTCTCCGATGAGCGTCGGGTAGTCCATTCCTTCACCCTGCGCGATGAGCACCAGATCGCTCCAGCCCGGCGTCAGCCCCGGGAGCGGGTTGCATTCGAGGAAATAGATTCGGCCCGCCTCGTCCATGCGGAAGTCGATGCGGGCGACGTCGCGGCACCCCAGCGCCATGAAGGCTCCACGCGCCGCGCTCTTCATGCGCTCGAGCGTCGACGGCTCCAGCTTCGCCGGCACCTCGTACTTGATGCGATCGTTGGCCTCGAGCTTGTCCTCGAACTTGTAGATGGGCGTCTTGTCGCTGCGGTCGGTGAAGACGATCTCCATCGGCGGGAGCACCTTGGGGCGCCGCTCGCCCAGGAGTCCCACGGTGAACTCTCGCCCGCCGATGTACTCCTCGATCAGCGCGGGCTGATCGTACCGATCCACCAGCTCCTTCACGACCTCGCGCAGCTCGGCCTCGGAGTGACACACGCTCTTGCCAACCACGCCCTTCGAGCTGCCCTCGGCGACCGGCTTCACCATGAGCGGCCATCGGGTGAACTGCTTGTCCAGGCGCTCCCGGCCCGTGGTCATGAGCTGGAAGTTCGGCGTGTCGATGCCGGCGGCGCGCACCACCTTCTTCGCCAGCGCCTTGTCGAGCGCGAGCGAGAGCGTGGCGGGATCGGAGCCGGTGTAGGGAATGTCGAGCAGCTCGAGCAGCGCCGGCACCTGGCTCTCACGGTTTCGGCCGCGGAAGCCCTCGGCGATGTTGAAGACCACGTCCACCGGCGTGGTCGAGAGGATCATCGGCAGCTCGGGCGTCGCCTCGAGGTCGATCACCTCGTGGCCGTGGCTTGCGATCGCCTCGCGAATGCCCTGAAGGGTCGACGGCGAGTCGTACTCGGCCTCGTGATCGTGCTGCCCGTCGGCGAGCGGCTTGATGCGCTTGACGTTGAAGGTGAACCCGACGCGGAGCGGTCCCTTGCGCGCCGGCCGGGACGAGCTGCGGGAAGTGGCCTTCACCCGTTGGCGACGAGCGGCATTGTCGATCACCGCGCCCACCACCGCGTCGAAGTGCAGGCCCTCGAGCTCGGCCGCGGCGTAGAGGCTGGCGCCGGGCTCGAGCGACGGGAGCGCGTTGATCTCCAGGAAGTACGGCACGCCCGCGTCGGAGAGCCGGAAGTCCATTCGGCCGAGATCGCGACAGTCGAGCTTCTTCACCACCGTGCGGGCGATCTTCCGCAGCCGCTCGCTCATCTCGTTGCTCACGACCGCCGGCGCCTTCACCGACACCGACTCGTAGAAGCGTGTCTTGAGCTCGTAGTCGTAGATCGAGAACTTCTTCCCCTCGGTGTACGTGGAGTCGACGACGTACTCGACGGGCGACAGCACTCCGTCGAAGTCGTTGTCCACGTGCTCGAGGAACGGCACCGTCAGATCCTTCCCGACGATGAACTCTTCGACCAGCACACCGGCCGGGTAGCGCTCGAGCGCGTCGGCGACCTTCTTCTTGAGGCTCTCGACGTTCTCGGCCACCGAGTCCTGCGTGATGCCCTTCGAGCTGCCCTCGAAGTTCGGCTTCACGATGACGGGGAAGTGGAGCTCTTCGGGCTTCAAGTCCGAGGCCTTCTCGACGAACTGCCAGCCCGGCGTACGTACGCCGTGTTCCCGCAGCACGAGCTTGGTGAGCTGCTTGTCGAGGGTCAGCGCGAGCACGTACGCGTCGCTGCCCGTGTAGGGAAAGCCGAGCTCTTCGAAGAGCGCTGGAAAGAAGGCCTCGCGGAAACGGCCACGGCGCCCCTCGGCCGTGTTGAAGATGAGATCGGGTGAGAAGGACTCGAGGCGGGCGACGAGCTGCGAGGCGGGGCCCGAGACCTCCATCTTCTCGACGCGATGGCCGAGGCGCTCGATGGCGGCCGCGAGCGCGTTGACGGTCTCTTCCGTGTCGAACTCGGCTTCTTCTTCGGAGTCCGACAGCCTCAGGTTGTGCGTGAGCGCAATGCGCATGGGGGTCTTTACGAGTGTGACGGGTCGACGTCGCTGGTGGACGTGACGTCGGTCGTCGATTTGAGACGAGCGGGCGCACGGGCCGGCTCGGTGAGGGGCGTCGACTGCGGCTGGTCGGCGACGACCTTGCCGTCCACCACCTGCGTCTGCGCCCAGATGTCGCCGAGGCGAATGCCGTCGGGATCCCTGAAACACTTCACGGCCTCGATGCCGCCGATCACCACGATGCCGGCGACGAACGCCTTGAAGCCAAGCTCTGGCATCATGCTGAGGATGATGATGAGCCCGAACGGCGCGTTGCGGAGCACGCTGTCTCGGTGCCGCGCGCCCTGCCGGTTCGGCAGATAGACGACCTTCACGCCGAACAGCTTCTTGCCCGGGCTCTGGCCCTGAATCATCCCGTCGGCGAAGAGCAGGTAGAGGAGCGCGATGACGATGCCGGCCGGGCCGGTCGATTGGTACAGCACCCAGGCGATCAACACGTCGACGAGGCGCGCGCCCCCACGGAGGAGCAGCGAGGCCTTCGGGTACGGAGAGCCTTCCTGATCACGAACGACGCGGAGCCCTGGGCGCTGGGTGGTGGTGCTCATCGGCTACTCATCTTCTCCGGCCAGTTGCGCGAGGCGGGTCCAGGCGTCGACGGGCGCTGCCTCGGCGCCGCCGCTCACAGTCTCGGGCCCGAGCACCAGCCGACGCAAGTGGCGATCGGCCTCGGCGTCGGTGCGGAACTGCTCCTCGTGGGCCTCTTCGACGAGCGCCGGTCCCTCGCGCGTGAAGAAGACGAAGGCCATCGATGGGCGCTTCGACGACTCCCGCATGGCGAACTGCACGCCGTCGAACGTCCACCCCTGCGAGACCCAGGCGTTCACCGTCTCTTCGAGACCGCCCTCGTCGACGTTCGAGAGCTCGACCACCTTGTAGCGGAGTGACTTTTGCGCAGGCGCGACCGCCGTCTTCGCGCGCGCCCGCCTCGACTTGCGGCGCGTCACCACCAGGCACTCACCTTGCGCTTGCGCTCGTCGTCTTCGGGCACGGCCCAGCTCTGCGGTGCGCCAGGTTGGGTCGCGCCGGGGTTCTCCGCGGCTTCGACCCAGAAGATGCTCACCACCGTCTTCGCGCCGATCGCGCCGACCGCCCCGAGAATGTAGGGCACCGCGCCGGTGGCATCTCGGCCCCAGTTGAGACCCAGCACCAGGCCGCTCAGGAGGAACACGGCTGCGCCGACCCCCACGCCGAACAGGTTGGCTCGCATGATCTGCGTCGTCGAGGGGTTGAACTTGAGCGTCGCGAACGCCATCGCCGCTGCGCCGATCGCTGGGGTGATCAGGAGCCCGTCGATCGCTGGACGAATGTCACCGCCGCGCGCACCGACCGCCGCGACCATGCCGGCGATCAGCGCCGTGTAGATCATCGCCCAGGCCGCGCCGGACACGACGAGCGTCGCCTTGTTCATCGGAATGTCGCCGCCGCCGATGATCATGCTGAGCCACGAGCCGGCGATCGACCCGAGGACGATGCTCCAGGTGACGGCCTCGGCCCGGCCTCGCGGGGTGGCGTTGACCGCGCCCGCGATCAGGTCCGTCAGCCCACCGAAGAACGCCGCGCCCACGAAGGAGTTGATGATGCCGAAGTTCGCACTGCGATGACTGATCCAGTGGTTGAATTGCCACCACGCCGCCGCGCCGAAGCCCACGCCTGCGCCGATGAGCCCTCCGGCCAGGTAGGCGACACGAGGTCCCTGATCCATCGGTGTTCCCGTGAACACTGACGGGTTGTTCGTGCAGCCCATCTGCCCGAGGCAGTAGGCCTCGACGAGCCGCGGGATCATCTGGGTCGACAGCACGCCCAGGCCGACCATCGAGGTCTGGTGGAGAATGAACGTCATGCTGCCAGGGCCTGACAGGAACGCGCCCTCACGCGGCTTCCCATCGATGAAGGCGCCCGGCTGCTCCTGCGGCGTGCCCATCACGTCGTTGTTGGGCACCAGCGCCGGGTCCGTCGGCGGCGGCATGGGCGGGGTCACGTCGATGGTGCGGGTCTCGGGAGGCCGCGGCGGTGGCTCGGTGGGAGGCGTCGGCGGCGGCGGGGGCTGCTCCACGACCGGCGTCGGTGGCGGCGTGCTCACCACCCCCGCGTCCTGCATGCCGGGGTACGGCACGACGATCACCTTGGGCTCGATGGACTCGGACTGCGCAAACGCCAGCACAGGGACCAGCAGCGCGGCGCAGACGACGGAGCGGAGCAAGAACATGTGAACGCAGACTCTACCGTGTCCGACGGCGAGCGCAGCATCGACCGGCGTGGAAGCACGAGCCGTGGTGTGCGAGGAGTCAGGCATGGCGATCACTCCGTATGGCTCGTTGGTGCCGACGCTCGACCCGTCCGCATGGATCCACCCCAGCGCCGAGCTGCTCGGCGACGTCACCCTCGAGGCCGACGTGTCGGTGTGGCCCACGTGTGTGTTGCGCGGTGACTCCGGAGCGATCCGCCTGGGCGCGCGCACAAACTTTCAAGACGGCTCCATCGCCCACGCCACCCGCGACGTCTCGAAGACGACCGTCGGCGAGGAGTGCACGGTCGGCCATCGGGTGATCCTCCACGGCTGCACCATCGGCCACCGCGTGCTCGTGGGGATGGGCTCGACGGTGCTCGACAACGTGGTGGTGGGCGACGACAGCTTCATCGCCGCCGGCTCGTTGCTGACGCCGGGGAAGATCTACGAGCCGCGCTCCTTCATCATGGGCGCGCCCGCGAAGCGCGTCCGCGAAGTAACCTCGAAGGACCTCGAGTGGATCGCAAGTTCGTGGAAGGTCTACTTCGAGCTCATGACGACGTACCGGCAGGCGGCGAAAGCCCCGGCGCGATGATCCACCCGCGGCACGTCCGCGCCCCACACCGACACGGCACCGCGAGGTGTGCGTCGAACGCGTAGTCGAAGGTAAGCTCGTCTCCCGGCTCGATAGCGCGCAGCGCCTGAAGCTGGGCCCAGCCGTTCCCCGCCCGCGTCACACCCGCCTCCACCACCACGTTGGGCTCGCAGCTGTGGTTCACCCAGCGCGTCTGATCGACCATGTCGAAGAAGACGCCGTCGTCGAGCACCAGCGACCAGGTGTCGTCCCGAACCTCGCCGGCCCGCCACAGCACTCCTTCGACATTCGTGATCACCGACCCCTTCGCGAAGCGCCGGGTCGCGACGACGCCGAAGCCGTCGATGGGCGAACGAATGACCCGCAAACCAGGCAGCCGCGCCATCAGGCGTCCTTCACCTTCTTCTTCGCCGCGTCCTCCCGGTAGATGTCGGCCAGCGCATGGGCCCGCTCGATCTCATCGCGCGCGCGATCGAGCTTGAGCACCCGATCGACTTCTTCCACCTGCGCCTGGAGCGCCTCACTCACCACCAACCCCGCCGAGAGCCGCGCCCTGGCCCGTTGTCGCTCATCCTTCAGCTCGGCGAGCCGGTCAGCGTGCGCCCGGGCCGCGTCACTCAACAACGCCGCGTCTTCGTCGGCCTGAGCGCGCGCGTCGAGTGTCTCGTCGAGCCGTCGAGTCGCCTCGAGCTGATCGCGCCGGAGCACCGACTCGGCCTTCGCATCCCCGAGCTGACCCGCCTCTTCGATGCGGGCCTCGAGCTCCTTCTGCTGCGCGCGGTACTTCACCTCGTCACGCGCAAACTGGGCCTTCAGCGCCAACAGTGTCGCCGCCGACCGCCGGAGCTCTTCCCCCTGCCGCTCCATCGACTGCACCACGGCATCGAACGCCTCGAGCGGATCCGCCGGCGCGACAGGAACCTTTGCCTTCTTCTTGAAGAATCCGAACACCGGCCCTGGAGCCTAGCTCGCCTCAGCGCAGGCAGTATGGCTTGTTCCGATAGCGCCGCTGGAACGGCACCCACACCATGCACGACACGTCGCCTTCGGTGTCCTCACAGATCTCCTGACAGATCTCGTAGCGCTGCTGATGTGGGCGCTTGAGCGCAGCCCCGGTTCGCGTGTCGACGACCCGGTTGTAGGGGGTCTCGTCACCCTCTTCTCCGATTGAATGGACGCTGGTGACGATGCCCTTCGGCGCGCCGCCGGCCCACATCCCCCGCCTCGCCTCGATGGCCTCCCGTTGCGCGGCGAGGAGCTTCTCCTCAGAGACTCCATCGACCGAGTACGCGAGCGCATGGCCCTGACGAATGAGCTCCTCCGCGAGCGCGGGGCAGGCGACGAGTACCCGGCCGTAGCCGTCCTTCTTGCCGTCGGTGGTGCAGGCCCATTCGCGTGACGCACCGATCGCGGCCGAGGACTTCGCGAGGGTGAACAACTCCGTAGGCGTCCAGGTGCCCCAGCGATGCACGGGCCCAAACGCCTCGAGCGTGTTGAAGCCCATCAGCCGCGTCCCGTGGCCCTCGTATGCACCGGAGAGGAACTTGAACGAGTCGCCGTCGGTCCACCGCACCTGGACCGCTTCGTCGTTGACCCACAGCGTGCTGGTGGGCCTCTTCGAGCTTCGTCGCTCCCGCGCCCAGACTGAGACCGCGGGCAGACAGATCAGCACCAGAAGCCACGCTCGCATGGCCTGAGCGTCCATCAGTTGAACGGCCGACACAACAATCGCACCCGCTTCCTCGCCGCGACGAGCGCCGGGAGATCGGCGCCGATCTCCCCGAGGTACCGCTGTGGCGTCACCTCGTAGAGAGCGAGCAGGTGATTGACGAGCAGCACGGCCTCCTGGGCGCGTGTGTCTGCCGGGGCCAGCGAGGCCGCCTCTGCCACCGCATCGAGCAGGTCGGCCAGCCTCGGCGCGAGCGGGGCAGCGGCTGGCCGCGGCGGGTGGGCCGGGAAGAACGTGTCGAACTGGGCGTCGAGCCGCTCAGGCGACTTCACGGGACGACCCGCGGCGAGGGCCTCGAGCGCCTCGAGGTGTGGGAGCAGCCGATCGAGCGCGTCAGGGCCCGGCGTCACGTCGGCCGGCAACAGCGTGCGCCACGCCGAGTCGAACTCGGTTCGGGCCAGCTTGATCTCCTGGTCCGAGAGGTGATGGTAGAAGGCCCGTCCACCGTCCTGACGCTGCTCGAGCACGAGCGACTTCAGGTCGACGTTCTCTTCTCCCAGCGAGATGAACGAGAGCGCGATGTCGAGCCCTTCGAAGGGCTTGCGGGTGCGGCGAATCAGCTCGAGATCGACGCCATCTTCGCCATCCGTCACCAGCACCACCGTCGCGCGAGACAGGTACGGATCGCGCCCCTGCGCCGACCGAATGGAGTCGAACGCCGACAGCAGCGCGAGCGTGATGTCGGTCTGGCCCTCGGCGGGTGAGGTGCGGAACAACGAGCCGATGTGCTGCGTGGCGTCCTGGCCCGAGTCGACGCGTACCAGCCGCGACGGCGTGTCGTTGAAGAACGAGAAGTAGAGGGGATCGAACGGCAACCCCTGCTTTGCCTTCACGCGTACCGCGTTGAGCTCCGAGATCAGAATGGCGTCCCGGAACCGCGCGCGCGCGCCGTGCATCGAGCCCGACGCGTCCAGCACGTAGACCCGAACGGCCGTCTTCATCACCTTCCTGGGACGTGGCGGCGGCTCCTCTTCGAGGTACTGGCGCACCATCTGCCGACCCGCCGCGAGATCGAGCATGAGCGAGCCCGGCTGGGTAACGACGAAGTTGTGCACCTGATCGAGCGAATTGGTGAACTCGTACGTCATCACCTGGGTCGGGTACGGGACGCGTCTCTGCACGGGCCGCGTCGCCTTGAGCTCGGCCTCGATGAGCTCCTCGGAGAGCGTGTCTTCGATGTCGAAGAACCGCGCGCAGCCCGCGGCCAGCTCGAGCGCGCGCCGCTGGTTCTCGTCGAGATCGAACGCCAGCTGCGCGAGCAGATCGTCCGTCTCATCACGCTCGGGAGAACCGCCCGCCGGCAGCGCCTCGGCGACCAGCGCCGGCTGCGGTTCCCTCCAGTCGAGCATACGCCGCAGCTCGTGCCGCTCGATGGCGCTGAGCACCTCGGGCCCTTTCGGCCGGAGCGCGTCCAACCCCTTCTGCGCCACGTCGGCCAGCGAGCGATCGCCTGCCTCCACCGCCCGCTCGTAGAGCGACCGCATCGAACGCCAGGCCACCTTCGGATCGCGCCGGGCCACGTGCCGAAGGTGCTTGACGAGGTCGTCCAGACTTCGAACCGTCGGCGCGAGGCGGACCCGGTCACGCGCCTCGGACACCTCGATGCGCAGCTTGCGCATGCGCTCGCGGTCGCTCTTCTCGTCGGTGCTCATGCGCAGGAGGATCTCGTGGGCGAGATCGAGATCCTTGCGCTTCTGGGCGGTGTCCTGCGTGTTGATGCGGGCGCGCTCGGCGTAGAACTCGGCGAGGGCGAGCTTCGGGCTCGTGGGCACCGCGGCGCTGTGCCGTGGCTCATCGAGTAACTCGAACGGCGCGGCCTCGGGCGCCGAGAAGATCGCCGCCACCTTCACGATGCGCGCGAGCTCACCAAACGACTGCTCGAGGCGTGCGAGGAGTCCGGGCGACAGTCGGCCCCGCGCCGCGAGCCGCTCGGCTTCCCGCAGCGACGCCTCCATCGCGGCCAACGCCTCTTCGCCCCGCAGCAACAACCCCCGGCTCAGCTCGCCCAATCGCCCCTTCGCCTGGCCCAGCTCGCGGAGGATCCGCGCGTCGGCCGAGGTGTGCACGCCCACTCGCTCGAGATCCCGGTTCAGCGCGTGGACCGGCTCCAGAAGCACCTCGCCGTCGTCCTCGCGGACGAGCGCACGAAGTCGCTCCAGCAGCGGCAAGTCGGGCGCCTCACCGGCTTTCAGGCGATCGATGCGCTCCCGAATGCCCTGCAGCCGCTCCGCGAGCATCGGTCGTCACCGGGCGCTGCGCGCGTCGAGCAGCTGACGCGAGAAGACCTGAAACTCCTCTGCGATGAGCTCGATGGACGACTCGACCTTCTTTGCCACCTCGCCCCGCTCGCCCGGCTCCTGCACCAGCCGGCTGGCGGCGCTCTTGAGCTTCACCAGCTCGCCTTCTCGCGTCACCAGCATCGGCAGGCGGCTCTTGAGCAGCACCTCGAACGCGCGGTCGGCCTCGCCCCGGTCCTTCACTTGATCGGGCGCGGGCAGCCGTTGAAGCAGACCGGTGAGCCAACCGCGGAGGTACCGCGCCCGCGCGACCAACCAGCCGAGCTCGGCCTGTGCCAGGGCGTCACGCAGTTGGGCATTGAGTGGCGGAGCACCAAGCGACGCGAGCGTCGACGAGAGGTTCTTGAACGCGAGGAGCTCCCCATCGGGCGCGGGCGTGGCGAGCTGCTGCCGGTACACCTGGTAGGCCTCACCGCTCACCGCCTGGTTGCCTTCGGGAGGTCCCTTCACCGCAGGCGCCGGCGACGCGCGGGCCAGCTCCTTCACTCTCGCCTCGATCAGCTCGCGAACGCCGCGAATGGTGACCTCGGGTGAGGCGCCTTCGCGGCGGAGGTTGTCGACGACGGTCTCCACCGTGCGGACGAGCTGCTCCATGCGGGAAAACGTCTGCGCCGAGAGCGCTTCCCTGGCGTAGGCCTCGCCGAGCGGCGTGAGCAGCTCCTGACGCAAGCCCTTCTGCGCGGGAGACAGCTCGACGAGGCTGCTCTCGAGCTCCTTGAGCCGCCGACTGTCGGCGGTGAGCTGGTCGAGCGGATCGGCCTTCTTTCCTCCGGCCACGGGCACGAATGCCCGCGACGCCCGCCGACGCAGCGCCATCGCCACGCGCTCACGCACCCGCGCCAATTCGACCCGCAGCTCGCCCTCGCCCCCCGCGCCGGCCACACAGGTCACCTGCAACACCTCGGCGAGCCGTCCCAACTCCTCGGCCACGTTCGAGGCCAGGCCCGAGATGCCCTCGAGCCGAAGGTTCTCTTCGAACTCGGCGCCCTCGGCGGCGAGCGCGATCATCTGCGCAGCCTGTCGACAATACTCCTGCACGTTCGCGGCAACCGGTGGCACGCGGGCTGCCAACTCGGGGACACGACGCGCCAGCTCGAGCACGTCGCCGAACGAGATGAGGAGCGCCAACGCTCCGCGCGCTTCGTTCTGCGCCACCAGGCCCTTCGCCGTCCGTGCGTCGAGGCCCGTCAGCAGGCTCTCGGCGGCCCGCACGAGCGGCTGACGGTTCTCTGGGTGTCTCGGTCCAGGCACCAGCTTCTCCTTGAGCGCCTGCGCGAGCGTGCTGGCGACGGCCGGAGACCAGGTGCGCGTCATCGCCTCGGCCGAGGCCAGATCGTCGCGCATCTGCAGCTCGTTGGCCTCCCGCTCGGCCGCTTGCTGGAGCAGCGGCGTCACCTTCGTGAGCGAGTCGGCGAACGCTTTGTGCTCGACGCGGATGATCTCGAGCTGCGCCCGCTCGCGGGGATCGGTCGCCACCTTGAGCAACGCGTCGAGCTCGGCCGGGGGCGGGCCTCCGAGGAGGAAGAACGAGTCCAGCGCGGCGAGATCGCTGACCTCGGCCACCAGCTTGCGATCTGCCCGCTTGTAGATGCGGTCCCGCACCACGGCGGCCTTGAGCGCCCACAAGGCCTTCACCATCGTGCGCTGCGAGAAGTACTTCGTTGGCACGTAGTCCGGCAGTCGGGCCACCTGCGCCACGAGCTCCCGTTCCAGCGTGTCGGCGAGCACCTCGAGGCCTTCCGTCACCAGCGCAGGCACCTCGACCGCCGCCACCGCCGCTTGCAGCACGTCGAGCTGCTGCAGGGTCAACCGCTCGTGGAGCGACGGCCGCTGTCCGCTGTTGGCCCGCCACAACATCTGGGCGCGGCTCTGCTTCCGGGCGAACGAGCGCGGCGCGAAGCAGATGAACGAGATGCGATCGGCGAAGGCCTGCAGCGTCTCGGGCGAGCGCTGGAGCACCTCGGAGAGGTACCGGTTCGACGTCATCACCGCGCACTCACACCGGCCCGCCGTCACCTTTCGTCCGTGCTTGAGCTCACGCTCGTGCAGCACGTTCAAGATGCTCCGCAGCAGCATGTCGCGGCCGTCGAAGATCTCGTCGAGGAAGGCGTGGACCGCCCCGAGCATGCCCTCTTCGGTGAGGTACTCGGTGCGGCCGGTCTCGGTGAGCACCTTGAAGTCCACCGGGCCGATGAGATCGGTCTGCACCGTGTTCTCGGCGAGCTGCTTGGCGAAGAGCGAGGGCCGGTTGGTCTTCTCATCCACGATGCGGCCCAGCACGGCCGATGCCACGGCGCTCTTCGCCGTCCCTGGAGGCCCGATGACGAGACAGTGTTCCCGGCAGAGCAAGGCAAGCTCGAGCTGGGTGAAGAGGGCCTCACGCTCGAGGAAGGCGTCGCGGAGCTCGACGAAGAAGCGGCGGAAGGCAGAGGCGGCCTCGGCGAAGCTGAGCTCGGGCAGGGAGGCGGGTGCGTTCACGTGTGTCTTTCGAACGTCGAAACGAGTCGGCGGAGCGTCACGCGCCAGTATAACGATCTAAGCCCCGATTCCCTCCCGTCTCTGCCGTGCGCGAGCCCTCCCCCGACGACGTGCCCCTGATCGCCCCACCCGCCTTTCACGTGGCGCTGGTGGGCCTCGTCTCGGTGGCGCTGCTCTTCGTGACGCTGGGGGCGACGGCCCAGGCCCTCCATCTGGCCTGGGGCGTCTGGTTCTCCGAGGCCTTCGTCTTCCTCGCCGTGCCAGTCGTGGCGCTCCAGGTGACCGGCCGCAAGCCGATGCGCTTCTTCGGCACCGACCAGCCGCCCGTGCGTGGACTCGCCGCCGGGTTTGCGGTCGGCCTCTTCAACTACGCCGCCTGGGCCGTGCCGCTCATGTGGGTGGCCGAGCACGCGTTTCCGAAGGCCATCGTCGACCGTTTCAGCGCGGCGCGGCTCTTCGAGCGCCAGACGACCCTGGAGTTGGTGGTGCTGGTGGCCGGCGTCAGCATCGCCGCGCCGATCTGCGAGGAGGCGCTCTACCGGGGACTCCTCCAGGCGGGCCTCGCGCCAAGGCTCGGCTGGCCCCGCGCGGTCGTGGTGACGGCGCTCGTCTTCACGGTGATGCACTTCGATCCCGTCGGGCTCCTCGCGCGCTTCGAGCTGGGCGTGGTGTTCGGGCTCCTCGCCTGGCGCGCAGGGAGTCTGTGGCCTGCCATCGGCGCCCACGCCGCCAACAACCTCGTCTCGTGCGTCGTGTACTTCGCCTCGGGCGGGCAGGACTCCGAGGTGGCGTGGTCAATCGTCGCGGGCCTCTTCCTGGGCGGGAACGTCGCGCTGGTGCTGACCGTCAAGGCGCTCTGGAACTCGACCGCCTGGCGAGCGCCTGTGCCGGCGTCAGACGAGCTCGCCGCGTTCATGCCGATGACCCGCGCGGTGGCGCCGTGGCTGGTCGCTGGCTTCCTCGCCATCGGCCTCCTCGCCGCGGTCGATCTCCCTGGCGCTCAGGTCAACGTGATCGATCTCATGCACCCGGTGTCGGCCCCGAAGCCCGAGGCCAGCCCTGGCGAGCGCGCGGCCTGGGAGGAATTGCAATCGCTGCGATCGAGAGCGCGCCGGGGCGAAGGGGACCTCGGCGAGTACCGCACGATGCGCCAGCTCGCCGCCGAGCGGCCTCGGGAGTGAGGTTCAAGGACTCCAGGCCGCAGCGGGAGGCGTGAGCGCCGACCTCAGAGAAACGTGTACTGCTTCACGACGAACCTCGGACCCACCATGCCGAGGTTGGGCGAGTCCGCGTCCACGTCACCGTCCGCCGAGATGCGCGCGCCGTCCTTCTTGATCTTCCGATCACCGCCCGCGAGCAGGTACGTCTGCCCATCGTCAGCCTCGAGGAGCCACAGGCCGGTCTCGAGATCCCGAAAACGGACGGTGCCGGTCTTGGTCGCCATGATCAGGCGGTCTCCCGCTTGAGCATCGCGCGCGCCACGAAGAGGCAGATGAGCGCGTTCACCGCGAGCCAGGGAATCGCGAGGAAGGTGAACGGCAGCCACGAGAGCGCCGGCGCGTTCGCCCACACCGTGTACGCGAGGATGCCGGCGAACCCGAGGGCGACGCCGCCGACCGCGTGGCGCATGCCCTTCACCTTGATGGCGATGAGCGAGAGCACCGTGGGCACCAGGGCGCTGTAGACGAGCGGGTTGGCGAGGGAGCCGCGGCCGAAGATGATCTTGTTGAGCCAATCGGGAATCGGGAGCGTGATGCTCGTCGACAGCTCACCAGCCGGCGCGACCCAGCGCACGAAGAACACGCCCATCGTCGTCAGCGCGAGCGGAACGAGGAAACCAGGAGACGCGAAGACGTTGAGGTAGCCGGGGCGCTCCTTGCGACCGAGCGTCAACAGGACGAACGCGAGCATCGCGGCGGCGAACGCGAACGGCTTCCAGTCGAGCGCGCCGTAGCTGAACGCCGACACGCCCGAGGCCTCGACCTCGACCGGCGCCTGCGCGATCTGCACTTCGGTCGGCAGCAGCTCGGACACGTCGTCGGACACGCCGCTCAGCTTCTTGAGCGCCTGCAACGCCGCCTCGGCATCGATGACGCCGTGGCCATATTGATCGGTCCAGCCCGTCGCGCCCTTCGGCGGGTGGGCGCTGGCGAACAGCGCCTTCTCGACCTGGTCCGGACCCTTCGCGCCCGCGGCGAACAGGAGCGCCGCCACGCCCGCCACGTGCGGCGTCGCCATCGAGGTGCCCTGGTACGAGGCGTAGACCGCCTGCGAGACGTCCTTGGGGTCGATGGTGTTCTGGATGATGCCGGCCTCTTCGCCCTGGCGCTTGTCTCCACCCGGGGCGGCGACGTCCAGCTCCTTGCCCCAGGACGAATACGGCGCGCGCTGACCGCTCGGGCCGACTGCCGCGACCGCGACCGAGCCCTGGTACGCCGCCGGGTACTCGACCATGCCCCGACCCCCGTTGCCCGCGGCGCAGACCACCACCACGCCCTTCTTCCGCGCGTACTCGACCGCCTTCTCCATCACCGCGGAGCGCCCGCCACCACCCAGCGACATGTTGATGACGTTCGCGCCGTGATCCGCCGCCCACCGAATGGCATCCGCGATGTCCGCCGAGGTCCCGCCGCCGAAGTGATCGAGCACCTTCACGGGCATGATGGCGGCCTCGAACGCGACGCCTGCCACCCCTTCGCCGTTGTTGGTCGCCTGCGCGATGGTCCCCGCCACGTGCGTGCCGTGGCCGTGATCATCATTGGCGTGCCGATCCTTGTTCACGAAGTCGTAGCCGTCGACGAACTTCGTGCCCCGCAGGTCAGGCACCTGCCGGAAGTCATCGTGGTCCTCGAACGCCACGCCGGTGTCGAGCACCGCCACCACCACGCCCTCGCCCTTCGAGCGTTCCCACGCCTTGGGCATGTTGATCATCTTGAGGTTCCACTGCTTCTCGTAAGCCGGATCGTTCGGCACGAAGCTCGCGGTGAAGCGCATGAGGGGCTCGGCGGCTTCCACCTTCTCGTTGCCCCGAATGCGGGCCAGCAGCCCGTCGATGTCGCCCTGGAACGCACCGACAGTGATGGCGCTGTCGACGCCCTCTTCCTCGTCCGCCAGCTCCAGATCGAGGCCCCAGTCCTGCTCGAGCGCGTCGAACTCGGCCTTGGTCGTTCCATCGAGGAAGTCGACCACCACGATCTCCGGCACGTGGAAGGCGGTGTCGTCGGGTTGCGTCGCGACGTCGATGGCCGGACGCTCCAGCGTCGCCAACTGCGCGCCGTCGGATTCGGCCCGCTGACAGGCGGCCAGGAGAAACAACGTCGACAGGGCGGCGACGACAGGGAGGGGTGTGCGCATAGGGCGGGCTCGTGCAGCTACGAACGTTCGAGGAAACGATTGGATCTTCGCGACTGTTCCAGAACCGCCCGTGAAGAAGGATGAAGCCCCTGAAGCCTAGTGTGATTCAGGGGTTCCCGGTCGAGGCCCACACCTGCCGCAGCAGGCCCACCACGGCCTTGCCAACCTGAGGAAGATTGCGGTGATAGCTGCGATCGGCCCCATGGACGACGGTGAGGGCCCCCTCATCCAGCCGGGCCGACCAGGCCGCGCGTCGGACAGCGCCCTCGAGCTCGGGCAGCACGACCGCCACCGGAATGGGGAGGGCCACCACATGGGGCTCGACTGAAGGATGAACCAGCAGCAGTCCTCCCAACCCGCGCGCGGCGTGCAGCGCAAGCGCCGTCGCATCGGAGCCCCCCACCGCCACCACGACCGGAGGGACCCCCTCGGTGTTGTCGCGCGCGAGCTCCCACGCAGCCACCGCGTCCTCGAGCAGTGCGGCGACGTCCCGGGAGGGACGGCCCTGGCTCCCACCGACGCCGCGGTAGTTGAACCGTAGGCACGGCGCGCCCGCCTGCGAGACCGCGAAGGCGATCTCGGCGCCGACCACATGATCCATCCCGCTGCCCTCCGCAGGCGGAGGTGGCAGCACCAGCACGCCAGGTCGACGCGTCCCGCGGTGTGAAACGCCTTCGAGGACGAGCCCGTTCGCGAGCGGAATGAGCGTGGGCCGCTCGAGGAACTGCCCTTTCATCACCATGGGCCTGGGTCTTCCCCGAAAACGACATCGGCGGCCAGAGCAAGCGCCCTGACCGCCGAAGCGACGACCGAGACTGAAGGTTCAGGTTACGGCGTGGGAGCCGCGCCACCACCACAGCCGGCGCCATCGCAGCCGTTGTTGCTGTAGTTGGTGCCCTGAGTCACGTCGATGCGACGCGCGACGAAGCCGACCTGCACCTCGCAGTTGGCCGCCTCGTTGCCGACGGGGTCTCCGCCACCGCCACGGGGGCACTGGTCCTGCATCATCTGGCCGTTATCGACGCAGCGGTACTCCGAGCGGATGGTGATGAGGCCCGTCGCCGCCGGGTTGTAGTTGTCCCACTGCACCGTGATGCGGCCGACGCGGGTCTCGATGGCGTTACGGGCGCGCTCGCGAGGACCGAACGAGGCGATCTGGCGCTCGGCGGTGAACGTACGCAGCGCGGCGTCGCCTTCGATCACGTCCTCGACGACCACGCGGGGCGAGTCACCGAGCTTGAAGTTCGGCGTCCCGATGTCGAGGTACTGCTTGAGCTGGCCGCCCTGGTCGGCGACGCCGTCCCAGATCACCCAGTTCGCATCGCGGCGGTAGTTCGACTGTGCGGTACGCGCCTGCGGCACGCGGTTACCGATGTAACAGCTCGAGTTATCGACGAAGTCGACGCGGCTCGTGTCGTACGCCACGCGCCAGATGCGCGGCTGACCGGTGTTGCACCCGGTCACCAGGAGGGCAACCGTCACGGCGCCCAGCAGCTTCATGGAGTTCATTGTTTCCCTTTCGAGAGTTTTGGCCCGAAACAACGGGTCGTCGTTTGTCCCACATGCAAAGGCAAGTCAACGCTTTCGCACCCCGTCAGACACGGGACCACCCAGACGAGTGCAAGTTCGTTCGATTCACAGCTCGCGCGACTGAAGCACGAGGAACTTCAGGTACCTGCCCTCGGGAAACTGGAGCCGAATCGGGTGATCCGGTGGCTGGTAGCGCTCCTCGACGAGCGTCAAATCGACACCTGCATTGAAAGCACCCTCACGCACGGCCTCGAGGAACATCTGCTGCGTGACGCGGGCCGAGCACGAGGCGGTGGCGACCAGCCCTCCCGGGCGCAGCAGCGCGAGCGCCTGGCGGTTCAGCGAGGCGTACCCGGCGACGGCGCCCTCGACGGCCTTCTGGCTCTTCGCGAACGCCGGCGGGTCGAGGATGACGAGATCGAACGTGCGCCGTTCCTGCTTGAAGGACTCGAGGAGCTCGAAGACGTCGGCGGCGAGGAAGTCGTGGGACGCGGGCTCGAGGCCGTTGAGCGGGAAGTTCTCGCGGGCCAGCGCGATGGCGTCGGCGTCCTGGTCGACCGAGAAGACCGACTTCGCGCCGCCGAGCGCGGCGTTCACCGAGAAGCCGCCCGAGAAGCAGAAGCAGTTGAGAACGTCGCGGCCCTTCGCCAGCCGCCGAATGAGGAACCGGTTCTCCCGCTGATCCAGGAAGAATCCGGTCTTCTGCCCCGCGTACACGTCCACCAGGAACTTCGCGCCCCGCTCTTCGATGGTGAGCGGATTCGGAGGCGCCTCCCCCCACAACACCTTCCCGTTCCCCTTCCCCTCGTCGACGTCAGCGTCGTCGCGGCCCACCTCGTCCCGGCCGATGATGCCTTGCAGTCCGGGTACCGCGCGAGCGAGCGCGTCGACGATGAGCGGGCGGTACGGCGTCAGCCCGGCCGAGTACAGCTTGAGCACCGCGAAGCCTGCGTAGAGGTCGACGATCACGCCCGGCAGGCCGTCGCCTTCTCCGTGGATCAGCCGGAACGCGTTCGTACCCGACAGCTCGATGAGCTCGTGGCGGGCCGCGACGCAGCGCTGCACGCGCGCGGCGAAGAAGGCCTCGTCGATGGTGACCTTCGGGTCCAGCGTCAGCACCCGCACGGCGATGGCCGAGAACGGGTCGAAGTAGCCGCGCGCGACGAAGCGGTGGCCCTCGACGAGATCGACCACGCTGCCGGCGGGGAGCCGAGGCACCGTCTCGAGCCCCTTCTTGAAGACCCAGGGGTGACCTGCGCGCAGATGACGGCCGAGGCCAGCCTTCAGCTCGACGCGGGCGAGGTGGCTCATGGGCGAACCTTTCGGAGCTTTCGGGCACGGACGATGGCATCGGCGACCTCTCCGAAGCCCTTCCCCTCCGCGGCGCGGGTGACGAACTTCGGCAGCTGCTCGAGCTGACCCAGCACCTTGCGCACGTTGGCGACGCCGATGGAGAGCGGGAACGCCTCGAAGAGCGGCTGATCGTTGAACGAGTCTCCGACGTAGACGAACCGTCGCTCATCGGTGGCCAGCTGGGTCTTCCATTCGCGCTCGAGGAAGGCCTCGACGGCCGTGCGCTTGTCAAACGGGCCCATCCAGCAGTTCACGTGCACCGACGAGCGCACCGCGGTGACTCCTCGGGCATGGAGGAACGTCTCGAGCCGATCGGCGCCCTCGGGGCCCAGCGAGGACTGTTCGGCGTAGTCGATGGCGAGGTCGACCTCGGTCGCGCTCGAGTCCATCGACAGCCGCGCGCCCTTGACCGCCTTGAGGGCAGCGGCCACGTGGCGCTCCAGCAGGGCCCGGTTTCGGCGTCGCACCCGCTCGGGCTCCGCGTAGACCTTCTCGAGGTGGTCTCCGCGTCTCACGAAGGACAGGCCGCCGTTCTCGACGATGACACCCGTGACGGGCAGCTGCCGCGCCCAGCACTCGCCCCAGCCCGACGGCCGGCCGCTCACCAACACGACGGGAACGCGGTGCCCGACGAGCCACTCGATGGCGCGAAGGGTGGTCGACTGGAGGCGCCCCTTCGTCGTCAGCGTGCCGTCGACGTCGGTGAAGACCGCGCGAACGCGGGAAAGATCGGCCTGCGAGAGCGGCAACACCGCGCCCTCATACCGCCGAGAGGTTCGCCATGAGCACGAGAAACTGCTCGACCTCACCGCGCACCGTCTCGGGCGTCGGCGGGCTCTTGCGCAGCTTCCGCAAGAAGCCGTCGAAGTCGACGTTGCGGCCGTAGACCGCCTGGGCCTGTCCGAGCGCCTCGACGAAGGCCACGTGTGCGTCGACGTTGGAGCCCGCGTTGATGGCCCGCTCGAGCGTCACGCCCATGGTGGCGAGGACCTCCTGGTCGTGCTGCACGAGGAGCTCCCGGCGGTTGATGGCCTCGAAGTTGTCGCAGAACTCGACGAAGGGCTCGAGGACCCCCAGCAGGTCGAGCTTGCCGAGATCGGGCCAGTTGATGTCCTTGAGGCGCGTACGGAACTCGAGGATCGCTTTCTTGTCCTGCGCCCGGAGCGCACGCCAGGCCGCCGTGCGCCCGAAGGCATTGAGCTCCTTCTCGATCTGCTGCGCGTTCCACTCGACGTCTTCCGGGAGCGCCTCGTCCACCTTGTGGATTCGCGCCCGCATGAGGCGGCGCAGATCGGCGGTCGTGCTCCGCACCACCAGGGTCGCCGCAAGTTCTTCGTCGTAGCCGGGGTCGACGTCGCGGCGGCGGCAATCGCCAAGGTGCTGCGAAACCTCGAAGACCAGGACTCCGATGCGCTCACGAAAACGGTAGCGGAACGACTGCAGCTCGCCGATCAGGTTCCAGCGATCGCCCACCACGGAAGGATCTCGCACTCGCATGCCGAAGTCCGTCACGCCGCTGCGCAGTTCCCGGGAGCCGACCTGCAGCGTCGCGTCGACCGCCGCCTGCCTGGGGTCGAGCCCGAGCTCCCCTTCGGGAAACTGCGAGGCCAGTTCGGCCAGGAGCGCGTTCACATCAGCGATGGTGGAGCCGACGACCGGGGCGAGCTCTTCCCACAACGACAAGTCAGCCGAGGCGTCGATGGGCGCGTCTTCGTACTTCACCAGCTCGAGGTCGCCGAGCTTGTCGATGGCACGCGCCGCCACTTCGAGGACGCGGGAGAGCCGCGTCGCAAACGTCTGGTCCGACTCGAGGGCGAGGAGTCCTCCGAGGCGGGGCGGGAGCAACCGTTCCACAGCGCCGTCTATCATACCGCGAAAGTCCGCAAACACCTGAGAAACGTGATGTGGTTCCTGCTTGCATGATGCGCGTTCGCGGCGTTCACGGCGGCCAGGCGTTCGACGGCGGCGAGGAGCTACTGGGCCGCGAGGGCCTCAAGTGGATCGATGTGCAGGAGCCCGACGAGCCCACCCTCACTCGCCTTGGCGAGCGCTTCGGCCTGCACCGCCTCGCCATCGAGGACTGCCTCCACCTGGACCAGCGGCCCAAGCTCGAGGAGTACCCGGGACACCTCTTCATCGTGCTGCAGGCCTTCTCCTGCACCGACAAGTCACTGACTGATGTCACCCTCCACGAGCTGCACTTCTTCCTCGGGCCCGACTGGCTCATCACCGTGCACGAGAAGTCGCATCGGGCGATCGATTCGGTCCACAAGCGGCTCGACGCGGACCTCACGCAGACCCTGGCCCGCGGGGTCGACTTCGTGGCCTACCTGCTCGCCGACGCGCAGGTCGATCTGGGCTTCCCGCTGATGGATCACTTCACCGACGCGCTCGATGAGCTCGAGGACTCCATCTTCGAACAGCGGGTGCACAAGCCGATGGAGCGCATCTTCGAGCTCAAGCGCCATCTGGTGTTGGTGCGCAAGGTGCTCTCTCCGCAGCGCGACGTGCTCTCGATGCTGTCGCGGCGTGGCCTGCCGGGGATCGCGGAGCGCACCACGCTCTACTTCCGCGACGTGCTCGATCACCTGATGCGGATCCTCGAGCAGGTCGACGCCAATCGCGAGCTGGTCGCAAACGTGCGCGAGGCCTGGCTGTCGATCGTCGCGAACCGGACCAACGAGATCACCAAGCAGCTCACCGTGCTGGCGGCGATCTTCCTCCCGTTGTCGTTCATCGCGGGCTTCTTCGGGCAGAACTTCGACGTCTTGGGGGGGAAGCCGTTCTTCGTGCTGATGCTGTGCTCGATGGTCCTCGTCCCCGTCGGCATGGTGGCGTGGTTCCACCGGAAGGGTTGGTTCTGATGAAGACGACCTCCATCGGCGCGCGCCGCTACGCGTACCAGGACGTTGGCGAGGGCGTGCCGCTGTTGCTCTTCCACGGGTTCCCGTTCAGCTCGGCGTCCTACGCGCTCCAGCACGCGGACCCACCGAAGGGGTTTCGGCTGATCACGCCGGATCACCGTGGCTTCGGGCAGAGCGAGTTGGCCGAGGGGGGCTCGACGATGGAGGCGATGGCGGAGGACGGCCTGGCGCTCCTCGACGCCTTGCAGCTTCCGTCAGCGGTCGTGGGCGGCGTGTCGATGGGCGGGTACGTCGCGCTGGCGCTCGCGCGGCTCGATCCGGGCCGGGTGCGGGGCCTGGTGTTGATCGACACCCAGTCGCTCCCCGACGACGAGGCCGGCAAGGCACGGCGCCAGGCCGTGGCGACCGACGTGCTGGCGAACGGCGTGAACGGGTTGGTGGACGTCATGCTGCCGAAGCTGTTCTCGGCCCATACGCCGGCACCAGTGCGAGCGCCCATCGAGGCGATGATGCGGGCCCAGGCGCCCGAGGCCGTCGCGGCGGCGGCCCGCGGCATGGGCCAACGGGTCGATGCGAAGGATCTCCTCGCGCGCTTCGCGGGCCCGACGCTCGTCATCGTCGGCGCGGAGGATGTGATCACCCCGCCCGAGCGCGCGAAGGTGATGGCCGAGTTGGTGGCGGGCGCGCGACTCGAGGTGGTGCCGAATGCCGGACACCTCGTGAACGTGGAGCAGCCAGCGCACTTCAAGCGCCTCCTCGAGTCCTTCGCGGCCGCGTTCCCGGGGTGAGGTCGACGGCCCCCACAGGTCCAGGTGATGGCGCGCCAGCCGAGGAAGCGTCCGGACATCGCCAGACATCGGCGAAGGATGTCAGGTCACGGCTGGCTGCTGATGGTATCGGCGACGGCACTGCACGGGCCGCAGAACCGCTCGAGGCTGGGCGCGCCGGCCCAGCGAATCACGGCTGGCAGACGACCGTTTCGCCGCTGACTATGCAGGTGCGGCACATGTTCGTCCGCTTGAGCGTGCCGTCGAGGCACTCGAGGGTCGCCTTGCCGTCGGCGGTGCAGAGGCCCTTGCGCTCGGCGGAGGACGCACACGCATCATTCTCGACGTTCCCGCTCATGTCGCACCGCACCGTGTCGCCATCGCGCCGGCAGCCGTTGGCGCCTTTGCAGGGCAGCGCCGTCCACTTGCCGACCTTGCACTCGAGCGCAGCGGTGCTGCTCTCACAGAGGAAGCCGGTGACGGTGCAGGTGTCTCCGGCCTTCGGCGCACCGCAACCGACGACAAAGAGGCTGGACAGCAGGACGGAAGCAAGAGCGAGTTGGCGCATGGAGGAGCTTGTGTGGGTCGGCCCAGAGAGCGCGCGCACTGTCAGCCGCGCAGGCGAGCGCGTCAAGCAAGAACCTCTCCCCAGAAGCGGCGGAAGTTGTGGCCGAGCACCTTCTCGACCACCCGCACCGGGAGCTGACGGCTGACCAACACCTCGGTGAGGCGCTTCAAGTCGCGCACGTCGCGCATGCCCTGCGGGAGGGGGATCATTCCGTCGTAGTCGCTGCCCAGGGCGACGCCGTCTTCGCCCATCACGTTCACCGCGTGCTCGATGTGCCTCGCCACGTCGGACAGCTGCCGGCCACCGATGAACTGCGGCGCGAAGATGACGCCCGCCACCCCGCCCTTGTTCGCGATGGCCTCGAGCGTCGGGTCGTCGAGGTTGCGCCAGAGCGGCGTCGCGCCCTGGACGCCGGCGTGACTACAGAACGGCCGCGCGGACGGGTGGGCCAGCAGTTCACCCATCATCGACGCAGAGGCGTGGGCGACGTCGATCGCCATGCCGTGGTGGCCCATCGCATCGAGCACCTCGCGGCCCAGCGGCGTGAGCGGCCGGTTTCCCATCAGCGGCGTCGAGGTGCCACCGAGCTCGTTGTTCGCCAGGTGCGTGAGCGACATGAAGCGGACGCCGCGGCGCGCGAGCTCGGCCACCCGGTCGACCTGCCCCTCGATGGCATGGGCGCCTTCGATGCCGAGGATGGCCGAGAGTCTTCCGGCGGCGAGGTTCTCCGAAAGCGCCGCGCGCTGGCCCGTCACCGCCGCCTGGCCGTTCGACGCCGCGCAGTACCTTTCGAGGTTGTCGAGCTGCCACACGCAGCGGGCCCATTCGCTGGCGCGCGCTTCTCTGGGCCAGCCTTCCTTGCGCATGAAGAGGCTGAAGCCGTCGATGACGGGCAGGCCTCGCGTCACGATGGTGAACGCCTGAATCTTCACGCCAGCCTCCCGGAGCCGCGGGAAGTCGACGTGCCCCTTCTCGGAGGCCACGTTCAGATCGCGGTTCCACATGAGGGAGTCGGCGTGTCCGTCCGCGATGGGGACACGTCGGTGGAGCTCGTCGAGATCGATCACGTCACGCATGGTGGCAGAAGCCGACGCGCGGTGGCAGAACACCGTCATGCAGATCGTCGTCAACGGTGAGCGTCGCGAGGTGCCCGACGGCACGACCGTGGCGTCGCTGCTGGCGGTGGTCGGCATCGAACACAAGCGCGTCGCCGTCGAGGTGAACGAGCAGGTGGTGCCGAAGGCCCGGCACGACGAGACGACGCTGCGCGAGACCGACCGCGTCGAGATCGTCACCTTCGTCGGCGGCGGATGAGGAACTGCACATGAGCGTCGATCGTCACTTCACGATTGCAGGGGTCACCTTCACCAACCGTCTCATCATCGGCACCGGGAAGTACCCGAGCCACGAGGTGATGAAGGCATGCCACGAGGCCTCGGGCGCCGAGATGGTGACGGTGGCCGTGCGCCGGCTCGACCTGAAAGCGCCGAAGGAGCAGTCGGTGTTGTCGTTCATCGACACCAGCCGGGTGCGCCTGCTGCCGAACACCGCGGGCTGCTACACGGCCGACGACGCGGTGCGCACGTGTCACCTCGCCGCGGAGCTCGGCCTGTCGAAGTGGGTCAAGCTCGAGGTGCTCGGCGACGAGAAGACGCTCTTCCCCGACGTCGAGGCCACCGTGGCCGCCGCGCGCCGCCTCGTGAAGGACGGCTTCACCGTGCTGCCCTACACCTCGGACGACGTCATCATCGCGCGCAAGCTCGAGGACGCCGGCTGCGCGGTGGTGATGCCGCTCGCGGCGCCGATTGGATCGGGGCTGGGCATTCGGAACCCGCACAACCTGCGACTCATCCTCGAGACCGTGAAGGTACCGGTGATCGTGGACGCAGGCGTGGGCACGGCGAGCGACGCCGCCATCGCGATGGAGCTCGGCTGCGACGGGATTCTGCTCAACACCGCGATCGCGGGCGCGAAGGAGCCGGTGAGAATGGCGCGGGCGATGAAGCTGGCGGTCGAGGCGGGACGTGACGCGTTTCTCGCGGGGCGCATTCCGATGAAGGCGTACGGATCGGCCTCCAGTCCGCTGAGCGGCCTCGTTCACGGGGCATGACGCTCCCGTTTTCGGTCATCGTCATCACGGATTGGTCGCTTGGGAGAGAGCGGCTCCTGGCGCAGGTGTCACGCGCGCTCGAGGCGGGTCCGGGCGTCGCGGTGCAACACCGGCATGTCGGCGCGACGGACCGCAGCTTCTTCGACGAGGCCGAGGCGATCGCGGAGGTGTGCGAGAAGGCCAGTGCGCCGTTGTTCATCAATGGCCGGCTCGACGTGGCGCTCGCCCTCGGAGCGCACCTGCACTGCACGACGCGCTCCCTGCGGCCCGTCCAGGTTCGGTCACGGCTGACCGGACGATGGATCTCGACGGTCGTTCACGCGATTGGAGACGACGTCACGTCCGCCGACCTCGCGCTGGTGAGTCCTGTCTTCGCACCGGGCTCCAAGCCAAACGACCGGCGGGCCACCCTTGGCGTGGAGGGGTTCTCCGCGATCGCACGAACGCTCCCCTGTCCGGCTTTTGCGCTGGGCGGTGTGTCTGCGCAAACGGCACCACGGCTCGGTCAGCCGGCCGGCGTCGCGGCGATCTCGTCGATTCTGGAGGCTGAGGACCCGAAGGCCATCGTCCGGCCGCTCCTCGTCACCACGAGGCCGTGAAGCTGGCGGCTGGGATCGTGTAGCAAGACCCACCCGGAACCAGCGCATCGACGTTGGGTGTGAAGTTCCACTGGCGCAGCACGACATTGGACACGCTGCCGACGAATTGGCCGCTGCTGGCTTGCGTCGCGGTGGTGAACATCGCGCTCCCTGATTGCGCAAGGAATTCGCGGGCGCACATGGCCTGCATTCCGTTGAACGTGCACTGTTCGCCGTAGCGGAGGCACGTGATGCAGCCCGCGTAGTTCGCAGTGGTGATGGAGCCTGAGTAGGGGACGGAGAGCGGCATCTGTCGGACGAATTCGAACCCGATGACCGTCGATGAGGTCGAGAAGTACGCCTCGTTGAAGGCGGTCCCGTTAGGCGAGTAGTCAGCCCGCAGCAGCGTGAACCCGCTGCCGGGCAAACTGCTGATGGGGAGGGGCGGACACGCCGGGCCGGGCCCTCCACCCGCGACTCCGCCGCCCGCGACTCCGCCGCCCGCGACGCCGCCGCCCGCGACGCCGCCACCAGAGGCACCACCACCGGCTCCGCCGGGCACACAGAAACCCCCTGCGCACGTCCCGTTCGGCGCCGCGCACTGCATGCACGTCACGCCAGAATTTCCGCACTGGTTGTTGTTCTGCTGCGGCGATCCCGCCACCCGGCAGGTGCCACCTGAGAGGCAGCCGTTGTTGCACGAGCCGCTCCCACCGCCGGAGCCACCAGCCGTCGCGCCGCCCGCGGTTCCGCCCGCCGTGGTGCCACCACCGAACCCGCCACCACCGACGCCGCCGCCCGCCCCGCTGACCCCCGCGCCCGTCCCAAAGCCGCCCTGGCACATGCCGACGCTGCAGGTCTGGCCGAGCGAGCACGACATGCAGGCCTGGCCCCGCGTGCCGCACTCCTGGCTCGAGGGCGTCTGCACGCACCGCCCGCCGACGGCGCAGCACCCGTTCGGGCACGTTCGGACGTCACAGACTTGTGCACCCGAGCACGATGCCGTCACCACACCGAAGGACAGACCCAACGCCAGGGACAGAAAGAACCAACGCATGGAGGGATTCATACACGATCAGAGCGCGTTGACCCGTTTTCCGGCCGGCCGACACGGAACGTTCACGCGCTGAATCACCGTAGCTGATCCGACGCGCGCCACGCGAGCCCTCAGACGAAGTGCGAGCGTCACCGAGGCGGTCGGCTACACTCCTGCCTTCGACGCATGAGCGCCCTCAAGCCCCTGTCCGTGGGAGAAATCATCGATCGGTCGGCCTCGTTCTGGCGGACCCACTGGCTGGCGTTGTTCCAGCTCTTCCTGGGCTTCCAGCTCGTGCAGTACGTGCTCCTCAAGGGCGTCGAGGTCTTGCTGACGAGCCGGTTTCCCGCCGCGCTCAACCCGATCAAGGCCTTCGAGGTCATGAAGCAGGACCCGTCGGTCTGGCTGCCGGCCCTCACGCCAGTCATGATGGCCTTCACCGTCGTCACGTTCGTGAACCTGCTGCTGAGTCAGATGTCCGGCGTGGCGTTGACGGGGTTCGTCTACCCGCGGCTGACCGGCACCGTCGCGCCATCGGTCGGAGCCTCGCTGAAGTTGGCCCTCGACAAGCTGATCCCCGGGGTGGGCCTGTTCGCGCTGACTCTGGGCTGGACGACGATCGTCGGCGTGCTCTTCCTGCTGCCCGGGATGATCACGTTCGTCGGGGGCCTCTGGGTCACCTCGGGCGGCAGCTCGGCCGGTGGCGCGCTGCTGACGCTGCTGGGGATGTTCCTCATGTTCGGCGGGGGCCTGCTGTTGTTCCTGTGGTTCCTGATTCGGTTCATCCTCGCTTCGCAGGTCCTCGCCATCGAGCCCGTGGGCGCATTCGGGGCGTTTCGCCGGACGGGTGCCCTCTCGAGCGGACGGGTCGGGCCCGGTCTGGGAGGCCTCGTCAAGAGTCGGCTCACGCTGCTGCTGTCGATCATCTTCGTGATCCTGCTGGTGATCGGCTTCCTGACCGGCGTCCCGGAGCTGCTCGTGAAGGGCATCTACGGCGGGCTCGACCCCTCCTCGCAAGGAACGGCACCCGAGGTGCTCGTGGTGCCCGCGCAGCTGATCCAGGTGATCATCGGAGCGATCGTCACGCCGCTGTACGTGGTGTTCCAGGTCGTCTTCTACGTGGACATGCGGGTGCGGCGGGAAGGCCTCGATCTCGAGCTCGCCTCCGGGAGTTCGCTTTCGTGACGCCCGTGCTCGTCGCGCTCCTCGCGGCCGCGCCGTGTGAGCTCCCGCCGGGTCACGAGCTGACCGAGGTGCAGCTTGCCGCGATCTGCTCGCTGCCCACGAGCACAGCGCGCACGACGACGCGTGACGGGCTGCTGGCGATCTACGAGCGGCCCGGCTTCGAGAAGGCGCGGACGCCCGAGGCCGGTGACACGCTGAAGCGGCTGCGCGCCTGGCTCGAGTCCCTCTTCGAAACGGCGGGCGCCGAGGCGTACTCGAACATCACGCGCGTGGTGGTGCTGGTGGCGGCGGCCGTCGCAGCAGTGGCGCTGGTGATTCGTCTCGCAGGAAGGCGGCGGGTGATCGCCTCGGCGCCTTCATCGCTCGCGCCCATGAACCTCGACCTCGCGGATCCCGCCGTGCATCTGGAGCGCGCCCGAGGCCTCCTCACGACGGCTCCACGAGACGCGGCGCGCGAGGGGCTGCTGGCGATTCTCTCCGCGTTGGAACGACAGCGCTTCGCGAGGCCCGACCGCGTGAAGACCAACCGGGAGATCGTCGACGAGCTCCCCTCCCGTGGAGCGCCACCCGCGATCGTCGAGGCGGTCCGCAACCAGCTGAGCTGGTTCGATCGCGCGTGGTACTCGCTGCGCCCCCTCGACGCGCCCGAGGCGATGCAGTTCGTCGATGAGGCTGACCGCCTGGTGCTTCAGGTGAACGCCGGGAGCGCGGAGCCCCGCCCATGAACCGCCAGGGCCTCTGGCTGCTCTACGCCGTGCTCCTCGTGGTTGCGTTGGCGGTGGGCCTCGCCGCGGAGTCGGACGAGCAGGTCTCGAACGTGCCCCGCGTCGACAACCCGGGCCCGCGCGGCCTCAAGGTGCTGCACACCTGGCTGACGGAGGCAGGCTTCGATGTGCGCGCGAGGACGTCGTCACTCACCGCGCTCGACGCTGACGTCGCGACGGTCGTGATTCCTGCGCCGACGGCGAGCACCGTGGACGAGGCTGAGCTCGCCGCCCTGCGGGACTTCGCCGGAAGGGGCGGGACGCTGGTCATCCTCCTCCCGCGGACGACCGGCATCGGCGAGCTGCGAGGCTATCTCGGCGCGAAGGGCCACAGCTCGGTGCCGATCGACGCCATCGGCCGAGACCCGGCGGGTGGAACGGTCTCGGTCGTGCATCGGCGTGGCGCGCTGTCGGGCGTCGAGCGGCTCCGCGTCGCAGGAGACCTCACCATCACGCTGACGCGCCCCGACGCCGTCCCGCTGACCCGGCCGCACGCGCTGTGGTGGTTCCGTGAAGGCCAGGGCCAGGTCTACGTCGCCACCGGGGCCGATCTGCTCGAGAACGGCCGGCTCGATCTCGAAGGCAACGCGCAGCTCTGGCTCAACCTCGCGGCCCGTGGACCTCTCTGGATTGACGAGTCCCATCACGTCGCGCGCACGGGCGTTCGGCCGACGCTGCCGCTGTGGGCGACGCTCCTGCAGTTCGGCTTCGCGGCGCTCGTGTTCATCGTCGCCACCGGCACCCGCCTGGGCCCCGTCCGCGCGGAGCCCACGTCGGCGCACCGCTCCGGGCTCGAGTACGTCGAGGCGATGGCGCGGCTCACCCAGCGCGCGGGCGTGGAGTCGGAGCTGGTCGAGGGGCTCCGTCGCGAGACGCGGCTGTGGCTTCACGAGCGCCTGGGCCTGTCGATGACGACGACCGACGATGAACGCGTCCACGCGATGGTGACGAGGCTGGGCCTGTCGAAGCCGGACGCGGCGGCCCTCTTTTCCGACCCCGAGTTCCTCTCGGTCTCTCGTCGCTTTCACGCCCTCACGACCGCGACCGCCGGCTCCTGAAGTGTCCTGCTGATGGACGCAGAACCTGCGCTTGGGGCGTTCCCCGGAATGTTGCGGTGTCGACGGCGCTCGTGAGATAGCCGTGACGACCGTGGCACTCGCGCTGGAGGCTCTCGACATCAGCAAGCGTTTCGGCGCGCGCTGGGCGCTTTCGCGGTTGAGCTTCACCCTCGACGCGGGGCGGTCCCTGCTCCTCACGGGACATAATGGCTCGGGCAAGACGACGCTCCTGCGCCTCATCGCCACCGCGTCGTTCCCCACCGCCGGCGTGCTCAAGGTGATGGGGTACCACTCACAGCTCGAGCGCGACGCCTTGCGGCCGCTGGTGGCGCTCGTCTCGCACGCGTCGTTTCACTACGAGGACTTGAGCGCCGCGCAGAACCTCACGCTCACCGCGAAGTTCCTCGGCGTGCCCCAGCCAGCCGACGTGGTGAAGGGCCTGCTGTCGCGCATGGGCCTCGAAGGGCGCGCCGACAGTCCGGTGCGGCAGTTCTCGGCCGGCATGCGCAAGCGGCTCGCCATCGCGCGGCTCCTCATGCGGGCTCCGAAGGTCGCGCTCCTCGACGAGCCCTTCGGTGAGCTCGACCCCGCCGGCATCGAGCAGATGGAGGGCATCATTCGCGAGCTGCAGGCCAGCGGCACCTCGGTCGTCCTCGCCACGCACCTCGTCGACCAGGGCCTGCGCCTGACCCAGGAGCGCCTCCACCTCGAGGGCGGGCGAAAGGTGGCGCCGGCATGACGCGCCCCTCGCTGTTGACCGCCGCGTGGCTGGTGCTGAAGAAGGACTGGCAGATCGAATGGCGCACGCGCGCGCGGCTGACCGCCATCATCTTCTTCTCGCTCGCCACCCTGCTCCTCTTCTCGTTCGCGATGGGCCCCGACATCGTCACGCTGCGGGCCCACGCGCCGGGCTACCTGTGGCTGGGCCTGCTCTTCGCGAGCGTCTTGTCGCTCGGCGAGTCGTTTCGCGTGGAGTCCGAGAACCAGGCGCTCACCGGGCTGGTGCTGACGCCCGTGGAGCCCCGCGCCATCTTCATCGGCAAGGTGTTCGGCAACGCGAGCCTGCTCTTCATCCTCTCGCTGGTGCTGCTGCCGGTGACGGTGGCGCTCTACGACGTCGACTTGACCCGCGCGCCGCTGTCGCTGGTGCTGGTGCTCTTCCTGGGCTGCGTGGGCATCAGCGCGCCAGGCACCGTGTATTCGGCCATCAGCGCCAACGCGCGCGCGCGGGACGTCATGCTCCCCCTGCTGTTGTTTCCGGTGCTGGTCCCGCTGCTGCTCGCCTCGGTCAGCGCGACGAAGTTCACGCTCCAGCCCGACCCGCAAGAACAGCTGGGCTCGTGGCTCAAGTTGCTGACCGCTTTCGATCTCATCTATCTGTCCGTCGGGTTCCTGCTGTTCCCGAAGGTTGCCGAGGAAGACTGAATGACACCGATGCTTCCACTCGTGGTGCTCGCGCTGGTCGTCGGAGCGATCGGGGCCCACGTCGCCTCGCCGAAGGTGCGGCCCTTCGCGTGGAAGCTCGTCGCGGCGCTGGGCGCCGTGATGCTCGTGAGCCTCTGGTACTTCGGCCTGTCCTGGGCGCCGAAGGAACAGTTCATGAGTGATGTCGGGCGCATCCTCTACGTGCATGTTCCCCACGTGTGGATGGCGCTGCTGGCCTTCACGCTGAACGTCGGCTGCGCGGTCGCGTACCTGATGAAGAAGTCGTGGGTCACCGATGCGCTGGCGGAGTCGGCCGCCGAGGTGGGCGTCTACTTCGGCGCGGTGGGCGTCACGATGGGGAGCATCTGGGCGCGGCCGACGTGGGGCGTCTGGTGGGACTGGGATCCCCGCCTCATCTCCACCACGGTCATGCTGCTGGCCTACGTCGGCTACCTCGCGCTGCGCAGCTTCACGGAAGACCCTGAGCGCCGCGCCACCTGGAGCGCCGCCGCGGCGATCCTCTCCTATGTCTCGCTGCCCATCGTGTGGTTCTCGGTGCGCTGGTGGAACAGCCTGCACCAGGTGCAGTCGAACCCCTCGACCGTCGACAAGCCGATGGTGGCAGTGCTGCGGTGGGGCGCAGTGACGATGCTGTGCTTCCTCTTCGTGTTCATCGTGAAACGCTACGAGATCGCCCGCTCGCGGCAGACGGCGGCGATGGAGCTGCCTCCGCTCGAAGCGCCCCGCCCGGAGGTCGCATGAGGCCGCTGCTCCTCACCCTCGCCCTGCTTGCCACGCCCGTGCTCGCTGACATCGCGCCGCCTGCCCCTGCGCCCGCACCGACAGCCGCACCAGCAGCTCCGGCCGAGCCTGCCGCGAAGCACCCTGAAGGCATCGAGAAGGGCTACTCGGGCGTGATTCAGGGAGGTTGGGAATACGTCTACGCCGCGTACGGTCTGGGGACGGCCGGTGTGCTTGCGTACGCCGCGTCGTTATTCGTGCGTCGGCCCAGAAAATCCGCCGCCTGACGAGGAGCCCCACTTGAAACCCGAATCGAGAAACCGCCTCATCGCCGTCGGAGCTCTCCTCGTGGCGGCCAGCGCGCTCGCGTGGATCGCCTTCGGCAGCATCGGCGAAAACCTCGTCTATTACTGGAAGCCCGGAGAGATGCTGGCCCAGGGCGACAAGGCCTATGGCGCCACCATTCGGCTCGGTGGGATCGTCGTGCCCGGCAGCGTGGTGTGGAACCCGGAGCACACGAGCCTCACGTTCGACGTGGCCGACTCGCGCACGCCCGGCGCGCCGAAGGTGAAGGTGTCGAGCGGCATGACGCCTCCGCAGATGTTCCGCGAGGGCATCGGCGTCGTCGTCGAAGGCACCTACTCGGCGAGCGCGGTCTTCACGACGAACCGGCTGATGGTGAACCACTCCAACGAGTACCGCGCACCCGATGGTGGCGCGACCGGCGAGTGGAAGGACACCCTGTCGCAGGCCGAGCCGAAGTAGTCGTCACGGATCGACGCGAACCACCTCGACCGCTGGTTGGCCGTTGGTGACGCGGACCTCGAGGACATGGCGATCGATGCCGTCGAGGCGCTCCTCGAGGGCGCCTGCGCCACCGGAGATGACGGTGGGGACGCCGCCGAGCTCGTAGCGGTCGAGCGTGTGCAGGTGGCCGAAGAGGATCAGGTCGACGCCGGCCGACGCCGTGCTCGCTACAAAGCGCCGCGCCTCGACCCGTGAGTTCCACTGACCGCTGCGCACGCCGAAGGTCTCCGTCGCGGGAATGTGGCTGAAGACGACGTGCGGCTGGTCCTTCCCCGCCTCGAGCGCCTCGTCGTAGAGCCGCCAGCCCGTCTCCGAGAGCCCCGCGTTCGACGAGTCGAGGCTGGTGAACCGAACGCCACGCGCCACGCAGGAGTAGTTGGCCCGCCCGAAGCGCTCCTGGAATGCGAAGCTGCGGTAGGCGTCGTGGTTCCCCGGCGTGAGCACCATCGGCAGGCGGATCGTGTCGAAGGCGCGCTCGATGGCGTCGAACTCGGGCTCGGTGGAGACGTTGGTGAGATCGCCCATCACCACGATGAACTCCGCGTCGGGCCGGGCGTTGAGCACCTCGACCACGTCGCCGAACCGCGGCAGGCCGCGCTGAATGTCGCCAAAAGCCAGGAAGGTGAAGTCACGCGCAGCCTCGGTGGTGCGCAGCGTGACGCGGTCGAGGCCGGCCGGCAGGGTGACGTTCCACGACAGCCCCAGGTGAAGCCCATCGACCGGCGTGCCTGCCACCGGCGCGTCCGTCGGACCGAGGACTCCAGCCGACGCCGAGAGCCGAAGACCGAGCGGCACGTTGCGAATCACCAACCGCGTCTGCCGAGCGGCGCCCGCGGCGGCCTCGATCGTCATCTCGAACTCGGGGCATGAGGCGCGGAAGACCGGCACGCCATCGAGCTCCGAGACTGCGTGGAGCAGCCCTTCGCCAGCGCGGAAGGTGAGGCCGTCGCGTTCAGCCGTACCCAACGAGAGATCGAGCTGCGCCCGCGGCTCGGGATCGGTCACCGACGAGCAGCCAACGAGCAAGACGAGTGCGAGCGCCCTCATCGGCGCCTCCATTCGAGTGAGGTGAAGAAGGCCAACGGCGTTCCGGTGACGACGCGTACGTCCCACGCGAGATCTCCCGGGAGCGCGAGCTCGACGCCCGCGTGAAAGGAGCCGAGGAAGCCGATGCTGCTGCCACCCACCAGGCCGTCGCGCGCGTGCTCGTAGCCCACGTGCCCGCGCAACCAGTCGGTGAGGCCCGTACGCACCTCGAAGCCACCGCTCAACGGCAGCTCGAAGCCCGTGACGCCGCGCTCGCGGTAGCGGACCCACGTTGGATCGACCCCGAGCCGGAGCACCGACGTGACGCGGCCGAACCTTGGCGCGAGGAGTCCCATCGGCAGAATCGACACCACCTGGGTGCGCCAACGCGTGGCATCGAACCCGACACGCCCCGCCCATTCCTGACGCAGGGAGGTCTCGAACCACAGGCCCGCGCGCGACGCGTCCAACCCGTAGCCGACGAGCTTCACGCCGCCGCCGCCCATCACCCAGCCGTCGAGGGTCCCGGCGACGTTTCCCGCTTCCACCAGCGCGAGGATGCGTCCGGAGCGAAAGCTGCCGAAGGCCGAGACGCCGGCGGCTCCGGGTTGTCCGGCCCGGGGCGCCACCAGCGCGTTCACGCCGCCGCGCCACCTTGCGTTCCACGCGTCCCACGCCGTCTCTGAGGGAATCGCGAGGTCCGACGACGAGACGGTGCCGACCGCGTCCGCGAGCCCCAGGGACAGAAAGCCACCCAGGCCGATGATGCCCAGCGGCGGGCCCACCGCGGTCGAGACGTCACTCGCGCCGGTGCCAGCCATGAAGAACGCACCACCCAGGGCGAGGCCCAGCAGGCCTGCGCCGGTGCCGAGCATCGCGCCACCGAGCCGGAGGTCTCCGCGGAGCAGCTGGCCGCTCCCGGGCGCGAGCAGAGACAACGGCGTGGTGAGGGGCGCCCAGGCTGGCGCCAGTGGCGCGGTGGTGACTTCGACCGAGAGCCCGCCGTCGCGCTGCGCACGACCGACGGCAGGGAGTGCAAACAGCAGCAGCGCGACGACGCGGGGGAACACGAAAACGACTGTGTGGGCCGCGTCACAACGACGCAACAGATTCACGCTGACGGTCCGACCAGTGGTCGGTGTCGACCGGCGAACGGCTCAGGCGGCCTTCATCGCGTCGGAGACCAGTTGCTCGAGGCGTCCCAGCGCCGTCTCGAGGGTGGCCATCGTCGGCCCGAAGCTGAACCGCACGTACTGGCGGAAGCGGCTGGCCCGCGCCGCGCGTCGCTTGCCCGGGTTCACGTCGAAGAACTCGCCGGGCACGGTGATCACCTTCTTCTCGAGCGCCGCGCGGAAGAAGCCCATGCCGTCGTTCAACGGCGCCGGGAGCTGCGCCACGTTCCCCCACACGTAGAACGTCCCATCGGGCACACGGTCGGCGCGAATACCCAGGCGCATGAGGCCCGAGAGCAGTCGGTCGCGCTTCTCTTGAAACGCCTTGTGGAGCGCCATCGTCTCCTGCACCACGAAGGCCTCGTCGAGGAGCGGAATGGCCGCGCGCTGCACCGGCTTGTTCCCGCCCCCGTCGAGAAAGCTGCCCGCCGAGGCCACCGCGTCGATCACCTGCTTCGGGCCGATGGTCCACGTCACGCGCCAGCCCGGGTAGCGCCAGTTCTTGGTGAGCCCGTCGAACAACACGACGGGATCCTGGTTCACGTCGTCGACATACCGGGCGGCGCTCTCGACCGGCAGCACCCCGGGCGGGCTGTTCCAGATGTAGTGCGAATAGAACTCGTCCATCAGCAGCGTGCAGTCGAGCTCACGCGACACCTCGACCCACTTCTCGAGCTCCTTGCCCTGCACCACCTTGCCGGTCGGGTTGCACGGGTTCGACAGCAGCACCGCCGACAGCCCACGGCCCAGCACCTCCCGCCGAAGGTCGTCCGCCGAGAACGCGTACCCCCGATCGCCCTCGAGGAGGATGGGGATGGGCGTGAACGCCTTGAAGATGTCGAGGAGCTCTTCGTACGCTGTGTAGTCCGGCAGGAAGTGGCCGAGGTTGATGTGGCCAAGCGCGGCGGCGGCGCGGGTCAACGAGACCCGCCCTCCGCCCGAGACGCTCACGTTCTCGGGGCCGTACTGCGAGCGTTTCCCCTTGCGGTAGAGCCGGTTGTAGAGTGTCGCGATCGCCTCGCGGAGCTCCGGGAGGCCCTGCACCGGCGCGTATTCCTGATCGTCGACGTCGACGGGAATGGTGTGAAAGCGCGCTGGAGCGCCGGGCAGCTCGCCGGTCTCGGGTTGTCCCTGCCCGAGGTTGCACCACTCGGGGTTCTTCGCGCTGAAGCCCAGCCGCTGCGCCTCGGTGGTGACGAAGATGACTCCGGTACGGGGGACCTGGCGGAATGCGGTGATGATGTGCTCTTCGACGACGCTCACGACGCCTCACTTTCCACTGGAAGACAGCACTGCGTGTACGTCCTTGAGGGAAAACCGCAACTCGAGGCGCACGATTCCATTCACCTCGACCACGGGGACGCGGTAGCGAAACGCCTCGAACCACGACTCGTGCTCGAGGATGTTGCGTGTCTCGAGCCCGAACGGCGTCGTCTCGGCCGCCTCATCGAGCACCTCGCGTGCCTCGTCACACAACGGGCACCCGGGCCTTCCGTAGAGCACCACCGTCGGCCCATCGCACACTGGCTTACCCGAACCCATGGGAGCCACGAGCCTACCTCCAGGAAGGGAATTCGGTGGCCCCGGCATGGCTGCGCAGGTCTTCTCGATCCTGAAGGTGGTCCTGTGGGTACAACGCTCCTCGAAGTGCCATTCCTGCGCCGTTCTCGCTCGTGAACCAACCATTGAGGACGGTCGAGCTTTCGCGTGGAATACCCGGCGTGACGAGCCGCGGCCTGGCAGGCGACTTCGAGACGATGCCGATCCGCGATCTGATCGTCTTCCTGGCCAACCGCATGGCAACGGGGGTGCTGACGCTCGAGAAGGAAGGCACGAAGAAGCAGGTGCACCTCGAGCAGGGTCGCATCATCAACGCCTCGTCGAACCTGCCGCGCGAGTACCTCGGGCAGTTCCTCATCAACATGGGGCACATCAGCGAGGAGCAGTTCAACCGCGCCTGGCAGACGCAGCAGGAGACGAAGGTCTACCTCGGGCGGATCCTCGTGTTGATCGGCCTGGTGAAGGAAGACGTCGTCGTGGCCGCGCTCGCGACCAAGTTCCGAGAGACGCTCCACGAGGCGTGCGAGTGGAAGACGGGGCTCTTCGCCTTCACGCCGGGCCTGCCGCCGCCTCCCGCCGATGGCCTCGACGTGCGCGTCTCGTTGATGGACGTGTACAAAGAGGGCGACTTCCGCGCGCAGGCCTGGGAGCAGATTCGCAAGGTGTTCCCCTCGCCGCTGTGCACGCTCGAGGTGAAGGAAGACCTGCTCGAGATGACGCCGCGCAAGGGCTCGCTCGACCTGAAGCTCCTCAAGGGCATCGAGTCGGGCAAGACGCTCGAGGAGCTCGCGCTCGGGCTGCACGCGACCGACTTCTTCCTGTACCAGCGGCTCTACGCGCTGCACGCGACGGGGGCGATCGTGGTGAAGCCGCCACGCGCCGAGAAGGAGCCGGAGTTCTCCGTCGACGTCGATCTCGGCCTCGGCGACAGCCCGAGCCCCGAACAGCTCATGGAGAACGCCCGGGCCTTCTTCGCGCAGTCGAACTTCCGCGATGCCTACTCGGTGGCGCGACGCTCGAACCAGCTGGTGCCGACGCTCGAGGCGACGTTCCTGCTCAAGCAGATCGAGGCGGCGTGGCACCCGCAGCTGCGCGCGGATCTGATGGCGAAGCGGCTGGTGCCGAGCACGCCGCTCTCAGCCGATCAGATCGCCGCCCTGCCCCTGTCGGCGGCCGAGCGGTACCTGCTCGCCCGCGTCGACGGCAAACGCGAACTCGAGGCCATCGTCCGGGTGGCGCCGCTGAAGGAGTTCGAGGCCCTCACAGCGTTCGATCGCTTCCTCTCCCAGGGCTGGGTCCAGCGCTGACCGCTACGCCGCGCGCCGTTCGTCCGCTTCCAGACGCCGCCAATACACGCGCAGGTCCATCTTCGCGCCGAGCGCCTTGCCCATCGCGTGGACGCCCGCGAGCTTGCGGTGGAGGAAGATGAGCTGCGCTGGCGCGGTGCCCCGCTTGAGCGACTTGTAAAAGGCCTTGAGCGCCTCGGCGGCCGCGTCGGTGTGGCGCCGGTCGGTGAAGTCGTAGGGCTGTTGCTCGTCGCGGAAGATGCAGAGCACCGACTCGAGCAGCGCCATCAGGGCTCGGCGCGCCGCCTCACTCTCGGTCGGGTCGATCAGCCCCAGGCGCAGCGCGGCCTCGTACGCCGCCTGCTCGTCCCGCCGGTAGCTCGAGAGGATGAGCTGCCGGTAGTCGTCCCGGAACGCCTGCGGGTATTCGCGGGTGGCGCCGAAGTCGAGCACCACCAGCTCGCTCGTCGAGGGCCGGAAGAGGAAGTTCGCAAAGTTCGCGTCGGTCTGGACGAGGCCCCAGTCGAAGAACTCGCGGAAGTAGAGGTCGAGGAAGACGTGGGCGTAGCGCTCACGCTCGGCCTGAGCAGGGTTCGTCGAGAGGAACGCGTCGACCTTCACGCCCGCTTCGAACGAGAGCGCCAGCACGCGTTTCGTCGACAGCTCCCGAAAGCAGCGCGGCACCCGAACGCCGGGGAGCGTCGCCGCCTTCTCGCGGTACTTTTCGAGCGCGTCGGCCTCGGCCTCGTAGTCGGTCTCCCGAATGAGCACGGCCTTGAGCTCCTGGAATGCGCCCGAGACCTCGATGTCCTTCAGCTGCATCGCGAGGAACAGCCGCGCCACCTTCTCCAGCACCGCGAGGTCGGACTCGATGGTGTCGGCGATGCCGCGGAACTGCACCTTGAGGACGATGGCCTCGCGTGTCCCGTCCGGCCGGTTCCAGTGCGCGAAGTGCACCTGCCCGATGGAGGCGCTGGCGAGCGGTGTCGGCGTCAGCTCGAGCTGCGCCAGCAGGTCTTCCCCCAGCTCGTCCTTCAGGATGGAGCGGATCTCGTCGAAGCCGACGTGGTTGCCCGAGTCCTGGAGCTTGCTGAGGATCTCGATGACCTCAGGCGGGAGCACGTCGCGCAGCTCCATGCTGAGCAGCTGGCCCGCCTTCATGGCCGCGCCCTTGAGCTGGCCGAGGTGTTCGACGATCGCCCGCGCCTGCTCCACCTGGACCTTGGCGGTGTGCAGGCGCTGCGCGAGCTCTTCGCCCTTCTCGAACGCGCGGCTGATTCGCCCACTCGCCTCTTTTTGCGCGAGGCCGGCCGCGAGCTTGAGCAGCTTCGACGAGCGAGACCACATGGAGCGCGGGGGAGCGGAGTCGGTCATGGGGACGCCTGTCTGGGCGAAGTGCGTGAGGAGTAGCGGCCGGCGGCCCGACGCGCAGGAAAATCAGCGGCGCGAGAGGAACAACCGCATCGCCTCACGACCCAGCCAGGTGGCCCGGATGCGCCACTTCGCCTCGTTGACGATCACGGCGGCCACGGCGATGCGTGGCGAGTCCCTCGGGGCGAAGCCCACGAACCACGTGTAGTCACGGTAGGGTGTCTTGTCGGCGAGGCTACCCGTTTTCCCTACCGCCCCAGGCACGCGCATGCCGCGCTCATGGAAGATCCGCCGGGCCGTGCCCTCGGTGACCGTCTCTTCCAACATGCCGGTGAGTTGGGCGGCGACCTGCTCGGTGACGACGCGCTCGGTCGGCGGACCCTGGGGGACGTCCCTTTCGAAGAGCACGGGGGTTCGCCACAGCCCTCCATTCGCAGCGACGGCGGCGAGCGCAGCGCCGTGGAGGGGTGAGAGGTAGACGTCTCCAAACCCCGCTCCGGTGAGCGCCAGCGGATACGTCTCGCTGGGGATCGCCGCGAGTGAGGGGTCCGTCGGCACCGGAAAGGGGAACGACACGTTGAAGTGGAACGCCCGCGCGGCGACCTTCAGCTTCTCGGGATCGAGGTAGCGAGAGGTGAACTTGGCGAAGAGCACGTTGGCGCTCATCGCCAGCGCGCGGCTCAAGGTGAGGCAGCGGGTGTCCTTCTCGGAGTCCTCGAGCTGCGCCTCCTTGACCTTGCGTTTGCCTCCGTGCGCGCAGAGCACCTCGGCCGGGTCGACGCCCACGCCGAGGAGTGCCGCCGCGGTGACGATCTTGAAAATGCTCGCCGCCGGGTAGAGCGCGCGCGTCGTGAGGCCCCGCAGCGTCGGTTCCGCCGCGCTGTGTTCCGCCATGGCCAGCACCCGACCGGTCGCGGGCTCGACCGCGACCACCGCCGCCCAGGGCGTCTCGTACTTCTCGAGGATCGCCTCGAGCTCGGCCTGCAGCATCGGATCGATCGTCAACGGCTGCGCCGAGCCCTCCACGTCCACCACCAGCTTGCCCCCGGCGGGTCTGGCGCGGGCCAGCACGTCTTTCTCGAGCGGGAAGGCCGTCGCCTTCGACAATGGCGGCGCGGTGAGCCGGCTGGGCACGTCGAGGTCGACGTCCTCCGTGAGCTCCTGCGCGGAAACCGGCGCAGCCCCGAGAAGCAGTACCGCGATGACTGCCTGCCACATGAATCGACTCACTCCCTTTCGTTCGCCTCGTCACACCAACGTCGTCACGCCGCCGTATCCCAAGGCGGCCCTTTGTGGCTATGAGCGCCGCCCGTGACGGACCTCCAGGAAATCGGCGCAGTGTGGAAGGGCGAGACGGTGCGGGCCACGCGCTCGGGCCGGGTGCTCGCGCTCCTCGTTCTCTTCGTGATGTTCGTGTCCCTCACCCTGGCGGTGGTGGGCTTCGTCACCCGGCAGCTCAACGCCTCGGTGGACAAGCAGCTCCAGTCGGCGGGCGTCGACGCGAGCGACGAGCGCATGCAGGAGCAGCTCAACCAGGGCAAACGGCAGTTCCTCTCGGTCGTCATCACCGACGACGAGGAGATGCTCGAGTCGCTCCTGACACTCCCGGTGGTGCTGCTCTTCGTCTTCAAGCTCACCCTGCGCTTCGTCCCGCTCTTCGTGGCGCTGATGGGCTTCGACCAGCTCGCCGGAGAGCTCGGCCCCAAGTCGATTCGGTTCCTGGTGGTGCGGCTCAAGCGCAACACGCTCATCCTCGGCAAGTTCGCCTCGCAGGTGACGATCTTCACGGCGCTGCTCTTCGTCTGCACGGTGCTGATGGTGTTGGTGGCCAAGGCGCTCAACGCCGACTTCGCCGCGAAGGACGTCGTGGTGTGGACGGGCCGGCTGCTGGCCGCCTCGTTCGTGCTCGCGCTGGCGTACCTCGCGCTCACCACGCTCTGCAGCGCGCTGGTGCGCTCGGGGGCGGTGAGCCTGCTGCTCAACATCATGGTCCTCTTCTGCATCTGGGCGCTCGCGTTCTTCGGCGAGTACTTCACGCTGCCCGGTGAGGTGGTCGAGGCCGGCTCGCTCAAGTCGATGATCACCGACGAGAGCCCGCTGGCGTACACGCGCTACCTCTCGGTCTGGCACTACGGTCAGGACCTGCTGCACCCCGACTGGATGCGCTTCGTGACGGCGGCGGTGATCCACGTCGGCTTCGCGCTCGTCTTCCTCGGCGCCGCTCAGCTCGTGATGAAGAAGAGGGACCTGTGAGCCAGACCGCGATTCGACTGGAGCGGCTCTCGAAGCACTTCGGCGCCAAGCGCGCTGTCGACGATGTGTCCTTCGAGGTGCAAGAGGGCCACTGCTACGGCCTCATCGGCCCCAACGGCGCGGGCAAGACGACCACGTTCTCGATGATGACGGGCTACCTCTTCCCCACGGGAGGGACGATTCGCATCCTCGGGGCGGATCCGTTCGAGCCCGGCGCGCTCAAGGGCAAGGTCGGCGTGTTGCCGCAGGACGCGATCCTCCCGCCGACGTGGCCGGTGGGCGCGCTGCTGACCTACTTCGGCGAGCTGTCGGGCCTGTCCGCTCCCGAGGCCGAGGCGAAGCGGGTGCTCGAGAAGGTGCAGCTCCCCGAGACGTGGTCGATGTATTCGAACCAGCTCTCGCACGGCATGGCCAAGCGCGTGTCGATGGCCCAGGCCCTCATGGGCAGCCCGCCCGTCATCTTCCTCGACGAGCCGACCGCCGGTCTCGACCCGAAGATCGCCGCGTCGGTACGTCAGCTCATCCGCGAGCTGAAAGGCCAGCATACGGTGGTGGTGTCGAGCCACAACCTGCAGGAGCTGGAGGAGCTCTGCGACGCCAGCGCGATCCTCGACAAGGGCAAGCTGGTGAGCGCCGCGACGATGAGCGAGCTCACCGGGCAGATGGCCGAGTTCCGAGTGCTGATCGCCCGCGGCGAGGTGCCCACCTTCGAGGTGAAGGCCATGTCGGGTGTGAAGGACGCCCGCATGGAGCCCAACAACGTGCTGTGCGTCACCTTCGACGGGAAGACGATTCAGCCCGAGGAGGTCATCACGCGCACCTGCGGCCTGCTCGTCGAACGCAAGGTGCTCTTCACCACGGTGTGGCGCGGCAAGAAGCTCGAGGAGAAGGTGCTCCAGCTGACCTGAGGGTCACTCCACGTAGAACATCGGCTCGCGCTGCTGGATGAAGGACTCGATCGCCTCGGCGGCGCGGGACTCAAGATCGACGAACTGCAGGCCCATGCCGGGCATCACGTCGGGCTGCTTGTCGTCGACCTCGCGCACCCACCGCACCACACCCTTGCACTCGATGCGCTCGCCCGTCGGCAACGAGAAACCGAGATCGACGTTGGTGCCGAGTGGCAGCAGGTTCACCGTGGCGACGAAGACGCCGCCGTCCGAGATGTTCGCGGAGAAGCCGTTGAAGAAGTTGTCGTCGCTCTCGAAGTCCACCTGGGCCTGCATGCGCACGCGCGGGGATTGGCGCTTGGGCGCGGGCGTCATCACCCCGAGTTCCGGGGGAGCCGGAGTCGGCGTGAGCGTCTTCGCCCTGGGCCGCAAACCGGGGGGAGGCCCCGCGGAGATCATCGTCGCGCCGCTGCCCGAGTCTTCTTCGGACCGTGGTGGGGGCGCCGCGGCCGCCTGCTTTGCCTGCGCCACCAGCCGCTGCACGAGCTTCTCGTCGCTGGTGAGTTGCTGGCTCAGCTGCTGCACCTCGGCGCGGAACCGGGTGATGCGCTCGCGTACGTCCTTCGTCGCGTGAAGGCGCGCCTCCAGCGCCTTGCGCCGCAGCTCCCGGGCCGGCTCCAACGACGCTTCGGGCTCGAGCGCTGGCATCGACAGCGATTTCACCCTCGCCGAGAGGTGGCCGTCGTGCGCGCCCTGCACTTCGGCGTCTGCGACGGCGCCCTTGAGTTGTTTGATGCGGCGCTCGTAGTCGGTGCTCGCGGCCATCAGCCGCGTCAACTCGGCGTAGAGGTTCGACTCCTCCTGCACCGCTTCCGCCTCACGCCGGGACAGCTCCACGTCCTGATCCGTCATCAGTGCCAAGCCCCTCGAAGAACCCCCATCACCCATTCGCGAGCCTCCTGTTCAGCTGGAGGATCGCCGGTCTGCAGCAGCCATGCCCAGTATAGCGCGCGAGGCTCGCGCGTGGGTCATTCTCTCGATGGCGCTGCCGCTCCCACCTCGCCCTCCCCGGCCGATCCACGGGTCGGCCGAAACCGCCGGGTCGTCACCTACCCCGGACGAGCGCACGCAGGAAAGGACTCGTCTCGAGCGCTTCGGTCACCCGGCCGGTGGCCTGGCAGAACGTGGCGAGGTCGCCCTGTGCGGCGGGATCGTCGGCCCACAGCTCGACCCTCGGCTCGCTCCGGAGGGCCTTGGCCAGCTCGATGATGGGCATCGGGCAGGGCTTTCCCCGCGCATCGACCAGGCGCGCTGAAACTTCCAGGCGGGGAGGCTCATGACCGGTTCGCATTGCACTCAGGCGAGCGTTTGCTAGAGGACGCGCGCCTTTACACCCACAGGGGAGTCCCCGCACCCATGAAACCCTCCGTCATCATTGCCCTTATCGTCGGCGGCGTCGTTGGCTTCGCCGTCGGCTCGATGTTCAAGAGCTCGTCCGGCTCGGGCGGCAGCGCGCCCTCCATTGCCGCGGCGCCGTCGCCTTCGGCCCCCAGCGCCCCCCGCCCGTCCGGCGCGGGAGGTGACGACACGATCTTCCGCGTGCCGCTCGAGGAGTCGTCCCAGAAGGGCGCGGCCACCGCGCTCGTCACCATGGTCGAGTTCTCCGACTACCAGTGCCCGTTCTGCTCGCGCGCGAACGAGACGGTCGTGCAGCTCCAGAAGGAGTACGGCGAGCGCCTGCGCGTGGTGATGAAGCACAACCCGCTCCCGTTCCACCCGCGCGCCAAGCCGGCCGCGCTCTCGGCCATGGCCGCCGGTGAGCAGGGCAAGTTCTGGGAGATGCACGAGAAGATGTTCCAGACGAAGGCCCTGGAGGACGCGGACCTCGAGCGTCACGCGCAGGAGCTCGGCCTCGACATCGCCAAGTGGAAGGCCGACATGCAGCTGCCGAAGTTCTCGGCGCAGATCGACAAGGAGCAGGCCCTCGCGCAGTCCATCGGCGCGACCGGCACGCCCGCGTTCTTCATCAACGGCAAGAAGCTCTCGGGCGCGCAGCCCATCGACAACTTCAAGCGCATCATCGACGCCGAGCTCGGCCGCGCGCAGGAGATGGTCAAGTCGGGCACCCCGGCCGATCAGGTCTACGCCCGCATCATCGAGAAGGGTGTCACCTCGCCGCCGCCGCCCCCGCAGCAGCAGCAGCCGTCGGCCCCGCCCCCGCCCCCCGCGGTGCGCAAGGTCGACGTGCCGGACGACTCCCCGGCCCGTGGCCCGAAGGCCGCGAAGGTCACCATCGTCCTGTGGTCGGACTTCCAGTGCCCGTTCTGTTCGCGCGTCGTGCCGACGATGAAGCAGATCGAAGACACCTACGCGAAGGACGCGCGTATCGTCTTCCGTCACCAGCCGCTGCCCTTCCACAACAACGCGAAGATCGCCGCCGAGGCGTCGATGGCCGCGCACGACCAGGGCAAGTTCTGGCCGATGCACGACAAGCTCTTCGCCAACCAGCAGGCCCTCGATCGCGCCAGCCTCGAGCGCTACGCACAGGAGCTCGGCCTCGACGTCGGCAAGTTCAAGGCCGCGCTCGACTCGAACAAGTTCGCCGCCAAGGTGGAGCGTGACTCGAGTGAGGGAATGCAGGTCGGCGCGAACGGCACCCCGACGTTCTTCATCAACGGCCGCGAGTTCGTCGGCGCCCAGCCGTTCGAGTCCTTCAAGAGCGTCATCGACGAGGAGATCAAGAAGGCCGACAAGCTCCTCTCCAACGGCGTCAAGCTCGAGAACCTCTACGCCGAGTTCATGAAGGAAGCTGGCAAGGCCCCGCCGCCGGCCGCTCCGGGTACGCCCGAGCCGCAGAAGGTCGTCAGCGACATCAAGATCGACGGCGCGCCGGCGACCGGCCCCAAGAACGCGCCGGTCACCATCGTCGCCTTCTCGGACTTCCAGTGCCCGTTCTGCTCGCGCGTGGTGCCGACGCTCCACGATCTCGAGAAGCAGTACCAGGGCAAGCTGAAGATCGTCTTCAAGCACCAGCCGCTGCCGTTCCACAACAACGCGAAGATCGCCGCGGCGGCGTCGATGGCAGCGCACGAGCAGGGTAAGTTCTGGGAGTACCACGACAAGCTCTTCGCCAATCAGCAGGCGCTCGATCGTCCGTCCCTGGAGCGGTACGCCGAGGAGCTCAAGCTCGACGTGGGCAAGTTCCGCGCGGCGCTCGATTCGAACAAGTTCGACCAGTACATCACCGACGACTCGAACGAGGGCATGCGGGTCGGCGCGAACGGCACCCCGACGTTCTTCATCAACGGGCGCCAGGTCGTCGGCGCACAGCCCGTCGACGCGTTCAAGTCGGTCATCGACGATGAGCTGAAGAAGAAGAAGTAAGCCCTCCGTCGAAGGACCGTCTCTGGCCGGTGACGCCCCGCCTCGTCGGGGACTCGTCACCGGCCAGTGTCGTTTTCAGCCGTGTGTTTTCGGCCGATGACAGCCACGCCGGTGGACGTTACGAGACGCGCCGTTCCGATGAAGACCGTCGCTGGGCCAGACTCTGCGTGGGAAACGCGCCTCCGATGGGGCAGCCGCCGGCTCACCGCCGAGGTGCTCGACGGGCGAGGCCGTACGACGTTGGTGCTTGGGGACGGCCCAGACGACGACATCGCCATCGGCTCGAGCGCTCGACTGACGTTGACGTGGAGGCCAACGGGCCTCGAGGTGCGCTTCAGCGCCGGCGTCGAGGGTGAGGTCTCCAGCCAGGGAGACGCCGCGCGCACCTTCAGCGAGCTCGTGCGCACCGGCCGCGTGAAGGAGGTCGGCGACGGGTTCTTGCTCGAGCTGACCGAGGGCGACGTGCTGACGCTGCGCATCGGCACGCTCATCGCCGAGGTGCGCCGCGCCCGCGGCCGGTTTCCCCGGCTCCCCATCGACGCCACGGCCCTGGTCTTCATCGTGCTGGCGCTCCTCGGCGTGGGCATCGTGCTCGCCTCGGTGATGGCGCCGCCTGAAGGGCCACGGCTCCACTGGATCAAGAAGCCGAAGTGACGCCGTGGTCGAGACGGGGCCCAATCGTCGCGCCGCCGTCGACGGTGGCCGCACCGCCCAGGACGAACAGCCGACGATCGTGATCGCGTCGATCAGCAACGAGTCTGCCAATGCCTCGACGGCGCAGAAGCCAGGTGACGCCGTGGCGGAGACGGGGCTGAACGTCGCGCCATCCTCCAGCCTCACGGCGGCGCGGGAACGGCTCACCCGAAGGTCGCGACGGCGTCGAGCACCAGCGTGTCAACGAGCGCCTCGACGGGCTTGACGCCGTGCGCGCGGCTCGCCGAGACCGCGACCGGGCCCGAGGCCAGCTCGAGCACCACCAACAGGGACTCCGCCTCGTCTCCGGTGAGGCTGAAGGCCGGCACCAGCCGCTGCTGGTGCATCAGCACGCCGACGAAGGAGCCGACCCCCGGCGCCGGATTGAACATGGCGCCGCGCCCGGCCACCTGGGACACGTCGGCAAGCGGCAGCGCGAAGCGGCGATCCATCGACTCGAAGACGAGGCAGGGACCCTTCGCGGTCCCCTCGGCTGGCTCGACCCGCTTCAGGGGCCTCGGGAGGCCGCGGACGAGCTGAGAGACATCGAGCTCGAAGGTGAGCCCTGCCTCTGACACCAGCCCCTGCTTGACCACCGGGGCGAGCAGCGGCACCAGCCGGTTCGACAGCGGGAGCGCGAGGTGCCCCGACACATCGAAGACGCCGTCGACCCGGCGGGTGCGCGCGGCCACGGTCGGGCTCGTGTCGAGGACCACCACGGTGCCCGGCCGCACCTCGGGGCCGCCACCCACCATCTCGGAGAGATCCCGAATGCCGAGGTGGCCCCGGAAGGTGTCCTCGTCGCCGAGCGTGCGCGCGACTTCGACCACGCTCGTCGCCTCGAGCGCGTAGCGCGTTCGACCTGCCTCGAAAAAGACGCACAGCCGACGTTCAGGCGCGACCACGGAGGACTCGAAACCGACAGGGGCAACCGACGCGTCATCTGGTACGACGCATGTTGACCATGGCGCAGATCCTCCTGGTGGACGACGAAAAGGTCGCGCGTGCCCTCTACGCCGACTTCCTCACCGGCGCCGGTCACCTGGTGGTGCCCGTCTCGTCGACGACCGATGCCCGCACCGCGCTGGCGAGCCAGAAGTTCGATCTGGTGGTGACGGATCTGATCTTCCCGGAGTCCGACGGCATGGAGCTGCTCCAGTTCGTCAAGTCGAGACACCCGGGCATCGAGGTGCTCGTCATCACCGCCCTCGACAAGGTGGAGCCCGCGGTGCGGGCCATCAAGAGCGGCGCCTCGGACTACCTCGTCAAGCCGATCACCCCCGAGGTGCTCGCGACCGCCGTCAGCCGGGCGCTGACGCAGAACTCGTTGCTCAAGGAGCACGAGGCGCTGCGCCGGTACGTCACGTTGCTCGAGGCCGGCCAGCGCATCGCCACCACGCTCGACCGCGAGCGCCTCGTCGAGACCGCGGCCAGCGGCTTCCTCTCGCTGTGTGGGGCCGACGCCTGCGCGCTCTACGTCCACGACGACGAGGTGCTGCAGCTCGCAGGCTGGGCGGGCGTGCCGGGAGATGATCGCGAAGCGCTCGCCGAGGTGGTGACGCCGCAGGTCACCGAGGCGCTCAAGGATCTGGCCCGCGCCGGCCACGAACTGCAGCTCGACGACGTCCCCGGGCCGTACGAGACCGCCTTCGTCCTCCCCATCGTCGATGGCGAGACGAAGCTCGGCGCGGTGCTGCTGCTCTTCGCGGGCGACCTTCCGGAAGCCGGCGTCGAGGCCGGGGCGTACCTGGGCCGGCACCTGGCGCTCGCGCTCAAGAACCTGGGGCGCTTCGCCGAGGTCGAAGATCTCGTCTACCTCGACGACCTCACCCACCTCTTCAACAGCCGCTACCTCGAGCTGGTGCTGGACAAGGAGTTCAAGAACGCCACCCGCGCCGAGAAGCCCTTCTCGTTGCTCTTCCTCGATCTCGACTACTTCAAGAGCGTCAACGACACGCATGGGCACGTGGTGGGCAGCAAGCTTCTCGTCGAGGTGTCGCGCGTGCTGAAGGCCTGCGTGCGCGACAACGACGTGGTGTGCCGCTGGGGTGGCGACGAGTACGTGCTGCTCCTGCGTGGCACCGACTCCGGCGGCGCGCTCAAGGTGGCCGAGCGCATTCGCCGCGCCGTCGAGAGCCACCGCTTCCTCGCGCGCGAGGGCTTCGGCCTGAACATCACCACCTGCATCGGCATCGCCAGCTACCCCGAGCACGCGCAGGAGAAGGACGCGCTCCTCGACTTCGCCGATCGCGCCATGTACCGCGGCAAGAAGGGCACCCGGAACATCATCTACATGGCGTCGAAGGGCCTCGAGGCGACACCCGCCGCCCGGCACCAGACGAGCGCGCCCGAGAGCTGAACCACCTTCAAGGCTTGTGGCCTGGCAGCGTCTCGGACGAGTGGAACGCCTTGCCCGGCAGGTCGAAGCGCACCTTCGCGCCGCGGGCGACGTTGGCGAAATCGGGATCGCGGTGGCTCGCGTCCCTCCAGGCGTCGGTGACGCTGAGCTGGAAGTGCGTCTCGAGCTGAATCCACGTGGCGCCGTCGCCGATGAAGCGCGGCTTCTCGTCGTCCTTCCCCGACAGCTCCCGCTCCAGCGCGTCGGGGGTGATGCCGTGGGGGGTGAAGGGGGGCGAGAGGAAGCTGCCGCCGCGCGAGTAGACGCGGTTCGAGGTGGGGCCGGTGACGATGGCGCTCCACTCCGTCGCGGCCTGCCGGTGGTACCAGGGACGACGGAAGGTGTGCATCGCGGCGTCCCACCGCGCGGGGAAGACGACGAGGTCGGCCAGGTGCCGGCCCGGGAGCGCCGAGGGCGCCGAGAGCACCGTGAAGATCGAGGGATCGGGGTGATCGAAGGAGACCGCGCCCACGGGAGAGAAGCGGGCCAGGTCGTACACGAGGGGCACCGCCGTGCCGTGCCAGGCGACGACGTCGAAGGGCGAGTGGCTCCGCGAGGCCGCCCACAGCGTGCCGGAGAACTTGTGGAACACCGTCCACTCGCCCGCGGCGTCCTCGTACTCGGCGGTGGGCGCGACGAAGTGGCGGCTCTCGGCCAGGCCGTTGGCGCCGATCACCCCGCGCGGCGGCAGGGAGAACCCCGCGCCGAACACTTCGATCCACCACCCTCGACGGCTCGCGCCCCCCAGAGGGTTGACCGCGAACCGAACGCCGCGCGGGAGCAGCATCATGTCTCCCGGCCCGATGACGACGCGGCCGAACTCGGTGCGCACCTCGAGCTCGCCCTCGTCGGGAATGAGCAGCGATTCGCCGTCGGCCGAGCAGATCGCCCGCCGCGTCATCGGCGCGCTCGCCACGAAGCCGTGAATCGCCACCCCGGCCTGCTCCGACGCGCTCCCACCGACTGCGACCGTCGACAGGCCATCGACGAAATCCGTCAGCTCCAGCGGCAACGGCCGCGGCTTCCAGCCCAGCAGGTTGGGCGCCGCATGCGAGCCCCACGCCGACACCCCGGGGTGCGGCACCGGCGCGAAGTCGCCCTGCTCCGTCGACGGACGCACGCGGTACAACCACGAGCGCCGGGCCTGCTCGCGCGTCACGAGGAACGGCGTCGATGACAGCTGTTCGGTGAAGAGCCCCAGCGGCGCGTGCCGTGGCGAGTTCTGCGTTCGAGGCAGCGCGCCAGGTTCCGCCTCGGAAGCCAGCTCCGAGCCGAAGCCCGTCAACGCCGTGGGATCGCCTGCCTTCGCACTCGTTCTCGGCTCGTTCGCCATGGCAATCGCGGAGGCTCGCACGACGCAGCGCGTTCTTCGGCGCCCCTTCGCTGACGCATTGCATCCTCGTGGATCGCTCATGGAACGCATGAGGCCTTCCCGCTTGATTGGCCGATGAGGCCATGAGACGCCCTACGCGCTTTCGGGTAGTGCATCAGCCAGGCTTCACACCCTGCTTTCCCCGCGAAAGAGACTTCACGCATGCCGACGGTCACGACGACGCTCACGACGAACAAACGCCTGCTCGACTGGGTCACCGAGATGGCGGCGATGACGACTCCAGATCAGGTGGTCTGGTGCGACGGCAGCGCCGAGGAGAAGAAGCGACTGACCGAGTTCGCAGTCTCGAAGGGGATCCTGATTCCGCTGAACCCGCAGAAGCACCCGGGGTGCTACCTGCACCGCTCGAACCCGAACGACGTCGCGCGGGTCGAGCACCTCACCTTCATCTGCACGCCGACGAAGGAAGAGGCGGGCCCGACCAACAACTGGAAGCCGCCCGAAGAGGCGTACGCGATGCTCAAGGGCCTGTTCGCAGGCTCGATGAAGGGCCGCACGATGTACGTGGTGCCCTACGTGATGGGCCCGCTGGGGAGCCCGCACTCGAAGATCGGCATCGAGGTGACCGACTCGGTCTACGTCGCACTCAACATGGGCATCATGACGCGCATGGGGAAGCCGGCGCTCGACATGCTCGGCGACTCGAACGACTTCAACCGCGGCCTGCACTGCACGGGCGATCTGAACCTCGACCGCCGGTCCATCTGTCACTTCCCCCAGGACAACGCGATCTGGAGCTTCGGCTCGGGCTACGGCGGCAACGCGCTGCTCGGCAAGAAGTGCCTCGCGCTGCGCATCGGCAGCTACCTGGGCCGCAACGAGGGCTGGCTCGCCGAGCACATGCTGATCCTCGGCGTCGAGGATCCCGACGGGCGCACCACCTACGTCGCGGCGGCCTTCCCCTCGGCCTGCGGCAAGACGAACTTCGCGATGATGATCCCGCCCAAGCGCTTCGACGGGTGGAAGGTCTACACGGTGGGCGACGACATCGCGTGGCTACGCGTCGGCGAGGACGGCCGGCTGTGGGCGGTCAACCCCGAGAACGGCTACTTCGGCGTGGCGCCGGGCACCAACTGGTCGTCGAACCCCAACGCGATGAAGACCATCGCGAAGGACACCATCTTCACCAACGTCGCCGTCACCAGGGACATGACGGTGTGGTGGGAGGGCCTGGACGGCGAGGCGCCCGAAGAGCTCACCGACTGGAAGGGCCAGCCCTGGAAGAAGGGCTCGACCGAGAAGGCCGCGCACCCCAACTCGCGCTTCACCGCGCCGGCCTCGAACAACCCGATGCTGTCATCCTTCGTGAACGATCCGCGGGGCGTGCCCATCAGCGCGATCATCTTCGGTGGCCGCCGCTCGAACACGGTGCCGCTCGTCATGCAGTCGTTCAACTGGGCCCACGGCGTGTACCTGGGCGCGACGCTGGCGTCAGAGACGACCGCTGCCGCGACTGGCCAGCAGGGCCTGGTGCGGCGTGACCCGATGGCGATGCTGCCCTTCGCTGGGTACAACGTCGCCGACTACTTCGCGCACTGGCTCAAGATGCAGGGCCGCATTCCGTACCCGCCGAAGATCTTCATGGTGAACTGGTTCCGGAAGAACAAGGACGGCAAGTTCCTCTGGCCCGGCTACGGCGACAACATGCGCGTGCTCAAGTGGATCGTCGATCGCGCCTACGGCAGCGTCGGCGCCCAGGAGACCCTCTTCGGCTGGGTGCCCAAGCAGGGCCACATCGATCTGTCCGGGCTCGACATCGACCCCGCGAAGGTTGACGAGGCCACCCACATCAACGACGCCGAGTGGAAGGACGAGCTGATCAGCCAGAAGCAGTTCTTCGATCAGTTCGGAGAGCGCATGCCCAAGACGCTCGAGCTCATCAGGCAGACGCTCCTGTCGCGGCTGACCTGAAGCGAAGGACGCGTTTCCCAGCTCGACTTCGGCTTCGCTCAGCCCGGTCACGCTGGGCTTCTGGTGACGAGGGCCAGACAGGGCCCACCCTGCCAGCGGGTTCGCTCGCGCCTTCGTCTCACCGCGCCTCGAAGGTCGTAGCCACGGCGGTGCTGCGCGGCCCCTCAAGAGGCCGCGGGCAGGATCACCTCGAACAGCGCCCCCTGCCCTTTCGCGCTCTCGACGCGAATCTCTCCGCCCAGGCTCGTGACGATGGAGTGGGCGATCGACAAGCCCAACCCGGTGCCCTTGCCGACCGGCTTGGTGGTGAAAAAGGGCGTGAAGAGCCGTGCGCGGACCTCGGGGGTCATGCCCTCGCCGAAGTCACGAATGCCGACGAACACCTTCCCGCCCTCGAGCCGCGTCGAGATGAGCAGCTCGCGCCGGCCTCCGGTCGGGGGCAGGGCCTGGACGGCGTTCATCACCAGCGTGAGGAAGACCTGCCCGAGGCGCGCCTCGACGCCCATGACGGTGCCCGCGGTTCCGTACTGCCGGATGACGATGGCCTTCGCGGTGGTGACGTGTACCTGAGCGAGGTGGAGGGCCGAGTCGAGCGTGGCCTCGACGTTCACCGCGGTGAGCGCCTCGTGCTCGCCCGTGTGCCGAGAGAAGGTCAGCAGATCCTTCACGATGGCCTGGATGCGGCGCGTGCCGTCCTGCGTCTCGGCGAGCAGCTCCCGCCGGTCACCCTCCGACAGCGCGGCCGCCGAGACGTCCTCCTCGAGGGCTCGCAGGTTCGCCTGGACGTAGGCGAGCGGGTTGTTGATCTCGTGGGCCACGCCCGCCACCAGCCGGCCCATGGTCTCGAGGCGATCGGTCATCATGAGGCGCGCCTCGAGTTGTTTGCGCTCGGTGAGATCGCGCACCACCACCACCGCCCCCGTCCCGTCCTTGAGCGGGGCCATCGACGCCTCGAACGAGCGCCGCCGTTCCGGCGTCACCTCGTGTTCGAACTCCAGCCGCGTGGCCTCGTGACGGCCGAGCGCCTCGTCGATGCGTTCGGCCTGGGATCCCGACGCGACGACCTGGGCCAACCGCCGCCCGACCGACTCGGCGGCAGGTCGCTCGAACATGGCCTCGGCGCGGGAGCTCCAGCTCGTCACATCACCTTCGTGATTGACGACCACCACCGCATCGAGCGCCGACTCGAGGGTGGCTGAGAGCTTCGCCGACTGCGCCTCGATGACCCGCAACTGCGATTCACGCACCGCCGACGCCACCACGGTCAGTGACAGCAGAAACCCGAGCAGGAACAGCGGCAAGACGAAATCCGACGTATCGAGGACGGGGTTCAACAGCCCAAACCCGACGAAGCACCCCATGGTGCAGATGGCGGCGAGCAGGGTTGCGCGGGTGTTGATGAGGATGGCCGAGAAGATGGGCCCCAACGCGGCGTAGAGCATGCCCACCACCACGCGAAGGCGGTCAGGCTCCGACGACTGCGACACGGTCGCGCCCACGATGCTGGTGACGATGAGGAACATCGCACCCACGCGGTGGTACCGCGTACGGCTGATCACATAGGCGCCCACGGCGAGCGCATTGATGACGACGGTCAGGAACCACTCGAACGTGGTGGTCTGTCGCGTCCGGGTCAGGAAGTTCGCGGCAACCGCCAGCGCCCACACCGGCAGGAGCACCGTCAACGCCGCTGCCAGGATGCGCGCCTGGCGACGCTCGAGGCTGTCGACGACGAGGGGAGACGGCTCGGTCAGACGATGCCACAACGATGACACGTCACCACCCTACGGACCTCCCGTGAGCCCCGCCACTTTCTCACCGTCGACAGGTGGGGACGTGCGCTCCCAACGTTCGGGAGACAGCGCCGCCGCCCTCGGCGCGTCGACCCAGAGGCCACGCAGCTCCTCGAAGGCACCGGCATCAGCGCTCCCGTCAGGCACATGCTGAAGCTCTCGACCGGTAGCACCCACGAGAAGAGCCCCATGGTGATGATGAGGAGCGACAACCCGATGAGGGGCTTCAAGAGGCTCGTCTGCGAGGCGCGATTCACGGAATGTTCTCCCGGCGGCGAAGGGCTTCGAAGAGGACAGCGGTGGTGGTCGGCGCGAAGCCCCAGACGACGACGGCCCTCGATGGCGAGCCCGAGCAGCCTGGGGCCCAGCATCGCGTCGGCCTGGGAGCCCCACCATCCGCGCGGCACGGCCAGCACAGCTTCCCAGATGACCGACGTGGCGATGATCAACGCCCACCTGACTCCGAGGGCCGGTCGATTCAACCGCGCGCGAACCAGCGGCCACTGCCACAACGTCACCGGGAGCGGGGCGGCACGGGGTAACGACGCCCGGCGAGCGCTGCCGAACACCGCCGGACCCGGCACTTTTCTGACCGGCGACTCGCGCCGCCCGGCCCGTCAAGACGCCGACGCGAGGCTCGCTTTCAGGGCCGCGGCGGGTAGGCTCACGCCACGTATGGTCGCTCGCTTCGCCATGGTGGGGCTGCTGCTCCTGTCTGGCACCGCCCTCGGCGTGAACCCGAAGGTGTCGGCGCTCAACAACGACGCCCAGGCCCTCTACAACAAGGGCGACTTCGCGGGCGCGCTCAAGCTGCTGCTCGAGGCCAACCAGATCGAGCCGAGTGCGACGCTCACCTACAACCTCGCGCGCACGTACGACAACCTCGCCGAGAACGAGAAGGCGCTCGAGTACTACCGCAAGTACGTGGGGCTGCCCTCGACCGAGACCGACCCGGACAAGGTGCGCAAGGCCAACCAGAACATGGACCGCCTGCGCAACCTGCTCGCCAGGCAGGAGGCCGACTCGCGCATCCGTGACGCCGAGAAGGCCCGTCTCGAGAAGGAGGCCCGGGACGCGCGGCAGAAGGCCGAGTCCGAGGGTGAGCGCGCGCGACGTCAGAAGGCAGAGTTCGAAGCAAAAGAGAAGGCACGCCTCGACGCCGAGCAATCGAAGACGAGTGGGCGCAAGGTGGCGACCTTCGTCGTCGGCGGCATCGGCCTCGCCGCCCTCGCCTCGGGCCTGGTGCTCGGGTTGCTCTCCTCGTCGTCGAAGACGGCGTTCCGCGCCGCGACGCTCCTGGAAGACAAACGGGCGCGACAGGGCGACACCGTCACGCAGTCCCTCGTGGCCGACGTGTCGCTGCTGGTCGGCGTGGCCTGCGCCGTCACGGCCCTCATCCTCTTCCCGAAGGGCGAGGCCGAGGGTGCCGCCGCAGGCCTGTCGTTCAGCCCGCTGCCCGGCGGTGGTGCCTTCGGCGTGCTCCAGGTGCCGCTGTGAGGTGGCGCGCTGCGTGGTGGCTTTGGGGCGTCGTCCTCCTGGGGAGCTGTTCCTTCATCAACGGCGGCTTCGAGGAATGCACGACCGACGCGCAATGTGGCGCCAGCCGCGTGTGCCTCGAGAAGTACTGCCTGCCGCTGCCACCCCAGTGCCGGCGCGAGGTGGGTGCCTTCGACAAGGCCGACGCCATTCGCCTCGCGGCGCTCCTGCCGCTCTCCCAAGGGCTCGACGGGGGCGTGGTGGACGCGTCAGAGGTCGCGGGCCTCAACGCGATCGATCTGGCCATCGAGGACGTCAATGGCAGCAACGGCATCAACAACCGGCTCTTCGCCCTCTACGTGTGCAACACCGGCCGAATCGCCTCGGTGGTGACGGCGCAGACGACGTGGGCCGTCGAGCAGCTCGGGGTGCCGGCGATCATCACCTCGGGCAGCACCCAGACCGCGGCCGCGACCGATACCCCCGCGCGCGTCGACGCGGGCACCCTCGTCATCTCGGCGACCGCCACCAGCCCCGAGCTCATCGGCATCTTCGGGCGAAACGGAACACCGTGGCGCGTGGCCCCACCAGACTCCCTGCAGGTGCCGGTGATGGCGCGGCTGCTGACGATGGAGCCCACCTACGCGACCTCGGCCTCCTACGCGGTCCTCTACGAGGAGACCTCCTACGGCCGTGGCATCGCCTCGGCGCTCCGGGAGCGCCTCAAGGCCCTGGGCAAGCGCTCGGAGATCTCGGGCTACACCTCGCCCATCGACGTCACCCGGTTCAGCATGGCGCTGCAGACGTTCCATGGGCCGAGCGCGGGACAACCTCGCACCACGGTGTTCGTCGGCTTCCCGGTCGACATCGTGCCGTTCCTGACGAGCACTCGAACCAACCCCTCGCTGTCGGCGGTGAGCGGGCACCGGTGGTTCTTCTCCGACTCCGCGAAGGACTCCACCATCGTCACCGCGCAGACGCTCTCGGAGCTGTCGGGCACGTTCGGCACCACCCCCGCGCAGGGCGCTGGCACGGCCTACCAGGACTTCCGGTCGCGCTACCGCACGCGGTACCAGCTCGATCCCGACGACTACTCGTTCACCAGCCACAGCTACGACGCCGCGATGCTGGTGATGCTCTCGGTTGCGTGGGCTTCGCGGGAAGGCGGCGCCATCACCGGCTCCCGCATGGGCGAGGCGCTGACGAAGGTGAGCGCGACGAGCGGCACCACCTACCTGCTCGGGCCCGGAACGTGGCGTGATGCGTCGGCGGCGCTCAGCCAGGGCCGCACCGTCAACCTCGAGGGTGCCTCGGGGGCGCTCGACTTCAACCCCGACGCCGGAGCCCCTTCGTCGCCGTACGAGGTGTGGCAGGTCACCGACGGCGGAACCTTCACCACCGTGAGGCTCGAGACTCCGTGAACCGTTCGCTGTTGCTGCTGACGCTGGCGCTGTGCGCGTGCCCCAAACGGGTCGACTCCTCGGCGGCGCCCCGGGCCATCCGACTGTTGAGCGAGACGCCGGAGCGCGAGACGACCCAGCTGACGGAGCTGCGGCCGGATCTCGAGGTGGACACGAGGGACTTCGACCGCACCCCGCACGTGGTGGCGACCGGCGAGACTCCGCCCTTCTCTCCCGAGGGCGCCGAGGTGCGGCTCTACGGCGACGAGGCCGGCACCCAGGGCTTCGGCGTGGACAACTTCATCCTCCTCGAGACCGTGGGCGTGGACGGGAAGGTGCTGCGCGCCGCCGTGGTGGGCTTCGCGGACCCGGTGTCGCAGGGCAAGGAGACGGTCGACAACCTGGGCCGTCGGGCGTTCGCCTTCGAGGCCGGTGAGGTGAACCTCGCGCCGCTGATGCCCGAGCGGGGGCCGGTGCGCCTGCGCGCCACGGTGCTCGACTACTACGGCGTCGGGCGCGTCACCGACGTCTTCGTGCGCATCGAACCGAAGACCTCGGGCGGCGGAGACGATCTCCGCGGGCAGTGACGCTCACTCGGGGTCGCACGGGCCAGCGCACGTCTGCACGATGGTGCCGTCGCGGAAGAACCGATCGATCTGCCGCAGCACCGCGCTCTTCCCGCGCAGGGTGTCGTGCACCACCGTCTTCGTCCTGGGGAAGTCGCTCGCCCGATAGAAGGCGTCGACGTCACCCACCTTGAAGTCGTGGAGCTGCAAGCCCTGCTCCGCGGGATAGCCGGCGGTGGCGAGTCCGAACGGGGCGTACGGCGAGGGCATCAACAGCGGCACTCCCAGGGCCCTCGCGTGCAGGTAGCTGCCCAGGTTCGGCACCGAGGCGTCCATGAGGCCCACCTGCAGGAGGACTCGCTTCGGCGCGTTCCCGGCGAGGGGTTCTCGCAACACGAAGGGCGCCCAGGTGGCGGGATCGATGCGGTCGATGGGCCGCTGAATGGCGGCGAGGAACTTTCGCTGCTCGAGCGGATCCGACACCGACAGCGCCAGCAGCTCGAACAAGCCCGAGAAGGCCTCGGCCCGCATCATCATGTGCGTCAGACCCGCGCCGCCGACGTTGAAGACAAGCCGGGTGGTGACGGGGTTGAGCGCGTTCATCGTGCCGCCGAGGATGTGCCCCTGGCTGATGCCGACGAAGGCGTCGGCCTTCCCTTCGACGAGTGGGGCCCCCGTGGCGCGCTGGAAGGCCGGCAGCATGCCCAACGTCTCGGCGGCCCGGGTGAGCACCAGCCAGTTCGCCATGCCCTGGTGCACGCGATCGACGAAGCGCGCGCTCTGCGAAAGCCGGCCGGTGAGCGCGTCGCCCACGGGCCCGACGTCGGTGAAGTGCATGCCCCACCACTCCGTGGCGAGCAGCGTGCGGCGGGTCTCCGAGGCGACCCGACGCGCGGCCCCGCCCTCGGCCTCGGCCAGGTTCCCGAAGAAGCCGTGCCCGAAGAGGAACACCCCGGAGGGGCCGCTCGCCTGCGCCACGGTCTTCGGAATGACGGCGACGAAGGGAACCTCGACCGTGCCGGCCTGCGAGACGCGTCCTCCAACGTCCCGAACGAGCCGACAGCCGGGCTGCGCGTCGTTGGTGCAGAACCGAGGCGCCGTGAAGAACCCACGCACGAGGCGGAAGGCGTCGTCGGCCGGGTCGTCTTGCGCGACCGTGATGCGCACGGCTGGGGGCGCCGCGTCGAGGAACGCCAGCGTCAGCTCGCGCACCCGGAAGAGATCGCGCGTGGCCCAGTTCCGACTTCCGGTCGTGAACTCCCAGGCCAATTGAAGGGACTCGCGGGGAACCCCGATGGCCTTCGCGGCTGGGGCGATGCGGGCTTCGAACGCGGTCGAAAGCGCCGCAAGCGATGGGTCGCTCGTCCCCTCGCCATCGCGCAGACGACGAAAGCCCTCGGGCGCCGCGACCAGTTCGCCCGCCGTCGTCCTCACGCCCTTCACCAGTACCACGTAGCGGGTGTCGTCCTTGAGCGGCGAGAACGGCTGGACGATCAACGCCTGCTTCGACGGATCCGTCGCCCGCGGATCGAGATCGACCCAGTGCGCCACCGGCGTGAAGCTGGGCAACTCGAGGAGCACCGTGTTCGAGGTCGCGGGCTCGAGGCTCGCCGTCCCACCGGCCTCGAGCGGGACGAAGCCCTGGCCTGACAAGCCGAAGCCCAGGGTCGCGACGATCGTGGGCACCGTCGAAAACCCGTCGATGGGCAGCTCGGAGGTGACGTCGTACGGCTGACCGGTCTTCGAGCGCGGCGCCGCCGCTTCGGGGACACGCACTGAAAAGCCCGAGGGCTGCGCCGAATCGACGACCCGAAAGAAGTCGGAGGGGTATGGCAAGAAGCACTCGCCACCGCCGAGGAGCGGTTGGCACCCTTCCGGAACGGCCAGCGGAGGCGGCCTGGGGCTGCACCCCAGCATCACCCCGACCACGATCGAAACGAGACGTCTCATGAGCCGCGCGCTGTAGACGCTCGTCCGTGACGCCGCACGCCCCGACCGTCGCCCGTCACCCGAAGGTGTCGGTCGACTCGTCAGAACGACAGCAGCCCCGCGGACATCGACAGGGCCGACCGAATCGACTGTTTACCGAAGAAGATGTCACACCCGACGGGACTACAGACGCGCGCCTCGGTCGCCTCCACCACCATGGGTGGCTGGTTCAAGAGGATGGCTGCGATGATCGCTCCTGTCACGACCGCAGCCGCGGCGATGCCGGCCCAGAAGTACCAGCGCTGGGAGATCGGGGTCTCGACGACGGGCGTGGTGATGCCGACGACTGGATCCTCGGACGGCGTGAGCTTCGGGTCGACCGGACGGTCGGCCGCGGCCACCACGGTGCTGGTCCTGCCCGGCTTGAACTTCACGACGACCGGGTAGTCCTTGCCGGCGATGAGGGTCAGCGTCTGGTTGTCAGGGCTGAAGCCCTCCTTCCGAACGCTGATCTCGGTCGAGCCGGGCGGCACCTCGAGGGTCACGGGCGCCGAGCCCATGGAGCGCCCGTTGATCAAGACCTGCGCGTCGGCCAGGTCGCTCGTCACCGACACCACCGCCGACGCCGCTGTCAGCCGCACGTCCACGTCGAGCGACTTCCCACCTGCGACGGTGATCTTCTTGACGAACTCGGCGTAGCCCAGACGCTTGACCTTGAGGATGTGCTCTCCGGCGGTCAGCGACTGCGGCGGCACTGGGAGCGTCCCCACTTCTTTCCCGTCGATGCTCAACAGCGCGTTCGAGAGGCCCTGCGGCAACTTGACGACGACGTCACCCTTGCTTGCTGCGATCGGGGCCAGATCGTCGTCGTCGACCGGCGCTGGCTTGACCGGGGTCGGCTTCGGCTTCGGCCTGGGCTTCGGCTTGGCCACAGGCTTCGGCTTGGCAGGCGTCTTCGAGATGGGGGCGAGGTCGTCATCGTCCTGCGCGTAGGCGAGCGACGTCGTCGTCACGGCGATCAAGACCAACCAGGGGAGCACTCGCATCGAGGCGTAGCCTACTCCACCGAGAGGCCTTGGGCCACGATGGGAAGTGGCGCTCGGCGCATGCGACGCTACGGTCCTCCCATGCAGCGGTGGTGGGCGGGTCTGGTGATGATGGCGTGCGTTCGCGTGGCTTGGGCACCACCGCCACCTGCGGCACCGCCGTCGCCACCGCCGATCCGTGTCCCAGACGGGTGCCTCGCCAACGCCAGCGGCGCCTATCGACCGACGACGACTTCGCCGCTGCGATACGAGGCGAGCGACGACGGCGGGACCCTCGTGATGGTGGCTTTTTCGGACACTCCGGTCGACGCAGGTCGGCCGGGCCGGCGCTTCTCGAGAGACGGGGGGCTGCCGTGGCTCGTCAAGGCCCAGACACCGGCGGTCCCAGCGTTCGCCCCGCCGCCAAGTCCACTGGCGACGCTCGTGGTCACGCGAACGCCTGATGGCTTCGTGGGCGCCGTCACGGTCGGCGCTGGGCCCGATGCTGGCTGCGTGCCGACCTTCGGGGCGCGGGTGGTCGCGTGCGACGATGAAGGTCTCACCCTCGAAACCATGCCGAGCGCTCGGTTCGATTCGTCCTGTCGGCCCCTCGACGGCGGAGACATGGCGCGACAGGTGCTCCAGCGGCTTGACCGCGACGCCGAAGCCGAGGCGGCCCCCGAGACCCTGTCGCCCGATGCGTCAAGGCCCGACGCTGGCTGAGCCTCCCCGGGGCGCGCGACTGGTGTAGGGTGCCGTGTATGTTCCAGCGCTGGTTTCTGGTGGTGAGCGTCATCACGCTCGGTGGTTCCTTCTCAGCCTGCAGCGGGTGCAACCGGCCGCCGCCCCTCGTCACGAAAGACGTGTGCGTCGGTGTCGAAGATGCCCAGGCCGACTCACCCGACGCCTGTGATGACCAGACCGCCTGCGCCGACCACTACGCGTGCCGCGACGTGAAGGACAAGGCCGGCATCAAGTGCTGCGTCTACGTCGACCGCCTTTGCACCACCGACGGCGACTGCTGCCCCGGCCAGAGCTGCCAGACGCAGCGCAACCCGCCCCGCTGCGCCGACCGCTTCAATGAATGCGCCGTCGATGCCGATTGCGGCGACGTCGGCGATCGCGTCTGTGAGGACTGGACGGATCGCACCGGGACCACCAAGCGCTGCCGGCATCGCGCCTGCGGAGCACTCGGCGCCTGTCCCGACGGTCAGTCCTGCTTCCAGGGCGAGTGCGTGGGTGAGCTGCCCTGCGGCGGGAGCTGCAACGCCGGTGAGGGCTGCGTCCCCTCGGCCAACCGCTGCCAGAACTACACGGCCCCCACGGGTCGAACGGATGCGGCGTGCCCGATGACGTGCAACGCCGGCTTCATCGCCACCTTCCAGGACAACCGGAACATCTGGGACAGCTGCAAGCTGCCGGATGTGCGCTGCGTCTGTGCCGAGCTCCCCGGGCTCGTTTCCAACGACATCGGCCGGTTCTCCGCGGTGGCCGCGAACGGCGCACAGGGCCTCCTCGCCTCGATGTACGACGGCAAGTACGGCGACCTCGTCGTGTACCGCTACGACGCGACGGGGGCGCGGGTGGGCGTCGACTACGTCGATGGTGTGCCCTCGGGGCAGATCCGCTTCGGCCCTTCGGGTGCCCGCGGCGGCATCACCGAAGCCGGCCCGGACGTCGGCCGCTACACCGACATCGCCACCAACAACGGCCTCGCCTACGTCAGCTACTACGACGTCACCAACGGCGACTTGAAGGTGGCCATTCGCAGCGGCTCTACCTGGACCTCGCACACCGTCGACGGCACCACCGGCGACGTGGGCCTCTACAGCTCCATCGCGGTCGACGGCGACGGCCTGCCCGGCGTGGCCTACTTCATGCGAGCCGCTACCACCGGCTTCAACGTCGCCGACTGCCCGGCCCCCGCACCCACCGGAGCGCTCAAGGATCTGACCGCGCTCAAGTTCGCCCGGGCGCGCTCGGCGAACCCGACCTCGGCGACCGACTGGACCGTTCGCACCATCGCCTGCCTCGCGAGGCCGCCTCCGCCCTGCGATGGCTGCACCGGCACCTGCGCGGACACCGGCATGGGGCCGACGTGTCTGATGGCCGGCATGGGCTGCATGCCTGCCTGCGACGCGAACACCGAGGCGTGCGTGACGGTGGGCGGCATGGCGCGCTGTGGCCGCAAGTACAACCCCTCGCAGCTCATCGACATCCCCCTCGGCACCGGCGTCTTCGCGTCGCTCGCCTTCAACGGGAAGAACGCGATCATCGCCTACATGCAGCGCACCGGCCCGGTGACGAACGGCCGCGTGGTGCCCGACGGAGATCTGTACGCCGTGCAGGTCGACGCCACCAACACCCGCGGCACGCCGGTCGTCATCGATGGCGTGGGCGACACCGGCTACTTCCCGGACGTGAAGATCGAGCCCTCGTCGCGACAGGTCGCCATCGCGTTCCACGACTTCACCACCAAGAGCCTCAAGTTCTACTTCGCGCCGCAGGTGCAGGCGGGCGTCACGCTCGAGACGATCGACACCGGCGTCGACATGGCGCGTCCAGGCGAGCAGGGCTTCGTCGGCACCGACACCGCGCTCGTCTTCGGGACCCAGCCCGGCCAGGTCTGGGCGGTCTACCAGGACGCCACGCGCGGCGACTTGAAGCTCGCTCGCCGTGGCGCCAGCTGGATGGTGCAGCCGCCGCTGGCGACCGAGGGTGCGGTGGGGTTCTTCGCGGACGGGGTGTTTGCCAACGGCCGCGTGTGGGCCACCCACGCGCGCCTCAAGTCGAAGCTCGTAAAGGGAACGCCCGAGCTCGACAACACCCTGCAGCTGACCCAGGGCCCGCAGAACTGACCTTCGCGCTCCTCATTGCCGCGCCTGCGCCGCTGGCGTAGGTGTCGGCCCGTGGGGAGCACCGTCGCGCATCATCGGCTCCAGTTGCTCGTCGGACAGCCCGGCGACCTCCTCCCGCGTGCCTACCCGAACGGAAAGCTGGGCGGCCTCTCGATCGAGGGGCAACCGCCGGGTGCGCTGGGCGAGTTCGTCTCGTTGCTCGTGCGAGTCCGTCGGCCGTCGCGCGACTTCCAGCTTGGCGGCCAGCTGGCCTGGGCGCGCCGCAAGGGGTCCCGCCAGCTCACCGAGTGTTTCGGCGTCGACTTCCTCGAAGCAGACCACGCCACCATCGATCGCATGCTGGCCTTCGCCCGCGACGAGGTGCAGCCCGAGGCCACGCGGCTCGAGCCACGGGTGCAGGTCGAGCTGCCAATCAAGCTGCTGCACAAGGACGCGTCACGCCGGGAGCGCCTCGCCGACCTCTCACACGGCGGCGCCTTCGTCCGCACCTGGGATCCCCTCGACGTCGACGAGCTCGTCGAGCTCGTCGTGCGCCCGCCTTCGTCGTTGTTCTCGGTGCACCTCAAGGGCCGCGTCGCGTGGGTGCGCCGGGTCGGCCACGCCTCGGGCATGGGCATCGAGTTCTTCGACCTCGATGGGCAGCTGCGCCCGGCGGTCGAGCGGCTGTTGTCGCGGCTGCGCTGAGCCGGCCATCCAGAGTCGGACGAGCACCTTTGCGCGGTGGTTGTGGTGCTCAGCCGTTCGAGGTGGATCCCGATGCGTCGCGGAAGTCCACGCGTCGACCCACCGCTGAAGCGGATTCTCCCTCGAGCATGATGCCTGTGAAGGTGGGGTGTCAGAGACCAGCGCCCAGGCCCACGTGCCGGGGCGGCGGCCCCGCGCGGAGCCAACCAGCGCGTCATGCGACACGAGGGCTTCGGGCCGTCCCCCCGCACCGCCCGGAAGCGTCTGGTCGCACGGTCACGGTCCCACTTCGCGCCCTCCTCCAGCCCCGCGGAGAGCGATGACGCTCTCGCCCGTTCGCGCCGCATCGGTCTGGTCAACCCTGCGGTGAGCGCCGAGGGGCCCGATGCGCACACCATCGGGCCCCGAAGCGAACTACCGCCGTGCGCGCAGCAGCAACCACCGCCTCACTGGCCGAACGAGCGGCCGTCGATGGTGTTCACGCCGTGCCGACGACGCCATCACCATGCGGGTGGTGCGGCAGAGGTCGGCGCCACCGCGCCCTTGCCGCGCGCCGCCCGCTGAGAAGGACAGCCCCAGCATCAGCGCCACCACGGCGCCCACGTCAGGCCGCCTCGACGACGGGCGCCGGCTCGGTACGTGGCGCGGTGAGCAGCTTCTGGGCGATAGCCTCGAGCTTCGGCGCGTTCTGCACCAGCCACTCCACGCAGCGCTCGCGCCCCTGGCCCATTCGCTCGCCGTCGACGGAGTAGAAGCTCCCCGACTTCTCGATGAGGCCCAGCTTCTCACCGAGGTCGAGCACCTCGCCGGCCCGGCTGATGCCCTTGTTGTAGATGATGTCGAACTCCGCCTCCTGGAAGGGCGGCGCCACCTTGTTCTTCACCACCTTCACCTTCGTGCGCGAACCGATCACCACGTCGCCGTCCTTGAGGTTCCCTGCACGGCGGATCTCGCAGCGCACCGACGCGTAGAACTTGAGCGCATTGCCCCCCGTCGTCGTCTCGGGGTTGCCGAACATCACGCCGATCTTCATGCGGATCTGGTTGATGAAGATGATCGTGGTGCCCGTGCGACTCACCGCGCCGGTGAGCTTGCGCAGGGCCTGGCTCATGAGCCTCGCCTGCACGCCCATGTGCGCGTCCCCCATCTCACCTTCGATCTCGGCCTTGGGCACCAGGGCCGCGACCGAGTCGACGACGATCAGATCGACCGCGCCGGACCGCACCAGGTGCTCGGTGATCTCGAGCGCCTGCTCTCCGGTGTCAGGCTGGGAGATCAGCAGCTCCTCGACCCGCACCCCCAGCTTGCGGGCGTAGCTGACGTCGAGCGCGTGCTCCGCGTCGATGAACGCCGCCACCCCGCCCTGCGCCTGCACCTGCGCGATCGCGTGGAGCGTCAACGTCGTCTTGCCCGACGACTCGTTGCCGAAGATCTCCACCACCCGGCCGCGCGGGTAGCCCCCGACGCCGAGCGCCCGATCCAACCCGACGGAGCCGGTCGGAATCACCTGCACCGGCGCCACCTCGCCCGCTTCGTCTCCCAACGTCATGACTGCCCCCCGTCCGAACTGCTTCTCGATGGCTGCCACCGCCGCCGCCACCGCCTTCAACTTCTCCGAGACCTGCTTCATCACGCCTCCCATGGCTCTCCACCTCGTTCGAGTGTTCGACGCGCCCGCGAGACCATTCCCGCGGTGCGCGCCAGGAGTCCGTTCGCAACGCACATGCCCGGCCCTCGGCGCCAGTCGCCGAACCGAACTGCGCGAGATGAGGCGGAAGCGGGCGATCCGCCGCACCGGACGGGCGTGGACGCTCCACTGCGTTCTCAGCGCATGAGAGCGCCGCTCAGCCGACGCGCCGGGTGATGCCGATGGTGATGTCGGCGATCAACGCATCGAGGTCACGACGCCAGAGCACCACGCCGACCACTGGCCCCAGCACGGGCATCACGAGCAGGGCGACCGCGAGCGGACCGATGAGCGCGTCGCTCAGGGCGAGCCCGGCCACGACGCCAGCGCCGAGCAGCGCCCACACCACGAGCACCGCGAAGGGAACCAGGTGCATCGAGCAGGTCACCGTCACGGCGCTCCCGCCTTCGGCCTCGACGAGCTCGCCCGCGCCGATGGGCGTGAAGCTGTTCCAGAACTGCGTGCGTCGAACCACCTCGAAGCGGCGGCCCGACACCGTTCCGCGCAAGGGCACGTCGTCGCGCGAAACGTCGAAGGCGAACGTGCGTCCGGTCTTGACGACGGTCTTCAGGCCCGCGATCGCCTCGTCAGGCGTGAGCCCGGTTCGCAACGACACCTTCCGCTCCAGCACGGCCATGGGTCCATCGTGCTCCAGCGCTCGTCAGAGGACCAGCACGTTGCGATCGACTCTCGCGCGACGATGGTGAAGAAACCCGGGCGATGATGCTCGATGCACAGGCGCTCGTCCCGGCGGTGACGGTGCTGCTGGGGGCCGCGCTCATCTGGGCGAACCTCTGGCGAGCGCTCCTGGTGGTGTCCAACTCCGCCGTGTGGGTCGAGATCGACGACGGCACCAGCGAGGTCCCGGTCCCGGGGTGGCTCGAGCCCACCCACGAGGGGCTGGCAGCGCTGGGCTTCGCGCCCGTGGGCACCTTCCTCGAGCACCGTCGACTGGGTCCCGAGCGGACGACCTGGGCCTACGTCAACCCGGCGCAGCACACCTTCGCCTTCGTGAGTGGTTCGCCCCTGGTCCGCGCGCGGCGATCGCTGCTGACGCCCCCCGAGCCCCGCCTCGAGCGGGAAGGGCCCGCCGCCCGGCTGTCGTACGTCACCACGTCGGGACGGGGCCGGTTCCTCCTCTCGTCGAACTTCCGCCGTCCCGGGGCCTCGATTCCCGGCGTGCACCTGTGCGCCGGCCTTCCGGGAGCGCCGCCGGATCGCCTCTTCCGCGCGCACGTGCGGCGCATCGTCGAGCTGGGTACTCCCCTGGGAGACTTCACGCTCGAGGGCGCACTCGGCCACCTGACGGATTGGCACCTGACGGTGGGCCGCGCGGAGCTTCGGCGACAGCATGGCGTTGGGTTGTTGTGGACGCTCGGCGGGCTTGGCATGGTCGCAGGCCCGTTGGTGGGCAGGCTGTGGAGTCCGTGAACATGAAGAGCGCATGGAAGAGCGATGACATCTGGTTCCTCTCGGGCAAACGCACGGCCTTCGGGACGTTCGGGGGCACGCTGAAGGACTTCTCGGCCACCGACCTCGGCGTGGAGACGGCGAAGGCCGCGCTCACCCAGGCGCACGTCACCCCCGAGCAGGTCCAGCACGTCGTCTACGGCAACGTCATGCAGACGAGCGCCGACGCGATCTACCTCGCCCGCCACATCGGCCTGCGAACAGGGGTGCCCGTGCCGGTCGGAGCGCTCACGGTCAACCGCCTGTGCGGCTCGGGCTTCGAGGCCTTCACCGTCGCCGCCTCCATGCTGATGACCGAGCAGGCGCAGGTGGTGCTGGCCGGAGGTACGGAGTCGATGTCGCAGGCACCGCACGTCATCCGCGGGGCGCGTTGGGGGCTCCCGCTGGGCAAGGGCGGGCTCGAAGACACCATCACGACGGGCCTGACCGACAGCTACACCGGCGCGCCGATGGGCATCACCGCCGAGAACCTCGCCGAGCAGTACACGCTGACCCAGGCCGAGGTCGACGCGTTCTCGGTGCTCTCCCAGAAGCGCCACGCCGCCGCGCAGGAAGCCGGACGCTTCACGCAGGAGATCCACCCCGTCGAGATCAAGTCGAAGAAGGGCTCCACCTTCTTCACGAAGGACGAGCACGGCCGTCCCGACGCGACGATCGAGGGCTTCTCCCGCCTGCCGAAGGTCTTCAAGAAGGACGGCGTCATTCACCCCGGCGCCGCCTCGGGCATCAACGACGGCGCGGCCTCGGCCGTCATCGCCAGCCGGAGCTGGGCCGAGAAGCACGGCAGGAAGCCGCTGGGCCGGCTGGTGAACTGGGCCGCCGTCGGGTGCGACCCGCGCATCATGGGCATCGGCCCCGCCCCGGCGATTCGCGCGCTCATGGACAAGGCCGGCTTCAAGCTCGGCGACATCGACCTGTTCGAGGTGAACGAGGCCTTCGCGCCGCAGTACCTGGCGGTCGAGAAGGAGCTGGGGCTGCCCCGCGAGACGACCAACGTCGACGGCGGCGCCATCGCGGTGGGACACCCGCTCGCTGCTTCGGGCGCGCGCATCACCCTGCATCTGCTGTATGAACTCAAACGTCGCGGCGCGCGCTGGGGAGTGGGGAGCGCCTGCATTGGTGGTGGTCAAGGTATCGCGGTACTCGTGGAGGCATTGTGACGAGCGGCAACGTTCCGGACGCGAAGACGCTGCGCGAGCAGGCGAAAAAAATCGCCGAGCAGCGCCGGGCTGAACTGAAGAATCGCAAGCGCCGCTGCGCGCTGTGTGGCACGGACGAGTCCGAGCGCACGCCCTTCGTCGCGCACCCCGATGGCATCGGGCCGACCTGCAAGGAGCCTGGCCTATGCGAGCACTATCGGGCGCACACCGCCAAGGGCGGCATTCGCTGAAGAGACGCCCCACCGGGGCGCCAGTGACGGAGGAGAACGATGGCGATGGTTGCGTTCACGGGCGTGAAGGTGTTCTCGACGACGCTGGCGCGGGACCGCGAGATGATGGGTGAGACGATCACCCGCTGGCTCAAGGACAACCCGCAGGCCGAGATCGTCGACAAGGAAGTCACGCAGAGCTCCGACAAGGAGTTCCACTGCCTCACCATCACCCTCTTCTACCGGATGAAGGCGTAGCCGAAAGGCAGCGCCGCGCGATGCTCAGCGCCGCAGGCCTCGCGATGCTGTCGGTCCTCGCCACGGGTGACGAGGCCGCGCGTGCCGCCCTCTTCGAGCGGCTCAAGCCCTCGGTGGTGGTGCTCGAGGCGACCTCGGCCTCGGGCGAGCGCCTGGCGCACGGCACTGGCTTCGCCCTTCGCGCCGACGGCCTCATCGTCACCAACCACCACGTCATCGATGGCTTCTCAGCCATGAAGGCCGTCTTCGCCGATGGCCGGCGCGTGGCCGTCACCGGGGTCGTCTTCTCGGAGGAGAAGAACGACCTCGCCGTGGTTCAGATCGACGCGAAGGGCCTGCCGCCGCTTGCGCTCGGCCGCTCCGAAGGACTCAAGGAGGGCGCCAGCGTCTTCGTGCTGGGCAACCCGCTGGGCCTCGACTTCAGCTTCGCCGAGGGCGTGGTGAGCGCCGTGCGGCCCACGGGCCTGCCCGCCGACAGCCGCCTCCAGCTCAAGGACGCCGACCGCCAGCCGCTGCTCCAGCTCGACGTGAACTCGGACTCGGGCGGCTCTGGCAGCCCGGTGGTGAACGCCGAGGGCCAGGTGGTCGGCGTCCTCGCCTCGAAGATGGGGCGATCGCTCTTCGCGGTGCCCGTCGACACCCTCTCGGCGCTCCTCGCCACCCGCCCGCTCGACGAGCCCGCCCGCCCACTCAAGCAGGTCCCGTGGTGGAACCTCGTCATCTCGGTGGTGGTGTTGGGCCTGACGGCCTTATTCCTCAAGGGCCGGCTCTTCCGGGGCCGCGGACCACCGCGGGCACAGCGTCGTTTCACGGGGTACGAAGAATGAGCTTCGCCGATGAAGTCAGGCGGTGGGTGTCCCCGCGAAGCACGGGTGGCCAGATGGCGTTGCTCCTCGTCGTCTCGTCCGTGCTGGTGGCCGCGGCGCGGGCGGTCGGCGAACAGCTCTTGCTGCAGCCGGCCGATGTGATCGAGCAGTTCAAGCTCTGGCAGCTCGTCACGCCCACCTTCATCGTTCCCCCCAGCCCGCTCTCGCTCATCTTCGGCGTCATCATCCTCCTCCAGTCCGGGAGCTGGTTCGACGAGCGGTGGGGCCGGCAGCGCACCTGGGTTTTCGTCGTCGGGGTGAACGTCATCGCCAACGCGTTGACGGTCGCGGTGGGCTTTCTGTCGACCAACGTCTTCCTGATGGCGTTCGCCGGTGGCTACACCACCATCGAGGCGCTGTGGGTCGCCCAGGGGCTCCTCATCGGGCCGGGTCGCATCAGCTGGTTCGGCTTTCCCATCACCGGCTACGCCTTCGCGGTCATCGGAGCCGCCTTCACGCTGCTCGCAGGACTCACCGGCTCGTGGGCCGCCGTGGTGCCTCAGCTGTTGGGACTCGTCGTCACCATCGCGTGGGTGCAGGGCTACACGCCCTCGCAGCTGTGGCTGCGCTTCCGGTCGAACCAGCTCGAGCGCGAGCTCAAGCGGCGTTCGTCGCACCTCTCCGTGATTCAGGGCAAGAAGAAGGACCGCGACAGCTACCTCAACTGAAAGCGCACCTCAGACGTTGGTCGAGCGCCGCAGGAAGCCATGGAGCGCGTCCCGATCGCCCGTCGACAAGGCGCCCTGGAACGACACGCCGAGCCCTTTGAGGGCCCCACGCGAATCGCGGTCGACCCGCGCCACCAGCCCCACCAGCGTGCAGTAGCGGGGCCCATCACCAAACGGCAGGGCCAGCGCCACCCGCACCGGGGTGCCTTCGCGCGCCGGCTCTCGCGTCTTCAAGTACAGGCCACCTTCCGAGAGGTCGGCCACGGCGTCCTTCACGTAGCGGTTGCCGATGCGGCAGTGGGCCGTGAGCGTCACGGGGATCCGCGGAGATCCTCGTTTTTCCATGCCGCTCGCTCGCACGCGCACCTCCAGCCCTCCAGTGTGTCTTCCGGGGACAAGGTGCGTGAAATGCCTACCTCCTGTCAATGGGGCGGTCCGCTTGGAACGGAAAATTCTCCAACGCGGAGCGTCGCCGTGACCTTGGGGTTCGCCCGTCTACGGAATGCTCAGGTTTCGATACCGACCGCCTCAACACCGTGGCGGTAGATGAAGATGCGCTCGGTGTTGGTGCGATTGTCGGCGGGCACGACGAAGAAACCGGGGCCGCCTTTGCCGTGATCGCGTGAGAACCCCGCGACCTGACGACCGTCCTTGAAGGTGACGCGAATCTTCTGGCCTTCCCCAGCCGGGGAGCGCGCGCCGGGCGCCAGCATGAAGAAGATCGCCTTCACCCGGCCGAGCGCGATGGACTCGACGGCGCCGCCCTGGGCTTGGAGGGAGAGCGCGTCGGCGCCGAGATCGGGATCCTTCAGGGCGCCGCGCTTCACCTGGCCCTCAATGGTGTGGAGGATGACACGATGGTCGCCCGGAAGCACGACGGGCCCCTGGCTCTTCACGGTGCCCGACCGATCGAAGAGCTCATCGGCCATGACGCGAGCGGGCGCTGCGGGGACCTGAGGCGGAGCTGGCGCGACCGGTGGCGGCGCGGGCACCTGAGGCGGGGGCGCGGCCATCACCGGCGCAGGGGCCATGGGCATGGCGACACGGGTCTCGGGGAGGCGTGGGACGGGCGCGGGCGCCAGGATCGCCGAGTCCCAGCCTGGATCCGAGGCGGGCTCCTCTTCGACGACGACCCCCTGAATGATCTCGCCATCGTTCTCTTCGGGCGCCAGGTCGAGCGCAGCGCCAGTGGGCTGCCAGGATTCTCCCGTACTCGTGAGCGCCTGGGCATCGAGGAAGTCGGCGTTGTTCGACAGCTCGATGGGCGCGCCTTCGACGCCCTCACCCGAGACACCGATCATGCCGGTCGCGAGGCTGGCCGCGGGGCCGGATTCGACCTCGAAGCTCTCGGTGTCGACCGAGACATCCCCGACATCGAGGGTCGGCAGCTCGGCCTGGGAGACCGTCGGCGCGATGAAGTCAGCGTTCGATGCCAGGTCGATGCGATCGTCAGGACTGGCTGAGAAGTCCGCTCCGCCGCCGAACAGCGCAGAGCGGTCGGTCGAGGGCGCCGCCGGTGCGGGGGGCTCCTCCCAATTCGACGCGAACACCTCGGTCGCGGGGGTGGGCGGCGCCCCCCAATTCGACGCGAACACCTCGGTCGCGGGGGTGGGCGGCGCCCCCCAATTCGACGCGAACACCTCGGTCGCGGGTGCCACGGGAGCCGGAGCCTCTTCCCAGCTCGACGCAAAGACCTCGGTCGCGGGCGCCAGCGGCGCGGGGGCGTCGTCCCAGTTCGATGCCAGGACCTCGGTCGCGGCCACCTTCGGCTCGGGCGCGTCCCACTCGCTCACCATCACCGACGGAGCGCCCACATCACCCGGCGGCGGAATGGCGAGGGCATCGAAGGCAGACGGCGCGGAGGGGCGCGGGATCGCAGCCGGGGCCTCGGATGCGATCTCTCCACCCACAACCGGGAGATCGTCGAGCGACGCTTCGAAGCCGCTGACAGTGACGTTCGGCTCCGCCTGGGAATCGACGACCGGCAGATCATCGAGCGAGGGTGCAAAGCCGGCGTCGGCCGCGGCGGGTCCTCGAGAGGCCTCGACGACATCAGCCCAGCTCGAATCGGGTGCCGGAAGCTCTGGGTCTGCAGCCTTCGACACGTCGAAGGACGGATCCTCAGCCGGGGCACCGGCCAGTTCCTGCGGGAAGGCGGCTGGAGCCTCCACCAGGGGCGGCGCGACCTCCACCACCGCAGACACTTCTGGCAGCACCGCGTCGGCCGCGGCGAGGTGCATCAACGACGGGAGCGATGGCGTTGCCTCCTCCGGCAGCGTGGCGGCGGTGCTCGCGGCGAAGGGGGGGGAGGTGTCGGACCAACGCTCGGCGATGAGATCCGGCATCAGGGGCTGGTTCACCGCCGGAGCCGCCTCGGTCACCAACGGGGGCGAGCTCGGCGCGACCTCCAGCACCGCCGAGACCTCGGGCAGCGGCTCCTCGGCGGGCGGTACGGGCTCCGGAGCGTGCGGCGCGACCTCAATCGGCTCGTCCGCTGGCACGACGTCGAGCTCGGGGAGCACGGGCTGCGACGAATACGGCGCGACGTCGAGCACCGCCGACACCTGGGGGATCGACTCGTCCGCCGGCGCCACGTTCAGGTCGGGCAGTACCGGCTGGGGCGAATACGGCGCGACCTGCAGCACCGCCGACACCTCGGGGATCGACTCGTCCGCCGCCGCCACGCTCAGCTCAGGCAGCACAGGTTGCGGCGAATACGGCGCGACCTCGAGCACCGCCGACACCTCAGGGATCGACTCGTCCGCCGGCGCCACGTTCAGCTCAGGCAGCACGGGCTGCGGCGAATACGGCGCGACCTCGAGCACCGCCGACACCTCAGGGATCGACCCGACCGCCGGCGCCACGTTCAGCTCAGGCAGCACGGGCGGCGGCGAATACGGCGCGACCTCGAGCACCGCCGACACCTCGGGAATCGACTCGTCCGCCGACGCCACGTTCAGCTCAGGCAGCACGGGCTGCGGCGAAGAGGGCGCAACTTCGAGCACCGCCGACACCTCGGGAACCGACTCGACCCCGGCGAGATCGGGCAACACCGCGACGGGCGGAGCGGCCGCCTCCATGCTGGTGACGGGTGAAGGCCTCGAGGGCGCTGGAGACGTCAGCGCGAGGTCGACCTCTTCGATCGACGTCACTTGCGAGATGCTGGCCTCTTCGATGCCGCCGTCGCCCTCGAGTGCCGAGGCAGCGGCGACCTCGAGCTGGGTGGCGCTCTCGGCGCTGATGCCACCGCTGCTGCGCACATCGATCAGCGGCACCTCATCGGCCGGCTCGGGCAACAGCGCGGACACAGCCGTCGCTTCGAGCCTCGGAGCAACTGGCTCGGGCTTCGGTGCAGTGGGGAACGTGCTGGGGGGCGGCTTGGGGACCGAAAAACCGGCGCCCCCGAAGAGCGGCCGAGGCGGCAGATTGACTGGCGGTGCAGCCTCCTGCCTGGTCGCGAGCGGGGCTTTGGCAGCCGTTGCGGCGCCAGACTCCGGAACGTCCTCGAGGAGCGAGTCCCGCAGGTCGCCCATCGGATCGTCGGGCACCGAGAGGTTCAAGGGCGGCGCGGGCACGGAGGCGCGGGCGGCCACTGGCGGAGCGGTCGGAAGGGGTGAGACCTCCTCATCCGAGATCTCCATCACCGCATCGGCGGCCGGCGGCCGAGCGACCGTCAACGGCGCAGGCGCAGCCGGTCCGGTCGGCCAGGCGGCGGGCTGTTGCCAGGGCTGCTGCGGCGGGGCGGGCTGAGCCGCGGTGACGTACGCCCCTTGAACCGGGTCCCACACCGGCTGTGGCGGATACTGCGGATACGCCTGCGCCGGGTCCGCGTAGCCAGGCTGGCCGTACCAGCCCTGCTGCGGTGGGTAGCCCGGGGGTGGGTACTGCGGGCCGGCCGGATAGCCCGCGGGCGGGTAGCCGTAGGACGGAGGCTGGGCAGGGTACTGCGCTGCATCGTAGGCCGGTTGATTCGGATCGTAGGTCTGTTGATTGGGGTCGTACGCCTGCTGATTGGGGTCGTACGCCTGCTGGTTCGGGTCGTACGCTTGCTGGTTCGGGTCGTACGCCTGCTGATTGGGGTCGTACGCCTGCTGGTTCGGGTCGTAGGCCGGTTGATTTTGAGCGTAGGCCTGCTGACCGTAGCCCTGCTGTTGGCCATACCACCCCTGCGCGGCGGCCTGGTCCGGATCGTAGTAGCCGGCCTGGTTCGGATCGTAGCCGACGGGGTACGGGTACCACTGCCCGTCAGCCCCCCACTGGCCGTACTGGCTCATGTCGACCCCGAGCTGCGCAGCCAGCTCGTACCAACGCTGCTCTTCGGGTGCTGTCAGCCCGTTCGTCTTCCGCTTGTCGTCGAGGAAGCGGAACTCGCGCATGGCTGCCTGGGTATCAGACATAAGAACCCCTCAAGCCTAGCCCGCGAAACTGCACTTCCCAAAGAACCTTGCGGGCTTTTCCCGTCAGCGCGAGCGGATGACGTCGGCGATGTTCTCCTCGAAGGCGTCGAGCGAGGTGCCGGTGTGCTGGGCGAAGGCCTTCTCGAAGACCACGCCGCGGCCGATGTCGCGGATGAGTCCGAGGAGATCGGGCATGCCCCAGCGGTCGATGTAGGTGCCGATGGCGATGGCGGCGAACGCGTAGAGCGCGCCAGGGTTGCCGGAGCTGATGAGCGGATCGTCTCGCATGCTCGAAAGCTTCGGCAACCGGCCCTGCGAGGCCAACTGGCGCAGGGAGGTGTCGTACCGGCCCTCAGGGCGCGAGCGGCCCTCGAACTGCCACTCGACGTACTCGGCGAGGCCTTCGTGGACCCAGCGGGGTACGCCGCGATCGTTGAAGCTCGCGAGCTCGTCGATGACGGCGTGGACGTACTCGTGCACGAGCACGGCGTGGTTGCGCGGGTTGATCTCTGCCGAGTCATTCATGCGTATGGCGCTCTGCGAATAGAAGCCCGCGATGGCGGCGGCGGCCCAGGGTCCGTGGTGCAGGGTGAACTCGGCCTTCGAATAGAGGATGACGTCGACGGCGCTCTCTCGCGACACGCCCAGGATGCGCTGGGAGAAGAGGCGGCACTCCTCGAGCGCGTCCTGCACGCGACCCTCGTAGTCGGCGCGCTGGCCGAAGTCGCGTTGGGCGCTGAAGTAGCGGAAACGGAACCAGGCGTTCTGGCGAATGCGCCGGCCTTCTTCGTCGACGCTCGACTCATAGCTGCGCGAGGCGCCGAGACTGGGTGGTGACTTGCGCGCGCCCGGCAGTTGCGGCGGCGGGTCGTCTTCATCCTCAGCGCCCACGCGAACGGCGACCTCGTCCGGAGGAACGGGACGCGACGGCGTGGTGGGCGTCACGGGTCGCTTCCCGCCCAGCACCGCGCGCGCTTCGGCGTCTTCGCGCGCCAGGCCCTCGGCCTCCCGCAACAGCCGCTGCGCTTCGGGGAAGGCCTTCGACTTTCGGGGCACCTGCGAGAGGACGGCCATCGCGCCAGCGCCGTCCTTCTCGTCCACGAGCAGCTTGCCGAGCTCGACGGACAGGTCTCCATCCTTCGGGTGGCGCTTGAGGCCTGTGCGCAAGGCCTCGTCGGCCGCGGAGCGTTGGTCGGTTCGAATCGCCGCCTTCGCGGTGCATACGATGGCGCCGGGGGTGCTCGAGAACTCCACCGACTTCTCCCCGAGCGAGAACGCCATCACCGCGTCCGAGGCCACGAGCGCCTGGCACCCTTTCGCCAGCGCCGAGGCGATGCGGGCCGTGTCCTTCGGGGAGAACCCCTTCGGCGAGGCCGCGGCGAACGCGAGGTACAGCTCCTCCCACTCGGCCTTTGCGGCGAACGCGTCAGCCTGGGCCGCGGTGGGCGCCGCCAACAACCAGCCAGCGATCGTGAAAGCGAGCATGTCGAGGCGTGAGCCTGCCGTCAGAACGACCAGCGGTTCAAGATGCTGGCGAAGTCGGCGAGCTCTTCCTTCTTCGGGTCGGCCTTCTTCTTTCCATCCCCGCCGACGAGGCGATCGTTGATGGCGGCCAGGCGCTGCGCCATCACCTGCGCGAGGTTGGCGACCACCTTGAGCGCGGCGAGGTGATCGCCCTTGATGAGCTTCTGCACCCGGCGGGAGGGGATCTTCAGCACCGTCAGCTCACTCTTCGCGGTCGCGGTCGCCGAGCGCGTGTCGCCGGGGCTGACCAGGCTCATCTCGCCCAGCACGGCGTGCGTCGACAGCGTCGCCAGCTCGATGCCCTTCTTGGTGACGTGGGCCTCGCCCGCGAGGATGACGTAGAGCGCGTCGCCCTCGTCGCCTTCCCGGAACAGGGTGCGGCCCTTCTCGATCGACTGCTCGAGCGCCACCTCGAAGAACTCGGCGGCCTCGGGCACGGTGAGGCCCTGGAAGATGGGGATCTGCACCAACTTCTTGAGGAGCGAGGCGGGGATCGACATGGACTTCCCTCCCAACGGCGACTGGTTCACGTCGTTCTGATCAGATGCCGCGCAGCACGGTGGCTTTGCCGACCCGGCCAATCGCGAGCACGTAGGCGCTGGTGCGCAGCGGCAGCTTCCGCGTGCGCGAGATCTGCCCGACCTTCTCGTAGGCCTCTCTCATCACCCGCTGGAGCTCGCCGTTGACGCGCTCTTCGTCCCAGGTGACGTGTTGCATGTTCTGCACCCACTCGAAGTAGCTGACGGTGACGCCACCGGCGTTGGCCAGGATGTCGGGGACGACCAGCACGCCGCGCTGCTCGAAGACCTCGTCGGCCTCTGGCGTGGACGGGGCGTTGGCACCCTCGAGGACGATCCGCGCGCGCACTTCGGCGGCGACCTGCTTCGTGATGACGCCGCCGATCGCCGCGGGCACCAGCACATCGCAGTCGGCCACCAGCACGTCCTCGTTGCGGCAGGGTGCGCCGCCAGAGAAGCCGCGCACGGTTCCATTCTTCTTGACGTGATCGAACAGAGCCGGAACGTCGAGGCCTTCGGGGTTCATCACCCCGCCGTGCACGTCACTGACCGCGACGATCTTCCCGCCGTCTTCATGGAAGAGCCGCGCCGCGTGGCTGCCGACGTTGCCGAAGCCCTGGATGGCGAAGCGCGTGCCCGTCACCTGCTGGCCGACGTCACGGAGGATCTCCCGGGCCACGTAGAGCAGCCCGCGCGCCGTGGCGGCCTCGCGGCCCCGGCTCCCGTAGAGATCGATGGGCTTGCCCGTCACCACCGCCGGAGAGTGGCCGTGGTAGCGCGAGTACTGATCCATGATCCACGCCATCACCTGCGGGTTGGTGTTCATGTCCGGCCCGGGGATGTCGCGGGTCGGGCCGATGACGTCGTGGATCTGGTCGACGAACTTGCGGGTGAGGCGCTCGAGCTCTTTTACGGACAGCTCGGCGGGGTTGCACTGGATGCCGCCCTTGGCGCCGCCATAGGGCAGGTTCACCACCGCGGTCTTCCACGTCATCAGCGAGGCCAGGCCGAGCACCTCGTCGTCGTTGACGTCGGGGTGGAAGCGAAGGCCGCCCTTCATCGGGCCGCGGGCGTTGTCGTGTTGAACGCGGTAGCCCTTGAAGGTGCGGATCTCTCCGTTGTCGAGCTCGATGGAGACCTGCACGGACACCGAGCGCAGCGGCGTGGCGAGCAGCGTCTCGATGCGCTCCCCGACGTCCATGATGCGCGCGGCTTTCTTGAAGTACCAGGTGGCGGCTTCGGCCGAAGTCATGGTGCGCGGACCATAGGGCTGCGCGTAGCATGACGTCCATGATTCGAGTTTTCCTGCTCACCGGGGGTCTGGCCCTGCTGACGCCCGGCTGCGGCACCACGATGCCGCCCAAGTGCCAGCCGTCGAACTGCTCGGGGTGCTGTACCGCCGAGAACGAGTGCATCGGCGTGATGCGCCAGAGCCGGACGGTGTGCGGCACCGCGGGCAAGGAGTGCGCTGCGTGTCTGCCCGATCAGGTCTGTAGCCAGGCGGGCCGGTGCGTCGCGGACCCGAACGCGACCGGCGGCGGCGCGGGCGGTGGAACGTCCGGCGGTGGTGAGGCGGGCGGCCAGGCCGGCGGCGCCGGCGGTGGCACGACGTGCGGCGGTGAAGGTGAGGCGTGCTGCGCCCAGGGCACGTGCAACCTGGCGCTCACCTGCTCGCGCAACCTCTGTCTGCGGTGCGGCATGACGAACCAGCCGTGCTGCGGCGGCCTGTGTCAGGGCTCGAACCTCTGCATGGGCGGCATGTGCGTGTTCCCCTCCACCGGCGGCGGAACGGCAGGCGGAGCCACGGCGGGTGGAACGGCTGGCGGGAGCTCCGGTGGCACGGCCGGAGGCAGCGCGGGCGGATCGGCGCTCCTGTCGATCGGCGACCCCTGCAGCCTGCCGTCGGAGTGCGCGGCGCCGGGCGCGGGACGTCAGGCGCTGTGCCTCATCGCGGGTTTCGACCAGGGCTACTGCTCGGCGAGCTGCACCAGCGACACCGAGTGCCCCTTCGGGAGCCACTGTGGACGCAACCCCGCTGGTGGAGGCCAGGTCTGCCTCAAGCGCTGCATGAACCCCGGCACCACGGGCACCATCTCTGGCTGCCGGCCGGGCTACGTGTGCGATCGCGGCGGGACCTCGCTCATCAACGTGCCGGTGTGCTTCCCGTCGTGCGCGGCCGTGTCTCAGTGCGGGCCAGGCGCCACCCGCTGCGACACCCGAGGGTTCTGCTGTGGCGCAGCGCCGTATGCGTGCTGTGAAAACTCGAGCTGCGATTCGGGCTTTACCTGCACGAGCGGCAACTGCACGCCGTCGGGCGGGACCGGCGGCGGCGGCGCGGGTGGCGGATCGGCGACGGGTGGCGGATCGGCGACGGCTGGCGGCTCGGCGACCGGCGGTGGCTCCGCGACCGGTGGCGGCTCGGCGACGGCAGGTGGCTCGGCCGGCCTCGGGAACGTCGGAGACGGCTGCAACACCTCCCTCATCAACTTCAACGGCGTGTGCGTGGGCGGCGCCCAGGCCCGCTGCCCCCCGGTGTGGGCGAACGACCCTGCCTGGCCGGGCGGCTACTGTTCCATCGCCGGCTGCACCGCGAGCGCGAGCGACGGCTCCAACGACACCTGCCCCGCTGGGAGCTCCTGCGCCATCAACTACGGCGGCAACAACCACTGCCTGAGCAATTGTAACTTCGCGACCCAGTCCGGGTGCCGCACCGGGTACCTCTGCGAACGTGGCCTGGGCGGCAACTTTTTCCAGGGCCAATGCTTCCCCCGCTGCACGGCGACCAACGGCCAGTGTCCCTCGGGCACCCGCTGCGATCCGAACGGTCACTGCTGCGGCAGCGCCGGCTTCAAGTGCTGTACGACAGGAGCGGCATGCGGCTCAGGGCTCTCCTGTCAGACGAACCTGGGCGGCTACTGTTTCTGACATGACGGCGCCCGTGCTCGACGAGACGATCGACACCCCCAAAGCGCACCTCGAGGCGCTTGGGCGAAGGGTGCGGGCGCTGCGCGAGACGATGCGACTCACCCAGGAAGCCTTTGCGCTTCGATGCGGCATCTCGGTCAGCTTCGCCTCACTGCTCGAGCGCGGCGAACGCAGCCCCTCGTACGAGACGCTCATCGCCATCGCGCGGGCCCTCGAGGTGCCCATTCCCGAGCTGTTCCGCGACGGCCCCAGCATCACCGCGGACGATCCCTCGCACGTGCGCCTGCTCGACTTCGCCCGCAAGGCCCAACTCACCCGCTCGCAGGTCGATCGCTTCATCTCGGTCGGCTACGCGATGTTCGGCCTCGAGCCCGAGGGACGGCGACAGGGCCGCGGCGTGACGTGCTCCGAAGAGGGCTGCGACCGCCCCGTTCTGGCGCGCGGTCTGTGTGGACCGCACTACCACCGTGCACGAAGGGCGCGGCTCCAGGACGAGTGATCGGTTTCCGTCGAACGCCCGGGGGAACGCGATGACGAACGCAGAGCTCAGCCGAGAAGCCCTCGAGGCCGCGCTGGCCACCTCCGAGGTGGCGGCGTGGCGATAGGATCCACAGACGAACCAGCTCCTTGGAACGCCGGGCTTTGCGCGCCTGTTCGGGCTCCCCGCCGGGAGCCCCATGGAGGCCCTCCAGTCGCGCGTGCACCCCGATGATCGGGCGCGGGTCGTCAACGAGTTCACGAAGTGCCTCTCGACGCGCAATCCCTACCGAATCACCTACCGTTCACCCAGGACACCACCCTCGTGCGCCAGGTGGAGGTGAAGCTGGAGGCCGTGGAAGAGCTCCACCGGCTCGTCGGCGAGCTCGCCAGCGACGACGTCGGCGCAGGCCACGACACCTCGGCGTTCCGGCTGCTCTCCAAGCCCTTCACGCCGCAGGCCCTGGTGCGGAAAGTCCGCGAGACGATCGACGCCTGACCTCAGCGTTTGGGTGGAATCGCGCGGTGCGGAGACGACGGCGGGCGGGCCGTGGCGCCCTGTGGACGCGCAGGTGGCGGCGCCCCGGGACGGCGGTTCGCTGGAGGCTGGGGATAGGCCTTGATGTTGGTGCCGTCACCATCGCCCTCGGGTTCGCCTTCGGCCATCAGCGCGTCGTCGACCTCCACCGAGCCCTCGGGTTGGGCCGCTGGCTCTTCCTCGCCGGTCTCCGACGCGGGGGGCTTCTTCGCCAGCAGGGGGTTGCGGGTCGGCGGCGGCGTGACGTCGTCGCGCGTTGGAGGCCGAGCGGTAGGCGCGGCGACCTGTGACGGACGCGCTGGAGCCTGGGTGGCAGGCTTCGGTCCTGCCGGCACCTGCACGCTCGGGCCCTTCGCGCCCCCACCCTTCTCCGCGAACTTCCGGCGGGCGTCCTCCTTCAGTTGCTCCTCGAAGTCATGGAACCGATCCGAGTACTCGTCGGGATCCGGCAGGTGCTTCTCGCGGTGCTTGAGCGAGGGAGCCCAGTGGGTCGTGACGTTCTCGCCCACGCCATGGACGAGCGGCGGCGGCGGCAGGCCGTACGTCGCGGGGTCGAAGAACGCCTCGTTGAGATCGGTGAAGCCGTAGGCGCGCGCCTTGAGCAGGAACGTGGGGAGGATGCCGGTTGGCGCGTGGTAGCCCAACACGTTGCCCTGCTCGTCCTTGGTGACGGGCGTGTAGAGCCAGAGGTCCTGCGTGCGGTAGTCGCCCTTCTCGTTGAGCGGCAGCACCTCGCTGACGGCGATCGTCTTGCGCGACCCGTCCTGAAGGCGCTCGCAGCACACGACGAAGTTGATCGCCGCAGCCACCTGCGCGCGGACGGCGACCATCGGCAGCTCCACCGAGCTCATCAGACACAACGACTCGATGCGGCGGAGCGACTCGGTGGGCGTGTTGGCGTGGGTGGTGGCCATCGAGCCGCCGTGGCCGGTGTTCATCGCCTGCATGAGGTCGAACGCCTCGCCGCCGCGCACCTCGCCGACGATGATGCGATCGGGCCGAAGGCGGAGCGCCGAGTGCAGCAGGTGCCCCATGTTCACCTCGCCCTTGCCGAACTTGTCGGGTGGGCGCGATTCGAAGGGCACCAGGTGCTCCTGGTTGAGCTGGAGCTCGGCCGAGTCTTCGATGGTGAGGATGCGCTCGTCGTTGGGGATGAGGGACGAGAGGATGTTGAGGAGCGTCGTCTTGCCAGAGCCGGTGCCGCCCGAGACGAGCATGTTGAGCTTCACGCGCACCGCCGCCTCGATGACGCGCACCATGGGCGGCGTGATGGAGCCGAACCTGATGAGGTTCTCGGGCGTAAGCTTGTCCTTGAAGAACTTGCGAATGGAGATCGTGGTGCCCTTGCGCGCGATGGGCGGGAGCACCACGTGAATGCGGCTCCCGTCTGGGAGGCGAGCGTCGAGGCGGGGGCGATCTTCGGACAGCGGGCGGCCGACGTACTGGGCCATGTTGCGCGCCGCGCCCAGCAGGCCCTCTTCGGTGAAGACGGCGTCGGTCTTGTAGAGGCGCCCCTTTCGCTCGATCCACACGTCCTTCTCGCCGTTGATCATGATCTCGGAGACGCTCTCGTCATCGAGGTACTGGGTGACCGGCTTGAGGAAGGCCCTCAAGGACTCCTGAAACATCGACATAGGCCTCAGAGCGTAGCCCGGTCGTCGAGCCAGTGGCGAAGCGCCGAGGGCGTTCTAACGTGACGCCCATGGCCACCCGCCGCTCGAGCCGATCGCCGAAGACGCCCGCCGCCAAAGCCCCTGCGCCAAAGGCCCCGCCCCCCGAGGTGATGGAGGAGCCCAAGGCACTGCCGAAGAACACCCTGCCCTTCGAGATCGACCCGAAGAAGGTCGAGGAGTCGCTCAAGAAGTTCCGCGATCAGATCATCCAGCTCACCAAGAAGGGTCGCTACACGAAGGTGCGCTTCAAGTTCCGCGGCAAGCAGCTGCTGCCGGACCTTCCCCTCGCAGCGGTGGTCGCGGTCGAGGGCGCCACGTTTTACTGGACTGGGCTGTTGCGGATGTTGGTCTTCAACCTCGCTGGCCGCGCGGTGATCGACGTCGAGCTGGTGAACGACAGCGAGAAGCGGATCACCGCGGGTAAAGAGGCGCTCCTCTCCGGCGATCTCGACGTGGCGCTCGCTTCATTCCGTGAGGCACTCGAGATGGACCCCGAGAACCCGCTGGTGCACCTCAACCTGGGCGTCGCGTACAAGCTCAAGGGGCAGAAAGAGGTCGCCCGCCTGGCGCTGCAGAACGCGAAGAAGCTCGACCCGCAGGGGCCGACGGGCTCCGAGGCCGACCGGCTCCTCTCCACACTGGGCCCCCACAGCTGAGCGCACCCCATCGGCGGGCTGCTGCGCTAAGCGCCAGATCGTCTCATGGCGTCCGCGCGCAAGGCCGGCCTCGGCTTCATCTTCGTCACGCTGTTCCTCGACATCCTCGGCATCGGGCTCCTCATTCCGATCGTGCCGCAGCTCGTGAAGGGCTTCGCCGAGCGCGCGCTGGCAGGTGACGGTGACGTGCTGATGCGCACCTTCTCGAGCCCGGGTGAGGTGCCCGAGGAGCTCGCCTCCCGCTGGTACGGCTGGCTCATCGCCTCCTACGCGGCGATGCAGTTCGTCTTCTCGCCCATCATCGGCAGCCTGTCGGACCGGTTCGGGCGGCGCCCAGTGCTGTTGGCATCGAACGTCTGCCAGGGCCTCGACTACCTGGTGATGGCCTTCGCGCCCACGTTGGGGTGGCTCTTCATCGGGCGGCTCGTCGCGGGGCTCACCGGCGCCAGCATCGGGACGGCGACGGCTTACGTGGCGGACGTCACTCCGCCAGAGAAGCGCGCGCAGAGCTTCGGGCTGGTCGGCATCGCCTTCGGCCTGGGCTTCATCGTCGGGCCGCTCCTGGGCGGCGTGTTGGGCTCGGTGGCGATTCGCCTGCCCTTCTTCTTCGCGGCGGGGCTGACCCTGGCGAACGCGGCGTGGGGCTTCTTCGTGCTCCCGGAGAGCCTTTCGCCAGCGCTCCGGCGACCGTTCTCCTGGGCGCGCGCCAACCCGTTCGGCACCTTGTCAGGACTGGGCCGCTACCCGCTGGTGCTGGCGATGACGGCCACGGCGTTCCTCTTCAACCTGGGGCAGCGCGCGCTCGAGAGCACGTGGGTGCTGACGACGGCGCACCGCTACGGCTGGACGTCGAAGGACGCGGGGGTGTCGTTGGCGATCGTCGGAGTCACCGCCGCGCTCGTGCAGGGAGGGCTGGTGCGACGGATCGTCCCGGCCCTCGGAGAGCGCCGCGCGTTCCTGCTCGCGGGCATCGTCGGCGTCGCGACGTTCATCGGCTACGGACTCTCGCCGTCGGGCCTCATCACCTACTGCATCATTCCGTTCGGGGCGTTGGGTGGCATCGCCGGTCCCGCGGTGCAGGCCATGTTGTCCCGGGCGGTGCCGCCCACCGAGCAGGGCCTGTTGCAAGGCGGCCTGGTGAGCCTGACGTCGCTCACGCAGATCATCGGTCCGCCCGTGGCGACGGGATTGTTCAGCTATTTCATCAGTGCGAAGGCCCCCTTCCCGTTGCCCGGCGTGCCGTTCTTCTTCGGCGCCGCGTGCATGGGCCTGGGCCTGCTCTTCGCAGTGCGGGCGTTTGCCCGACACCCCGCCTGAGTTCAGCTCGAGATGGGCTTGTCGGCTTCGCCGGCGCCGCGCTCTTCCTGGTGCTGCTTGGGGTTGGTGCCCCACGAGAAATCAGTCGGCACCTTGCCGCCGCCGCGGCCCTTCTCGCCCGTGCCCCACTCCGCGTCGTGGTGGACGATGTCGTTGGTGGTGCGGCCCTTCCAGGGGACCGGCAGCTTGGTTGGATCGGATGGCTTGCTCGAGGCGCCCATGACCGACACGTCTAATACGGCTCGAGGGGCGCGGGCCACGCCGGTGAACGTGGCAGACTCCCCCCTGTGAGCGCCTCCGCTGGACGCATTCACGCCTTCGACTGGCTGCGCGGCGTGGCCGTGGTGGTGATGATTCAGACGCACTCCCTGGTGCTGCTCCAGCGCGCGCTCTCGAAGGACGCGCTGTTCTCGTGGCTGGTGCGCATCGACGGGTTGGTGGCGCCGTCGTTCATCTTCTCCGCGGGGTTCGCGCTGGCGTTGGTGCAGGTGCGCACGGCGCGGACGGCGGCCACCCGGTCGCCGTCCGAAGGAACGGCGATGCGGCGGGCGCAGGCGGTGAAGACGCTCAAGCGCATCGGCGAGGTGTTGCTGGTGGCAAGCCTCGTCAACACCGTCTGGTTTCCCACCTGGCGGGAGGCGAAGTGGCTGCTGCGCATCGACATTCTCCACTGCATCGGGCTGTCACTTCTGCTCGTGCTTCCGCTGCTGGTGGGGTTGTCGACCCGGCCCGGCGTGCTGCGGTGGGTGATGTTGGGCCTGGCGGGGCTGGTGTTCGGGCTCTCCCCGCTGGCGGAGCAGACCGAAGGACTCTGGGCGATCTTCGCGACTCGCAAGGTGGGCCTCATCGACGCGTTGCACGGAACGACGTTTCCGCTCTTTCCCTGGAGTGGGTACGTCTTCCTCGGCGCGTCCTTCGGCGCGACGGTCGGCATGCTGCAGGGTCGACCCTCCGACGGAACGCTGCGAGGCACCCTCGCCGCTGAGGCGCCGTTGTGGCGATGGTGGGGGCTCCTCTGGGGGCTGGGCGCGGCGTTGTGGGCGACGGAGGGCTTCTGGCGCGCGGCCTACCCACCGCATGACTTCTGGGCCAACAACCCGGCCAACGCGGCGCAGCGCTGGACGCTCGTGCTGTCGCTGGTGGCGCTCTTCCGACTCATCGAGGTGACGCGGCCGGAATCGACGACCTCGAAGCTCGCGCAGCTCGTCGGCACCTTCGGCGCGTCATCGCTCTCGGCCTACGTGTTCCACGAGATGCTGCTCTACCAGCGCCACGTCGGCGTCTTCACGAAGCTGTTCCGAGAACGGTGCGACTGGGTGACGTACTGGCCGGTGCTTCTGGCGCTCATCGCCGCCACCTGGGCGTGTGTGCGCGCGTGGGACCGGGTCGATCCGAAGCTGCGCGCGTGGCTGGGAAAGCGACGCGCGCCAGCGGTGGCGTGACTACTTCGAGGGGAGGACGGCCTCGACCTGCTTGCGGACCTCGGCGCTCATCGGGTCGGCCTTCGAGGGCAGGTGCGCGACGACCTTGCCGTCGGGCGTGACGAGGAACTTGTTGAAGTTCCAGTTCACGTCGCCGCCGTTCTCCTTGAGGCCCTGCAGGAACTTGTACAGCGGGGCCGCGCCGTCACCCTTCACGGCCACTTTCGCGAAGAGGGGAAACGTCGTCTTGTACTTGAGCTCGCAGAAGGACTTCACCTCGGCGTTGCTGCCGGGCTCCTGGCCGCCAAAGTCGTTCGACGGAAACGCCAGCACCTCGAAGCCCTTCGCCTTGTACGCCTGGTACAGCTCCTCCAGGCCCTTGTACTGTGGCGTGTAGCCGCACTGCGAAGCGGTGTTGACGATGAGGAGCGCCTTGCCCTTGAACTGCGAGAGCGAGACGTCTTTGCCGTCGATGGTCTGCACCGAAAATTCGTGAACGCTCATGGGGGCTCCAGCGAGAGTGAGGGTCAGCGCGAGGGTGGTCAGCATGGGCGTCATGGGTAACCACGGTCACCTCTCCCCGCCACCGTCAACCGAGGTTCTTCACCATCGGCTCGAAGCGCGCCTTGTTGGTCGCCTTGTGGAAGGCGTCCTCGCCGGCGATTTTTCCCTCTTCGGCGAGCCTGAAGAGCACGTCGTCCATCGACTGCATGCCCATCAACTTCCCCGACTGGATGATGGAGTGGATCATCGGCGTGTTCCCCTCGCGGATGACGTTGGGGAGGCCTGGCGTCTTGAGGAGGATCTCATGCGCCGCCATGCGGCCGCGGCCATCGGGCGTCTTGAGGAGCAGCTGAGAGACGACGGCGGCGAGTGACTCGGACAGCATCGTGCGGACCTGCTGCTGCTGATCGGTCGGGAACGCGTCGATCACACGATCGATCGTCTTGGGCGCGCTGTTCGTGTGGAGCGTGCCAAAGACGAGCACGCCCATCTCGGCGGCGGTGATGGCGAGGGAGATCGTCTCCATGTCTCGCATTTCGCCGACGAGGATGACGCCGGGATCCTGTCGGATCGCGCTGCGCAGGGCGTTGGCGAAGCTCTTCGTGTCGTTGCTCACCTCGCGCTGGCTCAAGGTGCACTTCTTGTTCTGGTGCACGAACTCGACCGGGTCCTCGATGGTGACGATGTGCTTGGAGTGCTTCGTGTTGATGAGGTCGATGATGCCCGCGAGCGTGGTCGACTTGCCGGAGCCGGTCGGGCCGGTGACGAGCACGAGGCCCTGCTCGAGATCGGCGAGCGCCGCGAGGGCCGCCGGGGCCTTGAGATCCGCGAGGGTGCGGATCTTCTCGGGGATGATGCGGAACACCGCCGCCGCGCCGCGCTCCTGGTTGAAGTAGTTCGCGCGGAAGCGGGCGACGTTGGGCAGCGAGTAGGCGAAGTCGAGGTCGAGGTTCGACTCGTAGTGGCCCCACTGCTTCTCGGTGGCGAGCTCCTTGAGGTGCTCGCGCAACGACTCGTCGGTGAACGGTTGCCACCCGCCGATGGGCTTCACCGTGCCGTGCTGTCGGAGGTGGGGCTGCATGCCGGCGGCGAGGTGCAAGTCGCTGCCGCCCTGGTCCTTGAGGTGCTTGAACAGGACGTCGAGTCTGGCCATGGGTGTGCGGGCTCCGGGATGCTCAGGCGAAGCGCTTGGGATCCTCGGCGTGCCGCCGGGCCTCGGCCTTGGTGATCTGACCGCTCTTGACGAGGTCGTTCAGGGAGTCGTCGAGCAGGCACATGCCGTCGCCGCGACCGGTCTGCATGATGCTGCGGATCTGAAACGTCTTCTCTTCGCGGATGAGGTTCGAGACCGAGGGCTTGACGTACAGCACCTCGAGGGCGGGAATTCGGCGCGTCCCGTCAGCCGACAACACCAGGCGCTGGGAGACGATGGCGCGCAGTGACTCCGACACCATCGCGCGGATCTGCGACTGCTGCTTGGGCGGGAACACGTCGAGGATGCGGTTGATGGTGCGGATCGCGTTGTTCGTGTGGATGGTGCCCATCACGAGGTGACCCGTCTCGGCGGCCGAGATGGCGAGCTGGATCGTCTCGAGATCGCGGAGCTCACCGATCATGATGATGTCGGGGTCTTCACGGAGCGCGGCGCGCAAGGCGTTCGAGAAGCTCTTTGTGTGCTTGTTGGCCTGCCGCTGGTTCACCACGCAGCCCTGCGGCGTATGGACGTACTCGATGGGGTCTTCCACCGTGATGATGTGATCCTGGCGCGAGGCGTTCAGCATGCTGACGAGCGCCGCCATGGTGGACGACTTGCCGCAGCCGCCCGGGCCGGTGATGAGCACGAGACCCTGGTGGAAGTCGGTGAGCTTCGCGAGCGACGCCGGAAGCCCGAGCTGCTCGAGCGTGGGCGGGTTGGGCGGAATGGTGCGGAAGACGCCGTCCCAGCCGCGCTGCTGCTTGTAGAAGCTGGCGCGGAAGCGGCCGACCCCCGGCAGGGCGAGCGCGACGTCGAGGTCCCAGTGCTCGTTGAGCTGCTCCCGCTGATCTTCAGCGAGGCCGTCTTTGAGAATGGCTTCGACCATCGAGGGGTCGAGCACGCCGGTCTTGAGCTCCTTCAAGATGCCGTTGACGCGCATCTGGAGCGGTGCGCCGGAGTGGATGTGGACGTCGCTCGCCTTCGACTCGACCGCCTTGGTGAGGATCTGCTGCAGCGTGGGCAGACCGGTGCGGTTCACCGGTTGAGCCGTGACCGGGGCTCGCGCCGCCACGGGCGCTGGCGCAGGTACCACGACGGGCGCAGGTGCAGGCGTGACGGCTCGCGCGGCGGCGGGCGCTGGCACGGGAGCTGACGCTGCAGGCGCTGGAGCCGGTGCTGCCGCTGGCGCCTGACCGCCGTTCTGCTTGGCGAGGAACTGCTGCTGCGCCTGCGCGAGCCACTTCGCCTGCTCGGTGCTGATGAACTTCAGCTCGAGCAGCACGGTGCCGAGCGGCCTGGGCTCGACGGCCTGGCGTTGGGCCGCGGTCGTGAGCTGGTCCGGACTGATCAGCTTGTAGTGAATGGCGATTCGACCGAGCAGCGCGTCTTCCTGGGTCTGCATGCAATGGTGGAATCTAGCCCACTGCCTCCGGGCTCCAAGCACTGTCCCCCGGTAAAGAAAGGTGAAGAGGTGTGTGCGCGAGGGGCTCGACTGGTTAGATGACCACCGGGAGCCACGGTGCGATACGACGAGCGGGACAAGAAGACGCCGAAGCCGAAACCACAGGTGACGCTGAAACGGCTCTATTCGCTGGCGTGGCCCGAGCGCGGCCCCCTGGTCCTCGCGACCCTGTTCTTGATCATCGGTTCGAGCGGCAACCTCGCCTTCCCGTCGGCCGCCGGATCGCTCATCGACGAAGCGCTCAACGTGAAGACGGGGCAGGTCGATCTCATGCGGGTCGATCGGCTGGCGCTCCTGCTGGTCGGCATCTTCCTGGTGACCGCGATCGCCTCGGCGCTTCGGTTCTTCATCTTCAGCCGCGCAGGGGAGCGCATCGTCAGCCGGTTGCGGGTGTCGCTCTACGAGTCGCTCATGCGGCAAGAGACCGGCTTCTTCGACGGCCAGAAGACGGGCGAACTCTCGTCGCGCCTCTCGTCCGACGCGTCGCTGCTCCAGACGACCGTGACGGCCAACATCTCGATGGTGCTGCGCAACACGGTGCAGGCCATCGGCTCGGTGACGATGCTGCTGCTGACCTCGTCGAAGCTGACGCTGATGATGCTGGCGGTGGTGCCGCCGGTGGCGCTGGGCGCGGTGTTCTACGGGCGCCGCGTGCGCAAGCTGGCGAAGGAGGCGCAAGACGCGCTGGCGAAGGCGAGTGAGGTGGCGGTCGAGTCGCTCGCGGGCATTCGAACGGTGCGCTCCTTCGCGGCGGAGAAGAAAGAAGTGGCTCGTTATGGCGCGGCCATCGATGGATCCCTCGCGCTCGCCTTTCGGCGGATTCTCTTGTCGTCGACCTTCTTCGGCTTCGCGTCGTTCTTCGCGTTCGCCGCGGGTGCCTTCGTCTTCTGGTACGGGGCCCGCATGGTGGCGCACGGAGAGCTCTCTCCCGGCGCGCTGCTCACCTTCCTCATGTACACGATGCAGCTCGCCTTCGGCATGTCGGCGCTGGCCGAGTTGTGGACCGACGTGCAGCGGGCCTCGGGCGCGGCGGAGCGCGTGTTCGAATTGCTCCACCGAACGCCGGCGATTCCCCACTCTGGAGGCGCCCGCCTCGATGGACTCAAGGGGGCCGTGGCCTTCGAGCACGTGAGCTTCGCGTATCCCGCGCGGCCGGACGTGAAGGTGCTGGAGGATTTTTCCCTCTCACTCGACCCCGGCGAAATCGTCGCGCTCGTCGGTCCGTCGGGAGCTGGCAAGTCCACCATCGCCTCGATGCTCTACCGGCTCTACGACCCCGCCACCGGCCGTCTCACGCTGGACGGACTGCCGTATTCCCAGCTCGATCCCGAGTGGCTCCGGAAGCAGATCGGCGTCGTCGCGCAGGAGCCCCTGCTCTTCTCTTCGAGCATCGCCGAGAACATCCGCTACGGCCGGCCCGAGGCCACCGACGGCGAGGTCGAGGCGGCCGCGAAGCTCGCCAACGCGCACAGCTTCATTGCCGCATTCCCCGAGGGCTACCAGACGCTGGTGGGCGAGCGGGGCATCCAGTTGTCGGGTGGGCAGAAGCAGCGGGTGGCGATCGCGCGCGCGGTGCTGAAGAACCCGCGGATCCTCATCCTCGATGAGGCGACCAGCGCGCTCGATGCCGAAAGCGAGCACCTGGTTCGGGAAGCCCTCGAGCGGCTGATGCGGGGCCGCACGACGCTGATCATCGCGCACCGGCTGTCGACCGTGAAGGACGCGGGCCGCGTGGTGGTCCTCGAAGGCGGCCGCGTCGTGCAGAGCGGCACACACGCTGGACTGGTCGAGCAGGAAGGCCTGTACCGCCGCCTCGTCGAACGGCAATTCGCCGCGTAGGGACTACGACGACCGCTGCTGGAGCACGCCCAGCAGCTTCGCCATCTCGCGCTCGAGGTCGGTCTGCAGCTGCGGCACCTTCGAGAGATCGTTCTGCGAGCCCGCGAGCTCGAGATCGCGAGCGAGCACCGTCGCCTGAGGCGCGGCCAGGCTCACCAGCGCGCCTTTGAGCCGATGGGCCGTGCGCTTGATCGCCAGCGCCTCCTGGCTGCCGACGGCCGTCTTCACGTCCGCCAACAACGCGGGGCCTTCCTTGCGGAACAGCTCGACGAGCTCGTTCACCAACGCGTCGTCCCCTGCGCAATTTTCCTTCAGCGCCTGCCAGTCGATCACGTCCACGAGCTCAACCTCCGCGAAGTCCTCACCGACCCCACCGTCACCACCGACCCGCCACTCACCACCTCCGTCACGCGTTGGCGCGCGACCATACCGCACAGTCTCGCCCGTCAGTGCAAATGCCTCGCCGCCCTCGTTGCTCTGCCTCCCCGGTGCGGGTAGGTGCCCGTGTCGCATGCCCGCCGACACCACGTTCCTCGCCAGCGTCCCTCTCTTCGAGCGGCTCGACGAAGAGGAGCGCACGCTCTTGGCGGCGCAGCTCGACGACGTCTCCTTCGAGCCCGGCCAGGTGGTCTTCAAGCGCGGCGATCCCGGCGGGTCGATCTTCATCGTCGTCGGCGGCGCGGTGGAGATCTTCGTCGAGGACACCATCGGCCAGCGCGTAGTCTTCGAGACCGCCAAGGCCGGCGACTTCTTCGGAGAGCTCTCGCTGCTCGACGGCGATCCCCGCAGCGCCTCCGCCGTCGCGCTCGAGCCCACGCGCACCGTGCGCCTGGACCGCGGCGATCTCGAGCTGCTCTTCAAGCGCCACCCCACCGCCGCGATGGATGTGCTCTCCACCATCGGCAAGCGCCTGCGCGAGGCCGATCGGCTCATCGGCAGCCGGCCCGCCTACAGCCCGAACGAGGCCGTCGAAGAGAAGCTCACCACCGTTCAGCGCATCGCCGACAAGGCCGCTGACTTCTCCGGCCGCATCAGCTTCCTCCTCGTCCACATCGTCTGGTTCGCCGCGTGGATCGCCGTGAACCTCGAGCTCGTGCCCGGCGTACACCCGTTCGATCCCTTCCCCTTCGGCCTGCTCACGATGGTCGTTTCGCTCGAAGCTATCTTCCTCTCCTGCATGGTGCTCATCAGCCAGAACCGCCAGGCCGCGAAAGACCGCATCCGCTCCGACGCCGAGTACGACGCGAACATGCGCGCGGGCCTCGAGGTGACGCAGCTCCACGTGAAGGTCGACGCGCTCTACGAGCAGACGCTCGCGAGGCTGGCCTCGGTCGAAAAACGGCTCTGCGCGCCCTCGCCCGACGCATCGAAACCGGTGGGTCAACCGGCGTCGAACGGGTCACGCTGACCCCGCGACCCACCGGGTAGCCTGCGACCGCACCGCCCAAGCGCGCGTCACGACGACGCAGGGTTGCGTCAGGGGAGTGACGTCACCCGGGGCGCCAATGACTCAAGCGACAACCGCACTCGAAGCTCAGACAATACGCCGCGAAGTCATCGCGTCTCCCCACGCACCCGAGGCATCGTCATGAAGCAGACTCCCCTCTTCAAGCGACAGTTCTTCATCCAGCGCCCCGCGCCCGGTCTCGCCAACACCGAGGCGGGCTCTGCCGTCGAGTACCTGCGCATTCACGGCAACCCCACCAACCCCGGCCAGGTGCTCGATGGCCAGCACGTCAAGCTCACCCAGGGCGGCGTGATGGACGTGGTGGCCGAAGCGCGCGGTGGCGACGGCCTCGGACGCATCGCCTACGGCCCGGGCCTGCGCGCCGGCATCAAGCGCGGTGAAGGCGTCTTCACCTACCGCTTCGAAGTGCCGCAGAGCGCGAAGGACGGCGAGACGTACTCCATCAGCGTCTGGGGCAGCGACATGCAGCCGCCCTTCCGCTTCACCATCGAAGTGGGGCGGAAATAACCCGGGCTGAACCCCGACGCGGTGGCGTGCCGATGAAGGTGAGGGAGGAGTCCCTTCATGCGTCGCCACCTCTGCCTCGTCATCGCCGTGCTCGCCCTGGGCCGTTGTGCACCGCCCCCCGAGCCTGAGCTGAACCTGTCGAGCGACCGCTCGACCTTCGATGGTCGCTTCGAGCGCGCCATCCTCCGGGTGACGGCGTTCAACCCGGATGGAAGCCCCGGCCTCGGCATCGTCCGCCTGACGACCGGCGTGGGCTCGCTCGTCGAGGGGTCCGACGTGGCCCTGGTGTCCGGCGAGGGCTCCGTCACCTTCCGCTGCGACCCGTCGGACGACGCGGCCTGCGCAGGCACCGTGCGCCTCGGCGCCACCTGGGGCTCCATCAGCCGATCGCTGAGCCTCCGCGTCACCCCCACCGATCCCACCCAGCGGCCTCGCTGGAGCGTCGTGCCCACCCTCGAGCCCGTCACGCTGCACGCCGCCGCCCTCGCGCCGGACGGGACCGTCTGGGCGGTCGGTGAACGAGGAACGGTGATGCCCTTTCGCGCCGGCGCCTGGGGAAGGCCCGTCGCCACCGGAGTGACCCAGACACTCCGCGGCCTCTTCATCTCGAGCGCCGGCGTGCTCGACGTCGCCGGTGACAACGGCGCGCTGCTCTCGGGCCCTCCGGAGCGCCTTGCCCCCGTGCAGCACAGCGCGGCCAACGCGAACTTCACGGCAGTCACCCGCTTCGGGAGCACCCTCTTCGTCACCACCGACGACGGCCGCGCAGGCTTCTGGGACGTCGACCTCGTGCTCGAGCGGATCTCCTTGCAGCCCTTCGCCGGCCTCGCGAGTGATGGAACGCGGCTGGTCGCGGTTGGCCTCGAGACCATCGTCTCGTGGAATGGAACCCGCTTCGAACCCGTCACCCCCCCCGTCCCTGCCGCCTGGCGTCAGGCCCGCTTCGACTCCGACGGCCTGTGGCTGCTGGGCAAACGCATGGCGCCCTCGAACGCGCCGGTGCTCGTGCAGGGTCCGGGGCCTGATTGGAAGAGCGCGACGCTCCCGCCGGGTGAGGTGCGCGCGATGACCTGGGGCCTCGGCTCGAGCGATCGCTATGTGGTGACGACCGACTCGGTCTTCCGTCGCCAGGAAGGCATCGGCTGGCAGGATCTTGAGGCCCCCAGCGGCGGAAACGCCGCGGTTTCCCTCGGCGGCACCCAGGTGCTCGTCGTTGGCCCGCCTGGAATCTCGCTCGTTCGCGTGCGCTGAACGGCCAATTCGCGAACGAATCCAGAGGGTTTGCTCGCCGAAATTCGAGCGCTGTCACAAGCTGCGGGGCTGGTGGCGTTGAGGGTCATGAACCCCTCGACGAAAGGAACCAAGCCCATGCCTGCGCCTTCTTCCACCGCCCACCCGTCGTACGAGTCCGCTGGTGGACGCCTCGTCAGCCTCGACGGCCGAACCCTGCCGCTCACCGGCGCCGCCCTCGCGGCTGACGCGAAGGCCGGCGTGGTGCGCGTCACGCTGACGCAGACCTTCCACAACCCGCACGCCGAGCCGCTGCGCGTCACCTACTCGCTGCCGTTGCCGGCCGACGGCGCGGTGAGCGGCTTCTCGTTCACCATCGGCGATCAGCGCATCGTCGGCGAGGTCGACACGAAGAAGCAGGCGCGCGCGCGCTTCGAAGACGCGGTGCTCTCGGGCCGCACCGCTGCGATCCTCGATCAGGAGCGCACCAGCCTCTTCACCCAGGAGGTCGGCAACGTGCCGCCCCGGCTCTCGGTGGTGTGCGAGGTGACGATCGATCAGAAGCTCGCGTGGCTGCCCGATGGCTTCTGGGAGTGGCGCTTCCCCACCGTCGTCGCCCCCCGCTACCTCGGGGAGCCCGGGCGCGTGGCGGAACACGCCAGGGTGACCGTCGACGTCGCCGACCGCGCGATGCCGGTGAAGCTGTCGCTGGGCCTCACGGTGCGCGATCGGCTCGCGGAGGGGGTTCGGCCCGAGTCACCCAGCCACGCGCTCCACACCGTCGTGGGGTTGACGTGCGCTGACGTCGCGTTCGCCGATGACGCGGGCGCCAGCCTCGATCGAGACGTGGTGGTGCGCTGGAAGGCCGCGACCCGTGCCGTCGGGGTGGAACTCGACGTCAGCCGGCCGGCGAAGGGCCCCGCGTCGTCGTCCAGCTACGGACTGCTCACGCTCGTGCCGCCGACGCCCGAAGCGCGCTTCACGGCCCTCCCGCGCGATCTCATCGTCCTGCTCGACACCTCGGGCTCGATGTCAGGCCAGCCGCTCGACCAGGCCCGGCGCTTCACCTCGGCGCTCGTCGACTCGCTCACCGAGCGCGACACGCTGGAGTTGATCGAGTTCTCCTCCTCTCCACGGCGGTGGAAGCGCGAGCCCGTGGCGGCGAGCCCGTCGAATCGGAAGGACGCGCAGGCCTGGCTGGCGAAGCTGCGCGCGTCGGGCGGGACCGAGATGGCGAGCGGCATCATCGAGGCGCTCTCCGGCGTTCGCGCCGAGGCGCAGCGGCAGATCGTCCTCATCACCGACGGCCTCATCGGCTCGGAGCACGAGGTCCTCACGGCCATCGCGCGCCGGCTGCCCGAAGCGTCGCGGCTGCACACCATCGGCGTGGGTTCGGGCGTGAACCGCTCGCTCACCCAGCCGGCGGCCCGGGCGGGACGCGGCGTCGAGCTCGTGATGGGGCTGGGCGAAGACGTCGAGGTGATGATCCGCCGGCTGCTGGCGCGCACCTCGGCGCCGCTGCTCACCGAGGTGACCCTCGAGGGCTCTGCGCTCGAGCTGCCGGCGCCGCAACGCCTGCCCGACGTCTATGGCGGTGCCCCCGCGCTGCTGTCGATGCGGCTCAAGGCCAGCGGTGGAACGCTGACCGTCCGCGCTCGGTCGGCCGTGGGCGACTTCGAGGAGTCGATCTCCGTTCCGTCGGTCGAGGTGGGAACGGGAAGCCGCAGCGTCGCGACGCTCTTCGCGCGAGAGCTGGTGGAGGATCTCGAAACCCAGCGCATCGTCGAGCCTGGGCACTTTGTCGACACCGCGGTCACCGAGCTTGGCCTGTCGTTCCAGATCTCCACCCGCCTCACCTCCTGGGTGGCGATCAGCGAGCAGCTCACCGTCGATCCCCGGCTGCCACGCCGCAACGTCACCCAGCCGCAGGAGTTCGCGTACGGCCTCTCGGCGGAGGGCGTCGGCTTGCGGCCCGCGAGCGTTCCGACCGTCTCCCGGAGTGCGGCGGGAGGAATGGCGAATCTCTCGATACCGGCTCCAGCACCGTCTCGAACCCGAGGGGAGGCCGCACCGGTGGACCGCGCGCGACGCGCCGAGCCCATCACGAGCGATGAGGACGTCCTCGAGCCAGAGGCCGAGGGTGAGCGGATTCTGGAGAGCGGCCTGAACCTCGAGGGCAGTCTCGGCGAGTCGGCACCCGAGGAAGCGGATGGCTTCGCCGACGATGAGGCCGCAGCGCCGCGAGCTGCCGCTGTCCCGCCGCGGCCCGCCCCGCCCACAGGAGCCCGGCCCCGCAGCCAGGCCCCGGCAAGGGACGCGGCCGCAGCCCCCCCGAAGAGCCGTGGGTTCGGGCTCGGTCAGCTCGTCGACATGCTCAAGAAGGCGATCACGCCGGGACCGGGTGGACGGAGACTCTTCGCGAAGCTGCTGCGCCAGCACGGCACGCGGCTCGACCTCGAGCTCACCGTGGACGAGACGCTCGACTGGGTGCCCGCGAAGGACGCCATCGTCGAGCTCGCGGACGGCACCACCGTGAAGGCCCAGGTGAACTTCTCGTTCACCACGTCGAACGGCGTCTACGGGCCCGGCCTGGTGTTGACGCTCACGCTCACCCTGCCAGGTGAGGTCGACGGCCCCGCGCGGGTGCAGCTCGTCAGCGCAGGCCAGAACGTCGAAGTGGTGATCGCGGACTGACCGATGCAGAACGACGCCGCCAGCGCCTCGACGATGAACGGCGGAGCGCCTGGCGGCGCAGGAGTGCGGATGCAGCCCGAGCTCGATCAGCTCGCGAAGATCTCGGCCGGTGACGCGGCTGCCTTCGGGCAGTGGGCGTCGTCGGTCGAATCGTCGTTGCGGAACACCCTGCGTCCCTTCGCCGCGCTGAGCGACACCGAGGCGGTGCTGCAGGAGGCGCTGCTCCGCGTCTGGCAGGTGGCGCCCCGCTTCCTCCACGACGGGCGTCCCAACGCGCTGCTTCGCTTCGCGGTGACGACGGCTCGCAACGTCGCCTTCAGCGAGCTGCGCAAGGTGACCCCGACCGCCACCGAGCTGGAGGCGCTCCACCGCGCGCTCGACGCCCAGGGAGAGGTGCGGCCGGTGCAGTCCGATCCCGGCCTGCGCACCGCCATCGCGAAGTGCCGCGAGAAGCTCCCACCGCAGCCGGCGCAGGCGCTCTCGCAGCGCTTGACCGGCGTCGGAGACGATCACGCGCTCGCCGCGGCGCTGCGCATGTCACTCAACACGTTCCTGCAGAACGTGACGCGCGCCCGGAGGTTCCTCGCCGAGTGCCTCAAGAAGGCCGGCGTCGACCTCGACCTGGAGCTCTCGCCATGACGCCCGAAGACGCCCTGCTCGTCGAGCGCGTCGTCTCTGCGCACCGCGAACGCAGCGCGGACGGGACCGTGAAGAGCCACCAGAACTGGCACGATCTCGACGCCGAAGGCCGTCAGCTCGCCTTCGACGAAACGGTGCGGCAGCGGGCCGTCGAGCGCTCGTTGGACCCGGCGGGCCAGAGCGCCACCGTCAAGGCTGTGCTCGCGCGGCTGAAGCGCTGACCTCTTTTGCCAGACCCGAGATGAACGGCCCGAACACCTCGCGGCTCCAGCTGTCGAGCAACACGCGCTTCACCTTGAGCCGCCTCACGATGGCGAGGCTCGCGAAGCCGTGGGTGAGCGACCAGAAGCCGAAAACGAGCTCGCGCACCGGATGCTCCACGAAGTGACCGGCGGCCTGCCCCGCGCGCAGCTCTCCCGCGAGCAGGCCGTACGCGCGGGCCACGAGATCTTCGAGCTCGTTGAAGCGCCCATCTTCATTGAGCCGGCGACCGAACATGATGCGGTAACGCGCGGGTTGATCGATCGCGAACGTGACGTACGCCACCGCGAGCGCCATCAACCGATCCGCCGACTTCGCCTTCGAGGGGAGCGCCGTCAGCGAGCCCTCCATCGCGGCGAGGAGCTCGCGATAGCCGTCCTCCGCCACCGCTGCGAGCAACGCCGTCTTGTCCTTGAAGTGCCGGTACGCCGCGCGGTGGTTGACGCCCACCCGCCGGGAGACCTCCCGCAACGTCAGCTCTTCGGGCGAAGAGCCCTCCACCAGCTCCACGGCCGCCTTCACCAGCGCGTTGCGCAGGTCGCCGTGATGGTACGTGTCGCGAGTGGGCTTGCTGCTGCGACGGGGCACGCGTGAGGTTGTAGCGCGAGTGTCGGAAAACCCGAGGCGGAGACGTCAGCGGCGTCGGGTGCTTCCGTTCCCGGCGCGTCAGAGGTAACGACGCACCCAGGTGTCGGGCCTATAGCTCAACGGTAGAGCTGGCCGCTCATAACGGCTTGGTTGCAGGTTCGAATCCTGCTGGGCCCATGAACGTCGTCGCCGGGAGACCCGAATGTCCCGATCGCTCGAGCTGCTCTCAGATGCCTGCGCCGGTCTCGGTCACACGGTGCGCAAGATGTTCGGCGGGCACGGGTTCTTCGCGCCCAACGGCGGCATGTTCGCGGGCATCGTCACGGACGACGAGGTGATCTTCAAACTCGACGACGCCGCGGCACGCGCCGAGCTCATCGCCGAGGGCGGCCACCCGTGGACGTATGGCGGCAAGGGCCAGCCGATGACGATGAAGGCGTGGATCGTCGTGCCCGAGGCCTTCTACGACGACACCGAGACGTTCGCGGCCTGGGCTCGGCGCGCCCATTCACTGGCTCCGGCGAAGCTCGCCTCGCGGAAGAAGCCGGCGAGGCCGAAGGCGGGTCCTGCCGCGAAGAACGCGTCCAGGCCGAAGAAGGCCGCGCGGCGCTGAAGGGACACACGTCACGCTCGGGGCCTGTCACCCACACCGCGCCTCGGCCAGCGCTCGACCCGTGCACCGACCTCGCTGTACGAGCTGCGCGTCGGGCGGCGGTGGGACCCTCAAACGTGCTCGGGTGGCGGCCCCAGCCGGCGGATGGTGCCGAACCAATCGGTCGACCCGTTCGGGTTGCCGTCGAACGGCGCGGCGTGGCGGCCGACCGCGATGAAGTCCGGCGGGAGCCCGACCCGACCGGCATCACCCACGAGCACCGTGCGACCGAGCTCGACGTGTGCACGAAGCCAGGGCACGAGCCGCGTCACGATCGCCTCGTCGAACGTGAGATCACCGACCAACACCACCTCACCGGTCAGCGCATGGGGCGCATGATCCAGCGGGTCGTCGACGATCGCCTCCACCGCCTGCACTCCGTTCAGCTCGGCGTTGACCCGGGCCGCTGCGGCCGCCAGCGGATCGATGTCCCAACAGTGCACGGCCCTTGCTCCGGCCCTCGCCGCGGCGAGCCCTTCGATCGCGCCGCCGCTGCCGATGTCCAGCACGCGCCGTCCCGCCACGAGGTCGGGATGATCGAGCACCCACCGCGCGAGCACCTGCCCGCCCGGCCACGCGAACGCCCAGTACGGCATGCGCAGACCCTGCGCTTCGGCTTCTTCCGGCGTCGCGTGCCAGAGCGGATGCGTGGGCATCAGCAGGCGCAACCGCAGCTCGGGCACCAACGGCACCGAGGCCACGTCGGTCACCGCGAACACCTGGTCCTGACTCACCGCGCGAAGCCCGCGAGCCTCAGCTGCTCCTCCGTCAGCCCGCCGCGAGCCCCGATCATCTTCGCGACGAACTTCCCGACGATGTCGGCCTCGAGGTTCACCTTCGCGCCCACGCCCTTCGTCGACAGGCTCGTCTTCATCCACGTCTCGGGAATGAGCATCACGCCAAACCGATCGGCCGACACGTGCGTCAGCGTGAGAGACACGCCGTCGATGCACACCGAGCCCTTCTCGACGAAGAACGGCGTGAGCGCGCTCGGCAACGAACAGCTCAGCCGCCACGAGCCGCCGTCTTGCCGCACCTCGAGCACGTCGGCCACGCCGTCGACGTGCCCCTGCACCCAGTGCCCGCCGAGCCGATCGCCCACGCGCAACGCCTTCTCGAGGTTGACCCGGGTGCCCGTCGACCAACGGCCCAGCGTGGTGCGGCTCAGCGTCTCGGGCGCCGCCTGCACGCGGAACGAATGGTCCTTCCACTCGACGACGGTGAGGCACACGCCATCGCAGCTGATCGACTCACCGTGACGGTAATCGGACGGCTCGAACCCAGCACGAATCCACACATCGGTGACGCCGCCAGGCACGAGCCGCTCGACGGTGCCGACGTCCTGCACGAGGCCAGTGAACATGCGACCGCTTTAACCGAGCCGGATCACTTCTTCTTGCTCTTCGCCTTGAGCTTGCCCGCCGGCTTCTTCCCCACGCCCGCTTCTTCCAGCATGTCGAGGAACTCGACGATCCGGCTGTCGGCCTTGCGCAACCGGCGCGACAGCATGCGGCAGATGTTCTGCAGGATGATGATGTAGGCGTAGTTGTCGGACTTGTAGAGGTTCCACAAGTCGAGGTTCGTCAGCGCGTAGGTGGTCGTCTTCTTCTTCACCACACACGTCGCGCTGCGCGGCTGCAGCTCGACCAGCGTCATCTCGCCGAACGTCTCACCGGGCCCCAGGCGCACGATCGGCACCTGGTTGCCGCGCGAGCTCTTCCGCGCGACCTCCACCTCGCCATCGCGAATGACGTACATCGTCCGGCCCAGCTCGCCTTCGTTGAAGATGTGGTCGCCCGGCGCCCACGTCTGCTCCTCGAGGAAGTCGAACAGGATGTCGAGGCTGGGTCCCTTGAGGTCGTGGAAGACCGGCACGCTGCGAAGGAAGGTCGCTACCGAGGCGTCGCGCTTGACGTTCATGGGCGCGGAAACTGCCACAGGCGGCGAGGGGCGGGGGCACGAAATCGCGCCCCTCGTGAAGGAGGGTTGTCACACCGGGCCGCGCTGGCGCCTCCAACCAGACATGCGCTCGATGACGCTGTTGCTGTTGACCGCCGCTGGCTGTGCCGCCGTCCCTCCCGCCTCCGTGGAGTCCTCCATGACGAGCCTCACCCTCCCCCCGCCCCAGTCGAAGACCATCACCATCGCCCGCGTCGCCATGCCGTGGTGGGCGCCCCGGTTCCTCATCACCGGAAAGTTCGTCGACAGCCTGCCCCAGTACGCCGCCGCGCCCGGGCTCGAACACAAGGCCTACACCTTCAGCGAGCACCACGAGTTCGGCGGCGTGTACCTGTGGAGCAGCCGGCCTGCCGCGGCCGCCTGGTTCAACGAGGCGTGGTTCGAACGCGTGCGCAAACAACGTGGCGTCGAAGGACACGTCGAGCTGCTCGACGCGAGGTTCACCGTGGCTGGCGCAGCGGCACCCCATGGCCGGGAGCTGCCCCACCACGCGCTGCGGACCGACGCCACCATCGTCGTGCTGAAGTCGACATCGCCCGTTCCACCGGCCACTCAAGAGGCGTCCCTGCGAACCCTCGCCACGGTGCATGGCGCTCCAACCGGCCTGATGCGGGTGAGCTTCGTGATCTCGGAAGAAGGCGCCGTGGGCAGCGTGAGCGTCTTCACCTCGGCCGAGGCTGCGCGCGCCTTCCGGACGGCGATCGCAGCTCCAGCCGCGAAGGCACTTGGCGACGCCGTGGTGCTGGCGAGCTACGACTCCACCGTGATGCTCGACGCCGCGGCGGACCAGCAGGTGGCGAAGACCCGCGCTCCAGCCCTGGTCGGAGGGACCCGCTGATGCGCGCGGCCTTCCTCGACACGGCGAAGCTGATCGGCCAGGCGGCGCGGGTCGACACGGCACGCGCGCAGTCGTCTCGCCCGGGCCTCTCGTTCGTGGCTACCAGCGGCGGCGACGTTCGACTGCGGACCGCGCCCTGCGAGGACGCACCGCGCTTTCTGTTCGCCACCGATGGCCCCAACGTGATCGAGCACTACGACGGCCTGATCGCCGCCCTCGCCGGAAAGGCCGACGTGGTGGTGTTCGAACCTCCGGGCACGGGTGGCTCGGCGCCGGCGTCCGGCTTCGACTTCTCCATCGGCGCCTTCACCCGCGTCTGCGCCGAGGTGCTGGAGCAGGTGGGCCCACGGACGCTCGTCTTCCCCTGCTACACCGGCTTCTTCGCGCAGGCGCTCGCCCGGCAGCGGCACCCGCTCGTCCGGCGCATCGTGACGCCGCAGACCGGCAGCTGGGCCGACTTCGCCGTGTGGGCCGATCTCGTCGACCGCCGCCGGATGCTTCGGACGCCGGTGCTCGGCCAGGTGCTGGTGGCCGCGCGCAAGGCCTCGATCTCGAAGACCTGGTACCGCGTCAGCACCGGAGACGCCCGCTTCCGCGAGCCCTTCCACCGCGCCGCGCTCGAGTCCTTCTCGTACGGAGGGTGCTACTGCCTCGCCTCGCTCATGCAGGGTCTCGAGAACAGCCCGGCGCCGCCACGGGAGCCGCTCCCGGTGAAGGCCGCGCTTCCGTGGGGCGTGCGGGATCGAACCCACCGCGGCTCCCGCTTCGAGAGCGCCCAGCCTGGCGCCGAGGTGGTGCGCTTCGAGCACTGCGGTCATTCTCCCGAGCTCGAAGACCCCGCCGGCTTTTCGACCTGGCTGCTCGCCTGGGAGACCGCATGACGCTCGAAGCGCTGGCCCAGGCGGCGGTCGCCGGTGACGCGAACGCCCTCGCGTCGCTCTGTCGGGACCTGCAGGCCCCGGTGTTCCGCCTCTGTCTGCGCATGCTGGGCGAGGTGGGCGCCGCCGAGGACGCCGCGCAGGACGTCATCGTCAAGGTCGTCACCAACCTCTCACGCTTCGAGGGCCGCAGCGCGCTCAGCACCTGGGTCCACCAGATTGCGGTGCGCCACGTGCTCTCGGTCAAGAAGAGCCGCGCCGAAGAACATGATCTGACCGAAGACGACTTCGCGGCTTTGCTCGAGCAGGGCCTGCATTACGGCGCCCACGCCCCGGCGCCAGGACCCGATGAGCGTGTGCTCCTCACCGAGGTTCGCCTCTCGTGCACGCAGGGCATGCTCCTCTTGCTCGACCGCGACGATCGGCTCGCCCTCGTCCTCGTCGAGCTGTTGGGCTTCGACGGCGCCGAGGCCGCT
>JBILEB010000147.1:0-19123 GCA_044352295.1 Myxococcaceae bacterium
CGAGCGGAGACCATGGTGGACGGTGCTCGCTCGGCGACAGGATCAGGGGCCGGACGCGAACCCACCGAGAACGGGCCAACCTCCAGGAGCACCGCGTCTGCATTCCTGAGCAACTCCGCGCGCCATGTTCCCCAGGCGCCCAGCGAGAGCTGCGCCGTGCTGGTCTCGACCGCCACCTCTTTCGTCGTGGGCTCCGCGCCTTCCGTCACCACGAAGCGGACCTTCTCGATCAACCGCAGCACGTCCTCCGCGACGCGGACGGTCGGCGTGCAGCGTGACTGCTCGCGGCCGGGGGTGGTGGTCTCGATCTCGAGCGGGTTCGACGCGGCCCAGTCCTTCGCATCGAAGAACGGGGTGCGGACGCGAGGTGGCTGGTCCTTCGGCAGGATCGAGGAGGGCTCCAGCACCAGGAACGCGCGAAAGGCGTCGCGACGGCGCGACTGTCCCCGACGGTGGCTTCGGCAGCGGCGAGGGCCCTGGCGGCCTTGTCGAGCTCGAGATCGTCGAAGAGCCGGCGTGCCTCGTCGAGCTTCGGGAACCCGCTGGCGGGCGGCGCTGCGAACGTCGGGGACGTGAGGAGGAGCGCAAGGACGACGAAGCGCATCGGGGAGAACGCGAGTCGAACGGTCGTGGGCGTCCCTCCCACGCGGCCATCATGGCAGGCACACCCGGCCGTACATCGTTTCGCGGGTGCGACGGCCGAGGTAGGACAGTCGAAGTCATGGATTCGCGAGAGGTCGAGAACGCCGGCTCTCCGCTGTGGATGGTGAGTCAGGCGCCCGCGTTGAACGAGCTGGTGCTGGCGCTGAAGGGAGCGCGCGGTGAGCTCGAGTCGGGCACGGGCGGACGGCTGGAGTTCTCGCGCACGAAGCTGACGCAGGCGCGCGCGGAGTTCACGGCCATGATCCGGCGCGGAGAGCGCGATCTCCACGCCCTGGCGGGCCTCCTCTCGCAGCAGTTGCTCGGGACGTTCGGACTGCGCAGCTCGGCGATCGGAGAGATCGAACGGACCCACGAGCGCTTCACCATCACGGTGGACGTGACCGAGGATGAGCTCGCGCGCTCGACGGACCTCGACCTCGGCACGCGCATTCTCGCGAGACTCGCGATCGCCGATCAGCGCGGATGGATGCGGGCGACGCTGGTGTCGAACGTCGTCGAGTACGAACCAACCGGTCCGAATCCCTTCAACGTCTACCGGGTGCTCACGCGCATCAAGGCGGAAGAGGAGATCTGGAACAAGGTGGTCGACGAGCTCTTCGATCTCGATCGCATCGTCTTGCGTGACAAGCAGTTGCAGCACCTGAGCCGATACGTGAAGGACGTGTTCGGGATCAAGGTGGTGGTGGGCTCCGAGGAGGACGCGTACCGCCTGCAGGAGCAGTTGCTGTTGCTCGCGTTTCCCGTCGCGCATCTCGAGGCGCGTGGGCTGCCGCTCGATGAAGCACACCAGCGGCTCCAATTCGTCGAGAGCAAGGACTACCTGCAGCGACCATCGCGAAAGCAGTCCGGGTGGACGGCGCTGAAGTCGGTGGTGCACTGGGCGGGGAAGATGTTCGAGATCCAGGTGCAGCCGTTGTCGAACTTCCTCCACGAGAGGGAGCGGCTGACCCGCGAGAGTCACGCGAGCTTCAAGTCGACCCGTGAGCGGGTGCGCGATGAGGTGGCCCAGCGGCTGCCGTTGTTCGGGTTCTATCGGGCGTTGTTGAAGTGGTTGTTCCTGGACCCGTCGTCCGAGGCGCCCCATCAGGACGGGGTGGATGTGGTGCTGGTGGACTGATGGCTCGAAGCCCTCTGGACTGGCTGACCCCCACGGGCGGGAACACCCTCGCGTGCGCGGGTCCCGCTGACTAAGCACCTCCCCGTGGAGCGCTTCTTCAAGTACCACGGCCTCGGCAACGACTTCGTCGTGCTCGACCGCCGCGCCTCGGGCCTCGACATCGACGCAGACACCAGCCGCCGGCTCTGCGATCGCCACACCGGCATCGGCGCCGACGGGGTCCTCACCATCCTCCCCGAGCCTGGCACCGCGGGCCGAATGGTCGTCCACAACGCCGACGGCTCCATCGCCGAGATGTGTGGCAACGGGCTGCGCTGCGTCGTCAAGCACGTGGCGGAGCAGGCCGCCGATCATCCCGCGCGGCTCGACATCGCCACCGGAGCCGGAGTCCTCGCCTCGGACATCGACTGGCACGCGGGCCAGGTCGACCGCGTCACCGTCGCGATGGGGCCAGCGATGCTCATTTCGCGAATCCTCCCGAACGGAGGCCCCTTCCAGCAGCAGCCCATCGACGGCCTCATCGGCACCGCGATCAGCATGGGGAACCCGCACCTCGTGCTGCTCGACACACCCCCAGCCGAAGCGGCGCGGCTCGGCCCTGGCCTCGAGCACCATCCGCTCTTCCTCGATCGCACCAACGTCGAGTTCGTCGAACCTCGCCCAGAAGGCGGCCTGCGCGTCACCGTCTGGGAACGCGGCGTCGGCCTCACGCTCGCCTGCGGTACCGGCGCGTGTGCCACCGTCGCGGCCTCTGCGCTCGCGGGACGAAGCCCCTTCGACGCCTGGGTTCCGGTGCAGCTTCCTGGAGGGCTGCTCGAGATCAAGGTCGCGCGCGATCTCTCGCAGGTCTGGCTCCGCGGGCCGGTGCGGTTCGTGTACTCGGGGACACTCCCGTGACCACCGACATCGAGGCCCGCGCGCTCGCCATCGTCGGAGTCAACGACATCGAGCTCCTCCAGGAGCGCATCCTGCAGGAGCTCTGCGAACACTGTGGCGCCCAATCCGGTGCGCTGTGGGTGGCCGGGGAACGCAGCGGCTTGAGGCTGCGCGCGTGGCGAGGCCTCGTCGACCGTTCCGCGCTTCCCGATGTCGTGGATCCCGCGCTCGTCCAGGGCACGCCGTGGCTCGCGGGTTCGTCATTTCTGGTCCCGCTCCTCACGGCGACGGGTGAAGTGCAGGGCCTGGTCCAGCTCGGAGACTCGCTCAACGGCGCCTTCGCCGAGACCTTCATCTCCGCGGCGCAGCGCTTTGGCGCCTTCGCGGCCTCCTCGCTCAAGACGGCGGCCCGGTTCGCGCTCCTCCAACGCCAGGGGCTGCGCGATCGCGAGACCGGCGCCTACACGCTCAGCTACTTCACCGACTACGCCACCAAGGAGATCTACAAGGCCCGCCGCTACGGGCGGTCCTTCTCGCTGCTGACCTTCTCCATCGACAACCTCGCGGGCATTCGCACCCGCTTCGGCCCTGCAGCGGCGCGTCAAGCACAGCAGGTCGTCCTGCGCGTGATCTCCCAGATGACCCGCGATGCCGACGTCGTCGCGCGCGCCGGAGAACACGAGTTCCACGTGCTGCTGCCCGAGACCGACTTCTTCGGCGGCCTCATGTTCCTCCGCCGAGCGCTCGCCTCCCTCGTCGACGATCCCGCCGGCCGCGCGCGCGAAGCCCGGCTCCCGTTCGGCCTCACCGGCGGCTGCGCCACCTTTCCGCGCGATGGGGACGACTTCGATGAACTCCTCATGCGCTGCCGGCGCCGCATGGAAGAGCGCCGCGGCTCGCTCCACCACCAGCTCCACCTCGATCCGCTCCCGTTCTGGGAAGAGGTCGAGCTCCTCCTCGGCAACGCGCGCTCGCCCCGGCTCCCCGAAACGCCCGGAGAGCCCGCCCGCCGGGGCAAGGTCGCCGACGTGCTCTTCGACGAGCTCCAGCTCGAGGTCGCGCGCGAGCTCCTCCGCGAACCGAGCGCCCGGGGCCTGGTGTACGTCGGCGGCCCGCTCATCCGTTCTGATCTCAACATCGTGCGTGGGCTCGACGTGCCGGCGAATGACTTCGCGCCGCGCGTCTACGCCCTGGGCAAGCGCGCCGATCTCGTCACGCACCCCACCGTCACGCCGGTCTTCCTCGAAGGGGACGAGCACCTCGCGCGACACGAGTTCCTTCTCTGGCTCGGAGACGGACTCGCCTACGCGCTGCTGCAACGCCGGGGACGCGGCGCCACCTGGGGCTTCCACACCAGCGATCCGACGCTCGTCGAAGGCCTCGTCTCGAAGCTGCAGGCCGCCTACGACCTGCAACCGTACTGAGGGACCCCGATCGCCATGGCGCAGGCCCGAAAGATCCTCATCGCCGATCCCGACGTGAACGCGGTGCGCCCGCTCACGAAGGCCCTGCGACAGCGCGGCTACCACGTGCAGTACGCACCCGATGGTTCGCGCGCGCTCGAAGTCGCGGTGCTCCGTCACCCCGACGTGATCCTCTTCGACGAGCACTGCCGGCTGATCGAAGCGCGGGCCTTCGTGCAGATCCTCCTCACCAATCCGCGCACGGACGACATCCCCGTGGTCGTCACCACCGGCGCGCGCGAGCTCGATCGGTTCCGCCACTTCCGCGACGGCGCGCTCCAGAAGCCGTTCAACCTCGATGAGGTGCTCTCGCGCATCGATCACCTCTGCCGACGCGTCGAGGCGGCACGGGAGCTCAAGGGCGATGCGCGGGAGATCGAAGGCGGGCTCTCGCAACTGCCTTTGCCGGACCTCCTCCAGATCCTCGCGATGAACCGCCGCACTGGCCGGCTCACCGTCAACAACGGCGCGGAGAAGGGCGAGATCCAGCTCACCAACGGCGCGCCCGTGAACGCGCGGGTGGGGGACATCGAAGGCGAGAAGGCGTTGTTCCGGTTGGTCGGCTGGCGCGAGGGCACGTTCGCGTTCACGCCAGGGCCCGCGAGCCTTCGAGCACCGGTGCAGCGTTCGATGGAAGACGTGCTCCTCGAGGGCATGCGCCAATCGGACGAGCGGGAGCGCCTGCTCTCCGGCCTCCCACCGCTCGGTCAGCTCATTCAGCTGATCGCGAACGCCACCGATCCCGTCGAGCCGCACCCGGTCACCGCCGAAGTGCTCGAGCTGCTGCGCGTGCCGCGACGAGTTGCCGAGGTCCTCGATCTCACCAGCGCGCCCGATCTCGAGGTCCTCTCGGCCATCGGCGCCCTCCTCGCGAAGGGTCACATCGAGAGGGTGGCGGGCGCGGAGCTCGCCGACGGGCCGCTCCTGGGCGCCGCCGAAGTGCACGCGCTCCGAGGCCGCCTCATGCGGGGCCGCAGCGCCCGGACGACGCTCGTCACCAAGGTGGTCGTGTGTGGGAGCGGGTCGCGCGCGGGCCGATGGCTGCTCAAGTCGCTCCCGGGCCTCACGCCGGTCAACGCCGAGCCTCACGCCGTCCGGAGCAGCTTCGGCACCCTCGGACGGCTCGAGGTCAGCGACGTGCTCCGCGTCGATCTCGTGGTCGTCCCCACGGCGGAGGCGGCGCGTCCCTTGTGGCGGCCGTTCGTGTCGGGCGCGATCGGCGCGTTGCTGCTCGAAGAGACCGACGCGGCCATTCGCCTGGCGCGGTACTGCGCCTTCGATCTGCGTCTCCCGCTGGTGATCGCAGCCCGGTCGGCTTCTCACGGCATGGTGTCTGCAGAGGTGGTTCCCGCACCCTTGCGAGGCGCTCCCATGGGGGCGGCGATCGTGTCCACCGACATCTCGAGCGTCATGCGCACGGTGCTCCTCGCGGCGCTGCAGAGCCCTCCGCCCGAGGTCCCCGAGACGGTGGTGTCGCGCTTCCTGGGGCTCGCCTGACCCCTCGGTCGCGTCAGCCCCACGGCGTCAGGAAATCCACCCCGTCATGGCGATGACTTGGGCCGTCAACCGCGTGGCCGCGCTCCTGCACCAGGGAAGCGGCATGAAGCCGCTCATCGACATGACCGCGAAGAACGACGACACCCTCGAGCTCGCCGTGCAGGCCAGCGTAGAGCGCGCCCGCCGCCGTGAGGCCCGCGAGCGCCGGCCCAAGGGCCCCACCTGGGCGATGGCGACCCGCGAAGTCCAGGTGGCCTGACGTCAGCTGGAGCCGAGGGCCGCACGCACCTCGGGCAGTTGCAGCAACAGCTCGAACTCGTCTTCGGGCAGGCGCGTCGTTCGCTTCGACTTGAGCCGGGCGAGCGCGACCGCCACCGTGACGCCGCCTGTGGCGTTCCCTTCCCGCATCACCGAAGGTGTCCCTCCCTCGGCCCGACACGCCGCGATGTCCCTCGCGAGCGCCCGCAAGCGCTTCGAGACCCGCAGCGCCTGCTTCCCCTCGGGGTTGTCGAAGGTGTGGAAGTGCCGGTTCCGCGACAGGCCGGAGCCGGGCTCGAAGAGGCGCTGCACGAGACGGCGGACGAACGGGTCCATCGACTCGAAACGGTAACACCGCTACGGTGACCGGCTGCGATGAAAGCCCTCGGGGGACTGACGGTTCTGTGTGTGCTGGCGCTGACGGGGTGCCCTGAAGACCGGAAGGTCGAAGAGGAGCGCCGCGTTCGCACCACGACCCAGGTGATGGCGGAAGGCCGCGCGGAGCTGGCGAAGAACAAGCCCGAGCGCGCGATCCTCAAGTTCAAGGAAGCCATCAGCATGTCACCGGGCGAGGTCGACCCGTACCTGCAGCTCGCCGAGGCCTACCGACTGGCGGGCAACGAGCCCGGCGCGGTGCTGACGCTCAAGCAGGCCGAGGAGGTCGCCGGCGGCAACGATCCCAGCCTCAAGCGCGCCCGCGCCGACATGTTGCTCAAGCTGAACCAGTACCGGCCTGCCATCGCCGAGTTCCTCGTGCTTCGGAACATGGAGATCCTCACCGACGACGAGCTGCGCATGGTGGCCCTGCTCCTCGCGCACGACGGGCAGGTTCGCGAGGCGTACGCGACGATCAACCGGATCCTCAGCCGCCTGCCGGACGACCCAACCACCAAGACCGTCGAGGCCGAGATCCTCCTGATCGAGTCGACGCTGCCAGAGAGTGACGCCAAGCCGGAACCCGACAGCGGTACCGACAAGCCCGCGACCGAGAAGGAGCGAAAAGCCAACCTCGAGCTGCTCTCGACCACCCTGATGGACAAGCTGATCGAGCAGAACGCGGATCTCACGCCGGCCCGCGTCCTGCGCGCGCGGTACTTCCGAGCCAACGGTCAGCTCGAGGCGGCCGAGGCGGACCTGCTGGCCGTGAAGGAGAGCGACAAGCGGGCGCCCGAGGTGGTGACGCTGCGGTCACGCGTGCTCAATGAGCTCAGGCGGCACGACGAGGCGGCGACGTTGGTCGAGCCTCTGCTGGAGGAGGATCCGAAGAACCCGGCCCTGTTGTCGCTCCTCGCGCAGACCCGTCTTCGCCAGGATCGCGGCGCAGACGCCCAGGTGTTGATCGATCGCGCGCTGGGCGAGAACGCGAAGTTCGCGCCGGCGCTCTCGGTGCGTGGCGAGTCGTACGAGCAGGGCGGAAACCTCGAGTCAGCCATCGCCGACTACGAGACGGCGCTTCGTTCGGATCCGACCTACACGCCGCCGCTCAGCCGCCTCTGGCCGCTGTACCTGAAGCAGAAACGAACCGGCGAGGCGATGACCACCCTCGAGCGGCTCCTCTTCATGGGCGAGGCGACGCCGCGGGAGAAGGTCGAGGTCGCCAGGCTCTACGTCGCGAGCAACACGGACTTCAAGCGCGCGCGCGTGCTGGTCGCCGACGCCCTTCGTCGAAACCCGAAGGACGCCGAGTTGCTCAAGCTGAAGGCGAAGATCGACAAAGCTCTGGCTCCGAGGAACCCGGGCATCATCATCATGAAGCACCGCTAAAGCGCGGCTACACGAGGCCCGGGGGCAGCCCGCCCTGAGAGAGCAGCGGATCGCCGAACGACGTCACGTTCGTGAAGCCCATGTAGTGGAAGCAGTACACGAGCAGATCCGAGAAGCTGTTCCGCTGCTGGCCGGCGAGGTTCACGTAGCGCCCCGTGCGGAACAGCCGCTTCGCGCCGCCGCCGAACATCACCAGGTTGTTGCTGTTGCCGTGCGTGTCACCCTGGGACAGCTCGCTCCAGTGCATCACGAGCGTGTTGTCGTAGACCGACTGGCCGTTCCCTTCGGGGATCGCCTTGAGCTCGGCGTAGATCCCGTCGACGGAGCGCTGGTGCAGGGTGCGGATGATCTGCCGAATCCGCGTGAAGGCCGTCGCGCTCGAGTCGTGGGAGTTGGTGTGGTGGCCCTCGGTGTGGCCCAGCTCTCGATAGATGCGATCCGACGTGTTGCCCGCCCAGTTGAAGTTGACGGAGCGGGTCAGATCACACGCGAACGCCATCGCCGAGATCTTCGCGAAGAGCCGGCCCATCTCCCACCAGTTGGCGGAGTTGTAGGGATCGATGGCGGTGCCGGTCGGGAAGGTCGTGCATTGCGGGACCTGCGCGGCCATACCGGACAACGAGCGCTCGATCTCGCGCACGGACTCGGCGTGGAGGTCGAGGCGACGACGATCATCGACCGACAGCTTCGGGCCCAGCTCCGCGAGCTCGGCCTTCACCGAATCGAGGGCCGACTGGCGCATGGTGAGCCGTCGCAAGGCCGCGTCACGCGCCGCGGGATCGACCGACGCGAAGATGCGCGTGTACGCCGCGAAGGGATCGGTCTCGGGCGGGATCGGGTTCTGCGTTCCCTCGGGACCGCGGTGGGCGTGCTGGTTCCAGATGTTGTTGCCGCGGTCACCGACGCGGAAGTTGAAGTGGGCAAAGCGCACCGACGGGTTGGCCGCCTGCACGCGCTCACCGATGACGCGGTCGATGCTGGGGCCCATGACGTAGCCGATGGTCTGGCCAGGGGCGCCGCCGATGGGGAACGAGCCTGAACCCGAACGCCACGGCGCCAGCGCCGAGCCGCCTTGCTGGTGGCCGTCGGCGCGCTGCCCTGAGGGCAACCGGAAGTGATACTTGTTGATGCCCTCGACGAACACCATGTCGGCGCGCTGGGCCTGGTAGGGCGCCAGGAACTCGTCGAGCACGAAGGTCGTCTCGGCCTTGGTGGAGAAGCGACGGCTCTCCTGGTCGCCGTTGGGCGTGAAGACCCACATCACCCGGCGGGGCGGCGTCGCGCCAGCCTGCGCACGGGCCGACCGGGGGAGCAGCGATTCGAGGAAGGGCAGGGCAACCGTCACACCACCCGCACCCAGCAATCGGCGGCGCGAGAAGCGGTTCATGGCGTCACTCCAGGCTTGAAGAGGAAGTCGTCGGTCTGCGTGAGCGCGACGAACAGCTCGCGCACGTTCCAGTTGGCGTTCTTGAAGCGCTCGAGCGTGCGCTGGCGGCTGCAGAGGTCGGTCTGCTCCTCCTGGCGGCCGTGGCCGAAGCGGAAGAGCTGGGTGACCATGCACTCCTTCGCCTCGTCGCTCACCGAGAGCTTCTGCATCAGGTGGAGACCGCTGGTGACCGCGCCGTCCGCGTCGCGGCTGCCATGCACCTCACCACTGGTGCGAATGGGACGGCCGCCCTCGTCGCGCGTGCGGTCCCGGCCGACGGCGTCGATGTTCTCGAAGGGTTCGCCGAGCGGGTCGAGCAGCGTGTGGCAGCCGGAACACGAAGGATCCGTGCGGTGCTGGGCGAGGCGGTCGGCCTGGCTGAACTCGCCGCTGATCGGCTGGAGGTTGAGGGGCACGTTGTCTGGCGGCGAGGGGACCGTCTGGCAGAGCAGTTGGGTGCGCACGCGCATGCCGCGGTTGACGATGCTGGTCCGGCCTTGCTTGTCGTGGCTGACGAGGGCCGCGGTGTTCATGAAGAGACCGCCGCGCAGGCCCGAGCCGTTGGTGTGCCGCTGCCAGGCCGTGCCGGTGATGCCCGAGACGCCGTAGTGCCGCGCGAGATCGCCGTTGAGGTACGTCACGTTCGAGGTCATCAGCGCGGTGTAGGAGCCGTCGCCCTCGAGCACCGTCTTCTGGATGAACTGGTGCGCTTCTTCGCGCAACAGCTCGGCAAGGTTTGTGGAGAGGCCGGGGAAGACCATCACGTCGCGCTTGAGCGGAGAGAGTTCGTCGATGTCCATCCACTGCTCGAAGAAGTTGAAGACGCGGTCGGCCTTCGGGTCCGTCAGCATGCGGCGGGCCTCACGCTCGACGTCGGCCGCGGTGACGAGGCGTCCGGTGCGCGCGGCCTCGAGGAGCGCGTCGTCCGGACCCGACTGCCAGAAGAGGAACGACAGGCGCGAGGCCAGCTCGTACGCGCCCAGGGGACGCTGGACGTCGTTCGCCGCGTCGACCTCGACCCGATAGAGGAACTTCGGGGCCTGCAAGACAGCGCCGACGACCCACTCCATGCCGGTGCGGAAGTCCGCGCCCATCGCGCCCCGGCGCCAGATGCCCACGTAGCGGTCCAGATCGCTGGTGGAGGGCGGGCGGCGGAACGCGCGGGTCAACAAGCGCTCGATCGACTGCCGCGCACACGGTTCTCCCTGCGAGGTGGGGCACGTCACGAGGCGGGGCAGAGCGGCGGTGGCCGTCACCTGCGTCGCGACCGTCTCTGCGGCCTCCTGGTACTTCTGCATCATCACGGCCTTCACATCGAGGAAGCGCGCGCCGTTGCGAAACCCGAGCGAGACGGAGTCCTGAATGAAGCCGCTGGTGACCTGGCGGGCGAGCGTGGCGTTGCCGAAGAGGTCCTCGACGGCGTGCTCATACTCCTCGTGCGAGAGGCGACGCATCGGCGCGCTGCCCGGCGTCGGAGCGGGCGTGCACGCCGTGACGATCGGCGGGGGCATCATCGGCTCGACCGGATCGACGGGCTTGAACGGATCCACCGGGTCCGGCCGCTGCGGCGTCGGCAGGCCCGAAGCGGGGTCCACCCCGACGGCACCCTCGACGCGCCGGCCGACGATGCTGCCGTCGCAGCCCAGCGTGACGAAGACCATCGCTCCCAGAAGTCGTCGAATCATGGCGTACCTCGCATGAGCCACAAGCGTGCCACGATGGGCGTTGGCCAGTCGGTTGATCTTCTGAATGTCAGCCGAGGTAGGCGTGCACACTGGAGGTGGCAGGTGTGAACCAGACCTGGTGCATGGCGGTGACGAACCCCGCGCATCAATTCAGGATTTCCCGGTCAGCCTTTCGCCTTTTTCTTCTTCGGCGAAGCGGGCACGTCACCCTCCGCGGCGACTTCATCGGACTTCGGCGACTGGCGTGGTGGCTTGCGCTCGGCGTCGGCCGCCGAGGCCGCTGGAGCCGGCGCTGGTGCTGCCGCGGGAAGGGCTCCGGAGCGGGCGAGCGAGGCCTTGAGGGCCTCCATGAGGTCGACCACCTTGGCCTGTGGCGCAGGCGCGGGCGTGAGATCGACCGATTCTCCCTTCACCTTGTGATCGAGCAGATCCTTCAGGCGCTCGCGGTACTCGTCCTTGTAGACCGTGATGTCGAAGGTGGGCTTGGCGAGCGAGCCGATGAACTGGCGGGCGAGCCCGAGCTCGGCCTCGGTGATGGTGGCGTCGGGGACCGGGATCTCCGACAGCGCCTTGACCTCGTCGGCGTAGCGCAGCGTGTGCATCACCAACGCGTTCTGCATCTGGCGGATCAAGATGACGTGCATCTTCCCGCGCGCGACCCACTTCGCGATCGCCGCGTGCTTCATGTCCTCGAGGCCCTTCACGAGCAGGGCGTAGGCGCGCTCGGCCCCCTTGTCGGGCGCGAGGTAGGTGCCGGCCTCGAAGAAGAGCGGATCGACCGACGCGAGCGGGACGAACTCGGTGATGTCCATCGAGCGCGAGGTGGCCAGCTCCAGTTTGTCGAGCTCGGCCTCGTCGATGACGATGTACTGGTCCTTCGCGAACTCGTAGCCCTTGACGATCTTCTCCCGGGGCACGGCCTCGCCGGTCTCGGGGTCGATCATCTGCTGCTTGAGCCGGATCTTCTTCTCGGCGTGCAGCTGGTTGAACGAGATCTTCGACGAGGAATCACTCGCCGAGTACAGCTTCACGGGAATGTTGACGAGGCCGAAGCTGATGGTTCCGGTACCGCTTGCGCGCGCAGCCATGGTGCGGCGGACGCTACCTCAGGCGGGCGACGGTTTGAGGTTCTGACGGATGACCTTCGACGCGCGACACCGGGTCGTGTCATTCTTTCGCCCCATCGCGCATGGGTGACGAGACACACAAACCTGAGAAGCCCTCCGACGCCGAGCGTCGGGCCCGCCTCAAGGCCGAGCGGGTCGAAGGGCTCGAGCAGCGGTTCGGGTTGGTGTTCGCGAACAAGGCCGTCGCGCTCAACGCCATCGTCCACGCCAGCTACAGCAACGAGAACCCCGAGGCGGGCTTCGAGAACAACGAGCGGCTCGAGCTGCTCGGCGATGCGGTCGTCGATCTCGCCATCACCCACCGCCTCATGGAGCGCTTTCCCAAAGCCTCCGAGGGTGAGCTGTCGAAGCTGCGCGCGCTGATCGTCAACGAAGAGGGCCTGGCGCGCATCGCCCGGGCCTTGAAGCTCGGTGAGGTGCTGCTGCTCGGCCGGGGCGAGGAGCTCACGGGCGGGCGCGATCGTGGCTCGGTGTTGGCCGACGCGTTCGAGGCGGTCATCGCGGCGCTGTTCCTCTCGAACGGGCTCCCGGCGGTGATGACCTTCGTCGACGTGGTGTTCGCCGACGCGCTCGACGGCGTGGCCCATGGACGCCAGGGGCAGGATCACAAGACGCTCCTCGGCGAGCTCGCGCAGCGCCTGTACAAGGTACCCGCGCGCTACCGGGTGGTGGGCGAGCAGGGGCCGGATCACGAGAAGATCTTCGAGGTCGAGGTGACGATCGGCCCCGAGGTGTACGCGCGCTCGTTCGGTCGCTCGAAGAAGGAAGCCGAGCAGGCGGCGGCGCAGGCAACGCTGGCCATGCTGGCGGCCCGGTCGGCCGGCCCAGGGAGCGCCGGGCCCACGGCCTGAAAATCACCTTGGAGCGTCCATTCGCGGGCGATACCTTCCGCGGCCTATGCGAACCGCACGACTCGTCTCGATGCTCCTCCTCCTCGTGCCCGCGCTCGCGCTGGCACAGGGCAAGTTCTCCACGCTCGCGCTCGAGGGCAAGGACCTCTACGCGACGCTCTCCACCACGCAGGGTGACATCGTCATCCGCTTCTTCTCGAAGGACGCGCCCAAGACCGTCGCGAACTTCGTGGGCCTGGCCACCGGCGAAAGGGAGTTCGTCGACCCGAAGACCGGCCAGAAGACGAAGAGGCCCTACTACGACGGCCTGGTGTTCCACCGCGTCATCCCCGACTTCATGATCCAGGGCGGCGACCCCGAAGGCACCGGCCGCGGCGGACCGGGCTACAGCTTCGAGGACGAGTTCCAGTCGGGCCGCGGCTTCGACAAGGTCGGCCTGCTCGCCATGGCGAACCGGGGCCCGGCGACGAACGGCTCGCAGTTCTTCATCACCACCTCGATGCCGAACTACCTCAACGGCCGCCACACGATCTTCGGTGAGGTCATCCAGGGGTACGACAACGTGCTGAAGCTCGGCCAGGTGCCGCGCGGCGCGATGGATCGTCCGACGGTCGACCAGAAGATCATCAAGGTCGTCATCAGCGAGAAGGCTCCGGCCGCCGCCAAGAAGGAGATCAAGAAGTGAGGGTAACCGTCGTCGTCGTCGCGCTGCTCGCGATCGCCGGCTGCAAGAAAGACGGTGAGGCCGCCAGCCCGTCCGCCGCGCCCACCTCGCCGGCGTCCTCATGGATGGGCAAGGCCGAGGCCGGCAAGCCCCTCTTCGCGGTGATGAAGACCAACCTCGGCGAGGTGACGCTCAAGCTCTGGAGCGACCGCACTCCCAGGACGGTCGCGAACTTCGTCGGCCTCGCCTCGGGCGAGAAGGAGTGGAAGAACCCCGCGACGGGTGAGCGCAAGAAGGGCGCGAAGTTCTACGACGGCCTCGGCTTTCACCGCGTCATCGACGGCTTCATGATCCAGGGCGGCTGTCCGCTAGGCACCGGTACGGGCGATCCGGGCTACTCCTTCGAGGACGAGTGCCAGAAGGGCTGCACCTTCGAGAAGGTGGGGCTGCTCGCCATGGCGAACGCGGGCCCGAACACCAACGGCTCGCAGTTCTTCATCACCACCTCGATGCCGACGTACCTCAACAACAAGCACACCATCTTCGGCGAGGTGCTCAAGGGCTACGAGGTGGTGCAGGCCATCTCGAAGGCGCCGAAGAACCCGATGGACAAGCCGCTCGAGCCCATCACCATCGTGAGCCTCACGCTGTCTGACACCCAGCCGTAACCGACGAGGGGAATGCCGACATGGGAATGATGGACGAGGCCCGCGCGGGCCACGATTTGTACGCGACGTTCGACACCAACCACGGCACCATCGTCGTGCGCCTGTTTCCGAAAGACGCGCCGAAGACGGTCGAGAACTTCGTGGGCCTGGCCACCGGTGAGAAGCCGTGGACACACCCGGGCTCGGGCGAGGCGATGAAGAACACGCCGCTGTACGACGGCACGATCTTCCACCGCTGCATCCAGAACTTCATGGTGCAGGGCGGAGATCCCACCGGCACCGGCCGCGGCAACGCCGGCTACAAGTTCGAAGACGAATTCCAGTCGGGCCGGCGCTTCGATCGTCCCGGCCTGCTGGCGATGGCGAACTCGGGCGCCAACTCGAACAGCTGCCAGTTCTTCATCACCGTGGCCAACACCGCGTGGCTCAACAACAAGCACACCATCTTCGGTGAGGTGATCTCCGGTCAGGACATCGTCGACCGGTTGGCGAACGTGGTGCCCAAGGGCCCCGGAGACCGCCCGAAAACCGACGTCGTCATCAAGAAGCTCACCATCTCGAAGACGGTGTGACGTAAGGGCTCGTTCGTGTCCACGCGCAGCGGCTTCGCCGCCCTCATCGGCCGGCCCAACGTGGGCAAGAGCACGCTCCTCAACAAGTTGGCGGGCGAGAAGGTGGCGATCGTCTCGCCCAAGCCGCAGACGACCCGCACCCGCATCCTCGGCGTGGTGACGAAGCCGGAAGGGCAGGTGGCCTTCGTCGACACGCCCGGCGTTCATCAGGCGAAGGGCGCGCTCAACGCCTTCATGGTCGACGTGGCGCTCACCGCCGCGTCCGAGTGCGACGTGGTGCTGTTCCTGGTGGAGGCCGAGGGGCTCGAAGAGGGCAAGCCCCCGGAGATCGGCCCCGGCAACCGCTTCGTGTTGGACCGCTTGCGCGCCATCAACAAGCCGACGTTCCTGATCGTCACCAAGATCGATCTGGTGAAGAAGCACCTGTTGCTGCCGCTGATCGATCTCTACCGGAAGCACTATTCGTTCGCCGAGGTGCTCCCGGTGTCGGCGCGCGCGGGTGATGGGCTCGACCTGCTGTTCGATCGCGTCGTCGCGGCGATGCCCGAGGGCCCGTATCTGTTTCCGGAAGACACGCTCACCGACCAGGCCGAGCGCACCCTGGTGGCCGAGTACGTGCGCGAGCAGGTGCTGCGGTATACCCGTCAGGAGATTCCGTACTCCACCGCGGTCGTGGTCGAGCTGTTCGACGAGTCCGAGCGCTTCACCCCGCCGCCCGAGCGTCCACCGCCGCCGAAGGGCAAGAAGCAGAAGCCGCCCCCACCGCGCAAAGGGCCCCGGCTCGAAGGGCTCGTGCGAATTCACGCGAACATCTACGTCGAGCGCGACAGCCAGAAGGCGATCATCATCGGCAAGCGTGGCCAGATGCTGAAGACGATCGGCACGGATGCGCGGCAGGCGATTCAGCGCCTGCTCGCCACGAACGTCTTCCTGTCGCTGCAGGTCAAGGTCGAAGAGCGTTGGAGCGAGCGCCTCGACGCGCTCCGCCGCCTCGGCTACTCGATGGTCCGGGAGTAGCCCATGCCGCGCGGCCCCAAGCGCCACCTCATCGCCATCGTCGGCCGTCCCAACGTGGGCAAGTCCACACTGTTCAACCGGCTCATCCGACGGCGGCGCGCGATCGTCGAAGACACCCCTGGCGTCACGCGCGATCGCCACTACGCCGACGTCGAGTACCTCGAGCGGCCCGTCACCTTCGTCGACACCGGCGGCTTCGTGCCCGAGGGGAAGGAAGGGCAGATCGAGAAGCTCGTGCGCCAACAGGCCCAGGCGGCCGTCGAGGCGTGCGATCTCGTGCTCTTCGTCGTCGACGGACGGGTCGGGGTCACCGCGAGCGATGAAGAGGTCGCGCGGTACCTGCGCAAGCAGGACCGGCCCATCGTGCTGCTGGTGAACAAGTGCGACGGGCTCAAGAACGCGGACACCATGGTGGCCGAGTTCCACCGCCTGGCCCTCGGAGAGCCCCTCGCGGTCGCCGCCGAGCACGGTGACGGCTTCATGGAGCTGTCGGAGCGCCTGGAGCCGATGCTCCCTCCGCCGTCAGCCCAGGCCGAACCGCTCGCGGACGCCGACGAAGACGCGCCGATCCGGGTCGCCATCGTGGGCCGGCCCAACGTCGGCAAGTCCTCGCTCGTCAACGCGATCCTCGGCGAAGAACGGGTCGTCACCAGCCCGATCGCCGGCACCACGCGCGATCCCATCGACACGCCCTTCGCGTACCGCGATCGCGACTTCATCCTCACCGACACCGCGGGCATTCGCCGCAAGGCCGTCATCACTCAGAAGGTCGAAGGCTTCTCGGTCATGGGCGCCATTCGTGCGGCCGAGGACGCCGACGTGGTGGTGCTCGTGCTCGACGCCACCGAAGCGGGGGTCGATCAGGATCTGAAGATCGCCTCCATCGCCCAGGAGAAGGGCCGCGCGCTCGTCATCTGCGTCAACAAGTGGGATCTGGTGAAGGGGAAGTCCGGCACCCAGGCCCAGTGGCGCGAAGAGCTCAAGTGGTACCTCAAGCACGTCGACTGGGCGCCGATGGTGTTCGTCTCGGCCCTCGACGGGCAGGGCGTCACCAAGGTGCTCGATCTCGCGCTCGAGCTCTTCACCCAGCAGTACTTCCGCGCCGCGACGCCGATGCTGAACCGGCTGGTGGAGCACGTCACCACCGAGCACCCGATGCCCTGGGTCGGCAGCCGCGCGATGAAGATCTACTACGCGATGCAGGTGGGCACGGCGCCCCCGTCGTTCGCGTTCATCTGCTCGAACCCCAAGGCCGTGCCGGATCGCTACGAGCGGTACGTGTCGAACTACCTGCGCAAGACGTTCAGCCTCAAGGTTCCGATGCGGCTGTTCTGGCGCGAACGTCCCGGCAAGAAGGACCGCGCCGAGGCCGCGAAAACCTTCAAGAAGCGCGCGGAGAATCGGCACAAACGGAAGTGACAGTCACGGGCCGTCCTTGAACGGCCGCAAGGTGCCGGGCTTGTTCGGCTTTGGGGACGTCGGGTCGAACGCGCGCAAGGGCGGCGGCGGCGCTGGGACCGCGACGGGTGATGGACACGGCTCCCCCGACTTCGCGCGCATCGCGCACTCGGCGTCGGTCGGGCCTTCTCGCTTCGCGGCGGCTGGTTTCGGGGCCGACAGCTGGAGCGCCCCGTACAGCGCAATGCCCGCCAGCACGGCAAGGCTCGCGCGCCCGAACTGGTACTCATCGGTTCGCAGCGCCTTGAACCCCGCGACGAGGGTGATCACGAAGAGCGTGGGCACGGCTGCCGCGAGGAGGCAGCCAAAGCCGATCATCGGCGCAGCCGCGGCCGCATCCTGGACCGAGGAGGGGACCTCTCGGAGTTGCGACTTCGCAAGCGCCGCGGGGAGGAACGTGGCGACCGCCGCACCCACCGCCGCCCCCATCGCGATGAGCCCGATGCCACCCCCAGGGGCTCGCGCGGTCAGCTCGGGCGGCGGCACGGACGGCAGCGGATCGTTCACAGGGGCCCAAACGTTACCAAACAGTCCGGCGCCCCGGTTGACCTGGTGCCCCCTGTGACGGCAGAAGGCACGGCTATGAAGCGCGTTTTTATTCACACGTTCGGCTGTCAGATGAACGTGAACGACACTTTGCGCATGACCGAGGCGCTGCAGCCGCTCTCGTACACGGCCACGCCGACCGCCGAGAACGCCGACCTCATCATCCTGAACACCTGCTCCATTCGGGAGAAGGCCGAGGACAAGATGTTGTCCGCGCTGGGCCGGTATCGCCAGGTAAAGCTCCAGCGTGGAGCGCTCATCGGCGTCGGCGGCTGCGTCGCCCAGCAAGAGAAGCAGAAGATCCTCGAGCGGGTGCCGTACGTCGACTTCGTCTTCGGGCCGGACGCGATCGCGAAGCTCCCCGAGATCCTCCAGCGCATCGAGGCCGACCGGGTGCGGGTCGTCGAGACCGCCTGGGTCGACAGCGAGGACTACGTCTTCCCGCGGGCCGATCCGAACACCTCGAAGGGCAAGGCGACCGAGTTCGTCACCGTCATGAAGGGCTGTGACAACGTGTGCAGCTTCTGCGTCGTGCCGCACACGCGCGGGCGCGAGGTGAGCCGTCCGGTCGCCGAGGTGCTGCTCGAGGTGGCATCGCTCACCACCGTGGGCGTGCGCGAGGTCACGCTGGTGGGCCAGAACGTGAACTCCTATCGCGGGGGGATCTCGTTCGCGCAGCTGCTGCTCCGCACGGCCCAGGTCCCGGGTATCGAGCGGGTGCGCTTCACCACCAGCCACCCGCACGATCTGTCCGACGAGCTCATCGAGGCGTTCCGGCTCGAGCCGAAGATCATGGGGCACTTCCACCTGCCGGTGCAGAGCGGCTCGAACGACGTGCTCAAGCGCATGCGCCGCGACTACACCGTGGCCGAGTACCTCGAGCGCCTGGGCAAGCTGCGCGCGGCCCGGCCCGACATCGCCATCACCACCGACATCATCGTGGGCTTCCCGGGCGAGACGGATAAGGACTTCGAGGAGACCTACGCCCTCACCGAGCAGGTCCGCTACGCCGGCCAGTTCGCGTTCGTGTATTCCCCACGGCCCAGGACTGGCGCGGCGCTGCGTGAGGCCGAGTGGGGGAGCGTTCCCCACGAGGTGAAGGTCGCCCGGCTCGACCGCCTCAACACGCGGCAGAAGCGCATCAGCGTCGAGCTCAACGCGGCCTTCGTCGGCCGAACGGTCGAGGTGCTGGTCGAAGGCGCCTCCAGGACCGATGCCAGGCGCCGCTTCGGTCGCACCGGCCAGAACCAGACCGTCAACTTCGACGGAGACGCACCCATCGGTGCGCTCGCCACCGTGCACGTCGAGTACGCCAGCGCGTCTGCGCTGAGCGGCAAGCAGCTCGGCCTCCACTCGCTGCCGACGGTCGTCATCCCCGAGCGCGCGCCGGCGCCTGAAGTCTGCGTCGCCTGAACACGAAAAACCGACGTACGTTTCACCTCCTGCGGGGCTGGTGGGTCAGCCACGCACC
>JBILEB010000276.1:0-5763 GCA_044352295.1 Myxococcaceae bacterium
TGACCTTCGTCACGGACGCGAGATCGAAGCGAGCCTCAGCGCTCGCTGGGCCCCCATCGAAGACCGTGACGCCGCGATGCCGCACCACGGCGCGAGCATGGGAGAAGACCTTCTGCGTGCAGCCCTCGTACAAGAGTACGTCGAGGTCGGTCACGAGAGGCCCTCGGGCGTCTCGAGCCGGCGGGCGGTCGCGTCGAGGCGAACCCTGGCCCCCAGCACCACGGGTTGGTTGATGGCGCCGTGGCCGATCGGCAGTCCCTCGAGCGCGGGGACACCGAGCGTGGCGACCAGCTCCCGCAAGACCTCGGCGGCGGAGAAGGACGCTTCCTTCTCGTCACAGTCGGTGAACTCGCCGAGCACGACGCCCGCCACGCCGGTGAGCGCTCCAGCGAGCGCGAGGTGCGTCCACATGCGGTCGAGCCGGTAGGGCCGCTCGCCGATGTCTTCGAGGAGGAGCACCGCGCCAGACAGCGACGGCATCCACCGCGTCCCCACGAGGCTGGCGAGCAGCGACACGTTGCCTCCGATGAGCGGCCCTTCGGCGATGCCCGTTCGGATGGTGTGAGTCCCCTCGAGTGGCGGCACGGACCGGCCTTCGAGCAGCGCGAACGTGCGCTCGACGACGTCTGCTGGCTGAGTCGCCAACTGGGTCACCACGGGCCCATGGATCGAACGCCAGCCCCGCGCCTGCCACGCGAGGTGCAGCGCGGTGACGTCGGAGAAGCCGAGCACGGGGACGGGGCGGTGGAGCGTCAGCCCCTCGAGCAGCCGCATGGCGCCGTACCCACCGCGGGCCGCCATGATGGCGTCGACGCCGTCGTCGTCGAGGGCGCGCTGGAGGGCGCGGACCCGGGAGGCGTCGTCACCCGCGAGGTAGCGATGCCGACCGAAGGCCTCATCAGCCACCTCCACGCGATACCGGGAGGACACGAGCGCAAGCCCCTGCTCGAACCGCGAGCGATCGAACGGCCCGGACGGAGCGACGACAGCGAGCCGACCCTGGGGCGCCAGACGGGGCATCGAGATGAACGACATGGGAGCGGTTCTACTCCGAGGCGAGCGGAAGCCCTGGGTGGAGTAGGCTCCAGGCGAAACCATGGCTGTTCATGAGTACCGGCCGGCGGCGCCGAAGAAGCCGCCCCGCCCGCCCTTTCCGGTGCCGTGGGGGTTGTTCGTGGTGCTGGCGGTCTACGGGCTGGCCGTCTTCGGGTACGTCTGGAAGACCTTCTACGAGGCGCCGGACTACCAGGCAGCGCAGCACTCCGCGAAGGCGCTGGTCCTCCTCGGGGTCGACGATGGGCGCAAGTCGAGTGAGGCCGACCTCCGCGCTGCGTTTCGACACGTGCTGGAGGCGGCGCGGCTGATGCCCCAGGTGAAGGAGCTCGCGCTGCATTCGGAGCGGCTCCGGTGGCGCTTCGACGAGCGGGGCTTCAAGGCGGATCCGGAGGACGTCCGACGCGCCGAGCTGGTGTCGAAGGCCGCGCAGCGGGTCGAAGAGGAGCGCCAGCCATGGTTGGTGACCGGCTCGCGCGACCGTGGGTGGGCAGCGGACCAGCTCCTCGCCGGCCCCGAGCGGGTCGTCTGGTGGTCGTCACCCGGAGTGGTTCTTATCCTCGCGGTGTGGGCGTACGGCCAGTTCGGCGCGAAGAAGGCGCGGGAGCGCGAACACGAGGCCGACCTGCGGCTCGGCGAGGCCGATCTCGAGAGGCTCGGCTCGTACCGGAGCGGACTCGGCGAAGCGCCTCGGAAGTACGACGACGTGGTCGAAGACGACGAGCCCCGGGCCGACCCGCCGCCACCGAAGGCCGAGCGACCGTCGGGCTCGCGACGCGCGGTGTCGCGAACGCCAGGGGCAGGACGGGTGAGCAGCAGCGGCCGGCCGGCGGTGGCGCGAAGCAGCGGCGGCCGACCGGCGGTGTCCCGGAGCAGCGGCGCCAGGCCCGCGGTGAAGCGCAACAAGCCAGAGGAGTAGCCACGCCCGCGCTGGCGACGCCCCGAAGCGGCACGTAAGACGCGTGGCATGCACCACCTCGCGGCGCACCTGCCCTGGCCACACGTGAAGGCGCTCGCAGAGGCCGGGACCTGGGCGCTGCTCCCGGTCGGTTCGACGGAGGCGCACGGGCCCCACCTCCCGCTCAATGTCGATGTCGTGATCGCGCAGGAGGTCTGTCGACGGGTCGCAGCGCACCTCGACGCCGTCGAGTTCCCTCCAGTCGCGTATTCCCTCACCGACTTTGCCGCGCCCTTCTCGGGCACCGTGAGCCTCCCGGCCGACACCGCGAAGGCGCTGCTCGTCGGGGTGCTGCGAGGCCTCAATCACTCGGGGTTCTCGCGCGTCGCGGTCATCAACCACCACCTCGAGCCGGCCCACTTCAAGGTGGTGCATGCGGCGGCGGCCGAGGCGGCGACAGGCTCGGCGGTTCGCATCGTGGTGCCCGACCACCGGCGCAAGCCGACGGGGCCGAGGCTGGGCGACGAGTTCATGCATGGCGGCAGTCACGCCGGGACCTACGAGACCTCGCTCATGTTGGCGGCCGCACCACACCTCGTCGACGAGGCCGTCCGCCGCACGCTCGCGCCGGTCGCGGTCGATCTCCCGGGCGCGATCAAGGCCGGCGCGACGAACTTCCTCGAAGCGGGCGGCCCGCGCGCGTACTTCGGAGATCCCGCCGCTGCGACCGCCGCCGAAGGACACCGGCTGTTCGAGCTCATCGTCGAGGCGACGCTGAACGCGATGCGCTGAAGGCCAGCCGGGCCCCACCGTCTCACCGAGCCGCCTCGCAGCACGCAATCGCGCGTCCTTCAGCGATCCCGCCGGCCGCGACCGCCAAAGAAGGCCACTGGCTGTTCGAGCTCATCGTCGAGGCGACGTTGGACGTGATGCGCACAGGGGCGTCTCGGCTCCACCGTCGCTCCGAGCCGCTTCGCAGCACGCGAACCGCGGCTGGTTCGGCGACCCAGCCGGTGGGGCCACCCTCGAAGGACACGCTCGTCGTCGAGGCGACGCGCTGAGAACGTCGCGCCACGCCAGCGTAAGTGTGCACACCTGTGGTGAGCACGAGAGGTGGCAGGCAGGCACACCTCTTGCGGTTCGAGGAACGCGACGACCCGGCGCGACTGCGCGACAATCATGGCATGCGTGTCTTCGGGTGTGTCGCCCTTCTCCTCCTCGCCACGGTCTCTCACGCAGGTCCGAAGAAGAAGCCCGCGACGGCCGCGGCGGGGTCGAGGCAGGCGGTGGTCGTCGACGCGCCCCCGGCGATGGCGAAGCTGCTGCAGTCGTCCCTCGGCCAGCGTTTCGCGGTCACCATCAACCGAAATGCGCTCTCTGATGCGCCACTGGCGAAGGAGGTCCGCTCCGTCACCACGCCGGTGAAGGCCATCGCGCTGGTGCTCGCGCGCTCCGCGGGTGACACCTGGAGCTTCACGGTGCTCAACGGCGCCGACGGCACGCCGCTCGAGAACCAGCAGTTCCGCGCGCCGGCCCGAAAACCGCTCAAGGCGCTCCCGAAGAACGTGGCGGGCGCGCTGGTGCTGGCGTGCGCGACGGGACAGGCCCCTGCGACCGAGGCGCCAGCCCCGGTGGAGCCGACGAAGGTCGAGCCGAAGCCGGCCGAGACGAAGACCGAACCGACGCGAAAGAGCGACCGCGTGGCGACGAAGCCGGAGCCTGCTCCGAAGTCGGTCGCGAGTACGCCCAGCCCCCCGTCCTCGGGTGGCGAGGCGACGCTGGTGGGCTCGACCGAGACGCCGTCGGCGAAGTCGCAGCTCCCTGCGCTCCGCGTGGGCCTGGGCTTCCGGGGCTTCAACCGTTCGCTCACCTGGTCGGGTGACCCGGATCAAGCGCTCGCCCGGTACGCGCTGGGCTTCGCGCCGGCCGTGGCCTTCGACGTCAACTGGTACCCTGGCGCGCACGTCACCACCGGCGTGCTGGCGAACCTCGGGGTGGCGTTCCAGGGCGACATCGGCGTGGGCCTCTCGTCGCGACAGGACGCCTCGCGCTTCGGCACCCGGGCGCAGCGCTACCGCATCAGCGGCGCCTTCCGTCAGCCGCTCGGGAGCGTCGTGTCACTCGAGGCGATGGCAGGCTTCTCGACCCAGAGTTTCAGCATCGACGCGGTGGCGGCCAACGACGGCTCGCCGCGGCCCAACATTCCGTCCGTCACCTTCAACGGCCCCCGGGGAGCGCTGGGGGCCCGCTTCGGTGCGTTCGGCCCGGTGTCCATCGACCTGCAGGTGGGCTTCACGTTCCTCGCGTTCCTCGGCGAGCTCGGGAGCGAGGCCTACTTCCGTCGCGCCGGCGGCTTCGGGCTGGACGCGGGGGCGGGCGTGGCGGTCGAAGTGGTGCCGAACATCCAGGCGCGCGCGGGAATCGACTTCACCCGCTACTTCCTCTCGCTGCGTCCCGAAGAGGGCGCGCGCTTTTCGGCGCCGTCGGCGGCCGACCAGTACCTGGGCGTGAACGTGGCCCTGCAGTGGGTCATGTAGACCCCTGCAACATGCACTTTCACTAAAACTCCGATTCATGAGTTGCGCTCATGGAGTGGCGCCGTTAATCGGTCGCCGCGTGCACGGTGCAGCGCAGCCGCCTGGCCCAGTCCTGCAGGCGGGACGATCGGAGACCGAATGCAGCTCGAGTCGCTGAAGATGTTCGTGGACGTGGTGGAGACGGGCTCGTTCTCGCGCGCGGCGCAGCTCAATCACGTCACGCAGAGCGCGGTGAGCCAGCAGATCCGTGCGCTGGAGACGAGGTACGAGCAGCGCCTGTTGTCTCGCAGCGCCCGGCAGGTGACGCCGACGCCCGCGGGAGAGAGGCTGTTCCGCGGCTGCAAGGAGATCCTCGCGCGTTTCGCGGAGGTCGAGGGCGAGATCCGTGAGCAGGCCGCCGACGTCTCGGGCACGTGCAACGTGTCGGCGATCTACTCCGTCGGGCTCCACGAGCTGTCGAACGTGCAGCGCGAGCTGTTGCGGGCGCACCCCAAGGTGAACCTGCGGCTCAACTACCGGCGCTCCGACCAGGTGTACGACGACGTGATCCTCGGCGCGGCGGATCTCGGCCTGGTGGCGTACCCGCAGCAGCGCGCGGGTGTCGACATCATCCCGTTCCGCGAGGACAAGCTGGCGGTGGTGTTGCCGCCGAACCACGCGCTGGCGTCGAAGGCGAAGGTCGCGCTCTCGGCGGTGGCCGGGCTGCCCTTCATCGCGTTCGATCGCGAGGCGCCGTCGCGCAAGGGCATCGACAAGTTGTTCCGCGACAAGGGGCTCGAGCTCAACGTGACGATGGAGCTCGACAACGTCGAGACCATCAAGCGCGCGGTGGAGCTCGGCCTGGGCGTGTCGGTGCTGCCGCAGCCGACGGTGTACCAGGAGGTCTCGCAGGGCAGCGTGGTGGCCAAGCCCTTCGCGGAAGGCGCCTTCACGCGGCCCATCGGCATCCTGGTGCGCAAGGGCAAGTACCTGTCCCGCGCGTCGCAGGCCGTGCTCGACACCTTCAAGAAGCTGTCGACGTCGGAAGACTGAGGCCCATGCCCCTGGTCGTTCGCCGCGTGCGCGTGTCGGATCTGCCCGTCCTCGAGACGCTCGAGTTCGAGACGGTGAAGCGTTTTCCGTCACGTACGCGGTGGCTCGACACCTTCCGCAGCCTGCTGGAGACGAGCCTGTCGGAGGAACCCGAGGGCCTGCTGGTGGCCGACTACGACGGGCGAGCGATTGGAGCAGCCGTGGCGCGGGTCGGCGCGGCGCACCCACTGACGGGTCAGCTCG
>JBILEB010000277.1:0-5738 GCA_044352295.1 Myxococcaceae bacterium
CATGCCTCGGCGGGCCGGAGGAGCTGGAGGGACGTGGCCGCCATCCACACGAGCCAGGCGGGGCCGGCGAGGGCGAGCAGGCGGGCGGCGTCGGCGGAGGCCCACTGGAACGCGACCGGGAGCGAGTGGAGGCCCGAGGCGAGCGCGAGCCAGCGCCAGCGGGTGTCGGGCGTGGCGACGAAGGCGGCGATGAGGCCGACGCCGAGGCAGCCGTTGAAGGAGGCGTCGAGGAGGAGGGTGAAGCGCAAGAAGGCCTGGCCGATGGCGGGCTCGGTGTTGAGGGCGACGAGCGGGGCGGTCGTTCCAGCGGCGTCGAGGAGGGCCCCGAAGGCGATGAAGGCGCCGGCGATGACCGCGGGTCCGGTGCGGCGGAGGAGGGCGAAGCCGAGGCCGAACGCGGCGAGGGCGACGAGGCCGAAGGTGAAGGCGAACGACGAGACGGCGGTGCGCACGGGGTACTGCACGCAGCTGGCGAGCCAGCCCGGAATGTCGGCCGGAGAATAGGGTGAGGTGAAGGGCTGCAGCGCGACGACGGCGACGACGTTGAGGACGACGCCGGCGAGGCCGAAGATACCGATGGCGCGAGGACTCCCGGTCATAGGGGGAGGGTCTAACGGCCCCGTGTCAGGATTCGGCCACGATTTCCTTCCTTGACGAGACCGGCCGAAGTCACATAGTGGAGCCGCACACCTCGCGGGGTGGAGCAGCCAGGTAGCTCGTCGGGCTCATAACCCGAAGGTCGCAGGTTCAAATCCTGCCCCCGCAACTCAAAGGCGACGCCGACTTAGCCCCTGGGTTGAGTCGGCGTTGTTGTTTTGGCGCGAACGCGGGGCCAATGCCGGTGGTGCAACAACCGGTCGAAGAGTGCAGGAGATCAACGGGCCTGTGCTCGCAGCACCAGGAGCGAGTTCCTGAGCACCAGGTCGTTCATGACGCAGGCCATCGATCCGTAGGCAAGATCGAGGACGAGCGTCGAAGGTCCACACGGTGAAGAGCGCAGCGCCCTTCAGCACGAACCGGTCTGCATGCGCCGACGTTGCCAGTCGGTGCAGGAGCCTCTCGTTGACGTAGCGCAGCAGTACCAGCTGAAAGTCATCACCACGCTGCTTGGCCAGCTGAAGCAGCCTGGTTCGAACCGAGGTGCCCACGTTCTTCAGCGGCTTCGTCACGTGAGGGCCTCGAGGTACGGGCGAATGACGCTCGAGACCCTGTCTGCGCGGGCCGCTTCGGTCAGCGCGTCAACACTGAACCGCTTCGCGTCGTGACCCTGGCGCTTGCGCGACGGATTCAGATAGGCGCGGAGCGCAGCGAGGGCGACCTCCAGTCCGACGTGCCGACGGTAGCGAAAACAATCAGCCACGGTCTTTGCTGGCGAGGTGAGCCGAATCGACTGGCCCTCGACGATGCGCGTCTCTGCTCCGTGCGTCAGTGCGGCGCCGCCAGCCCGAATCACCTTGAGGGTCGGTGACGCGAGCCTTGGCGCGTGCGCATGGGTCCTGATGAGAATCCAGACTGCGTGCGGAACCTCGGTGGTCAGCTCGTGAACCTGGAGCGCGCTCAGGAGGCAGATGGTCGCGTTCGGAACGCGGGCCATCACCTCGACGAGGGAGTGCAGCTCGGTGGCCGGTGCATCGACGGCGGCGTAGAGACCACGGCCCGCCCGCTCGAGCAGACCGCGGTCGACAAGGCGGCGAAGGTACGTTCGGGGCACGCCGAGCCCTTCCAGGTCACGAGCCCGAAATGGGCCTCTTTCGGCGAGACGCAGCACAGCAGCTGCCCCCGTTGAAGGCTCAGTCATGATACGAAACCGTAAAGTTCACGGCTGTTAGTATAGTTTTCGTATCAGTCTTCAGCAACAGGCCCGGAAAGAACGTCTTGTGAAGCCCCACTGGCCGAACGACGTGACGCTGGCGACGATCCTGTCCCTCCCGGACGGCGTCGTGCTGCGGGCGGTGCGCGGTGACGAGCTCTCCACCGTGCCGGGCCTACTGCGTGAGTGGTTTCCGACGGTCGAGGCCGGGGCCGAGTCCGTCTTCCTCGAGGACGAGTGGCTCCAGCGCAACGTGGCGACCATGGAGGATGATCGCCGCGACGTGCGGGTGCTCTGGGTCGAGCGCGCGGGCGAGCGGGTGGGGCTGATGTCGTTCGAGCGCCAGCTCGCGTCGCAGACCTTGCACGGTCGCGTCGGAGCGTTGGCACCGCAGGAGCGAACCGGGGTGCTCGGCGCGCTCGGGTTTCCCGTCTTCGAGGCGCTCGGCCGGTGGCTCGAGGCGGAGCTCCTGCTCGTGTGGGTGACGCTCTCGTCACGCACGCAACAGGTGATGGCCGAGCGTCGCGGCTTTCTGCTCTGTGGTCTCGTGCCCGAGTTCGATCACGACCAGGTGTCAGCGGGTGTGTCCGTGCGCGTGATGGAAGCGCTCTCCGCGAAGGTGCTGGCGCCGGGCGGGGCGCTGTGTTGGCCCGACGCGACGGCGCTGACGGCGAAGACCTGGGCGGCGCTCGAGGCTTTGCGGCTCTCCGTGACCGAGTAGTCTGCGCCGCTCTCGTGAAGACCATCGCCCTCATCGCCCGCCCGAAGAAGCCGGAAGCCGCCGAGGTCGCCGCGACGCTCAAGGCCGCGCATCCGGAGCTCGACTTCCTCGTCGAGAGCCACTTCGCGGAGCAGACCGGCTGGAAGGCCACGCCCCCGGATGAGATCCGCGAGCGGGCCGAGGTGGTGGTGGTGCTCGGCGGTGACGGCACGCTCATTCACGCGGCGCGGCTCCTGCGCGGGCGACCGGTGCCGATTCTCGGCGTCAACCTCGGCTCCCTCGGCTTCATGACCGAGTTTCCACTCGCAGGGGCGCTGCCGGCGCTCGCCTCGGTGCTGGCCGGGACCGCGCGCATCGACTCCCGCATGAAGCTCGCCTGCCGCCTGGTGCGCGCCGGCAAGGTGGTGCTCGAGGACGAGGTGCTCAACGACATCGTGATCACCAAGGCGGCGCTCGCGAAGATCTCCGATCACGAGACGTGGCTCGACGGCGCGTACGTCGCGACGTTCAAGTCCGACGGGGTGATCTTCGCGACGCCCACCGGCTCGACCGCGTACTCGTTGTCGGCCGGTGGACCCATCGTACACCCGTCGCTCGATTGCGCGGTGGTGACGCCCATCTGCCCGCACGCGCTCACGCAGCGGCCCATCGTCGTGCCCGCCGACGTGCCGCTCACCGTGAAGCTCTCGGCCGAGGTGAGCGACGTGTACCTGACGATCGACGGCCAGGAGGGCCTGCCCCTCAAGCTCGGCGACCAGCTCGAGATCTGGAAGGCCGAGCACCGCATGCAGCTCGTGCGCAACCCCCAGCTCGACTACTTCGCGATCCTTCGCACGAAGCTCCGGTGGGGCGAGCGCTGACGCTCAGCGAGGCATTCCGGCGCTCACCCACCGGGTGACGAGGTCGATCTCGGCCTGCGCCAGGCAGGTCCAGCCTTCGCGGTGAAACGGCGCCTGCCACGTCCGACACCATCGACCTTCCGTTCCCTGCACCGCGAGCGCTTGCACGACGCACGCGCCCACGCTCGTTCCGGGACACTTCGTCGAAGGCTGGAGGAACACCTCGTAGGTGTCGCCGAACGACAGCCCCCGCATGTTGTTCGCGACATGGCAGCGTTCGCACCGGGTGCCGAGAAGGGGCCGAACGTCTTGCTCCCAGGAGAGACGGAGGCCTGCGTCCATGATGGCTCCCGCGTCGACGACGCCACCGCCGTCCGAGGGCTCGCCAGCGTCCTGGACCTGCGCCGTGCCCGCGTCGGTAGCGAGCCTCGTCACCTCGCTGTCGATCCCCGGTGCTGGCAGGTCAGGACGGCCACAGGCGGCGAGGGCGAGCATCAGTCCGAGGAGGAGGCGCATGCCGACGGGTATGCCGCTCCCCGAAAACAGGACACGCGCTCAGCTCCGCCTGGACGCTTCCTTCACCCGCAGGTCCGTGCAAAACCGCGCGCGACGTCACGCCTTCAAGGACCCTCTGTCATGCCCCGCGAATATCCCCTCGAGCGCTACCGCAACATCGGCATCATGGCGCACATCGACGCCGGCAAGACCACCACGACCGAGCGCATCCTCTACTACGCGGGCGCGATTCATAAGATGGGTGAGGTCCACGAGGGCACCACCACGACGGACTGGATGCCGCAGGAGCGCGAGCGCGGCATCACCATCACCTCGGCCGCCATCACGTGCTTCTGGTCGCGCCGTGACCTCAAGCACCGCATCAACATCATCGACACGCCGGGCCACGTGGACTTCACCATCGAGGTCGAGCGGTCGTTGCGCGTGCTCGACGGCGCGGTGGCGGTGTTCGACGGAAAGAACGGCGTCGAGCCGCAGTCCGAGACGGTGTGGCGTCAGGCGGACAAGTACCACGTGCCGCGAATCTGCTTCATCAACAAGATGGACAGCCTCGGCGCGGACTTCGACATGTCGGTGGCGTCGATCAAGGAGCGCCTGGACGCGCGGCCGCTCCTCATGCAGCTGCCGCTCGGCAAGGAGAGCGAGCTCAAGGGCGTCATCGACCTCGTCCGCATGAAGGCGCTCGTCTTCCGCGATGAAGACAAGGGCAGTGTGTACGACGCCGTCGAGATCCCCGCGGAGTTCGCCGACGCCGCGAAGGCCGCGCGGGTGCAGCTGCTCGAGACCGCCGCCGAGCTCGACGACGCGCTGATGGAGAAGTACCTCGAAGACGAAGGCGCCACGATCACCGAGGAGCAGATTCGCGCGGCCGTCCGCAAGGGCTGCATCGCGATGAAGGTGTTCCCGGTGTTCTGTGGCTCCGCGTACAAGCACAAGGGCATTCAGCCGCTGCTCGACGCCGTCATCGACTACCTGCCGTCTCCCATCGACATTCCGCCCGTGCACGGAAAGGACACCGACGGGAAGGACGTGGTGCGCGAGACGAAGGACGACGCTCCGTTCTCGGCGCTGGCGTTCAAGATCATGAACGACGCGTACGGCACGCTCACGTTCATTCGCGTCTACTCGGGCAAGCTCGAGTCGGGCACGGCCGTCTGGAACACCGCCAAGAAGAAGCGCGAGCGGGTGGGGCGCCTCGTGCAGATGCGCGCGGACAAGCGCGACGAGATCCAGGAATGCTGCGCCGGTGACATCTGCGCGATCGTCGGCCTCAAGCTCGCCGTGACGGGCGACACGCTGTGCACCGAGTCCCACCCGGTGCTGCTCGAGAAGATCGAGTTCCCGGAGCCCGTGATCCAGCTCGCCCTCGAGGCGAAGTCGACCGAAGACGCCGACAAGCTGATTCAGGCGCTCGGCAAGCTCGCGGTGGAGGACCCGAGCTTCCGCGTGAAGGCCGACGCCGAGACCGGACAGACGATCATCGCCGGCATGGGTGAGCTGCACCTCGAGATCATCGTCGACCGGCTCAAGCGCGAGCACAAAGTCGAAGCCAACGTCGGCAAGCCGCAGGTGGCGTGGCGCGAGACGGTCACCGCGACGGGCGAGGGCGAGGGCAAGTACATCAAGCAGACCGGCGGCAAGGGCCAGTACGGGCACGTGAAGCTGCGGGTGTCTCCGAACGAGTCGGGGAAGGGCTTCGAGTACAAGAACGTCATCGCTGGTGGATCGATCCCCAGGGAGTTCTTCCCGGCGATCGAGATGGGCGTGTCGAACTCGCTCAACCGCGGCGTGGTGGCGGGCTACCCGCTCATCGATCTGAAGGTCGAGGTCTACGACGGCAGCTTCCACGAGG
>JBILEB010000278.1:0-5721 GCA_044352295.1 Myxococcaceae bacterium
AAGACCAGCAGTGAGACTGGCGGTTGGCCAGGAGGCGGGTCGAAGCTGATCACGTCGTTCATCGACAGCTCGGTGCCGAAGGCTCGCATGAGGTGCTCTTCGAGGCCTCGTGCGTAGACGTCATGAGGGACCGACGCTGGGTCCGCGTCGAAGCGCGCCGCGAGGTGGTACCGCTCGAAGTTGGGACACTCGAGGTCCACCTGCAGGCCGTCATCGCTGAGGCGCGTGTGCCAGGGAATCGTGGTGCCTTCGGGCGGCGCTGGCGCGCGAGGACCTGCGTACCAGGACACGGGGACCTCGAGGCGCGCGGGCAACTGAGACGTTCGGTCGTCGGCGCCGAGCAGCGCGGCAGCGTACTTCGTCGCCTGCATCGTGCGCTCGAGCGCGAAGACGTCTTCCGCGGGGGCCGCCAACACCGCACGCACGCCGGGGCTGCCGAAGAAGTGGGGAAGCCCCCACGCGCGGCACTCGTTCACCGTGCCGTCATGCGTCGCGATGAAGTCGAGCCAGGCCGCCCAGGGCCGAATGTCGAGCGACGACACATCTCGAAGTTGCTCGAGGAACAGGCGTGGGGGCTTCACCACGAGCGCCGCCTTGTGCAGGACGACGGCCCACCCGCCCGCGTCGAACAGGGCCGCCACCAGCTTCGAAGCCTCCCGCATTCGGCCATTCGCCTTGAACGGGTCGTTCTTCATGCCGAGGCGGTTCACCGAGAAGGCGTCGATGACGCCGAGCTTGAGGCCGATGAACGCACCCCCGAGGTCCTGCTCGGGACACAGGCGCAGGTCGAGATCGTCTCGGGGCATCGCGAAGTCGTTCACGGAGCTGAGCAGCGACAGCTCTCCGAACGCGACCGGCGCGGCCCCGGGCGTGGCACCGAACACTCGCCGGTAGGCCTTGGCCGCGACGTCCGGACCCTCGAACACCACGCTCACGTCGAACAATTCGTGCAGGCTCACGGGCCACCCCTCAGCGTGAAAGCCGCGCCTTCGCGGCGATCACCGTGTTGTGCATGAGCATCGCGATCGTCATCGGCCCCACCCCACCTGGCACCGGCGTGATGAAGGCGGCCCGTTCCTTCGCGGCCTCGAAGTCCACGTCGCCCGAGAGCTTCCCGTCGGTGCCGCGGTTCATCCCGACGTCGATCACGATCGCGCCGGGCTTCACCCAATCTCCCATGACGAGCTTCGACACACCCACCGCTGCGATCACCACGTCCGCGCGCTGAACCTCGGCGGCCACGTCGCTCTTCGAGTGGCAGATCGTCACCGTGGCGCTGGCGTTCAGCAGCAGCATCGCCATCGGGCGGCCGACGATCGTGGAGCGCCCGATGACGACGCAGCGCTTGCCGGTCACGTCGAAGCGGATCTCCTGCAGCATGCGCATGCAGCCGGCCGGGGTGCACGGGACGAGGCCTGGGCGTCCCTGGAAGAGCAACCCCGCGTTCGTCGCGTGAAAGCCGTCCACGTCCTTCGAGGGATCGATCGCCGCGAGCACCGCGTTCGCGTCGAGGTGCTTCGGGAGCGGCAACTGCACGAGGATGCCATCGACGAGCGGATCGGCGTTCAGGCGCGCGACGACCGCGAGCAACTCTTCCTGCGTGAGCGTCGCCGGGAAGTGGTGGTGCCAGGAGCCGAAGCCGAGCTCCTTCGCCGTCTTCTCCTTCGAGGTGACGTAGACCTGCGAGGCAGGATCGTCTCCGACCCGAACGACCGCGATCCCCGGCGCGCGGCCGTACCGGGCCGTCAGCAGCGAGGCCTCCTGCTTCACCTCGTCGCGAACCTTCGCCGCCAGCGCCTTCCCGTCAATGAGCTGAGCCGTCATGGGAAGTCGCCTACGCGCTCGCCCGCGGCCCTTCAAGACATGACCGATCGTTGACACACCTCACGCGTCGCTTTGTCAGAACCGGGACATGTACCTGTGGGTGAAGACGCTGCACGTGGTGGCAGTGATCAGCTGGATGGCCGGCCTGCTCTACATCTTCCGACTGTTCGTCTACCACGCGATGGAGACCGAGGCCGTCGTGCGCGAGCGCTTCCAGGTGATGGAGCGTCGGCTGCTCAACGCCATCACCACTCCGGCGGGAATCGTCAGCGTCGCCACCGGCCTCGGAATGATCGCGCTGAACCCCGGCTGGCTGCAGATGCCGTGGCTCCACGTGAAGTTCACGCTCGTGCTCGGCCTCATCGCGTCGAACGGCTTCGCCATCGTCGCGCGCAAGCGGCTCATCACGACGCCGACGCGCTGGAAGCACCAGTTCTTCCGCGTGATGAACGAGGTCCCCACCCTGCTCATGGTGGTGATCGTCGCGATGGTGATCCTCAAGCCGATGCTGTGGAAGGCTTGACGGCTCCTGCGAGCTCGCCTCGTAGCGGGCGTTGAGCACCGGGCGGTGAAGACCGGCGGCAGGCACGAGCCCGACAGGAAGCATCCGCAGCTCGAGGCAGAACCGGTCGCGCGTTCGGGCTCAATGGGGCACGCGGACGCGCTCGAGCAGTCGCTTCATGCGATCGGTCATGTCCGGCGGCTCGCCGTAGCGCCAGGTGGCGTGCGGCGGCATCGACATGAGGATCGACTCCGTGCGTCCGTTCGACTGCAGGCCGAAGTGCGTCCCGCGATCCCAGACGAGGTTGAACTCGACGTACCGCCCTCGCCGGTGGAGCTGCCACGCGCGCTCGGCCTCGGTGTACGGCTGCGCTCTCCGGCGAGAGATGATGGGCAGGTAGGCCGCGAGGAAGGCGTGCGCGACCGACCGCGTGAAGGTGAAGCACCGCTCGAAGTCGCCCCCAAACGGGTGCGCCTCGTTCAGGTCGTCGAAGAACAGCCCACCGAGCCCGCGGCGCTCCTGACGGTGCTTGAGCGTGAAGTAGGTGTCGCACTCGGCCTTGAGCTTCTCGTGCATCGCGTCGCCTCCGTGGGGCCGGCACGTGTCACGGCACACCTGATGCCAGTGCTGCTCGTCTTCGATCTCGTGGAAGTACGGTGTGAGATCGAACCCGCCGCCGAACCACCAGGCCGAGCCGTCTTCGGTGCGGAAGCTGCGCACGTTGAGGTGCGAGGTCGGCACGTTCGGGTTCCTGGGGTGCATCACGAGCGAGACGCCCAGCGCCCGAAACGGCTTCCCCGCCAGGTGCGGGTTTCGCTGCGTCGCCGACGGTGGAAGCGCCGTGCCGCGCACGTCTGACAACGCCACGCCGCCGCGCTCGAACAGCTCTCCGCCTTCGAGGATGCAGGTCGTTCCGCCGCCTTCGAGCGTCCCCCCAGGCTCCTTGGTCCAGACGTCCCGCAGGAACGGCCGGCCTTCGGCCTCACCCAGCGCGTTGACGATCGTATCGAGGATGGACTCGAACTCCGGCTTCAGATCACGCACGAATCACCTCCGATGAAGGGGCCCGAACGAGGCGGGCGAGGGCCGCGGCGAACGCGTCGCTCGCATTGAGACACGGCACGACGGTGAGCTCACCGCCCAACTCGTGGAAGTGCTCCTTCATCTGTTTGCCGAGCTCTTCCAGGGTCTCGAGGCAGTCCGAGACGAAGCCCGGCGTCACCAGGGCGACCTTCTTGACGCCCTTCTCGGCCAGCGCGACCACCGCCTCGTCGGTGAAGGGCTGAATCCAGGGGTCCTTTCCGAAGCGCGACTGGAACGCGGTGCTGACGTCGTCGAGCCCCAGCCTGGACGCGATGAGGCGCGTCGTCGCGAAGCACTGCGCGCGGTAGCAGTGCGCGTTCTTCGCGTTGAGGTTTCCGCAGCACCCACGGGTGAGACAGTGCCCGTTCCCGTCTTCCCGCCGCACCTGACGCTCGGGCAGGCCGTGGTAGCTGAAGAGCACGTGCTCCACGTCCTTCGGGAGCGACGTGCGGAGGTGATCGGTCATCGCCGAGAGGAAGCCGTCGTCGTCGTAGAACGGCGGCACGAACCGCAGCGACGGAATGCGCGGGTGCCCTACATAGAAGCCCAGCACCGCATCACGCACCGAGCCGGTGGTGGCGCTCGCCTCGTGCGGGAAGAGCGGCACGATGGTGACGTCGCGAATCCGCATCGCATCGACGCGCGCGAGCGCCGCGGTGAGCGAGGGATTCCCGTACCGCATCGCGAGGATCACCTCGGCGTCGGGCACCAGGCCCTGCACGAGCTGCTGGAGCGCCATGCTGTGCACCATCAGCGGCGAGCCGCCATCGGTCCAGATCGACTGGTACAGCGGCGCCACCTTCGGGGCGCGGAACGGGAGGATGATCAGGTTCACCAGCGCCGCGCGGACCACGGGGTTGAGATCGACCACCCGCGGATCGTTGAGGAACTCCCGGTAATACCGGCGAATCGCCTCGGGCGTCGGCGCATCGGGCGTGCCGAGGTTGACGAGGACGACGGCCCGCCGGGGACCTGGGAGCTGCGGCAGATGCGTCACGGCAGGTCCTTGCGCCACATGGGATCAGGGCTTGAAGAGGTAGCCACGCCCACGCAGCGTGACGAGGTGGCGAGGCGTCTCCGGGTTCTCTTCGAAGAGCCGGCGCAGCCGCATGATGAAGTTGTCGACGGTGCGGTCGGTCGGGAACGCGTCCATGCCCCACACCTCTTCGAGGATGTCGGCGCGCGAGAGGGCCTCGTCGGGGCGGTTGGCGAAGAGCTGCATCAGACGCAGCTCCTTGTCCGAGAGCGAGATGAGGCCTTCGCTCGTCTGCGCCTGCCCCGTGTCGAAGCGCACCCAGTAGGCGCCGATGGACAAGCGCGTGTCCTTCATCGGGCCAGGAGACGCGCGCCGGAGCGCCGCGCGCACCCGGGCCAGCAGCTCCTGCACGTCGAACGGCTTGGGGAGGTAGTCGTCGGCCCCACAGTCGAGCCCGCGCACCCTCGACGCCACGTCTCCGCGGGCCGTCAGCATCACGAGCGGCTGGCGAATGCCCTTCTCGCGCGAGACCCGAATCAACGTGAAGCCATCACCGCCGGGGAGCATCGCGTCGACGAGCGCGAGTTCGTACTGGCCCTCGACCAGCTTCGCCTGGCCCTGGGCGAAGTCATGGGCCTCGCTCACCTCGTAGCCGGCGTGCGCGAGGTTGAGCGTCACCAGATCGCGAACGAGCGCGTCGTCTTCCACCACCAGCACCCGGTCAGCCATGGGCCACCCCCACCGGGAGCGTCACGGTGAAGACTGCGCCACGCCCGGGCCCTTCACTCCGCGCCGTCAGATCGCCGTGCATGCGCTTGGCGAGCTGTCGAGAGATGAACAGGCCCAGGCCGCTCCCGTGCGTCATACCTTCGTGGGTGTGCCGCTTGAAAGGGTCGAACAACCGCTCTGCCTCCTCGTTGGGAAAGCCGTCGCCGCCATCGCGAATGGTGAGCTGCCACAGTTCGCCGGTGACGGTGCCTGTCACCTCGGTCTTGCCGCCGCCGTACTTGCGCGCATTGTCGAGCAGGTTCTCGAGGATCACCCGGAAGGCGTCACTGTCGGCCAGCACGGTGGCGGTCTGCAGCTCGCTGATCTCGACGGTCTCCTCGACCCCGGTGTGCGCGCGATGCTCGAGGACCTGCTCGACCAGCTTGCGCGCGTCGAGGGCCGCAGGTGACAGCCGCTCCGTAGACGCCACGCTGCGCTGCCACGCGAGAATGGTCTCCGCCAGGTGCTCGAGCCGGTCGACCTCGTGGAGGCCGCGCTTGATGAACTCCGCCTTGCGCGCCTCGGGCACGGCGCCCATGCCGAGCGTCTGCAGCAGCGCGCGCACGCC
>JBILEB010000148.1:0-18875 GCA_044352295.1 Myxococcaceae bacterium
CTTCGCGCAGCGCCTTCGAACGTTCGAACAACCGTTTCAGCGCGTCGCGCTTGCGGGCCTTCAGGTAGATGTCGGTCAGCGCGCCGAGATCGTCGTCGTCCGCGCGGTTCTGATCGACGAGCTCTTCGAGCAGTCGGGCGGCCTCGGCGATCTCTGGAGTCCAGCGGCTCTCGAGCTGCCCGTCGCTCGAGATGCGCAGGGTCCGCACCAGCGCGTCGGTGGCCCAGCCGTGCTCGGGAATGAGCGTGTGGGCTTTGGTGAACGCCGCGAGCGAGGCGGAGCGATCGTAGCCTGCGCGGTAGAGCACGCCGTGTTCGTCGGCGCGGGCCGTGTCGCCACGCACCAGCAGCACGAGCGGCTCGTTCGGCGCGTCCTTCCACGCCCGTTCGGCTTCGACCTTCGCGAGATCGCCCAGGCCCAGCGTGAGGAGCATGCGCGCATACCGCGCACGGGTGATGGCGTCGGTCGGGCGCTCGGCGAGCCACTTGCGCGCCAGCGAGACGGCATCCGCCGCCTTCTCGTCGTCGAGGAGCTTGCTGGGGCCGAAGCGGAAGGTGAGGGTGGGCACCGGCTCCTGGAAGCGCTTCCAGAACGCCGCGCGGAAGGCCTTCACCTCGGCCGCGGTCCAGTCGACCTTCGAGGCCTCGAAGTGGAAGCGCACCTCGACCTCACCCGGCCGTGGCTCGACCATTTCTTCGGTCCAGCTCGCCGGGCCCATGGCGATCGACCGGCGCGGCGGGAGGTTCGTCACCACGAAGCGGCTGGGCAGCCGCACCTTGAAGATGCGGTCGATGACCACGGCGCTGTCGAGGGCCTTGGGCATGTTCTCGAAGTCCTCCTCGGACAGACCGAAGCGCTCCTGGAGTCGGCGCTGGTCTTCGAGGCGCTGCTCGGGGGTGCGCTCATCGGACTCCGGCGCCTCGCCCAGGAGGCTCTCGGAGAGAAGGAGATCGGCGATGCGGGACGGGAACAACGCGCGCACGCTGTGGTCGCCCGTGTCGAGGCGGTCGACCTTGGCGGCGGTGGCGGTGAGCGTGAGGGGGCCATCGCCCGGCTTGCAGGCGCTGACGCTGGCGGTGAACTGGCTATCGGCGAAGACGGTCGTCATCGCGTGCGAGGCCAGGTCCTTCGCGGCCTCGGCGTCACACTTCTTCGCGCGGGCGCGCATGATGCCCTCCGCTTCGCCGAAGTACTCCGCCGTGAGGCGACCTTCGCCTTCTCCGAACGGGGCGAGCTCGTAGAAGATCGTCTCGGCGATTCGCGCGCTGGTCTCGGCGCGGGTCGGCGTCGGCACGAGGGCACCGCCGGCCCGGGCCACCAGCGCCCGCTGGTCACGAACGCCCTCGGGGAGCGTGCCGACCGGGAACTGTGGCGCCGTCGGGTCGATCCACAAGCGCTGCGCGCGGCCCGGCACCTTCACGGCGACGATGGCATGGTTGAAGGCTTCGATGCCCGGCGTCGCGTCGAGCGGGACCACGCTGTCGTGGGCGACCAGCGCGACCTCGGCCTCGAGCCCGGCCCGCCGCGCGAGCGCCACCAGCAGGACCGAGAGGTCCTTGCAATCTCCGTAGCCCCGGCTCACCACCGCCGACGGCTTCGTGGGCACGAACGCGCCTTCGCCGAGGTGCACGGCGGTGTAGCGGACGTGGTCGGCGATCCACCGATTGCTGGCCTGCGCCTTCGCCTCGACCGACGACGCCGCGCGGAGCTTCTCGTCCAGGCCCTCGGCCGTCACGGCGTCGCTCAGCGCTGGCGCGAGCAGCGGTCCATACCTGTTGGCCACCTCGGCCCACGAGGGGACGGTCGACCACGCGAAGACCGGCCGCTGGGCCTCTTGCTCGGCCTTCGAGAGCGCGAAGGGCTTGAAGCGCAGCTCCGGCACCTCGAGGGTGACGCGCTGGCGACCGTTGGCGCCCAGGATTTTCGGGGTCGGCACCCCCACCACGTGAATCGACAGCGGCACGTCACCAGCCACCTCCACGACGTGGCGCTGGTGGCGAATGGGCTGAGGGCTCCACAGCGTCCACCGGTCGCTCACGCCCAGGCCTTCGATGGAGGGCCGCGTGTCGACGATGACCGTCTCGTACTCGACGACGACCCCGCGCCGGGCGCCCGGCAGCGGGACCTGCAGTTGTTTGCGATCGGACAGCTGGAGGCCTTCGGGCGAGCCCTGGGCTTCGACCACCGAGCTCGCATCGAGCCATCGTTCGGCGCCGTTCTCGCTGATCACCCGGGCGCGCACGGTGGGGCGGGCCTGACGCCACGGGGCCCACGAGACGGTCAGCGTCTGGTCTGGAGAGTCGCTCAGCACCCGCCAGACGCTGCGCTCGACCCGCCGCGCGAGCCCCTTCTCATCGACCGAGACCGAGGACTCGTGCACGAGGATCTCGGACGAGAACGCCGTCCCCACCCGGCCTCCCGACGCGAGGGCGAGATCGGTGGGGGCCGCGGCGAAGGGCCCCGCGCTCCAGACCCGTTCGAGCGCGAGGTCCGCACCCGCTGCCGGCACCCAGCCACCAGCGGCCTCCTCGACCTCTGGCGTTTCGGCGGCCCGTCTCGACGCACCCTGCTGCGCGCACCCCACCGCGAACGACGCTGCCGCCAGCACCAGCCACTTGCCTCTCACGGTCATGGGTCCTTCCTCCTTGGTGGCTCAGTGGGGGCTGGCGTCGGGGCTTTTGAGGCCCGCGCGATGACCCCTGCCTGCGCGCCGCGGTTTCAGCCCGGCAAGGGCGCCGTCGTCGAAGTACGGTGCGCTCCGCCATGTCGCTGCCCTTCGCCCCGCCGTACGAGCCCATGCTGGCCCAGGCCCAGGACGAGATTCCGGTCGGTCCGGGCTGGCGCTACGAGCCCAAGTGGGACGGTTTTCGCGCGATCGTCTTTCGAGACGGCGACACCCTGGAACTCTCGAGTCGGGAGAGCCGGCCGCTGGCCCGCTACTTCCCGGAGTTGGTCGCCTCGCTTCGGCTTGCCCTGCCGCAGCGCTGTGTCGTCGACGGAGAGATCATTCTGCCGGGTCCGAAGGGGCTCGACTTCGAGGCGCTCCAGTCACGCCTGCACCCCGCGGCCTCGCGCGTGAACAAGCTCTCACTCGAGATCCCCACCAGCTTCGTGGCGTTCGACCTCCTGGTGCTTGGAGACGACGATCTCCGCGAGGCACCGTACGCCCAGCGCCGCGACGCCCTCGAGCGCGCGGTGCAACCGTCAGCGCACGTCTTCGTGACGCCGCAGACCCGCGAGCCGGCCCAGGCCGAGCGCTGGTTCGTCGACTTCGAAGGCGCCGGGTGTGACGGGGTCATCGCGCGGCGCGAGGAGCTCTCGTACCGGCCCGGGCAGCGCGTGATGATGAAGGTGAAGCACGGCCGCACGGCCGATTGCGTGGTGGGCGGCTATCGCGAAGGCAAGACGCCGGGCACCGTGGGCTCGCTGCTGCTCGGTCTCTACGACGACGCCGGCGTGCTCCACCACGTCGGGCACACCTCGAGCTTCTCGGCGAAGGAGAAGAAGGCCCTCATCGAGAAGCTCGCGCCCTACGTCGACGGTGACAGCTTTGGCGCGGGCCGCACGCCCGACGCGCCGAGCCGATGGAACCCGAAAGCCGAGAAGACGTGGGTGGCGCTCCGACCGGAGCTCGTCTGCGAGGTCCGCTACGACTACCTCCAGGGCGCGCGCTTCCGACACGCCTCGACGTTCAAGCGCTGGCGCGAAGACAAGAGCCCGGCGTCGTGTGCGTACTCGCAGCTGGAGCCGCCGAAGCCGTTCTCCCTCGACACCATTCGTGCGCTGGCGCCGGCGACTCGGGAGTGACGCCAATGTCCCTTCGACCGGGCGAGGCCACGCTGTTGGCGAAGGAGCTCGAGCGCGAGCTGAAGGGCGCGGTGGTGCAGCAGGTCGCTTGCCCGACTCCGACTCGGGCGTACCTGGAGCTGCGGGTGCCCGGCCGCACCGAGACGCTGCTCGCCTGCGCCGATGCCAAAGCCAGCCGCCTCAGCACGGTGGAGCGAAGGCCGGCCAACCCGAAAGTTCCGCCCGCGTGGCAGAGCGTGCTGCGCCGGGAGCTCGTGGGGCTGGCGCTGCTCGACGTGGAGAGCGTCGAGCCGTCGCGGTTGCTCCTCGCGCACTTCGGGGGCGACCGGGAGGGACAGCCGATTCGTCGCGCGGTGGTGCTCGAGTATGGCGATTCACCCGGCGTGGCGTTGGTGACCCGGGAGGGCCGCGTGATGGCCCTGTCGCGGCCCTTTCGCGAGGGCGTGCGCCCTGGCTCGACCTGGACGCCACCGGAGCCCCAGCCCGTCCGGCCGCAGGAGAGCCGGCTCTCGGGCGACCACGTTCACCTGCGGTTGGCGCACGCCGCCGAGGCGCTCTTCGGCGGGCAGGAGCAGAAGCGGTGGCTCGACGAGCGGCTGGCGCCGGTGCGCGCGAAGCTCAAGCGCCTGGCCCGCACGCGGGACAAGGTGAAGGCCGAGGTCGACCGCACCGACGAGAGCGAGCGCCTCAAGTGGGAAGGGGAGCTGCTCGCGCAGAACCTCTACCGCCTCAAGCGGGGCCTCACCGAGGTGTCGGTGCCGGAGTACCGCGCCGATGGAACGGTGGTGGAGCACCTGGTGCGCCTCGACCCCGCGCGCACGCCGCAGCAGGAAGTGGAGCGACGCTTCCACCAGTACCGGCGCCTGACCCGCGGCATGGCGTTCGCGAAGACACGGCTCGAACAGCTCGACCGAGAGCAGGCGCGCCTGGAAGCCGAGCTCGTCTCGCTGGAGCAAGCGCCGGTGGAGGCGCCAGCCGCAGCGCCTCGCAAGGTGGCGTCGGGAGACGCCGCCCTCCCGCCGTACAGGACGTACGACGGCCACGGCGGGCAGCCCATCTGGGTCGGCCGCGGCGCCGCGCACAACGACGCGCTCACCTTCCACGAGGCGCGGCCCTGGCACATCTGGTTCCACGCGCGCGGCGTGCCGGGGGCCCACGTGGTGGTGCCACTGGGCAAGAACGTCGAGCTGTCACAAGAGGTGATGCTCGACGCCGCACACCTCGCGCTCCATCACTCCGACCTCAAAGGTGAGCCGCGGGGCGAGGTGAGCTCGGTGCCCATCAAGCGGGTGCGGAAGGGACGCGACGCGGATCCGGGTGCGGTGACCTACACTGGCGAGAAGACCGTCATGCTGCGCGTCGAACCGGACCGGTTGCAGCGGCTGCTGGCGACCGAACGACTGGGCTGAACTCTTCGGCTTTCTCGATGACACACCCAGACGGGATCGCCGCATTGATCGCCGTTCGACACGTGTGCTAGGCCGCAACGTCCTGTTCACGAATGTGTGCCTTGTCACACACACCGGAGTGCCGAATTGTTGTCGATTCGCCCGTTTCAGCTGACCCGATCGCTAACGCCCGCCGGTCTGCCTGCCAGACCCGCAGCGGTGTCCCGGGGTGCAGACGAACCGGAAGTCTCTGTTCTTCCTGAGAAAAAGAATCATGGGTATCGGGGTATGGAACTTGCCCATGGCCCATCGCTGCTGTTTTCGGAGGTCTTCGTGAAGCGTCTCTCGTCTGCCCTGCTTGCTGTCGCCCTGGTGCCCGCTGTGGCGCTGGCCGACACGCCTTCAACGACCGCTGACGCGGCGAATTCCAATGGCTCGCCGGTGGCCCAGACGGCGCCCGCGACGCCTCCGCCGGCGGCTCCGGCCAGCGGCGACAAGAAGGACCCCAAGGCCGTGGCCGCCAGCGCGCAGCCGCAGCAGGGCCAGCAGCAGAACGCCCTCGCCAACGCCGTGCAGGCCCGTACGCCGGAAGAGCAGGCCAACCAGTCTGGCTTCCAGTTCGCGTTCGGTCTCGACCACTACCTGGGCACCGGGACGTTCGTGAACCCGCAGCAGTACGCCTCGCTCGTGGGTGCGCCGTCCCTGTCCGCGACATACCTCTTCGGCATCAGGGGGGTGAAGTTCGCTGCCAACGCGCGTGTTTTCGCGTTCTACGAATACACCCTCCCGGACACGGGGAACGGGCGCCGCTTCTTCCTGCAGGATTCGCGCATCAGTCTCGTCGCTCCCGGCTTCTACCGAGAAAAGAACACGGGTGTCGCGTTCACCCCGTCCGCGTTGCTGGTGCTTCCGACCTCGATCGAGTCGTTCACGGGCGGAACCTTCTTTACCTTCGGCCTCGGCGGGGCCCTCACCCGGTCCGTCAAGGCTGGAAAGGGCGGCTTCGACTTCCGGCTCAACCTCTCCGGCGGCGTGACCGCGGGTCGTCCGTTTGCGGGCGTCGCGAACCCCACGTGCCAGCGCGAGGGTCGGGTGTGCGGCGCCTCGGAGAACCGCGACCCGTTCGGCAACCTGCTCGTGGTGGGACGCCCGGACGAGGGGTTCGCGGCGGTCGCGGGCATGAACCAGCTGGCCAGCGGAACCATCGGGGCGTCGGTCAACTGGCGCACCGGAGGCAACCTGCTGCTGTTCGCGGGCTACTCGTATACGCGCCTGTGGAATCACGCAGCGACCAATGACCCGAACGACCGCACCCTCCCTGGGTCGACCGACAATTTCGGGCGGCCGGTGGCTCGGGCGGGGAACGGCAACGGTGACGTGACCCGCGCCTTCATCGGTGCGTCGTACCAACTCAACGAGCACTACAACATCGACCTTTATGCGTTCACGCTCCAGAACCCGTTGGTGAACGTCAACGGCAACTGGGTGCCCCGGTCGCCCATCGGCTCGTTCATCGACCCGGCGTCCAACAACACCAGCCTCATCGTCTCGCTCGGCGCCGCTTACTGAGTCTTCACATGACCTTCTTCGCAACCCCGTCGAACCTGCAGTCGAACCGCCCCGGAGGCACCATGAATCAGCAGTCCACCTACGCACGATGGCTGGCCGCGTCTGCCCTCGCGCTCTTTGCTGCCGCTTGTGCACAGAGCAACGGCGACGTGAACCGCGTGCAGCCGAACGTCGTTCGCAAGAGCGACCTGCTCGACGGCGAGTGGTACCTCCGCAACAGCGTGACCTACACGCCGCACAACACGACCTACACGTTCCCCGGTCAGACCGGGAACATGGAGAAGCTCGTGTGGGAGATTCAGGAAGGGAACCTCGTCGGGTACCGCTCCTACCCGTTCATGCTCGGCGTCGAGCCGAACATCGACGCGAAGTCGATTCCCTCGGGCACCACGGCCAAGTACTGCGACCGTGACGGCAAGTGTGTCGGCGGCCAGAAGTATTTCGGCGCCCCCGTCGTCGCCTTCCCCATCCTGAGCCATTTCGACATCCAGCGTGGCTACATCGCCTCGACGGGTGAGACGACGAACGTGATCCAGGAGAACACGACCGACCGGTTCTGGAACCAGCGCGAATACATGCGCGTGAACTGGGCGGCGAACGTACTGAACACCAACCAGGGCATGATGTGGAACACCATTCAGAACCCGGCGGGCGGGTCGACCTCGTCGAACTGGATTCAGCCCAATGAGAAGGGCGAAGACCCGCAGGACTGGCCCACCTTCGAGTACGAGGGTGAGGGCGCCAACCGCAAGCTCAAGTACATGGACGTTACCGGCCGATACCTCGCGATGCCCGATTCCATCTTCTTCCAGGGCTGGGGTTCGATTCCCATCTGCTGGTTCGCCGAGGGCCTGTACGACTGCAGCTCGTCGGAGATCAAGATGCGCGTCTCGATCGCCAAGGTCGACACGGTGCGCGTGCGCGACTACGAGCCGCTGCTCTACGGCAACGACATGATGTCGATGTTCGGCGTCTTCCGTACCGAGCGCCTGAACTGGGACCGGAAGTACGGCGCCATCGAGTCGGCCCGCATTCTGCTGGGGCAGCGTCACCGCCTCTGGAAGGAGTCCTACCAGAAGGACGCGAATGGCCAGCCCGACGTGGCGCGCCCGATTCCGCCCGAGCAGCGTCAGGTTCGCCCCATCGCCTACTACTTCACGCACCCCAAGAACATGGGCGGCCAGGAGCGGTACGACGAGTTCATCGAGCCCGGCCGCATCATCGAGCGCGACTTCGACCGCGCGTTCCGCCGCACGGTGGCGGCGGTGCAGAACAAGCAGATCGCCGACGTGAAGCAGGTCTACTTCCTCTGCGACAACCCCGTGAAGAGGGGGAACCCCGAGGAGTGCGGCAAGGAGGGCTTCTCGCCGAAGTTCGGTGACCTCCGCTACAGCTTCATGAACACCATTGCCGAGCCGGTGGCCAACGGCCTCCTCGGCTACGGCCCCAGCAGTGCTGACCCGGAGACGGGCGAGCTCATCTCGGGGAACTCCAACACCTACACGTGGGGCGTCGACAGTATCGGCCGCGAGGTCGCTGACTGGATTCTCCTGCAGTCCGGCGAGAAGAACCTGACCGAGTACATCTCGGGCCGCGACGTGGTGCAGTTCATCAAGGACAACCCGGTCTACAACATCGCGAACGTCAACAAGCAGAACGCGACCAGCATTCAGTCCGAGCTCCAGGGAATTCCGCAGCGGAACGTCGAGACGCAGGGCGCGTTTGCCCGGCCGTCGCCGCGCGTCGCGAGCCTGCTCACCAAGATCAGCGCGAATGGTGGCGTCCGCGGGCTGCAGACGAATCGAGACGAGATGCGCGTCGCGGCCGAGACCCTCGCGCAGCACCCGGCGCTCGAGGGCGCCGTGGTGGACAACCCCGAGGCCGCCGCCGACATCCTCCACATTCTCCCGCCCTTCGCGCGGGCCCGCGCGGAGAACGATGAGTCCTTCCGCCGTCAGATGGCTCGCATCGCGCTCACCAACTACAACACGGTCGCGAGCTGGGAGAAGCGCCGCCTCGAGTTCCTTTCGAAGAACAACATCTACATGGCCGAGTTCTTCGACCGCACCCTCGTCGGCGTGGCCAACGAGCTGCTGGCCAAGCGCGACGAGAACCGTGACCGCATCAAGGCGAGCGGGAGCCCCCGCTGCGGCACGCCGACCGCGTGCAGCGACGCCGAGGCTCTTCGCTTCGCGAACGACGACATGGCGAAGTTCGTCCGCCAGCAGATCTGGCTGTCGACGTCGCTCCACGAGATGGGCCACACGTTGAACCTGCGTCACAACTTCCAGGGCTCATGGGACGCCATCAACTTCCACGACGAGTTCTGGCCGCTTCGCAAGTCGACCATCACCGTGCAGCAGAACGGCCAGCCGGTCATTCCGCGCACCGCGAAGGACCTGAAGGCGGCCGCCGAGGGCACCGAGTCGCAGCGCCTCTCGAAGATCCACAGCTACGAGTACTCGTCCATCATGGACTACGCGGGCAAGATCTTCACCGACTGGAACGGCCTCGGAAAGTACGACGAGTCGGCCCTCATCTTCGCCTACTCGGCCGTCTCGAAGCCCGGCACTCCTGGTGGTGCGGCGACGACGGACACGTCGTACGTCGAGGTCTTCAACCAGGCTCGCCGTGAGACCCGGCAGTTCCGCGGCTCCGACGGCGCCCAGATGAGCATTAGCGGCGCGGCGGTTGACCTCCCGCTGGTCAACGTCACGCACACCAACCCGAACGTTCGCAACTACACCGAGCGGTACCACTACTCGCTGGTGCCGCTGCACTTCGGCGAAGGCCCGGACATCACCTCGGTCATCGACAACGGCATCGAGAAGCTCAAGGACCGCCGCCTCGTGAAGTACGAGGAAGTCCGCAAGGACGAGGAGCGCGTACGCACCATCCTCAACGGCGATCCGTCGCTGGCCAATGAGCCTGATCGTGCCAACGGCGTCATTGGCACCTCACTGCTCCGCGTTCCCTACATGTTCTGCTCTGACGAGTCGGCAGACGGCCCGGTGCAGTCCTGCTACCGCTTCGATCGCGGCGCCGACTACTACGAGCAGACCCGCACGCAGCTCGAGGACTACTGGAACTACTACCTGGACTCGCACTTCCGGCGTGACCGCTCGTTCTTCAACGGCAACGGCGCCATCTTCAGTGCGCTCCGCACGTTCCTCAACATCTCCAACTCGTACAAGCACTACATGCTGGAGTTGTACAAGGCGCCGGACCGGAACCAGGAGCAGCGCATCACCTTCCGCATCGACCCGGTGATTCAGGACCTGTGGACGGTCAGCGTCATCGACGGCATCAACCAGCACCTCAACGTGATGAGCGTGCCGCCGTTCGGGTTCTTCATGTACCGGACGCTGCCGTCGACTGGCGAGCGCTGGGACCTCATCAACGAAGGCGATGACTTCGACGCCCTCTCGCAGCAGGGGCGTCAGCGGTACGAGGAGCTGTACCGGTCCCGCCTCGGCGCTCAGGACTTCGGCAACATGCCCCGCGGTCTCGGCCGCCGCATGTACAGCCGTTACGACTTCAAGAGCGGCTACAACTTCTTCACGCGCATGAGCGAGGCTGGCCACTACCTCGACCAGATCGGCGCGATGATCGCCGCGGTGATCCCGGACATTCAGGTTCAGGGTCTCGACACCGACTCCGACCAGAACCGGTACAACATTCCGTACTACCTCCTCTTCAAGGACGAGATGACGGACACCTTCGGCGCGCTCTGGGGCGATGACGAGCTCAAGATTCGGCCGACGGCCTTCAAGCGCATCAACGCGCGTGGCGAGATCAGCGATACCCTCGGCCTCGCCGGCCGCGTGTATGTGAAGGGCTCGGACATCTTCCAGAACTTCGACTACCCGCCCCCGGTGCCCAGCCGCTGCACGGGCAACGCGACGCCTCCGGCCTGCTTCGATCGTGACCAGCTCCCGGCGCCGGCGAACATTCAGATGACGTTCACCAGCCGCATCTACGCCCTGTTCTACGGCATGGCGCTGTTCCGCGTGAACTTCGACCTCGACTACGCCAAGTCGAACCAGATCTGGCGTCTGGGTGGGTCCGAGGACTTCACGCTGGCCCCGGGCTTCGAGCTCGTCGAAGTGCCTGACGTGACGACCGGCGCGCGCTACGTCGCGACCCGCCCCGCATGCACCCCTGGCCAGACGTGCCCCGAGACGGCCGCGACGTCGCTCATCGGCCACTCGAGGGACCTGCTCCTCATGGTTCAGGAGCCAGGTCGCTGCCCGATCCCCGACTACATTCGCCTCAACTACTTCAACGGTGGCACGGGCTGCTTGGCCTCCGAACAGGCGAACAACCCCCGTATCATCGAAGACCGCCGCCGCTTCTGGACCGAGCAGTTCCGCGAGTCGCTGCGTGACCTCGACCTTGCTCGTTCCTTCTACGGCGCGTTCGGAAGGGCGTTCTGACCATGAACTCGTCCAGGAACTTTTACGGAGACATCATGAAGCTCTCGTTCCGCACCCTCTTCGCTGGCTGCTGCGCCCTGGTGGCGTCAGCCTGTTCCCAGCCTGAGCTGATCGACCGCACCCAGCCCAACTACGTCAAGAAGTCGGACATGTTGGATGGTCAGTGGTACTTGAAAGAGACCGTCGTCGACAACGCCAAGACCCAGACGGGGCACAGCACTGTCGGCTCGGGCGGAAAGATGGAGAAGCTCCGCTGGGAAGTGCAGGAGGGGATGGTCGTCGGCTATCGCTCGTACGAGATCGTCCCCGGCGCCGACCCACGTGTTGACCCAGTGAAGTCGAAGATTGGGGACGTGCGCTTCCGGGACGGGCGGCCGTTCAAGGGCAACCCCGTGTTTGCGTACCGCATCGTGAGTCACTTCGACCGCCAGCGTCGGTACAACGCTGCGACGGGTGAGGTGACGAACGAGCTCGAGGAGAACACGACCGACCGGCCCTGGTACCAGCGCGAGTTCATGCGCGTGGACTGGACGATGAACGTGATCTCGAACGCCGACTCCATCAAGAGCCAGGTCGCCGCGAACCCGTTTCAGCCGTTGGGCTTGAACCTTCGTACGGTCACCGACCAGGACCAGGCGCCGACCAACGAGTCGATCGTCTACACCTGCAGCGACGGCAAGGAGTACCGGAACAGCAAGCTGCAGTGCCCTGAGGGCACCAAGCTGTCGTACTTCGACTTTACCGTTCAGAAGATCGTCGACCCGCCGGCCATCAACTACCCGGGCTTCGGCCGCGTTCCGTTCTGCTGGTTCAACGCGACCATCGACTGTGAGAGCTCGAACGTGAAGATTCGCACGTCGGTCATGAAGGTCGATGAGGCCCGCGTCGATGACTACGAGCCGCTCGTGTACTCGGACAAGCTGATGGTGAAGTTCGGGTTCTTCCGCAACGAGATGTACACGTACAACAAGGACCGGTACTACACGTACTCGGGTCAGCAGTTCTTCGCGATGCGCCACAACATCTGGCAGCGTTCGAAGGAGCCTATCAAGGTCGGTGACAAGCAGCAGGTCGACCCGGTGACGGGGCGCCCGATGTTCAAGACTATTCCGGTCACCAAGCGTGAGGTTCGCCCCGTCGTTTACTACATGACCGACAACACCCCCCGGTACCTGTGGGGCAAGGCGACCATGCGTCACGCCGAGCGTGATGGCTTCAACCCGAAGGACACCATCGAGGCGTCATGGGACCGCGCGTTCCGCAAGGCCGTCGCCGTTCCTCGCGGCCTCGAGTGGAACTCTCCGGACGTGAAGCAGACGTTCTATGTGTGCGAGTCGCCGGTTCAGGAAGGCTCTCCTGAGGCGTGCGGCAAGCCTGGCACCTACGCGCGTCTGGGCGACCTCCGCTTCCACATGGCGCCGTACGTCGATCAGAATGCTGGCGGCCTGCTCGGTCTCGGCCCTTCGGCGATGGACCCGGAGACGGGCGAGGTCGTCAACGCCGTCGCGAACGTCTACGGCCACGGCTTGGACACGTGGGCCGGCAGCTCGGCGCAGGTAATCGATGTCGTCAACGGCGAGGTGAGCCTCTCGGAGCTGATCTCCGGCAAGGACATCAAGGACTACGTGTTCGCGAACCTGAACCCGACCGACCCGCGCCGTCCGCGCTCGGGCCCGTTCACCTCCCAGCAGCCGCTCATCTCGGAGCCAGCGAATCCGGCAGGCTCGTTCGCGAAGCCGCACGGCCGCCTGGCGGACCTGATGACGAGCTGGAAGTCGCAGGGCCTCCCGCTGCTCAAGGGTGACCGCAAGGCCGTCGTCGCGCAGCTGCTGAAGGAGAACCCGGCCCTCGAGGATTCGCTCCTCAACCTGCCCGAGATTCGCGGCGCGGTCATGAGCTACACCCCGAACCAGGCTTTCGTCGCGAAGCTGTCGAGCGACGAGTCCTTCTACAAGCAGGTCGCGCGCAACATCATCCTGGGTATCGACCCCATCGAGCAGGCCCGCAAGGAGCTGCGCGAGGTCGTCGACCCGACCATCGGCTGCTTCTACGAGTTCAACTACTCGGACGAGGACTACATCGGCGTCGCCAAGCGCAAGGCCAAGCTGCAGTCCGACCTGATCGCGAAGTTCAAGACGCAGGGCAACTCGGCCTGCTCGAACACCGCGGCCTGCTCCGACACCGAGGCGAAGAAGCTCGCCAAGGACGAGGTCTACAACGACCTGCGCCGTGAGGCCTACCGCTCGGTCATGGAGCACGAGATCGGCCACACCGTCGGCCTGCGCCACAACTTCGTCGCCTCGGCTGACGCGATGAACTACCAGGATGGCTACTGGGACCTCCGCAAGGAGACCATCGGCGTCATCGTTGGCGGCCGCCGCGTGCTGCCCATCACCCCGCAGAACATGGTGGATGCGGCGAAGCTGAACGAGCGCCAGCAGAACGACGGGATCTACGAGTACACGTACTCTTCCATCATGGACTACGGCGCTCGCGTGACCGCGCAGAACATGGGCACGGGCAAGTACGACGACGCGGCGATCCTCTTCGCGTACTCCGGCGGGTTCGAGCCCGGCTGGGTCGAGGTCTTCAACGAGACCCGCAACGACTACCAGAACACGTCGGTGACGCTCGAGGTCGACAACCTCGCCAAGGTCTTCACGGCCCGTGGCGCGCACGTCGAGATCCCGCTGGCCATCACCGAGCACTACACCCCGGTGTCGAGCCTCTACACCGACAAGTTCCACTACTCGACGCTGCCGTTCCACTTCGCCGAGGCGACGGGCTCGTTCGATGAGCGGCTCAACCAGGGCATCGGTCGCATGAAGAACCGCTCGTACCGGAAGTGGTCGGAGATGCAGAAGCACTACGACCGGCTGCTGGCCGAGGTGAAGGCCTACAACCTCAACGCGTCGGGCCTCGGCGAGCGTGACATCGAGCGCAGCCGCACGGTCGTCAACGCGGCTGGTGGACGCGCGGTGCCGGTCGAGGTGCCGTACATGTTCTGCACCGATGGTGAAGTGGGCGCGAACCTGCTTTGCAACCGCAGCGACCAGGGCGCCGACGTGTACGAGATGACGTCGAAGTGGATCGAGCGCTTCAACCAGTCGTACGTGTTCTCGAACTTCCGCCGCGACCGCCTCACCTACTCGCCGTCGCAGGTGACCTCGGGCAAGTTCGGCCGGTTCCTCGGCAACGTCCCGAACGTCTACCAGCAGTGGCTCTTCAACATCTATTACCTGGTGAAGTTCCTCCAGCTCTCGCCCGAGGAGCTCGACGAGTTCTACGGCCTCGGCGATCCGATCTGGCAGAACTACTGGACGATGGCGGTGGTGGACTCGACGAACCTGCTCATGCAGCAGTTGTCGGTGCCGTCTGCCGGCTACCACGGCAAGCGCGCGGACGGGGCCTGGGAGTACATCCCCACGGGTGATGCGCTCAACCGTCGCTTCTCGGCGTCGGCTGAGGCCTCACTCCGGGCCGACATCGCGCTGCCTGCGCGTGGTGGGTATACCGACCTCGCGTACGTGCCGCGTGGCCCGGGCCGCTCGATGTTCACCGTGTTCGACTCGTTCGGCTACGACAACTACACGCGCGTCAACGAGGCCGGTCACTTCTGGGACGTGTTCGCCGCGATGCTCGCGCTGATTACGAGCGAGACGAACTTCCTCGGCGTCGACCGCGGAAGCGATGCGCTCCGGTACTCGCTGCCGTACTACCTGACGTTCAACCTGGAGATGGCCCCGCTCTTCGGCAACTACTTCACGGAGAACTCCGACACGTATGCCCCGATGCTCGCGAAGAACGCCGACGGCACCGCCACCGTGCAGCTGCCGACGTTCATCAAGGCCAACGACTACATCTTCGGGTTCAACTACCCGGTGGCGCAGCCGGCGCCCGTCGATGGCAGCGGCAACCCGATGCCGATGTCGAAGGTCCTCCCGATCTCCACGTGGAGCGCGCGCTTCTACTCGCTGTTCTGGTCGATGGCGTTCTTCACCCAGAACTTCAACCTCGAGTACGCCGAGTTCACGAAGATCTACCGGCTCGGCAGCGACGAGGCGCTCGACCCCGCGCCCGGCTTCGTGGTGGAGCAGTTCTCTGACCCGTTCGGTGGCGGCTACGTCTACGCCGCCCTCCGCAAGCTGAACGAGCCGCGGGTCACCACCGGTGCCGCCATCGTCCTGCGTGCTCAGCAGCAGAAGGCGAAGTGGGACCAGGCCAAGAACCTGAACCAGCGCATCGACGGCCTGTCGGCTGCCGAGTGGGAAGCGCGGGTTCGCGAGACCGTGCGCAACATGGAGATCATGCGCGGCTTGTACAACATCTTCGGCCGGGCCCTCTAAAGCCCTCCCGGAGTGGTTTGTCCCAGCGCCCGGCCTCCCTCGTGGAGCGCCGGGCGTTGTCGTTCCAGCGACCCCAAGGTCCACCGCACCAAGCCCCGATGCCGCGGGTCGAGGAGGAGGTTCCAGGGTCCAGCGGTACGGGCACGCCCAGGCGCCGCAGCAGGCCCTGCGGGGGGAACGCAGGGGGAACCGAACTCACCGGCGCTGGGCGTCACAGCGAGGGGGACTGCGGGTGTGGCCTTCCCGTCACCAGCGGCGATCGCTAGAAGGTTCTGCGTGCACCTGCCGCCCTGGCAGCTCGACCTGTTCCGAGCCGCAGCGCCTCGACCTCCGACGCTGCGAGAGGCTCCGCCCACGCTCGTGGTCGAGCGCCCGGCTGCCCAGGACGCACCACCGCCTCCCGTCGGCGAACCGGTGCCAGCCCGCCCGCCGAGCCGGTCAGAGGCCTTGACCGCCGCCCGGGCGCTGGCCCAGCAGGTGGCCGCTCACCTCGGGCCCGATGTGAAGGTGCTGCTGTCGGTGCACGACAACCGCAGCACGATGATCAGCTTCCGGCGCGAGCCGCCGCTCCTCAAGCTGCGCGTCCACCACCTGTTCCTCTCGGCGCCAGGCCCCATCGTGCATGCGCTCGCCGAGTACGCGGGTCGAGGCCGTCGCGCCGCGGGACGGGCGCTGGACGACTACATCGCCGAGCGCCAGGGTCACATTCGCGCGGAGCCGCGCAAGAAGGCGGTCCTGGAGCCACGGGGCACCACGTTCGATCTCCTCGAGGTCTTCGACCGGCTCAACCGGCTCTACTTCCAGGACAGCATTCGCGCGCGCATCGGGTGGGGCCGCAACACCGGCAAGCGGCGTCGCAAGTCGATTCGCCTCGGCGTCTACGACCATCGCGCACGGGAGATTCGCGTGCATCCCGCGCTCGACCGGCCTGACGTGCCGCTCTTCTTCGTCGAATACATCGTGTACCACGAGATGTTGCACCAGGTGTTCCCCAGCGCCCGCGACTCCGGCCGACACGTGCATCACCCGAAGGCGTTCCGAGATCGGGAGCGCGCCTTTCCCCGCTATGGCGCCGCCATCGAGTGGGAGAAGGCGAACCTCCAGGCGCTCCTTCGCCGCTAGCGTTGGACTCCTCTGGGGGCGAGTGACTGGGAGCACCCGGTCGTCAGCCGCGTTGGCGCCGCCGGAAGCGCCACGAGCTGGCGTGGGGCTCACCGGGCGGAATGCGAAGGACCTCTGGCGTCGGGCCTCGCGGCGCAGGCACGTCGGGCCCCACCGGGCACGCCACGCCCGACACGCACAGGCCGCCCCGTGCGTGCCGCTCGTCTCCTTTCAGCTGTGGCTCGCGCCGAGGCGGGCGGTGGCGTCCCAACAGGACAACAACCCCTCATGGACGCGCGGGGCGCGCGGCATGCGCCTCATCATCGCGGGGGCGGCAGCGCACCTGCCGGGCATGGTGGCGTTGCTGACGTCCCTGCCTGTCAGTCCACCGTGTTCGAGTGCATCTCGCGGCAACCTGACACGGTGGCGGCTCCGTTCCGCCCGCGGAGCGTCGAGCGAACCGACACCGCCTCGTGACGCACCACGTGAATCGCGGCGGGTGACTCGTCGGACCCGCTTCGCTAAGCCCACTGGCATGCGTCGAGCCAAGATCGTCTGCACGTTGGGCCCCGCCACCACGAGCCAGGAGATGCTCGAGAAGCTCCTCGACGCCGGCATGGACGTCGCGCGGCTCAACTTCTCGCACGGCACCCACGCCGACCATCAGGCCGTGCTGGACCGGCTCCGGGCGGCATCGCTCAAGGTTCGCAAGGCGGTCGGCGTGCTGGGCGACCTCCAGGGCCCGAAGATTCGCACCGGGAAGCTGGAGAAGGGCGCCATCGAGCTGGTGGAGGGGAAGGAGATCTCCATCACCACCGACGAGTCGGTCCTCGGCACGCAGGAGCTCGTGTCGACCACCTACCCGCACCTGGCCGCCGACGTGAACGTGGGCGATCGCATTCTGCTCGACGATGGCCTGCTCGAGCTCAAGGTGCTGGCCACCGACAAGAAGTCGCTCATCCGCACGGAGGTGGTGCACGGCGGCACGCTCAAGAACAACAAGGGCATCAACCTGCCGGGCGTGGCGCTGCGCGCCGACGCGCTCACGGCGAAGGACCGCGAAGACCTCATCTTCGGGCTGAAGGCCGGCGTCGACATGGTGGCGCTCTCGTTCGTGCGCACGCCGCAGGACATCGACATGTGCCGCGACGCGATGCAGGAGGCCGGGCGCGTCGTGCCCATCATCGCCAAGCTCGAGAAGCCGGAGGCCATCGCGCGGCTCGACTCGATCCTCGACAAGACCGACGGCGTGATGGTGGCTCGCGGTGACCTTGGCGTCGAGATTCCTCCGGAAGAGGTCCCCGCGATCCAGAAGGACATCATTCGCCGGGCGAACCAGCGCGGCCTGCCGGTCATCGTCGCCACGCAGATGCTCAACTCGATGATCGAGCACCCGCGGCCGACCCGCGCCGAAGCGAGCGACGTGGCGAACGCCGTGATGGACAACACCGACGCGGTGATGCTCTCGGGCGAGACGGCCTCGGGCGACTACCCGGTCGAGTCGGTGCAGATGATGAGCCGTATCGTCGAGGCCGCGGAGTCGGCGATGCGCCAGTCGTTCCCACGCATCGGCACCGGCGAGCCGCTGAAGATTCCGGCGGAGTTCCCCGACGTGACGTGCGGCGTCGCCTGCCGCGCGGCGCGGGAGGCGGGGTGCTCGCTCATCGTGGCCTTCACGCTGACCGGGAACACCGCGCGCCTGGTCTCTCGCTACCGCCCGTCGGTGCCGATCATCGCGTTCTCTCCGAACCAGGAAGTGCGTCGGCGCCTCTCGCTCCTGTGGGGCGTGATGCCGCGCGTGCTCGAGCCGGTGCAGGAGACGGAAGAGATGGTGCGCCGGGTGGAAGAGGAGCTGCTCGCGCGCGGGCTGGCGAAGCGGGGCGAGCGCATCGTCATCGTCTTCGGCGCGCCCGTCGGTCAGGCCGGAAAGATCAACTCGCTGCGCCTGCACACCATCTCGATGTGACGGCGGCCGAGCCAGGGCTCGCCGACCTGGGTCTCTCCGCAAGAGCCCGATACCTGATGTCGTTCACGACGATGGTCCGGGCGCCAGCCTTCGCTGTCACCACGACACGATCTCAGCCGCCCGTCTTCAGCGAGCGCCTCGGCACCTCGGCTTCGACGAAGATGCGCAGCAGCTCGGTATCGAGCTGCCCGCCCTTCGCCTCCATGTGGAGGATGTCGATGGCCTTCTCGTGGGGGACCGCCTTCTTGTACGGCCGGTCGCT
>JBILEB010000025.1:0-54239 GCA_044352295.1 Myxococcaceae bacterium
GCGCGCAGGAGCTCGCGGTGCAGCTGTCGAACGACACCTACAGCGCAGCCGATCGAACCAACGCCGCGGCCGAGGTGCAGCAGGTCTTCCAGCAGGTGCTCACCTCACTCAACCTCCGCTACGGCGACCGCTACGTCTTTGGGGGGACCGCGGACCGCGCGCCGCCCTTCGATCCCGCCGGCGCCTACGTCGGCGACACGGGGACTCGCCGCGTGGAGATCGCGCCGGGCATCCTCCAGGACGCCTCCATTCGCGCAGACGTCGCCTTCAAGGGCGCGGGCGGCGGCATCGACGTGCTCACGTCCCTCTCGTCGTTCGCCACGGCGCTCTCGGCGAACAACGTGACCGGAATTCGCACGGCGATCCGGGAGCTCGCCGATGGGACCCAGCAGATCACCGCTGCGCGCTCGAGAGGCGGGGCGATGATGAATGTGTTCGATCTCGCGGCCAGCACCGCGCGGGTGAACCGTGACGACGCGACGAAGGGCCGCTCCAACCTCGAAGACATCGACCTCGTCGACGCCAGCACCCGCTTCACCGCGGCCGAGCGCGCGCTCGAGGCCTCGATGTCAGCGGTCGCGCGGAGCTTCCGGCTCACGCTCCTGGACAAGCTTTAAGAGGCGTCGTCGTGAGCCGTCTTCGCCCCGATCGCTCGCACCACCCGCTGGCGCCACTCTTCCGGCGGCGCGTGGCCCACCTGCTGCGCGCGATGACACCGACGGAGCGACACGTGGTGCGACTGCTCCCGGTGCTGTTGGGGGGGCGCTTTCGACGTCCCGGGTACGACAAGGAACCACCCGGCCTGTTACGCATGCCCCGTCGGCGCCGCTGGGGCCTGGCGGCAGAGCAGCTCGACTTCCCTCCACCACTGGGTTTCTGCACCACGCGGCCGCTGATCGAATCGGTGCTGCTCCTGCCTCGCGCCGAGGGGTGGGAGCTGGTGATTCGCGCAGTGATCGACCAGTCCTCCGAAGAGCACCGGCGCCTCGACGAACGCGTGCAGATGCTCGGGATGTTGCTCGGGCGTCGTGCGCCGCGCTTGTCGATCACCGTGGAGCCCGCCCGTCCGATGTCCGCCGCGCGTGCCTTCTTCGCGGCCCTCGTCGTGGGTGAGCTGCCGGCGTTCGAGACGGGCGGTGAGCTCGAGCCCACGCAGGTGCTGCCGTACGCGCCGACGAGCTGGGCGCGCACGCTCGTGCTCGGCCTGGCGGACGAGAGCCCGTTCGAGCGGCTGTTGCCCGGCCTCGCGCTGGCAGCTCCCGAGCGCTTCGCCGCGGCCGCTGCATCCGATGCGCGGCTGCTCGATCTCGTTCGACAGCTCGACGTCGACCCGACCCTGGTGGAGCTCCAGCTCGCCAGCCGCATCGTTCGTCAGGCAGCGATCACCCGCTGGCGTCGCGCCCCGGCTCCGGTTCGTCACGTGCTGTCGCCGGAGCTGCGCCGATGGGTCCTCGGAGCGCTCATTCTCCCGGCGTTGCGACCGCGGCTCGAGCGCGTGCTCACGACGCACGCCCCCACCGAGCGCAAGGTCGACGGGCGGTGGCGGCTCGAGCTCGATGGCGCGGTGCTCCTCGAGGCCACGACGCTCGACGCGCTTCGAGCCCGCGCGCTCACCGAGTCGCTCGGGCTGATTCCCGCGCAAGCGGAGTGGCGACGCGCGAAGAGCCTGCTGGAGCACCGCACGGCGAGAACGCTCTTCGTCGTCGAGCCCGGCTTCCTGAAGCACCTCGCGCTGACGGTGGGGCCGACGGGGCGGCTGCGGGCTCGACGGCTATCGGCCGATCAGCTCGTACGCCTGGCGATCGCCCTTCGCACGGCAGGCCGGGTCCTCGAGCTCAGTCCGCGGCCCGGTGCCGATCCGCTGCTCGTCTCGAGGCTCTCTCAGATCGCCGCGACCGGGGTCGGCCACGGCCAGGCGTTCGGCGTGCAGCGGGGCGAGCGCCTCATGCTGGCGACGCGCGGGCGCCTGCGCAATCTCCCCTTCGCAGCCGCGCTCTCCCGCCCGCGACTCCTCACACTCTTGCCAGAGCGCGCCGAATGGCTCGCGTCCCTGCGTCCGGTCCGTCCCATCGCGGGGAAGCCCACCGTTCAGGCCACCGTTCAGAGCATCGGTACGACCGACGCGCTGGCGCTCTTCCTCGACGATGGCGGCCGGCTCTTCGCGGAGTCCTTCGTGTGCACCGCCCTCGAACGATGGGTGGCCGACACGCGGCTGCTGCTCGACGGCGCCGGCGCCTCGTTCTCGCTGTCGGTGAGCCCGGCGATCTCGTCGTTCAGCCGACGTCTTCCTGACGAGTCGGTCGCGCCCCTCGAGCTCGCCGTCACCCACACGTCGCGCGGAATCATCGTCTCACTTGGCGACGAGCGGTTCGGCGCAGGCCAACGCCTGGGCTGGCGAGCGTTGGCCGAGACGGTCTTCTCGTACTGGCCGCCGGGCCTTCGTGGCCGCGTGCGCGTCTCGTCGGTGGCGGTGGAGTCGAGTCAGGGCGTTGACGCGTCCGCGTTGGGGCTACTGGCGATCCGCTCGCGGGTGCTGCGGCGGTTGACCGCGCACCTTGGCACGCTGTCGCGCTCGCTCGAGGCCGCCTGATTTAAGGCCCGGCCGGGGCGTGCCGAACCCATCAGTGAAGGCGGAGCAAACCCACCGCCTCACCCAAACAACACCCAGGAGAGGCCATGTCCTTCAGCATCCGCAGCAACGTCGCTTCACTCAACGCCCAGCGCAACCTGTTCAACACCACCACGATGCAGAGCGACAGCTTCAACAAGCTGTCGAGCGGCTTCCGCATCACCCGCGCGGGTGATGACGCCGCCGGTCTCGGCATCAGCAACAACCTTCAGGCGCAGATCCGCTCGTTCAACCAGGCCAACCGGAACGCGCAGGACGCTCAGTCGCTCATCCAGACGGCGGAGGCGAACCTGAACCAGACGACCGAGCTCCTGACCCGCATGCGTGAGCTCGCCATGCAGTCGGCCTCGTCCGGCGTCGGCAACACCGAGCGAGGGTACATCCAGACCGAGAACACGGCGGTCATCACCGAGATCACGCGTATCGCGAACGCGGCCGAATACAACGGCACGGCGCTCCTGAACTCGGCCACCGCGCTGACGTTCCAGGTCGGTATCCGCAACGTCGCCGCGAACGACCAGATCAACGTCACGACGGTCGACTCCACGGCCGCAACGCTCGGCGTCGATGCTCTCGACTTCTCGACCCAGGCGGGCGCGCAGGCGGCCCTCGCCACCATCGACACGGCGATCAATACCGTCTCGAGCTCGCGCGCAACGTTCGGTGCCGCTGGCAACCGGCTCGCCTCGGTGGTGCAGACGATTCAGCAGTCGTCCGAGTCGCTGTCCGCCGCGAACAGCCGCATCCGCGACGTCGACGTGGCCGAAGAGACCAGCAAGCTCGCGCGCAGCCAGGTGATGCTGCAGGCCGGCGTCTCGGTGCTCGCGCAGGCCAACCAGGCGCCGCAGGTCGCGCTGAAGCTGCTCGGCTGATTTCGCCGGTGGGTGAAGACCGCCCGGGTTGATCCGGGCGGGACCTCGCGGCGGCTCCGGTGGGCGTGGTGGGGTCGGTGTGGCGCCGCCCGCGAGTGAGGTGTTCGAGGCCCCGTCCCGTACGGGGCTTCGTCGTTTTCAGGGACTGGATCGATGCCTTCGGGCCCTCAAGTTGCAACGAGCCAGGGGTTTCCACGGTTGGCGTCAAACGACCGACAGGAGCAGCCATGACCACCACGCCCGCCTTTCGCGCCTCTGGCCTCGCCTCGGGCCTCGACACGACCAACATCGTGAACGAGCTCGTGAAGATCGAGAGCCGCACCATCGACATCGCCCGGCGGCAGCAGGACGCCTTCAAGTCCCAGCTGTCGGCGCTCGGCGAGGTGATGTCGAAGCTGTCCTCGCTGCGCACGGCCGCGACCGGACTGGGCACCAACGGCGTGCTGGCGGTGCGCTCGACGGGGACCAACACCGGCTTCACGGCGAGCCCCTCGTCTTCTTCCGTGACAGGCCGCTATTCGGTTCAGGTCGACGAACTCGCACAGGCCGCGCGTGCGAGGAGTCAGGCCTTCATCGGAGGCGCCACCGCGCAGGTCCGGGGCGGCACGCTCGAGCTGAACATCGACGGCGCGCCGACCACCGTGACCCTCGACGACGGTATGACGCTCTCGCAGGCCGCCGAACGCATCAACCGCTCAGGCGCTGCGGTGAGCGCGACGGTGCTCGAGACGAACGGCCAGGCCTTCTTGAGCATCACGCGGCGCGACACGGGCTTCGTGGTGGGCCAGCCGGCCTCGAGCGCGCTGCAGATCACCGAGACCTCGACCGGGAGTGCGGGACAGCCGCTCCTGGCGACGATCACCCAGAGCGCGGTGAACGCGCAGCTGACCGTCGATGGGCTGCCGTTCGAGCGTCGGAGCAACGTCGTGAGCGACGTGATCCCCGGCACGACGCTGTCGCTCACTCGCGAGACGACGACGCCGGAAGATCTGGTGCTCTCGACGAACACCACCGACACCCAGGCGGCGCTCAAGAAGTTCGCCGACGCTTACAACGACGTGATGAAGCTCGTGCGCAGCAACCTGGCGATCGGCGAGCTGACCGACCGGACCCGAACGCTCGGGGGCGATCCGTCGCTGCGCGGGTTGCAGGCATCGCTCCAGGGCCTGGTGATCGGCCAGGCCAACCCCGGCAGCGCGGTGCGAACACTCGCGGACGTCGGCATCAAGACCCAGACCGACGGCTCGTTGAGCATCGACACCACGCGGCTCGAGCGGGCGATCGCCACCGACGCCGGCGCCGTCAACGCGCTGTTCCAGACCGCCACCACCGGCATCGCCGCGGCCACCACGTCCCTCGTCGAGCGCTACACGAGTGGCTCGAGCAGCATCCTCGAGCTGCGCAAGTCGGGCATCGACCGCTCCATCCGCGCGATGGACAGCCGTATTGAGTCTCTGCAGCTTCGTGTCGATTCCTATCGCGAGCGGTTGGTTCGGCAGTTCACCGCGATGGAACGGGTCGTCGGGCAGTTCAAGAGCATCGGAGACTTCCTCACCTCGAGGGAGAAGCAGGGGACGAAGGAATGAACGCGGCACGCGCCTACGCACGGGCAACGAACGAGACGGCGTCGAAGGAGCGCCTGATGGTGCTCCTCTTCGAAGCGGCGCTGAAACACATGCGCGTCGGCGCGACGCACCTGGAGGCGGGGGACGTGAAGGCCGCCCTCCCCTTGCTGACAAAGGCGTCCGACATCGTCACCGAGTTGGCCGGCACGCTGAACGCGTCGATGGCGCCCGAGTTGGCCGGAGTGCTGGGAGACGTCTACCTCTTCGTCGCGCAGCGCCTGGCGATCGCGTCGTTCTCGAAGGCCGCCGCGCCGGTGCGTGAGGCCGAGCGGGCGTTCGCACCCATCGTCGAGGGGTTCCAGCAGGCCGTCGCGCAGATGGGCGCGCAGGGGGACGCCCTGTGAGCGCCCCGCACGAGCACCTCGTCTCGGCGCTCGAGGCGATTCGTACGTCGCTCGAGTCGGGCGACGTCGAGGCGGTGGCCGTGCAGATGGACGCGTTCGTGGCGCAGGTGTCGAAGGCGGGCGAGGCCGGGGTGGATCCCCGGGTGGCGGCGCTCTTCAAGGAGTGCCAGGCCAAAGCCGTGTCGGTGTTGGGAGCGCTCCAGCGAGAGCTCCTGGGCCACGCGACTTCGGCCCGGGCGGCGGCGGCGTACGGAGGCGGTCGATGAGTTCCATCAGCATCGTGATGATCGTCAAGGACGAGGCCGAGATGGCCCCGGGCTTCCTCGAGTCGGTGAAGGGCCTGTGGGACGAGCTCGTCGTGGTCGACACCGGCTCTCGGGACGGCACTCCGGAGCTCTTCGCCGCGGCGGGCGCGAAGATCGTCCACCACACCTGGCGTGAGGACTTCGCCGAGGCGCGCAACGTCTCGCTGGCCAACGCGCATGGGGACTGGGTGCTGGTGCTGGACGCCGACGAGCGGGTGTCTCCGGCGTTCATCAAGGAGTTCATCCACAAGTGCGAGGATCCGACGGTGGGCGCGCTGACGGTGCGCATGTCGAACCCCCTGCCCTACGGCCACCGGCGAGACTCCTGGCTGCTCCGCGCGTTCCGGCGGGACGACGGCATTCGGTTCAGGCACCCGATTCACGAGGACGCGTCGGGTGACGTGGCGCGCATGTTGTTCGCCACCGGGCGGAACATCAGCCGCGTGGAAGCCCCTGTCGAGCACCTGGGGTACGTGCGCTCCCGCGCGGCGGCGCGTGACAAGAAGCGCCGCGATCTGTCGATCCTCCAGCGCACGCTCGAGCTCGATCGACACGACTTCTATGGTCACCTCAAGACGCTGGAGCTGGCGCGCTTCTGGCGTGACAGCGTGCTGTGGAGCGAAGGGGCTCGGAGAGCGTTCGATGCGCTCGAGGAGAAGGGGCCCCAGGCGCTCGAGGGCGTTCCGTGGGGCGGGGAGTTGATCGCGCTCGTCGCCGAGGGGTTGTTCCGGGCCGACAGCCGTGCGGGGCTCTTCTTTCTCGAGCGGTGGCAGGCGCACGTCGTACCAGCCGCTCCGTTCTTTCATCGTCGGGCCCAGCACCACGAAGCGCTCGGCGATGCGGAAGGCGCGAAGAAGGACTTCGAGACCTGCCTCGAGCTGGGCGAGCTGCTGGGCGATCAGCAGCTGAGCTCGGTCCGGCCGCGGTTGGGCCTGGCGCGGCTCGCGCTGATGGCCGGTCGTCCAGAGGCCGCCCTCGCGCACGTCGACGAGGCGCTCGAGGTGCAACCGCGCGATCCGGAAGCGTTGGTGGCGGGCGCGGCGCTGCGGCTCCAGTCGGAAGGCCAGAGCGGCCTCGACGCGTGGGTGACGGAGCATTCCCACCGGCACGGCCCCTCACCCGAGCTCGCGTGGGCGGTGGGCGACGCGGCGCTCACGTTGGGCCGGGTGGAACAGGCGATCCCCGCGTTGCGACGCGCGGCTGGCGTTCCGCCCTCGGGACCCGCCGCGCTGCGATTGGCGCAGGCCCTGTTGGCCGACGGACAGCTTGGGAACGCGGAGCAGCTCACGCGCAGTCTGCTCGAGTCGGATCCCGAAGCGGGCCTTGGCGTGCTTCTGTTCGATCTCCTCCAGGGCCGCGACACCGAGCTCGATCTCGAGATCACGCCAGAGACCGCGCAAGCCTCGATGCGGCACTGGGTCGACGCGCTGGTGCGAAGCCAGAACCGCGAGTGGTTGTCGTCGCTGCGAAAGAACGCCGCCGCCGTTGGAGCCGTCTTCCCCTGGCTCGACGACTACCTGCGCCGCGCGGGCTGAGCGTTCACTTCCGGCGGTTCTTCTTCTTGTTCTCCTTCTCGCGCTTGCGCCGCTCTTTGAGCGCCTTGCGCTCGGCCTCGCTCTGCTTCGTCGCCTGCGGCCCCATCGAGTAGCCCTGCAGCCGCGCCTGGGCGAGCTGCGACTTCGACATCGGCGGCGTGTACCCAGTCGGCAACCCCGCAGGCATCTGCATTGGCATGCCACCCATGCCCGGTCCGCCCATGCCAAGCGCCTGCTGCATGAGCGGATCCTTCGCGAACATCTGCCCGAGGTTCATGTCCTTCATCTTGGACATCTGGGCCAGTTGCTTGAAGCCGGGGATGTTGCCGAGCAGCCCGGGGTTCTGGCCGATCGAGCCCATCATCTGTTGCATCACCGAGAACTTCTGCAGCAACTCCTGCACGTCCTGCGGCTTGCGCCCGGAGCCCTTCGCGATGCGCTCGACCCGCGAGGCCTTGATGAGCGAGGGGTTCTTGCGCTCCTGCTCGGTCATCGAGTTGTAGAGGGCCTCGATCTTGTCGAGCTCCTTCTCGTCTGGGTTCATCTGCTCGGTCATGTCGCCGAACAGCGGGAACTTCTCGAGGAGGTCCTTCAGCGGGCCCATGCGCCGCACGGTCTGAATCTGCTCGACGAAGTCCTTCATGTTGAAGTTGCCCGAGAGGAGCTTCTTCGCGTCCTCCTCGGCCTTCTTCTCGTCGACGACGCCCTCGAAGTCCTTCATCAGGCCGACGATGTCGCCGAAGCCCAGGATGCGGCTGGCAAGCCCGTCGGGCCGGAACTCCTCGAGCTTGTCGAGCCCTTCGCCCATGCCGAGGAACTTGATCGGCTTGCCGGTGACTTCCTTGATCGACAGCGCCGCGCCACCGCGGGCGTCACCGTCGAGCTTGGTGAGGACGAAGCCGTCGATGCCGATGCGCTTGTTGAACGCGTCGGCGGTGCGCACCGAGTCCTGGCCGATCATCGCGTCGCACACGAGCAGCGTCGCGTCGGGCTTCACGTTCGCCTTGATCGCCTCGAGCTCGGCCATCAGCTCGTCGTCGATGGCGAGGCGGCCGGCGGTGTCGATGATGACGGTGTCGAACTTCTCGGCGGTGGCCTTCTCCCAGGCCTTCTTCGCGAGCTCTGGCGGCTTGAGGCCCGCTTCGGCGAACACCGGCACGTCGAGCTGCGCGCCGAGCACCTTGAGCTGATCGACGGCGGCGGGCCGGTAGATGTCGGCCGCAACGAGGAGGACCTTCCGGCCCTCCTTCTTCAGCTTGTTGGCGATCTTCCCGGTAGTGGTGGTTTTGCCCGAACCCTGGAGGCCCACCATCATGATGCCGCTGACGCCCTGGCCCTTGTGCTTCTGGGGGATGGACGTGTCGACCGGCCCCATCAGGGCCTCGAGCGCGTCGTGGCAGATCTTCACGAAGTGATCGCCCGGCGCGACCTTCACTTTCTTGCCGGCCTTGTCGGTGACGGTCGTCTGCACCGTCTCGCCGATGGCCTTCTCGCGCACCTGGGCGACGAACTTCTTCACCACATCGAAGGCGACGTCGGCCTCGAGCAGCGCCACCCGAATGTCGCGCAACGACTCGTCGACGACTTCGGGCGTCAGCTCGGCTTTACCAAGCAGTCGGTTGCGGGCGGCCTTGAAGCCTTTGGAAACGGTCTCGAGCATGGGCGGTGCGGTATACCCACATGGCACGAGTGGCGAAACTGGTAGACGCAGCGGACTTAAAATCCGCAGGTCCTTTGGTGGGCCGTATGGGTTCGAGTCCCATCTCGTGCATCTGGGGGCCGCCGCGACTCAGGGAAGGCCTGCCGACCCGGATGAAACAGGACCCAATGTCGCGCAGCATGGGGTGCTGTTACGAATTTCCACGTGGGAAAGCCCGCCGTCGCCACCTTCGTGTCCCGTCCCTCGCCGACGCCCTCGGCGCCGAAGCCGCCGGCCGACGGTCCACGCGCGACGCTCGAGCTCGCGTACGACGATGACGGCCGCGCCACCGCCACCTTCCCCTCGCTCGAGGCCTTCGCCCAGCTCTGGGCCCACGCCGTCACCGATGGCGGCCTGCGACTGAGTCAGCCGATTCCGCCACGCGCCGATCTGCCCTACCCGCTCACGCTCCAGCTCGGAGACGACCGCTTCCCCGCCCAGCGCCTCAAGCCGATGGATCCAGCCCGCTCGATCGTCGAGCTGCTCCCCTCACCCGCGCTCCTCACCTGCATCGCCCGCCACGCCCGCGAACACCACGCGGGACGTCCCGTGCTCAAGCCCGACGGCGTCACCCGCCAGGCCGATCGGTTCGAGACCGCCCTCGACGTGCAGTTCGCCGACGTGCCGCACCTCGCCGAGCGCTACGCGGCGGACATCTCCCGCGGAGGCCTCTTCGTCGCCTGCAGGCCCCAGCCGGAGCTCCACCGCCAGCTTACCCTGCGCATGAAGCTCCCGATGGGCCACACGCTCGAGGTGCCGGTGCAGATCGTCCACCGCGTCACCGACGGCGCCTCGCCCGGCGTCGGCGTGCAGTTCGTCGGCCCGACCGAGGAGGTGCTCCGGCCGATCCAGAACCTGCTCCAGCAGTACGCCGAGCGCCGGCCGCGCGTGCTCGTCATCGATGACGAGGCGATCTGGCGCTCCACCATCGCCCGCGTGCTCGAGCCCATGGGCGTCGACGTCGTGCTCGCGAAGGACGGCCGCGAGGGACTGGTGAAGCTCACCGACCTGCTCTTCGAACTCGATCTCGTGGTGCTCGATCTCCACATGCCGCACATCGACGGGCGTGGCCTCCTCGAGCGCGTTCGCCGCCATGGCAACGAGACCGGCCTGCGGTTGTTCCTCTTCTCGGCTGCGGGCCCCGACGAACTCAAGGCCCTCGGAGAAGAGCACCTCGCCAACGCCATCATCTCCAAGCTCGATCCCCTCGACAGCCTCGTGAGAAGGCTCTCGCTGGAATTGGGCCGCCCGCCGCCGTCACTGCGCTGAGGGCCGGACGATCACGAACCCGCCGGGCAACGCCTCCACCCGACGCGCGGCCTGGAACGTCGACAGATCCGCCGCCGTGAACGGCCTGGGTGACAACGATGGGTGCAGCAACGTCACCGCGCCGGGACGATCGACGCATTCCGCGCGAACCCAGGGAACCACCCGCCGCGAACGCTCCAGGTGTGGCACCAGCACTGCCTGCACACACACCAGCGGAGCTTCGTCCACCGACGCCAGCGCCACCTGAAGCTGCGCGAGCCGCTCGACGTCCACCCCCACGCTTCGCAGGTGAACGGGTCCCGCGAGCCCGAACGCGACCATCGCGCCGAGGATGAGCCCCTCACGCCAGCGCACCGACGCCTTCGCCCGCCACACCGCCCACACGTCGAGCAGCCCGAACAGCGCTCCGATCACGGCGAGGCAGGCCATCGGCGTCTCCCACCCGCGCGGTACCAGCCCCAACAACACCACCAGCGGCAACAGCAGCCCCATCGCGCGCGCCGACCGGAGCGGAACCAGCGCCAGTGGCGCAAAGAACGTCCACCAGCCCGACGTGAGCACCTCCAGCGGATGTCGTGCCAGCCCACCGAGCGCCTGCCACACCGTGGAGGCCTCCCAGGGGCCCCAGGGAGCCAGCTGCTGCGCGCCGAGCAACCGCGGACGCACCAGCAGCGCCGTGAAGAACGACCACCCCAGGGCCGGCAGGGCCAACGCCAGGGCCTGCTTCCAGCGCCACCGCTCCACCAACGTCCCCGTCACCAGCAGGCTCAGCATCACCGGCACCGCCTCGTCCTTCGTCACCAGCAGCGCCGCGGTCAGCAGCGCCACCTTCTCGGCATCGCGCTCCACCCAGCCCACCAGCCACCACGCCAGCAGCAACGGGATCGTCAGCTCGATCGCAAACCCATCGGCCAGCGCGCGGCCGGTCCACCCATTGCCCAGCCACAGGAGCGCCGCGCCGAGCTCCATCGCACCATGCGGCCCGCCGTTCGACAGGCGCACCAGCCGCCGCACCGGAAACAGCCCCAGCCACACCACCAGAGGCCCCACCACCACCAACCACAGCGGCGTCGGCCACAGCTCGTGCAGCAACACCACCGGCAACAGGATGAGCGCGGGCGCCGTCGCGAACAGGTTCCCCTGCAGCATCGGTGACGCGCCGAAGCGACCGTGGTGTGTGTTGTCCACCGCCTGCTCGATGGCCCCGAACGCCACCCCATCGACCTCGAAGGCCCCAAACCGCGTCAGGCCCACGAGCTCGAGCCAGACGAACGCGCCCACGAGCAGGAGCCGCCACGCCCGTTCATCGAGGCCCAACGCGAAGTCCGTCGGACGCACGAGCCACGCGACCATCAACCCGAGGCCCACCAGTGCCTGCAGCCCCCACAACGGCAGCCCCAGCACGCTCGAGCCCACCATCGCCGCCGCTGAGAGCACGCACAGTCGACTCGGCCCCAGCCAGCGCTCCCACACCGCTGGGCTCGTCACCGAAAAACCCGGGGCGTGCAAGGCGTTCGCGAGCCTGACCCACCGGCCGTGCCGGACGTGAAATGCCCCGAGGGATGCGTTACCTCGCGCCTCATGAAAGACGTGACCATCTACACCACTGACTCTTGTCCTTACTGCCGCCAGGCCGAGCGCTTCCTCGAGACCCACCAGATCCCGTTCAAGGGCATCGACGTCAGCGGCAACGATGACCTCCGCTCCCAACTGGTCGAGCTGAGCGGAGGCCGTCGCACCGTGCCCCAGATCTTCATCGGCGACGTCCCCATCGGCGGGTACTCGGACATGATGGCGCTCCACCAGAAGGGCGAGCTGTTCCCCATGCTGGGCAAGGCCGTCTGACCCACGTTCACCGACGTGCTCGCACCACCCGTCGGGCGGCCCCAGACGCATGATTTTGCTGAGGTCTTCCCGCCATCGAAATGTCACAGCGGCACGGTTGTCGACCCACCGATCCCCCGTGCTACGCAGTGCGTGAGTGCCGGCCCGTTCGCCGCCCTCCCGACACAAGATTCGTGGTGCCCCGCCGGGCCCCGAGGGCGTGATCGAGCGAGGAAAGCTGAACAGGCCGGCACTCGTTTTTTGCATACCATTGCTAGGGTTCGCCGCCGTGATTCGCGCCTTCCTGGTGATGACGGCGGTCGGGGTCGTCGGCTGTTCTCCCTTCGCTCGGGTCGTCCGGCCCCCGCCCCAGCCGCTCCAACTGACGACGGTGTTCCTCTATCCACCTGCGATCTCTGGGGTTGAGGTGTCTGGCGGACGGAAGTTCGAGCTCGCTCAGCGGTCGTGCGACCGGTTCGTGCTGGAGGCGGGCGACGCTCTGGCGCTCTTTGGGCCGACCGAGTTCCGGGTGATCAGACCCGAGCTGGAGGACGCCTGGGTCGCGACCGATGCGATCCCGACGTTGGTGAAGTCGGGGTCCCGGCCGGACCAGGGCGCGGCGCTCAAAGTGAGCGTCGAACGGCGCGTGGCAAGCGGGTCCATTCAGGCGGAGTCGCTCAAGGGGCAACCCCGCGGCACCACCTCGACCGAAGAGACGACGTGGCTGGTTCGCGCGGAGCTCTCCCATCCCAGCTCGCGGACGACGCTCTTCGAGATCTCGGGCCAGGTCACCGTGGATCCGTTCCAGACGCCTCCGCCGGAGGCCGAGTGGGACGAGGCGCCGGCGCTGACGAAGCTCGTCGAGCAGCTCGTCACGCAGGCGGCCCGTCACGCCCGTCGTCACGCCGCGGAGCGAACGGTGGCGCACGCCAGCGCGCTGGTCTTCACCGCCACGCCCGCAGCCTCGAGTCTGTTGCCGGGCGGAGCGGCTGGAGATGGTGCTGAGGCCCTTCAGCGGGAGATCGCGCTCCAGAACCGGGCCCGCGTCCTGGCGCCCACCGCCACGGAGCCCCAGGCCGGCGCCCTCGCCCGCGCGCTCCCCGGCACGTTCGTGCTCTCAGGCACCGATGGGAAGCTGGCGCCCGGCGACGTCGTCATCGCGGTCGATCAACAGCCAGCCCTGCCCCACGTGTTGGCCCGGCTTCGGTTCAAGGGCGCACCGGGCGAGCTCGAGGTGAAGCGGGCCTCCGGGGCCACCGAGTCCGTCGTCTGGCCGTGACGGTCACACCAGGCCTCACGTCCAGGACCTCAGGGCGCTGAACGACCGCCCCTTCTGCGAATCGACGGCCGTGGGAAGGGCGTTCAAGTCGAGGCCAACGGCCTTGAACCGCTCGACGGTGTGGCGAAAGACGAGCCGGCGACGGGACCTGGATCGAATGGGAGGCCGAAAACCACCGACGCCGTGGGCGCCCGCGGTGATTCAGTTCAACATCGTCGGCTTGCCCTGGGTGCTGCCCATGGCGAGCCCGAGCCGCGTACGCAGGTACTTCTCGATCACCGACAGCAGCCCGTCGAAGGCATCACGCATCGCCCAGGCCTGGTGATCGACGTCGCCCAACGTGCGCGCGCGCTCCAGACCGTCCCGCAGCGCCACCTGCACGCCCGGACAATCGGTGCGCGCGTCGATCAGCTGTCGCGCCACCTGCCGGTAGACCCGGTAGCAGCGATCGATGTCGCCCTCGTTGTAGGCGGGCGCGCCCTGCTCGATGGCGCCCGCGATGGCCCGGGTCGTCGCCTCGAGCCCGGCGATGTTCGAGCCTTCCAGCAGCGACAGCGGGTGGTTCGGAATGTCTCGCCGCGGTCCACGTTTCGGGCGGCTGAGCGCGGTCAACGGCAGGCGCTGGTTCACTGACATCAGCGGATCGACGTGCCGCCAGGGGACGACCAGGGCGATCAACCCGTCGTCACTCTCCGCCATCGTCACCACGCCCAGCGTCGTGCCGTCTTCGGCGAGGAGCGGACTGCCCGAAGCATCGGGCGGGATCTCGCCCTGCAGCGTGTAGACCGTCAGCCCTGGACCGACCGACTGCGCGGCGCCCAGGCGGGCCTCGACCCATCGCAGGCGGTTCTCGTCGGCCACCAGGCCGTAGAGGAAGACCTTCTGGTCCTCCTCCGCCAGCCGCGTCCCCGCCGACCGCACCGGCATCGCGTCGAGCAACCCCACGTCGAGCACGGCGAGATCGCGCTTCAAATCCACGACGCACACCGACTCCACCGGCAGTCGGCGGCCATCGAACAGGTGCGCGACGATCGACCGCTCGTTCGCCACCACGTGAAAGTTCGTCACGATGCGACCATTGGGCGCCACGAACCCCAGGCCGTGGGCCTGATCGAGCTCCAGCACCACCACCGAGGCCGCCGCGTCGAGGGGCATCATGACCAACTCCACCCTAACGCCGAGCGCGCCATCGCGCCCAGCCCAGCACGGCCGGCCCGTGCGATACATGGCGAATGTCCGAGCCCTTCCCGTGGAAGTTGCTTCGAACCCGCGCTGATCGTGACTTTCGCATCTTCACCGCCCGAACGCTCGACGTCGCCGACCCGCGCAACGGAGCGGAATATGTGCGCACCGTGCTCGCCTGCCCCGACTGGGTGAACATCGTCGCCCTCACCGACGACGAGCGCGTGATCCTGGTCCGCCAGTTCCGCTTCGGCACCTGGTCGAACACCCTGGAGATCCCCGGCGGCATGGTCGACCCCCACGAGTCCGACGTTCAGGCGGCGGCCGTGCGCGAGCTCGAGGAAGAGACCGGATTCGTTCCAGCCAGCGTGGAACGCCTTGGCATCTCGCACCCCAACCCGGCGATTCAGACCAACCGTCTCCACAGCTTCCTCGCGCGCGGGTGCCGGAAGGTGCACGACGGCCAGCAGGACGGCAGCGAGGACATCGAGGTGGTGCTGGCGAGGCGCCAGGAGGTGCCCGGCCTGGTGCAGTCGGGGCAGATCACCCACTCGCTGGTGCTGGCGGCGCTTCTGTACGACGCACTGGGCCCTCGAGCGCTCGCCTCGGGAGGGTGAAGGGCCGCCCCACGCTCATCGAGACCGAGGGCCTGCTCGCCGCGTCAGGCACGCTGGTGCTGGGAGGCCCCGCGGCGCGGACCGAGCTGCTCGATGGGCTGCCGGAGCGCTTGGTCAGTGAAGGCTATCGACACCACCGCGACCGACAGCCCGTGGCCTGGGAGGGCCGTGACGAGCTGATTGACGTCCACACCCTCGTGCGTCCCTGACTTCAAGGCAGCTTGAAGAGTTTGACGACGCCCACATCGGCCGCGGCCACCCACGCCCCGTCCGGCGAGATCGCCACGACCGCGCGCTGCTGCACCGGGAAGGTGGTGACCAGTACGCCCTTCGCCACGTCCCACACGCGCAGCACCTTGTCAGCCGCGCTCGTCACCAGCTTCTTCCCGTCGGGCGAGAGCGCCGCGGACTCGACCACCGCCGAAAACGCCCGTTCGGGCACCGAGAGATCTGGCGCCGGGCCCTTCAAGATCGCGCTCGTCTTGCCCGTCTTCCGGTCCCACACCAGCACGTCGCGCTCGGTGGGGCTCCAGCTCAGCAGCACCTGCCCGTCTCGCGATGCCAGCAGCATGGGCGTGTGCGCGCCGGTCGACACGTCTTTCTTCCCCTTGCCGGTCTTGAGCTCGAAGGTGCGAATGACGTGATCGGCGGTCGAGAGGAGCACGTCCTTCCCGTCGGGCAGCACGACGATCGACGTCGCGCGGAGCTCCTTGAGCGGCTTCTGGTCCGAGAACCCGTACAGCGCCGCGTTGCCGTTGAAGCCGGTCACGTAGAGCCGGTCGCCGGATGGATCGAACGCCACCTGGGAGATCGAGTCCGGGTGGAGCAACGTCGCCTCGATCTTCCCCGTCGCCACCTCGACCACCCGCACCTCGAACGCCGAGTCCCCGATGGCCAAGCGCTTCCCATCGTTCGAGAACGCGAGGGCGACCGGCTGCTGACGCGCACCGGAAATGGAGCGGACCTCTTGACCGGACTCGAGGCTCCACAAGCGCACCGTCTTGTCGCGGCTCCCCGAGGCGACGAGCTTGCCGTCGGGGCTGAAGGCGACCGAGAGCACGGTGTCGGTGTGGCCGCGAAGCACCGCGGGGGCGCCCGGAACGAGCGGATCCGGCGTGAGCGCCGCGAGCACCGAGAGAACGAGCGCCGTCATGACTTCCTCTTCGCTTTCAGTTTGGCCTGGCCCACGTCGGTGCGCGTCCACACGCCGGAGCGCCCGCCGCTCTTGTGCTCGAGCTGAATGTTCTCGATCACCATCGCGCGATCGGTGGACTTGAGCATGTCGTAAACCGTGAGCGCCGCCGCCGAGACGGCGGTGAGGGCCTCCATCTCGACGCCGGTGCGGTCGACGGTCTTCACCGTCACCTTGATGTCCACGCCGACCGAGCCGGTCGAGAGGTCCACTTCGACCCCTGAGAGGCCGATCGGGTGACACAACGGCACGAGATCAGGCGTCTTCTTGGCGCCCAGGATGGCGGCGACGCGGGCGGCGGCCAGCACGTCACCCTTCTCCACCGTGCGCTCGCGAATGGCGGTGAGCGCGGCGTTCGACATGCGAATCCGCCCCCGGGCCACCGCGACCCGCTCGGTCTTCGCCTTCTCCCCCACGTCGACCATCTTCATGGGGTGGTCGAATCACGCTTTCGGGAAAGAAAAAAGCCCGGCGTCGCCACCGGGCCTCTCCCCCTGAATTCTCTTCGTCGGACGAGGCTCAGGCCGCGCGAACGTTCTGCGCCTGCAGGCCCTTAGGCCCGCGGGTCACGTCGAACTCCACCTTCTGACCCTCCTGGAGGGTCCGGAAACCGTCCATCTGGATTGCCGTGTGGTGGCAGAACACGTCTTCACCGCCCCCGTCCTGCGTGATGAAGCCGAAGCCCTTCGCGTCGTTGAACCACTTCACAGTGCCAGTCGCCATCGGGTGTCTCGTCTTTCTCTTCGGTTGAACGCCCTCCCACCTCGGAAGGGCGCCCAATGTGTACAAAGAGGCTCCCGCTGGCGTCTAGCCCCCGCCAGTGTCTTTTCTGCCACAGGGCGACGATGACCTGACGAACGCCAGCTTCACCAACCGCAGGTCTGCCCCTTGTTCTGTTCAGTGAGCCAGGCCTGCAGCGGCTGGAAGTAGGTGACAAGGGCCGAGGCATCCATCTGGCGCTGGCCGGTGAGGGTCTCGAGCGCATCGGGCCAGGGCCTGGAGGCGCCCAGCTCGAGCATGGCCTTCAGCTTCGCGCCGGCGGCCTTGTTCCCATACACGCTGCAGGTGTGGAGCGGCCCCTGGTGCCCCGCGGCCTGGCACATGGCGCGGTGGAACTGGAACTGGAGGATGCGGGCGAGGAAGTAGCGCATGTACGGGACGTTGGCGGGGATGTGGTACTTTGCCCCGGGGTCGAAGAAGGCCTCGTCGCGTGCGCCCTTCGGCGGTGCCAGGCCCTGGTACTTCAGCCGCAGCGCCCACCAGTGCTCGTTGTACTTCGACGGCGGCACCTTTCCGGCGAACACGTCCCACCGCCACTGATCGATCATCCGGCCGAACGGCAGGAAGGCGATCTTCTCGAGAGCGTCCTTCATCTGCACGTTGATGAGGCCCTTGTCGTCCTTCGGCAGCGTGGCGATGAGGCCGAGGTCCTTCAGGTACTGCGGGGTGATCGACAGCGTGAGCGCGTCACCGATGGCCTCGTGGAAGCCGTCGTTGGCGCCCTGCTGGAAGAGCACCGGCTTCTGCCAGTACGACATGAAGTAGTAGTTGTGGCCGAGCTCGTGGTGGACGGTGATGAGATCCTCCTCGTCGAGCTTGATGCACATCTTGATGCGCAGATCGTTCGAGTACGTCACGTCCCAGGCGCTGGCGTGGCAGACGACGTCGCGGTCGCGCGGCTTCCGGAACTGGCTCTTCTCCCAGAACGAGGCGGGCAGCGGGTCGAACCCGAGCGAGGTGAAGAACTTCTCGCCGATGCGGACCAGACCCTTCTCGTCGAGCTTCTTCTCCTCTTCGAGCTTCTTGAGGCCTGCGGTGACGTCAAGGCTGGGCTGGTTCGCGTAGGGCTCGACGAGCGGGTAGACGTTGCTCCATTCCTGCGCCCACATGTTGCCGAGCAGGTGCGCGGGCAACGGACCGGTCGCGGGCACCACGCCCTGGCCGTACTTCTTCGACAGGCGGGCGCGCACGTAGCAGTGGAGCTGGTCGTACAGCGGCTTCACCTGCGTCCAGAGGCGATCGGTCTCGGCCTCGAACTCCGCCGGGCTCATGTCGTAGGCGCTGCGCCACAGCTCGCCGAGATCCTTCGCGCCGATCTCCCGGGCGCCTTCGTTGGAGAGCTCGACGAGGCGCGAGTAGAGCGGCCGCATCTCCTTCGAGGTCTCGTGCCAGCCGCGCCAGGCCTCCAGCTGCTGCTCCGGCGTGGGGGGCTTCTTGTCACCGACGCTCGAGAGCACCTTGGACAGCTCGCCGAGATCCCGGCACTTCGAGCCATCGGCCTTCGCGTCCTTGCCGTCGCCGCACCACTTGCCCTTGCCGTAGAGGCCCTCGAGCTTCGCGGCCGTCTGCGCCAGCTCCGTGCGCCTGGCCGGATCCGACGGCGCCGGCAACGCCTGGGACACCCGCAGGAGGGAGAAGAACCGGGCCGTCTCGGGATCGAGCGCGGTGCCCTGGAACGCGACTGACTTCTTGATGGCGCCGCTCGTGTACGCCATCAGGTCCTCGTTCATCGCCGCCGCGTTCCGCTCGGTGTCGTCGGTGATGTAGGTGCCCTTGATCCACTCGGCAGTCGAGCTGCGAACCCAGAGCTTCTTGAGATCGTCGTTGAGGGTCACCGCGAAGGCCTTCGCCTCGGCGGCCTTCTTGTCGTCGACCTTCGCGGGCCCGGGCTTCGGAGCGGGAGGCGGCGGCTTGGCGTTGGGTGGCGGCATGTTGCCCGCCACGAGGGCACAGGACAGCGCGAGGGCATTGAGCATGGCGGCGCCTCTAGCAGGGCCCCGGCTGCACCGTCACGGTTTGCGGGCGACCTCGTCGAGCGCGAGCGACTTCTCCGTCACCTGCCCCGTCACGACCGTGATCTGCACGACCCGCACCGTTCCGTCGGACTCGGTGAGCTGCAGCTCGTGCTGGCCGGACGGCACCCAGGACACCAGCGGCGTCTGCCCCAGGGCCTGGCCCATCATCGTCACCGTGACGGGACGGTCGGTCTTGAGCGAGAGCCCGCCGATGCCCTGCGGCTGCGACATGCGCGCGTAGACGAACATGCCACCGCCGGCGCCGAGCACGAGGGCTACCAGCAGGGCGATGACGATGGGCAGGCGCGAAGACTGAGGTTGGCTCGCGACGGCGCGCCGAGAAGGATCCGTCGGCACCTGTTGCAGCTGCCGCATGGAGGCGGCTTTGGGCCCCGTCAGAACCTTCGTTCGGTCCGCGGCCTCGTCGAGATCACCGAAGAGCGAATCCGCCGACAGGCCCGGCTGCGGTGGCGGCGTTCCCTGCCGCGCAGGCTGAGGTGGCGGTGTCGATGGCCTTGCAGGCTGCGGCGACGGCGCGGACGCTTTCGCGGGCTGCGGGTTGGGGGTTGCCTGGCGGGGCGAGCGAGGCTCGACCGGCATCGGCGGCACGCGGCTCCCGGAGAACTCCGGTACTTCCCCGGTGGGAGGCTCCTCGAGCGCCTCGCGCTCCTCCATGATCTGTCGCGCGCGCGCCCGCATCTCGGCGATCGCCGGGCCTGACTCGATCAAGGTGCGCACCGGCACGCCACGCGACAGGTCAGGCGTCGGGCCCGTCGGGCGCTGCACCATCACGGTCCGGCCCTCGGGCACGTCGGGGTGCGCGCGGTGGGCATCGGTGCCTGACTCCTGCGGAACGCGCGCCAGCAGCTTGTCGAGGTCACGCCGCCGCTCTGGAAACCGCTCGCGCACCATCTCGGCGCAGCGCTCCTTCGGCCAGGCCGTCGACCCGGCGGCGAGCGACAGATCCCGAATGAGCTCGGTGGCGCTCTGGTAGCGCTTGTCGCGGTTGCGCTCGAGCGCCTTCATCACCACCGCGTCGAGCGACTTCGGCACCCGCCGGTTCACCTTCGAGGGCGGCGGAATTTCGGCCTCGTAGACCGCCGCCATCTCGGCGCCTGGATTGCCGCGGAAGAAGAGCCGCTGCCCGGTGAGGAGCTCGTGGAAGATGATGCCGAGCGAGAAGAGATCGCTTCGTGGGTCGAGGTCCTTCCCCACGGCCTGCTCGGGCGACATGTACGCCGTGGTACCGCGCACCATGCCGGCCACGGTACGGCGCTGGGCGCCCATCGCGCGGGCGATGCCGAAGTCGAGCATCTTCGTGCCGCCGTCGAAGCCCGTCATGATGTTCCGGGGGGTCACGTCGCGGTGGACGATCGGCTGCGCGGCGCCCTTCGCGTCCTTGTGCAGGTGCGCGTGCGCCAGGCCCTGCGCGGCTTCGCGGATCGACGAGATCGCGTAGCCCAGCGGCACCGCCTCGCCCTGCTTCGCCCACGCGTCGACGACCTCTTCGACGTTCGCGCCCTGGATGAACTCGATCACCATCAGCACGTCTTCGCCGGAGCGCTCGAGATCGACGACCTGCGCGATGTTGCCGTGCGAGAGCGTGGCGGTGACGCGGGCCTCGTCGAGGAGCATCTGGAGCGCCACTGGATCTTCGCGCTGCTCCGGGAGGATGTTCTTGAGCACCACCGTACGGTTCTGGAATGGGCCCGAGCGCGCGAAGCCAAGAAAGATCTCGGCCATGCCGCCAACGGCCAGACGGCAGAGCACCTCGTACTTCCCGTAGCGCTTGCCCGTGAACTCGTCGGGAGCCAGCTTCATCGGCGGTTCGCCGACTCTACCCTGCCCCGACGCACACGAAAGAACAGGAGCGCGAGGACGACGGTCGCTCCACCGGGTGCGCCGTGACACCCACGCGTGGGTGGGGGCGCGATGGGGGCCGGCACCTCGCCGCCACAGGTTGCAACATGATCGACGGCCAGGCCGAGCTCCGCGCGCTCCACCGGCCAGGACACCGCGCAGGTGGTCGCGGTGGAGCTCCCTGACGGACACGTCCGGGGTCCCGAGATCCGGTCCCAGGTGAGCAACGGGCTGACGGCGCCGGTGACGTTCGCCACGGAGAACCCGTCCTCCCCCGGCTGACGTCCGCACACGAGCGTCTGGGCGTCGACGCGCGCGACGCAGGCCCGCTGCGTGGGGCTGTCCAGCACGCTGAAGTCGATTCCATTCGCCGAGCCGAAGACCCGCTCTCCAAGCGCCACCCACCAGCCCGTCCCGTCCTGGACCAACGAGCTCACCCGTCCCGCGCCGGTGAGCACCGGGGTGAAGGTGCGGCCGCCATCCACGCTCCGCAGCAGCGTTCCCTGCTCCGGCGTGACGGCGTCGTTGACGATGGAGGCGTAGACGAGCTGCGGCGTGACTGCGTCGACCGCGTGCACCGTGAAGACCGAGCCGCCGGGGAGCGAGGCGGTGTGATCGATCTCCGTGAAGGTGGCGCCGCGGTCGTCGCTGACGAACAGCGCGAGGCGGCGGGGCTCGAAGTACCAGGCCGAGACGACGCGACGATCCCCGACGACGCGCACGCCGCTGAAGAACAAGGTGTCGCTCGAGAGGTTGGCGCCGGTGAAGGTGCGGCCGTCGTCGTTCGACTCGAACAGCCCGTTGCGTGCGCCGAACCGTCCGGTAGTGACGAAGATCGACCCCTCGGCCTCCACCACGGCAAAGGCGCCGCGGCCCTCGAAGGTCGGGTGGCGCTCGAACGAGCAGCCTCGATCGCGACTGACGAACAGCCCGGAGAACGCGGCGGCGTAGAGGGTGCCCGAGGCCGTCGCGACCCACGTGGGGACCTCCCGCGGCCCCAGGCCCAGCACCTCTGGGCAGATCCACTCCCAGGTGCACCGGTCGTCGGTCACCAGCGCGCCGAAGGTGGTCGAGACCACCAGGCCCTTCGGAGCCCACGGGCTCGGCGCGATGCTCAGCGATTGGGGCGGCAGCCCGTGCGCCGAGGCGCTCGTCGCAGTGAGGAGGAACAGCAGCAGGACGCGACGATCAGCCACGCCGACGACTCTGCACAAGATCCTCCAGCCGTTGCACGACCTCGGACAGCGGCAGCTCGGTGGAGTCGACCTGCACGGCGTCAGTGGCGGGCTTGAGGGGAGCGACCTCGCGCTCCGAGTCCTCGCGATCGCGGCGGTTCTGCTCCGACAAGACCTGGTCGAGCGGCTTCTCGTGGCCCTTCTGAAAGAGCTCTTCGAAGCGCCGGCGCGCGCGGATCTCGGGATTCGCGAAGAGGAAGATCTTCACGTCGGCGTCGGGAAACACCACGGTCCCGATGTCGCGGCCCTCGAGGATCGCGCCGTGCTTCGCGTGCAGGGCGAGCCGGCGCTGCAGGTCGAGCAACCGGGCGCGCACCACGGGCCGGCTCGACACCTGTGAGGCCGCCAGCGAGTTCTCCGAGGTACGAATGGCCTCCGACACGTCCTCGCCTTCGAGGAAGACGTGGTTGACCTCTTCTTCGACGTGGAACGACACATCGAGCGTGTCGAGCAGTCGCTCCAGGCCCGCGTCGTCGTCGAGCGCGATGCCCTGCCGCCGCGCCTTGAGCGCCACGCACCGATAGATCGCGCCGGTGTCGACGAGCGTGAAGTCGAGCCGCCGCGCCAGCACCTTCGAGACGGAGGACTTGCCCGCACCGGCCGGGCCGTCGATGGCGACGATCAGGGGGCGGGGCATCGCGCGCTCACTTGCCGCTGAAGACGCCCATCGCGCGGAACTTGTCGTACCGCTGGTCCACGAGCTGGTCAGGCTTGAGCTTCTTGAGTTCGCGCAGGTGTTTGCGGAGCGCCTGCCCCAGCGACCCCGCCGCTGCCGCTGGATCCCGATGTGCGCCGCCGGCCGGCTCGGGGATGATCTCGTCCACCACGCCGAGCTTCTCGAGATCGGTGGCCACCAGCTTGAGCGCCTCGGCGGCCTTGTCGGCGCGGGTGGCGTCGCGGAACAGAATCGACGCGCAGCCCTCGGGCGAGATCACCGAGTAGATCGAGTACTGCATCATGAGCACGCGGTTGCCGACACCGATGGCCAGCGCGCCGCCGGAGCCACCTTCACCGATCACCGTGCTGATCACCGGAACCGGAAGCCCCGCCATCACCTCGAGGTTGACCGCGATGGCCTCGGCCTGGCCGCGCTCCTCGGCGCCGATGCCGGGGTAGGCGCCTGGCGTGTCGACGAAGGTGAAGATCGGCCGGTTGAAGCGCGCGGCGAGCTCGAAGAGGCGGCGCGACTTCCGGTACCCCTCGGGGCGGGGCATGCCGAAGTTGCGCAGCATGTTCTCCTTGGTGCTGCGGCCCTTCTGGTGGCCCATCACCATCACCGGCTCGCCATCGAAGCGCGCGAAGCCGCCGATGATCGACGGGTCTTCCCCGAAGAGCCGGTCGCCGGCCAGCTCGCAGTAATCGGTGAACAGCGCGTTGATGTAGTCGAGGAAGTACGGCCGCGCGTTGTGGCGGGACAGCTGCACCACCTGCCAGCGCGTGAGATCGTTGAAGATCTCCTCCTGGAGCTTCTTCGCCTTCTTCTCGAGGCGTCCCAGCTCCTGCGTCATGTCGACGGCGCCGGACTTCGAGATGCTGCGCAGGTCACCGATCTTCTTCTCGAGCTCGAGGAGCGGTCGCTCGAAGTCGAGGGCGTGGGCAGAGCTGATGGCCATGGTGGCTCGCGATATCGCGCGGCCCGGCGCGCCAGACAAGCGTCGAAAACGGCCAGGCCACGTGCGGGAGGCCCCGTGAGTGGGGTACATCGCAGGACATGCGCCCTGCCCTGCTCGTCGCCGTGCTCGTCGTGTCGTCGTCCTTCCCCGCCCAGGCCGGAATTCTGTCTGGCCTCGCGAAGCTGGGCCGCGCCGGGAAGGTGGCGTCGACCGGCATGAAGCTCTCGCGCGGCGCGAAGCTGGCGAAGCTCGCGGGCGGCGTGACGACGGTGGTGGTGGCCGAGCGCGCGGCGGCGTCTTTGGGCCATGTCGCGGTCGAGGGCGCGGGCTACCTGGCGCGGACGAGCTCGGGCGAGCTGGTGATGCTGACGAAGGCCGCCGGCGCACCGATGGTGGTGGATGACGTGGCGAAGGCCGCGAGCCGCCTGGGCCCGAAGCCGACGATGGTGATCGATCCGTCGGTGGCGGCGAACCCCGAGGTCCTCAAGGCGCTGCCGGCCGAGACCGAACTGCTCGTCAGCGACGGCGCGCGCCGGCTGCCGGTGAAGCGCGTCGAGGACAACGGCGTGGTGTCGTTCGTCGTCGAGAACGGGGGCACGGCGGTCGATCTCGCCGACTTCGCGGCCGACACGGTGGGCGACGAAGATGGTGGCAGCTCAACCCGCTCGAGCGAAGACGAGACGGCGACGAACGTGGGCATGGGGCTCGGCGTGTTGTTGCTGGCCGGGCTGGCGTTGTGGAAGTGGTCCTCTCGCTCGGCGTGAGCGACCCTCAGGTTCGCTTGAAGGTCTCTGAGGTCGTGCGCCGATGCCAAGGAGTTCGTCGGAGCTGACCTCGAAGCGAGCCGGCGTGATGCGTCGAAAGGCCCCCGAAGGTCTGGAGCTCATCGATGCTCGACTTCCGGGATGGTGGTCGCCCAGAAAGCAGTACACCCCATCTCGCGTAGGCGTCGGAGCCCAACGCGTCTTCGGCGCCGCTCACCGCCTGAGCGGCCGACGGGGTTCGTGACGACAAGCCCCGGTCGCCGCACAGGAACTCGAAAATGGCGACCAGATTGAGGTCGTCCGGAACGGCCCCATCGTCTCCGCGGAGGCGCAGAGCGTGCCCAGGCCGGATGGCGGCTCCCAGTCGCCCCGGCGCGGTTCCGAGGAGCTCTTGCGTCGGCCCAACGTCCATCCGCGAAGACGGCTTCAGCCTTGACCTCAGCCATGCGCCGGACAGGTCGAAGCGCCAGCCGTCCCAACACGGGACGCACTGGCGCCTCGAAACGACCTCAGCGTTCGTTCAGACCTTGAGGCCCTTACGCTTCATCGCCTCGACGAGCGTGGTACCGAGCTCCGACGGAGACTGGGCCATCACGTAGCCAGCAGCCGTCATCGCCTTCACCTTCTCACCCGCCGTACCCTTGCCGCCCGCGATGATCGCGCCGGCGTGGCCCATGCGCTTGCCCGGAGGCGCGCTGGCGCCCGCGATGAACCCGGCGATCGGCTTCTTGAAGTTCGCCTGCACCCACGCGGCGGCCTCTTCCTCGGCGCTGCCGCCAATCTCACCGATCATGATCACCGCGTCGGTCTCGGCGTCCTCGTTGAACAGCTGGAGCACGTCGATGAAGTTGGTGCCGTTGACCGGGTCTCCGCCGATGCCCACGGCGGTCGACTGCCCCAGGCCCAGGCTCGTGAGCTGGAACACCGCCTCGTAGGTGAGCGTGCCCGAGCGCGACACCACCCCGATGCGGCCCGGCCGGTGGATGTGGCCCGGCATGATGCCGATCTTGCACTTGCCGCCCGGGGTGATCACGCCAGGACAGTTCGGCCCGATGAGGCGCGTCGAGGAGCCCTGGAGGAAGCGCTTGGCCTTCACCATGTCGTTCACCGGAATGCCCTCGGTGATGGTGATGACGAGCGGCAGCTTCGCGTCCGCCGCCTCCATGATCGAGTCCGCCGCGAACGGAGGCGGCACGAAGACCACCGAGGCGTTCGCGCCCGTCGCCTTCACCGCCTGCTCGACGGTGTCGAAGATGGGCACCTTGCCCTCGAACTTCTGGCCGCCCTTGCCTGGCGTGACGCCGGCGACGAGGTTGGTGCCGTACTCCATGCACTGCTTGGCGTGGAAGGAGCCAGCCGACCCGGTGATGCCCTGCACGACGAGGCGCGTCTCTGCGTTGACGAGGATGCTCATGATGTCTCTCTCTTTCAGCCCTTGAGCGCGGCGACGGCCTTCTCAGCCGCCTGGCGGAGGTTGTCGGCGGGCGTGATCTTCAGGCCCGAGTTCGCGAGGATCTGCTTGCCCAGCTCGACGTTGGTACCCTCGAGGCGCACCACGAGCGGCACCTTGAGCTGCACTTCCTTCGCGGCTGCGATGATGCCCTCGGCGATGACGTCGCACTTCATGATGCCGCCGAAGATGTTCACCAGCACGGCCTTCACCGCCGGGTCCGCGAGGATCAACTTGAAGGCGGCCGTCACCTTCTCCTTGTTCGCGCCACCGCCGACGTCGAGGAAGTTCGCCGGCTCACCGCCCACGAGCTTGATGGTGTCCATCGTGGCCATCGCGAGGCCGGCGCCGTTCACCATGCAGCCGATGTTGCCGCTCAGCGCGATGTAGGCGAGGTCGAACTCCTTGGCCTTCGCTTCGCGCTCGTCCTCTTCCGCGACGTCGCGCATCTCGACGACGTCCTTCTGGCGGTAGAGGGCGTTGTCGTCGAAGGTCATCTTCGAGTCGAGCGCGAGGATCGAGCCGTCCTTGAGCCGCACGAGCGGGTTGATCTCGGCCAGCGCCGCGTCGGTCTCGATGTACGCCCTGTAGAGCGCGTGACAGAACTTCACGAACGAGGCGACCGAGTCACCCGTGAGGCCGAGCCCGTAGGCCAGCTTGCGGCCCTGGTAGGCCTGGAAGCCGACGGCGGGGTCGACCGCTTCGCGGAGGATCTTCTCGGGGTGCTTCTCGGCGACCTCTTCGATCTCCACGCCACCTTCGGTCGAGGCCATGAAGGTGATGCGGCTGGTCGCGCGGTCGAGGGTGACGCCGAGGTAGTACTCTTTGTCGAGGTCGAGCCCCTCCTCGATGTAGAGCGTCTGCACCTTCTGGCCCTCGGGGCCGGTCTGCGGCGACTTGAGCATCATGCCGAGGATCTTCGAGGCGTGCTCCTTCGCCTCGGCGGGGCTTTTGGCGATCTTCACGCCGCCGGCCTTGCCGCGCCCGCCCGCGTGGACCTGCGCCTTGACGACGACGACCTTCGTGCCGAGCTCCTTCGCGGCCTTCTCGGCGTCCTCCGGAGTGCGCACGACGATGCCGCGCGGCACGGGAACCCCATACTTCTTGAAGATCTGCTTGCCCTGGTACTCGTGGATTTTCATGTCGACTCCAGAAAAATGGCCCTGCGATGCAAAGCGGCGCCCTCGTAGCGATGAACCCTTCGGTTGTCTTCCAAGAAGGTGCGCGTTGGCACGGACGTCATCGGTCTGAGACACTTGCCGAGCTGGTGACGTGCTGCTCAGCCTGGCCCGCTGCTCAAGTTCGGTGATCAGACGCGGGTGGGACTCGAGCCCATCTCACCGGCGATCGCCGTGACGGTTTCGCAGGGTCTGGTCTTCGTCCGTTGGAGCGACCGACGCCTCGCGCTCCCAGACGACCCCCGGGAAGATTTGTGGGAAGCCATCGCGCTGCTCGGTGGTGGCGTGAGGGCACAGACCCGGTTGGCGCTTCGGTCGCCACGGCGGACCGCGGCCCGTTTCCCCTCCGTTGCGCTGGGGCTGTCTCGCTGGGCGTTGGCGCGGGAGCAGACGATCGCGCTCGATCAGGCGCTCGGCCTCGACGCAGGCACTCGCTTCGCACTCGGAGGCCTTGGAGACGCCATGGGCGTCGACGCTGGCGAACCCGACGGCGGACTCCCCATCGACGGTGGAACCATGGGGCGACGCCACCGTCTGCCAGGCCAACGGCTGCGGGTGTCAGGCTGGAACGGGCGGCGCCCAGCTAGCGATGGTCACGGCGCTGCTGGCGGCGCGCGCCCGTCGTCGTCGCCCCGGCTCGACCGAACGGCGACCGCGACGGTGACGAACTGGCTGAGGCCGGCGAGCACGAAGACGAGGGAGTAGGCGACCAGCCTTTCTCCGCCCGCGGCGATGACGGCGGTGGCGATACCGCCGGCCACCACGTTGCCGAGGAACATGCCGAAGGTGCCTGCTGCGTTCATCAGGCTCATCGCCGACGCGCGCGCCTCGGGCGGGACGCCCCGGGAGACCAGTGAGAGGCTTGGGCCGTAAATCGCCGCGCTGCCGACGCCGCCGATGAGGAGCGCGAGCGGCATCCACGCCGTTCCCGTCACCGGAATCAGGAAGAACATCACCCCGTAGGCCAGCGCGCCCCCAGCCACGAGCCACCAGCGACCCACCCGGTCGCCGAGCCGCGTGAAGGGCACCGTCGCGAGCGCAAAGCACACGAGGAAGATCGAGAACCAGCGGCTCGTCAGTCGATCCGGAGTCGCCAGCACGTGGAACGCGAAGAGCTGGAGCGTGACGGTGAAGAGGCCGACCGAGAAGCGCTCGAGGCCCACCGCGACGATCGGCGCGCGAACGCCTGGAAGCCGCCACACCGCGCCCGCCGCCAGCCGCGAGGACATGCCCTCCGGGAGGCTTCTCCACGCACCGACCGCCGCCAGGGCCCCGAAGGCGCCTCCGACGAAGAGCGGCAAGGAGGGATCCGCCCGCCCGAGGATGGCCCCCAGCGGAATGCCCACGACGAGCGCGAGCACCACTGCGCTCCCGATGAGCCCGGTCGCCGCCGAGGACTGCGTTCGGCCGCGGGCCGCCCCCATGAGAATCGACACCGCCGCGACGCTGGACGCCCCCTGCACGAAGCGCAGCGCCAACATCACCGGCAAGGAAGGCATGAGGGCCACCGCCGCCACCGCCAGCCCGTCGAGCAGCGCCAGCGCCGCCGCGTAGTGCCGCCGCCGCCCGAGCTGGTCCGCGCGCACCGCCAGCCACGGCCCGGCCAGACATGCGCCCAGCAGGTTCACCGCCATGAAGGCGTAGAAGACCCACTCCTGGCCCGGCCAGCCCGCCGCCACGAACGGCCGAATGACCGGGATCACGACGGTGGCGGGGATCATCGCGGCCATCACCGTCAGCGCGAGCGGAGCGGCAAAGCGCAGCTCCCGACGGAGGGACACCGGGGCTGGGCATTCCAGCGGCACGCCTTCGACCTGGGAGCCCTCGACGGCCGCCTCACGCTGCATGGAAGTCTCATAAGAGCACGGTCGGGGCCGGGCCACCCAGCACTCCCCCCATCACCCCTGCTCACAGATGGTCACGATTTTGCTGTTCCTTCCCGGTCCCCTACTCGCACAGGACCGTGGCTGACGCGGGCCGTCATCAGGTACATGCCCTTCGTCACGCACGTCACTTGACCCAGGAGCCTCGCATGTCCGACGCCGCAGAACTGAAACGCGATGACACGGTCGAGCCGCTCTTCGGCTCGCTCGTGAGGTTCGCGATGAGCTCGGTGGGCTCAAAGGTGATGATGGCCCTCACCGGCCTGGTGCTGTGGGGCTTCGTCACCGGACACCTCGCCGGCAACCTGCTGGTCTTCGCCGGCCGTGACGCGTTCAACGGCTACGCCGAGGCGCTCAAGGGCAACCCGCCGCTGCTGTGGGGGACACGCCTGGTCCTGCTCGCGTGCGTGCCGCTTCACTGGTTCTTCGCGGTTCGCTCCTCGCGAGCCAACGGCCTGGCCCGTCCGGTGCCGTACGCCTACGAGAACAAGACGCCGGCCCGGCTCGCCTCGAAGACGATGCTGATCTCGGGCCTCGTGGTGGGAACGTTCCTGCTCTACCACCTGGCACACTTCACCCTTCGCGTGGTGAACGTGACGGACGCGAAGGGCCCGACCGGCGCGTTCAGCCCCTTCGACATGCTCGTCGAGGGCTTCAAGAACCCGCTCATCGCTGGCTTGTACATCGTCGGCCAGGTGCTCCTTTCGCAGCATCTTTCGCACGGCATCTACTCGCTGTTCCAGCACCTGGGCCTGTGGGGCCGACGCTGGACGCCCTGGCTCAAGAACGCCTCGCTCATGGTCGGCTACGGCCTCTGCGCGGCCTTCATCACCATTCCTGTCGCCGTCCTGCTGGGAGTCATCAAGTGAAACTCGACGCGAAGATCCCCGAAGGCCCCATCGAGACGAAGTGGACGAAGCACAAGGCGTCGATCTCGCTCGTCAACCCGGCCAACAAGCGCAAGTTCAAGGTCATCGTCGTGGGCACTGGCCTGGCAGGCGGATCCGCAGCCGCCACGCTCTCGGAGCTCGGCTACCAGGTCGACGCGTTCTGCTTCCAGGACTCGCCGCGGCGCGCGCACTCCATCGCCGCGCAGGGCGGCATCAACGCCGCGAAGAACTACCAGAACGACGGCGACTCGATTCGGCGGCTCGCGTACGACACCGTCAAGGGCGGCGACTACCGCGCGCGTGAAGCGAACGTGTACCGCCTCGCCGAGGTGTCGGCGAACATCATCGACCAGTGCGTGGCCCAGGGCGTGCCGTTCGCGCGCGACTACGGCGGCCTGCTCGACAACCGCTCCTTCGGTGGCGCCCAGGTATCCCGCACGTTCTACGCGCGCGGCCAGACGGGCCAGCAGCTGCTGCTCGGCGCGTACCAGGCGCTCATGAAGCAGGTGCACCGCGGCGCGGTGAAGCTCCACGCGCGGCACGAGATGCTCGAGGTGGTGCTCGTCGACGGCCACGCCCGCGGCATCGTCACGCGCGATCTGGTGAGCGGGAAGATCGAGTCCTGGGCGGCCGACGCGGTGGTGCTCGCGACCGGCGGCTACGGCAACGTCTTCTATCTGTCGACCAACGCCAAGGGCTGCAACGTCACCGCGACGTGGCGCGCGGCGCGCAAGGGCGCCGGCTTCGCGAACCCCTGCTACACGCAGATCCACCCCACCTGCATTCCCGTCTCGGGCGACTATCAGTCCAAGCTCACGCTGATGAGCGAGTCGCTGCGCAACGACGGCCGGGTCTGGGTGCCCAAGAAGCCGGGTGACACGCGCGCGCCGGACCAGATCGCCGAGGACGAGCGCGACTACTACCTCGAGCGCAAGTACCCCTCGTACGGCAACCTCGCCCCCCGTGACATCGCCTCGCGCGCCGCCAAGCAGGTCTGCGACGAAGGCCGTGGCGTGGGCCCGGGCGGCCGCGGCGTGTTCCTCGACTTCGCCGACTCGATCAAGCGGCTCGGGAAGAACGTCATCAAGGAGCGCTACGGCAACCTGTTCGACATCTACACCACCATCACCGGTGAAGACCCGTACACGGTGCCGATGCGCATCTACCCGGCGGTCCACTACACGATGGGTGGGCTGTGGGTGGACTACAACCTCATGTCGAACGTGCCCGGCCTGCACGTCGTCGGAGAGGCGAACTTCTCGGATCACGGCGCGAACCGGCTCGGCGCCTCGGCCCTCATGCAGGGGCTCGCCGACGGCTACTTCGTGTTGCCGTACACCATCGGGCACTACCTCGCGAACGCGAAGCAGCCGAAGGTGACGACGGATCACCCCGAGTTCCGGAAGGCCGTCGAAGAGACGATGAACCGGCAGAAGAAGTTCCTGTCGATCAAGGGCAAGCGCACCGTCGACAGCTTCCACCGCCAGCTCGGCCTGATGATGTGGGATCAGTGCGGCATGGCCCGCACCGACAAGGGGCTCAGCGAGCTCATCAAGCAGATCCCCGCCCTGCGCGAGGAGTTCTGGCAGAACGTGAACGTCCCCGGGTCGGCCGACAACCTCAACACCGCGCTCGAGAAGGCCGGCCGCGTCGCCGACTTCCTCGAGTTCGCCGAGGTGATGGCGATGGACGCGCTGGACCGTGACGAGTCGTGCGGCGGCCACTTCCGCGAGGAGCATCAAGAAGAGGGCGAGGCCAAGCGCAACGACGAGAAGTTCATGAACGCGTCGGTGTGGGAGTGGAAGGGCGAAGGCCAGAAGGCCGTCAAACACGTCGAGCCCCTCGTCTACGAAACCTTCAAGCCGTCCATCCGGAGCTACAAGTAATGAGCGACAAGACGATGACGTTGACGCTGCACGTGTGGCGTCAGAACGCCCCCTCGGCCGCCGGCGAGATGAAGGAGTACGTCGTCGACGGGGTCAGCCCGCACATGTCCTTCCTCGAGATGCTGGACGTGCTCAACGAGAAGCTGATGAACAAGGGCGAGGAGCCCGTCGCCTTCGATCACGACTGCCGCGAGGGCATCTGCGGCATGTGCTCGATGGTGATCAACGGCAAGCCCCATGGCGGGCACCGCGGCGTTACCACCTGCCAGCTGCACATGCGGCACTTCAATGACGGGGATCATGTCTACGTCGAGCCCTGGCGCGCGAAGGCGTTTCCGGTGCTGAAGGATCTCGTCGTCGATCGCTCGTCGTTCGATCGGGTGATCGCGGCCGGCGGCTATGTGACCGTCAGCACCGGTGGCGCGCCCGACGCCAACGCCCTGCCCGTTCCGAAGGTCGAGTCGACGCTCGCGATGGACGCGGCCCAGTGCATCGGCTGCGGCGCCTGCGTGGCGGCCTGCAAGAACGCCTCGGCGATGCTCTTCGTGTCGGCGAAGGTGTCTCACCTCGGGCACCTGCCGCAGGGTCAGCCCGAGCGGGCCGAGCGCGCGAAGAACATGGCCATGCAGATGGACGCCGAGGGCTTCGGCACCTGCACGAACCTCTCGCAGTGCGAGGCGGTGTGCCCCAAGGAGATCCCCGTGCGGGTGATCGCCGAGTTCAACCGGGATCTCATCAAGGCCAACCTCAAGGGCGGCTGACCATGAGGACCCTGGTCGTGTCTTTCCTTATCGCGACCGCGGCCCTCGGCTGCGTGTCGCGGTTCACCGGGCGGGACGTCGAAGTGATGAACGAGGATCTGCTCCGGGAGCGCGCCGGGTTCGAGCTGGCCTGCCCACCCGGCCAGCTGGTGCTCTCCGTGTTTCACCCGCAGACGGTCGGGGTCGAGGGCTGCGGCAAGAAGGCCGTCTACGTGCGCACGAACGATGGCCTCTGGGTGGCGGACCCGGCCGCCGCTCCGTCGCGCTGAAGAGCCCTCGTCTTCGGAGCAGCCCTACGCTAAGGCCGGACGCCTCTTTTCGAGGAGCACTCCATGCGCATCATCGTCACGGGCAGCCTTGCGTACGACTACATCATGAACTTCCCCGGGAAGTTCTCGGACCACATCCTGCCGGACAAGGTCCACATGCTGACGGTGAGCTTCCTCGTCGACTCGATGAAGCGCCTGCGCGGCGGCACCGCAGGAAACATCGCGTACAACCTGGCGCTGCTGGGCGCGAAGACCTCGCTCGTCTCGGCCGCCGGCCAGGACTTCAAGGACTACCAGGGCCAGCTCGAACAGCTCGGCATCGACTGCCGCGGAGTCAAGGTCGTCGGCAACGAGTTCACCGCGAGCTGCTTCATCAACACGGACATGTCGAACAACCAGATCGTCGCCTTCTACCCGGGCGCCGTGGTGCACGCGCGCGAGGTGACGCTCGAGTCCATCGGCCTGACGAAAGACGACTGGGTGCTCATCTCGCCCACCGATCCCGAGTCGATGATGCGCCACATGCACGAGTGCCGTCGCATCGGCGCGAAGTACATCTTCGATCCGGGCAAGCAGACGCCGCGCCTCGACAAGCAGCAGATCCTCTCGGGGCTCGACGGGTGCGCGGCCCTCGTCGGCAATGACTACGAGTTCGGCATGATGGCCAGGGCCACCGGCCACACCGAGCAGCAGCTCATCGACGCGGCGCCGCTCACCGTGATGACGCGCGGCGATCAGGGCAGCCGCATCTACCAGCGCGGCCAGCCCACCCTCGAGGTGCCCATCGCGAAGGTCACCTCGGTCGTCGACCCGACGGGCGCTGGAGACGCCTACCTCGCGGGCCTCGCGTTCGGCCTGTCGCAGAAGCTCCCCCTGCCCGTCACCGGCCGTGTCGCCGCGCTCGCCGCGACCTATGCCATCGAGCTCAAGGGCTGCCAGGAGCACACCTTCTCGAAGCCGGCCTTCGCCGCCCGCTACACCGAGACCTTCGGCGCCGCATCCGAGCTCACCGCCGCCCTTCGCTGACGTTCGAAAGCAAAACCCGTGGGAGGCTTCCGCGTCCCATGAGCTTCCATTAGAAACGGAATTCTTCGTTCTGCTTGGATTTCAGGACCGCCCTCCCGGAGGCCTTCACCGTGATCCGCACCTCGTCCCGGCATGCCCTCGTCATGCTGGCCCTCTCATCGCTGGTGGCCTGCACCGAGGCCCAGCTCAGCACCGCCGCGAAGACGCCGAAGATCCTCCAGCCGATCGTCGGCCAGGACGGCACCTTCACCGTCAACGGCGTGGTGCAGCTCAACGAGTACACGGCGCTGGCCGCGAACGCCGCCGTGGGCGCCACCAGCCTGACCGTCGCGGACGCGACCCAACTCGACAGCGCCACCTTCGGGCCCCTCGCCGCGGGCGATCTGCTGATGATCTACCAGGCCCAGGGCGCGGCGCTGGACGGCACGGACTCGGCGGCCTGGGGCACGGTGACGGCGCTCAACGGCGCGGGGCTTCACGAGACCATCGAGGTGGCCTCGGTGGCAGGCAACGTCATCACGCTGGGCAACGGCTGCGTGGGCCTTCGCAACGCGTACTCGGCCGCGGGACGCACGCAGGTCGTGCGGGTCCCGCAGTTCACCGCGTTGACAGTCTCGATGACGGGCACGGTGACGGCGCTCCCGTGGGACGGCACGCGCGGCGGCATCGTCGCCCTTCACGTGCGTGACACGTTGACGCTCCAGGGCACCATCGACGTCGCGGGCCTGGGTTTCCGCGGCGGGCAGACCGACAACACGCCCTTCACCGGGTCAGCCTCGACGGACGTGGCGGGCTTCCGGGCCTCGGCCGCCAACCTCGGCGGCGAAAAGGGCGAGGGCATCGGCGGCTTCCAGGCGGCGTACGACGGGCTGGGTGGCCGCTACGGGCGCGGAGCTCCGGCGAACGGCGGTGGCGGTGGCAACGCCCTGCGCGCCGGCGGCGGCGGTGGCGCGAACGCGACGAACACGAACGCCTGGAGCGGCCAGGGCGTGATGGATGGCACCGTCATCGGCTTCCAGGCCTGGCAAGCCGACCCCGGACGAACGCTGCCGACCAACACCGGCGGCGCGGCGGCGTTGGCGAACAACTCGGGCGGTGGCCGCGGCGGGTACAGCTTCTCGCTCTCGAACCAGAACGCCGTCACCACCGGGCCTGGTGCCGCGGCGTGGAGCGGCAATCAGCGGCGTGAGCGTGGCGGCCTCGGCGGGCGTCCGCTCGATCCAAATGCGACGAGCCGGCTGTTCTTCGGTGGTGGGGGCGGCGCGGGTGACGGAGACCAGGGCGCCGCCGGGGCGGGCGGTCACGGCGGTGGACTTGTCTATCTCATGGCCACCAGCGTCACCGGCTCGGGGGCGCTCGTCGCCAACGGTGCGCCCGGCGGCAGCACCACCGGCTCCAACCGCGACTCGGCGGGCGGGGGCGGCGCGGGAGGCACCGTACTCGTGCGCGCCAACACCCTGAGCGGGCTGTCGATCGCCGCGAACGGTGGCGCCGGTGGGCGGCAGCTCATCTCGTCGGGCCTCGACGAAGCGACGGGCCCGGGCGGTGGTGGCTCGGGTGGCTTCATCGCGACGCAAGGCGGCACCGTGACGCGCTCGGCGGCGGGCGGCCCGGGCGGCATCACCTTCTCGAACGGCCTCACGGAGTTCCCCACCAACGGCGCGACCTCGGGCGCGCCCGGCAACTCGACCGCGGTCGTGGTCACCATCGCTGGTACGCAGGTCGTCGACGTGCCGCTGTGCCTGGCGCCGGCGAACCTCGAGGCGACGATCACCAACAACGCCACGACCTCGGTGCCCGGCACCATGACGACCTACACGGTGCGCATTCGCAACCTGGGGCCCGGCGCCGCGACCGGCGCGCGCATCATCAACACCCTGCCCGGCATCCTCACCAGCCCGACCTGGACCTGCGCTGGCACTGGTGGCGCGAGCTGTCCGGCCTCGGGGACCGGCTCGATCAACGCGCTCGTCACCATCCCCGCGAACCAGGAGGTCGTCTTCACCGTCACCGCCACCATCAACCCGGCGGCGACCGGCACGCTGGTGAACACGGTGTCGGCGTTCAGCCCGCCCACCATCAACGATCCCGTGCTGACGAACAACCTCGCGACCGACACCGACACTCTGGCGCCGCGCTCCGAGCTCTCCATGACGGTGACGGCGAACCCCTCGCCCGTCGACGAGGACGCGAACCTGACGTGGGTGATCACCGTCTCCAACGGCGGAGAGAGCACCGCCACGGCCGTGCGCGTCACCTTTCCGCTCCCTCCCGAGACCACCTTCGTCAGCGCGAGCGGCACCAACTGGTCGTGCAGCCGAATGGGCACGAACGTGATCTGTACGCGGGGCTCGCTCGCGCCAGGCGTCGCGGAGCCGATCGCCATCATCGCCAACGTCCTCCTCGCCGGCGGAACGCTGTCACCGACGGTGAACCTGACCTCGAACGTGCCGGATCCGATTCCAGGCAACAACGACGTCACCGTGACGACGACGGTCAACCCGGTGAACGACGCGCCGGTCAACACGGTGCCGATGGGTCAGACGATCGTCGAGGACACCTCGCTCGCCTTCTCGGTGGGCACGGGAAACCCGATCAGCGTCTCGGACGTCGACCTCGGCACGGGGGAGATCACGATGACGCTCACGGCGACGGCGGGAACGGTGTCGGTGGCGATCGTCCCGAACGTCGTTTTCCAGGTGGGCGACGGCGTGGACGATCTCACCGTGACGTTCACGGGCCGGCTGGCTCCGGTGCTGGCCGCGCTCGCGACGGTCACCTACCGGCCGCTCTCCGACTTCAGCGGCACGGCCAGTCTCCGGGTGACGAGTAACGACAACGGGAATTCCGGCAATGGTGGACCGCGCGGCGACGACGACACCATCTCGATCACCGTCACGCCGCTCAACGATCCGCCGACGCTCGGGAACGACACGTTCACGGTCGACGAAGACTCGATGACGATGCTGAACGTCCTCGCCAACGACTCGTCGGCACCCGACGGCATGGAGACGCTCACCATCGTCGCCGTCAGCTCCGCGATGAACGGGATCGTCTCGAGCGGCGGCACCAGCCTCTCCTACCGGCCCAACGCCAACTTCTTCGGCATGGACACGTTCACCTACACGGTGAGCGACGGCAATGGTGGCCAGGCCACGGCGATGGTGGCGGTCACGGTGCAGCCCGTGAATGACCCTCCGACCGCGGCGAATGACGCCTTCGGCGTGGTCGAGGGATCCATGAACACCAGCCTCGATGTCCTGCGCAACGACACCGCGGCGCCAGACGTCGGTGAGACGCTCGTCGTCACCTCCGTCACCGTGCCGATGAACGGCACCGCCTCGGTGTCTCCGGGCGGCACCAGCGTCCGCTACACGCCGAACGCCGGGTACAACGGGCCGGACGAGTTCTCGTACACCGTTCTCGATCCCGGCGGCCTGACGGCCACGGCGCAGGTGCAGATGACCGTAGGCCCCGCGAACGATCCGCCGGTGAACGCGGTGCCGATGCCGCAGACGGTCGCCGAAGACGCCACGCTGGCCTTCACGGCCCCCAACACGTTCTCGGTCTCCGATCCCGACGCGGTGAACCAGCCGATCCAGGTGGCGCTGACCGCGATGAACGGCGTCTTGAACCTCGCGCCCACCAGCACGACGCCCCTCGTCTTCACGGTCGGTGATGGCACCAACGACGCGACGATGACGTTCAGCGCGACGGTGCCCGAGATCAACACCGCGCTCGCCACCCTCACCTTCACGCCGACGGCCAACTTCAACGGCATGGCCTCGGTGCGGCTGGTGACGAACGACCTCGGCAACACCGGCGTGGGCGGCGCGCAGACGGACTCCGATCAGGTCGCGATCACCGTCACGCCGGTCAACGACAACCCCCGCGCGGTAGCCGATCCCATCACCGTCGCCGAGGACTCCACGAACAACGCCATCGACGCGCTCGGCAACGACGAGATCGCGCCGGACACCGGAGAGACGCTCCGCATCACGACCATCACCCAACCCACCAACGGCATGGCGCAGCTCGTGCTGGGCGGGGCGAGCCTGTCGTACACGCCAGCCACCAACTTCTTCGGCACCGACACCTTCACCTACACGATCACCGACGGGAACGGCGGCACCGCGACGGGCACCATCACCGTCACCGTACTCAACCAGAACGACCCGCCGACCGCCGTACCGGACGTCTTCAGCGTGCCGCAGGACAGCGTCGACAACGCGCTCGACGTTCTCGCCAACGACACCTCCGCGCCGGATCCGATGGAGACGCTCTCGGTCGTCGTCACCTCCCCCGCCGCCAACGGGCGCGTCACCATCACTCCGAACGGAGCCCTCGTTCGCTACACCCCCAACGCCGGCTACATCGGGCCCGACAGCTTCACCTACACGGTGCGCGACTCGAACAACGGCATCGCGGCGGCGATCGTCAGCCTCAACGTCGGGGCCGACACCGATCGCGACGGCCTGTCGGACAACGACGAGCTCGCCGCGGGCACCAACCCGAACGATCCCGACAGCGACGACGATCTCCTCAACGACGGCCTCGAAGTGAAGGTCTCGATGACCGATCCGCTCGACGACGACGTCGACGACGACGGCCTGCTGGACGGCAACGAAGACGTCAACCGCAACGGCGTGCGCGAGATGAACGAGACCGATCCGAAGGTGGCCGACACCGACATGGACGGGCTCCTCGACGGCCTCGAGCGCGGGCTCGCCATGCCGCAGGGCCGCAACACCCGCCTCACCGTCTTCCGCGCCGACGCGGACCCGACCACCACCACCAACCCGCTGCGCCGCGACACCGACAATGGCGGCGACGCGGACGGCACCGAAGACGAGAACGCCAACGGGCGCATCGACGGCACCGAGACGAACCCGAACGATCCCGCAGATGATCGGGTCGACGCCGATCGCGACGGGCTGACCGACAACGCCGAGCGGAGCGCCGGGCTGGATCCGAACGACGGCGACAGCGACGACGACGGCGTGCTCGATGGCGCAGATGGGATCACCGACACCGACGGTGACGGCCGCATCGACGCCGTCGACCCCGATTCGGACAACGACGGCATCTTCGACGGCACCGAGGCGGGCGCGACGGAGCAGACGCTCAAGCCGCGCGAGACCGACGTCTCGAAGGGCTTCTTCGTCGCCGACGCCGATCCGAACACCACCACGAATCCGAAAGTCGCCGACTCCGATGGCGACGGGCTCGCCGACGGCGTGGAGGACACCGACAAGAACGGGCGCGACGACGAGGGCGAAACGGACGCCTCGAAGGCCGACACCGACGCCGACGGCCTCGACGACGGGCTCGAGCTGCGCGCCGACAACCGGACGAACCCCGAGGTGGCCGACTCCGATCTCGACGGCCTGGCCGACGGCGCCGAGGACACCAACAAGAACGGCAAGGTCGACCCTGGCGAGACCGACCCGAACGTGGCGGACTCGGACGGCGGCGGCTCGATCGACGGCGTCGAGGTGATGCGTGGCTCGAACCCGCTCGACAAGTTCGACGATCTCGAGGCCCGCGGTGGGGGCGGCTGCAGCCAGGCGCCGGTGGCGCTCTCGCTCGTCGGGTTGGTGCTCCTCCTTCGCCGACGACGCGGCGCTTCCGTCGTCGCCTTGCTCGTCCTCGCGCCGCTGAGCGCCCTCGCGCAGAGCGCGGTGAACACCTCGATCGACGTCCAACGCTTCAAGCCCGGCGTGGGGAGCCAGGACTTCCTGAACCTCGACTCCGCGCGGGTGGCGCCGCACATGACGCCGTTCGGGGGCCTGTTCGCGGGCTACGCCGATGATCCGCTCGTGCTCGGAACACCGGGCGGCAGCGACGCGGTGGTGCGCCTGGTGGACGATCTGACGTTCTTCGATTTCTCCGCGGGCTTCGCGCTCAAGGATCAGTTCGAGATCGCGCTGGGCATGCCGATGTCGCTGGCGCGCGGGCAACAGGCCACCTCGCTCGATCCGTCGCTCGGCAGCGCCATCAGCGGCTTCTCCGCCGGCGATCTGCGCGTGGTGCCGAAGTACGCGTTCTTCCCTCGAGATCGGGCCTTCCAGGTGGCCGCGGCGCTCCCCATCTCACTCCCCACGGGCAACCGCGCGGCGTTTCGGGGCGGGGGGCCGGTGATGATCGCTCCGCGCGCGATGGCCGAGCTGACGCTGCCGATCCTGAGGCTGGTGGCGAACGTGGGCTTCAACTTCCGCACGGCCGAGCCGCGGCTGCTCAACCTGCGCGTCGGCCAGGAGTTCACCTGGGGCTTCGGCGGTGAGTTCCCGCTCTTCGGCAACCAGAACACGCTGCTGCTGCAGGTCTCGGTGACGGGCGCGGTGGGCTTCGCGAACTCCGGCGTGGCCGGCAATCCCGTCGATGCGCTCGCGGGCGTGAAGTACCGCATTGGAGACCGGTTCGCGATCGAGCTCGGCGCTGGCGGAGGCCTCACTCGTGGGTGGGGGGCGCCCCGGTGGCTCGTGGTGGCCGGCCTCTCGTACCAGCACACCCCACTGCCGCTTCCGGCCTCGTGGACGAAGAAGGACGAGCCCGCGCCCGTCACGCCCGAGGCGCCAAAGCGCGAGACCGACACCTGGGCCGCTGCGCCCCCCGCGAAGCCCGTCGCCGAGCCGCCTGCGGCGCTGAAGCCGGTCGTCGCCTTCGTGGACGCCGATCGCGATGGCGTGGCGGATGCCGACGACAAGTGCCCCGCCGAGAAGGAGACCATCAACGGCGTGCAGGACGGCGACGGCTGCGCGGATCCCGGCGAGGGCAAAGTGAGCCTCGTCGCGGGCAAGCTGCAGCTTCGCGCGAAGGTCGAGTTCGTGGCGAGAAAGGCCCAGCCCACGCCGGCCGCCGAGAGCGTCCTCCGGCAACTCGCGCTGCTGCTCAAGGCGAACCCCGAGAAGAAGGTGCGCTTCGACGTCTTCGTCACCGAGATGGACACCAGCGGCGCCAACGCCTCGATGAGCACCGACCGGCTCAAGTCGCTGACCGACCTGCTCTCGGCCGAGGGCGTGTCACCGGGCCGCATCAAGGGCGTGGCGCACGGCATGGAGCGCCCGCTCGATCCCAGCAGCGTCGAGGTCGGTGTCTATTGACGAGGGCCGTCAGGGCGACGGCAGGAACGGCAGCACCGACCGCAGATCGGCGTCGGTGAAGTACACACCCGCGCCCACGAAGAAGTCGCGGCCCGAGATGAGCTTGTTGGTGAGGGTGTCGCGGTTCGTCGGGTTGAGCGCGTCGTCGATGCCCACCGTCAAGTAGACGTGATCGATGGGCGTGAAGCGCAGGGTGGCTCGCAGCCGCGGCAGCGTCAGCGTCTCGACCGAGAAGTTGAAGGCGTCGACCTTGAGCACGAGCGCGTCTTCGAGCCAGCGTGAATAATAGAAGAACTTGATCGGCACGTTCACGTCGACGCCGACGCCGCCGGTGGACTCGATGATGCCGAGGCGGAACGTGAGGAACGAGTAGCGCTTGGCGAGCTGCGCCGAGAACTTGAGCGTCTCGCGCGTGCGGACCTGTTTCTGCACCACCGGCTCGCCGGCCGCGGGCGGGTTGTTCTGGATCACCACCGTCTCGGACGAGCCGCGCGGATCGTCGACGGCCTCGATGAGGTAGTACTTGTCGGGCTTGGGAATGAGCCGGCCGGTGATGAAGATCTTCGCCCCGCCCTGGTTCACCAGGTAGTCGGTGCGAATGCCGAGCTCGAACTCGAGGTTCGTCAGGCGGCCGGCGAAGTCCGAGACGTCGTCGATGGTGTCCGTCAGCTTCTGGCCGAGCCGCTCGTTCGCGACGAGCGCGCCCACCGGTCCCTTGCCGTCCTTGATGTTCTTCGACACCTCCTCGACGTTCGAGAGCGTACGGTCGAGCTTGGCGAGGGTCTCCTTCACGCTGGCGACGCCGGGCTTCACCTCGTCTTCGTTCTCCCCCACCACCTTCTTCACGGTGCCGATGACGTCGCGGACGTCCTTCGAGATCTGATCGAGGTTGGCGACGATGTTCGAGATGCTGTTCTGTTCCTTCGCGGTGATGCGGCGGATGTCGCCCGACACGCCCTCGACGTTGGCGAGGATCTGCGAGAGCCGATCGGAGGTGTCTCGCACCGTCTTGTCGACCGAGGCCACCAGCGTGGTGAGGTTCGCGACGATCGACTCGAGCGAGGCCTGGCCCTTCTCGCCGCCGAGCACGTTGCGCAGCGACTTCGTCACCTGTTGCACGTCCTGGGCGATGAGCTGGAGGCTGCCCATCACCGCCTCCATGCCCGGCGCGTCGAGCACGGTCTTGATCTCTTCGCCGTTCTGCAGCGGCGGCTGATCTTCGGTGCCGGGCGCGAGATCGATCATGTAGTCGCCGAGCAGCGATTCGGAGCGCTTGGTGAGCGTCGCGTTGCGGCGAACGCCGATCTCCTTCTGGATGCGGATCGTCACCTTCGCGCGAAGGCCCACCAGGTCGATGCCGACGATCTCGCCGACTGGAATACCGGCGATCTGCACGCGGGACTTCTTGCCGAGGCCGCTGGCGTCCTTGAAGTACGCGAAGACCTCGACGGCGACGTCTCGATCCATGCCGCCCTTCTTCGAGAAGGAGAGGAACCCGAAGAGGATCGCGAGCGCAGCGATCACCAGGAGGCCCACGCGGAATGGAGTGAAGACCTTCTTCACAGGGACACCCACCCTACCCGAAACCCTCTGGCTTTCACGTCAGTTCTTCCCGAACCACGTCGAGAGGAAGACCTTGAGCGCCGGGTGCTCCGAGTGCCGCAGCTTCGACGGGTGACCCTGATCGACGATGAGGCCCTGGTAGAGGAAGGCGATGTTGTCGGCCACCTTGAAGGCGCTGGCGATGTCGTGGCTGATGACGACGCTGGTGACGCCGAGCTCCTTCTTCGCGTCGAGGATCATCTCGTCGACGTAGTCCGTGGTGATGGGGTCGAGGCCGGTCGTGGGCTCGTCGTAGAGGACGATCTTCGGGTCGAGCACGATGGCGCGCGCCAGGCCCACGCGCTTGCGCATGCCGCCCGAGAGATCCGCGGGGAACTTCTCCTCGACGTTCTTGAGGCCGACGATCCCCAGCTTCTCCTTCACCAGCGCGCGAATCTGCTCCTCCGAGAGGTCTTTGCGGTGCTCCCGGAGTGGAAACGACACGTTCTCGTACACGTTCATCGAGTCGAAGAGCGCGGCCGCCTGGAACACCATGCCGAACTTGCGCCGCATGCGCTCCAGGCCCTCGGGGCCCAGCGGCACGATGTCTTCCCCGTCGACGATCACCCGGCCCGAGTTCGGCTTGAGCAGGCCGATCATGTGCTTCATGAGCACCGTCTTGCCGGAGCCGGAGCCTCCGAGGATCACCAGCGTGCTGCCCGCCGGAACGTCGAGCGTGATGCCCGAGAGGACCTCGGTCGACCCGAACGACTTGTGCAGGTCGACGATCTGAATCATCGGCGGCGACGCGACGGACATGACGGGAGCTCAGTGCAGGATGACGCCAACGAAGTAGTCGAGGATGAAGATGCCCAGCGCCGACAGCACCATGGCGTCGGTGGTCGCCTGGCCTACGCCCTTGGCTCCGCCGCTGGCGCTGTATCCCTTGAAGCAGGCCACCAGCGCCACGTAGAGCCCGAAGACGGCGCCCTTGATGAGGCCCTCGGCGATGTCCTCGGGATCGAGCCACTGCTGGGTCCGCGCGATGAACGTTCCGGCCGAGACGCCCTTGACCGCGACCGAGACGAAGTACCCGCCGCCGATGCCCGCGAGATCGAACACCATCACCAGCATCGGCACCATGATGAGCCCAGCGAGCACCCGCGGCACGAGCAGGTATTGAATCGGGTTCACCGCCATCGTCTCGAGCGCGTCGACCTGCTCGGTGACGCGCATCGTGCCCAGCTCGGTGCACATCGCGCTGCCTGCGCGCATCGTCACCATGAGCGCGCTAAAGACGGGCGCGAGCTCTCGCGTGATCGTCAGCGTCACCGTCGGGCCGACGAGGCTCTTGGCGTTGAACAACTCGAACGCGCGGGCCGACTGGTGAGCGAAGACCATGCCCGAGAAGATGCCCGTGAGAGCGACGATCAACACCGAGCCGACGCCCACGAAGTCGAGCTGGGCCATCAGGTTGGCGATGCGGAACGGCGGCCGAACGGCCCAGCGCAGGACGTCGGCGAGAAGCGCGGCGAGGCCTCCGATGTCCTCCACGGTGCGGGTGAGGGAGGTCCCCACCGACTCCACGGCCTGGACGAACGCGTTGGGCCGTTTGGGGGGCGTGGTGTCGGTCGACATCGCGGTGAGCCACTGTACCCGCTGGCGAGGGCTTCTGGGCCCTCGTCCGACGACCGGAGGGCCTCCCCTCGCAGACTGTTGGGTTCGACCGGGCCTGCGTGCTACGGCGCCGCCGCATGACTGTGCCGACTTCTTCGATTCGTGTGGGCGGTGAGATCGATGCCCACTGCAACAAGTGCGAGCTGAACCTCGCCCATACGATCCTCGCGATGGTGGGCACGGCCGTGAAGCGCGTGCAGTGCAACACCTGCGGCTCGCAGCACATGTACCGGGGCGAGCAGCCGCTGGTGAAGGCGACGTCCTTCGCGGCGCCGAAGCGAGCCTCTGCTCCGCGCACGCCGCGCGCCGAGACGAAGGTCGTGACGTTCGACGAGGTCCTCAAGGGCAAGGATCTGACGCGCGCGAAGAAGTACTCGATCCGCGAGACCTACGTGCTCGACGACGTGATCGATCACCTGACCTTCGGCTTCGGCATCGTCACCGCGGTCCGCGTGGACAAGGTGGACGTGACGTTCAAGGTCGAGGTGAAGACGCTCGCGCACGGCAAGGGAGCCCCGGCTCCGGCCGCGCAGCCTGGTGCCGCGGCACCCGCGAACCCCGAAACCTGAGGTCAGCCGGCCGGCCCGTCAGCCTGGGTCGGCCGCCCTGCCCCACCGCGGAGCTTCCGCATCAGCGTCACGATCGCGACGAGCACGGCGCCAATCACGACGCCGAGCACACCCTCGATGATCGCCGCGACGAAGTCGTTCATCGGCGCCAGCCACGCGAACACGGGGGGAATCCCGTGGCCGACGATGCCGCCGCCGACGAGGAACATGGCGATGGTCCCCGCGATGGAGAGCCCCTTCATCAACTTCGGCGACACCGCCAACAGCAGCCGCCCGATCGAGGCTGAGCCCCCACTGCGCTTCGAGAGCGCGAGCCCCACGTCGTCGAGCTTCACGATGCCCGCGACCAGGCCATAGACGCCGACCGTCATGAGCAGCGAGAGCGCCACCAGCGTGAGGAACTGCTGTGGCAACGTGGCCTGCGCCACCGTCCCCAGCGCGATCACGATGATCTCGGCCGACAGAATGAAGTCGGTCCGCACGGCGCCGCTGATGCGCTGGGCCTCGGTCATCGGAGGACCCGACGTCTTGTCCTTCTTCGACACCAGCTTCTCGACGCCCTCGAAGCAGAGGAACGCGCCGCCAATCATGAGCAGCGGCTGGATCAGCACCGGGAGGAAGGCGCTGATCGCCAGCGCCGCCGGCACGAGGAGCGCCTTGTTGACGAGGGACTTCTTCGCGACCGCCCACACCACGGGCCATTCGCGATCCGTCGACACGCCCGACACCTGCTCGGCGTTGAGCGCGAGATCGTCTCCGAGCACGGCGCTCGTCTTCTTGGTCGCCACCTTCGTCATGGTGGCGACGTCGTCGAGCAGCGCGGCGAGGTCGTCGAACAGCGTGAACAGGGAAGCCCCAGCCATAGGAGCCTTCAGGTAACGACGTCAGGCCGGTACGCCAGCCGAGAGCCGCTCGACGACCTGTCGAAGATCGGCCGGAAGCGGCGCCTCCGCGCGAAAGCCCATCGAGGGGATCTCGACGCTCGCGGCATGGAGCGGCGTGCGGCCCAGCACCACCTCGTCCCCCGCTCCGCCGAGATCCATCTCGAGCAGGGGCTGCCGTCGGCCGTACTGGTGATCGACCAGGAGCGGGTGGCCCTTCGCCATGAGGTGAACGCGGAGCTGGTGCTGGCGGCCGGTCAACGGCTCACATTCGACGAGGGTCGCTTTGGCAAAAGTCTGGACTGGCCGCACGAGCGTTCGGCTGGGTTTTCCCATCAGGCCTGCCGGCGCCACCTTCATCTTCCGCTTGCGCGCCTCCATCAGGGGCAGGTTGATGTCGAGCGGTCCGCGCACGACACCTTGCACCAGCGCGAGGTACGTCTTCTTCACCCCACCCTGTTCGAACGCCAGGGACGCCGCGCGGCTGGCCTCGACGTCGAGCGCGAACAGCAGCACGCCCGAGGTGTCCCGATCGATCCGATGGACGACCCACACCGGCCGGCCCAACTGCTTCGCCACCGTGTCCCGAACGCAGAGGCCCTCGACGGCCTCACCTCCGAGGCCGGGGATCACCAGCATGCCCGCGGGCTTGTCGACGGCGATGAGGCCCTTCGCCCCGATCGGCGTCAGCACCGTCAGGGGGGTCATTCGAGCTCAGCGGGCTTCACGACCGTCACGCGGCCATACTTCTTCGCGGTCGACGCGAGTGCTTCGGCATTGCCCACCAGCACGATCACCCGCTCTTTGTCGAACAGGTGCTTCGCCGCCGCAGCCGCTGCGTCCTTCGCGGTGACGGCGTTGACGTGATCGCGGTAGCCGCTGATCCAGTCCGACGGGAGCCCGTAGTGCTGCACATCGGCGATGGCGCCAGCGACCGCTTCGTTCGTCTCGAGGCGCGCGGGGTACAGGCCCGAGATGTACCGCTTCATCGTGTCGACCTCGAGCGCGCTGGGGCCCTTCGTGCGCATCTTCTTCACCTCGCCGAGCGCCACGTCGAGCAGCGCGCCGACGGACTTCGTCTTGGTGAAGGAGCTCACCAGGAAGGTGCCGGCCGCGCTCATCATGTCGAACGAGCTGCTCGCCCCGTAGGACAGGCCACGCTTGACGCGGATCTCCGAGATGAGGCGTGAGGTGAAGCCACCGCCGAGCACCGCGTTCATCACCACCAACGGGAAGTGATCGGAGTGTCCACGCTTCACCCCGGCCGCACCGATGCGAACCTGCACCTGTGTCTGCTCGGGCTTGTCGACGATGACGACCTGGCCGGCCTGCTCCGGGCCCGACCAGTCCGGCACGAGTGGCGCGAGGTCAGGCCCGCCCTTCCACGTGCCGAAGACGCGCTCGGCGACGGTGGTGATGCGATCGACATCGATGTCGCCCACCACGTACAGGTGACCCAACGCAGGGCCCAGGCGCGTCTGGTGGAACTGCACGAGATCGTCGCGCGTGATGGCCTCGATGGAGCGGCGCTGGCCGAGCGTCTCGTGGCCGTACGGGTGGTTCCCCCACATCGCGCGAGACCAGGCGCGCTCGGCGAGGGTGCCGGGATCGTCGAGCTCGTTCTGCAGCTGCGCGAGCGTGCGACGGCGGGCGGACTCGATCTCGTCGGTGGGAAAATCAGGCTGCTGGAGCACCAGGCCCATCAGCTCGAGCATGGGCTCGAGGTGCTTCGAGGGCGCGCTCAACGACAGGACGACGTTCTCTTCGTTCGCGTACCCACCGAGCGCCGCGCCGACGAAGTCGACCGCCTCCGAGAGATCGTCCGCCGACCGTCCACCCGCGCCACGCCGAAAGAGCCGGGAGGCGAAGTCCGCGACGCCCGCCTTTCCGAGGGGATCCCACACGCTACCGCCGCGCATGACGAGGCGCACGGCGACGAGCGGCAAGGGACCGCGCGGCACGAGGTGCAGTTGAAGGCCGTTGCCGAGCTTTCGCTTCTCGTGCGGCGGGAGCTTGAGCGGGCGCAGCTTCGTCGGTGCAGCGCGCTTCATGCCGCAGCCTCGAGCTCCGCGACCGGCACGAGGGTCACCACGTTGCGCTTCGCGGGCGAGAGGTACGTGCGCACCGCGGCCTTCACCTGATCGGAGGTGATCGACTCATACGCCGACGGCAGCGCGAGCCCACGGCGCCAGTCCCCGAGCATCATCTCGTACGTGCCGAGCGCATGCGCCCGGCCGCTGTTGGTCGCCAGCTCCCGGGTCAACGTCGCCGCGAGGTTGTTCTTGGCCTTCTCGAGCTCGCGCGGGGTCAGTCCGTCCCGCGCCACCTTCTCGAGCTCTTCCGCGAGCGCGGCCTCGGCCTTCTTCGGATCGCCTCCAGGCTTCAGCTCGAGGCCCACCGTGAACGAGCCGGGATCGAACCGCCAGGTCCAGTCGACGCTCACGCCGACGGCCACTTCGAGCTCGTGGACCAGGCGCTTGTGAAACCGGCTCGATTGCCCGACCGACAGCGCGTACTGCACGACGTCGAGCACGAAGGTGTCGGGGTGATCGCCCTTCGGGCCCCGCCACGCGACCATGATCGAGTGCGCCTGGGCGGGGTGATGCACCTCGGCGCGCCGTTCGCCTTTCTGCTCAGGCTCGGCGTCGAGCACCGGCGGCGCCGACGGACCGGCCTTGATGCTCCCGTAGTGCTTCTTGATCAGCGCCAGCGCCTGCTTCGGATCGAAGTCGCCCGACACGTAGATGGTGGCGTTGTTGGGCGCGTAGAACGTGCGGAAGTACTCGAGGCAGTCTTCGCGGGTGATGTTCTCGATGTCGCGCATCCACCCGATGACGGGCCAGCGGTACGGGTGGGCCTTGTAGACGAGCGCGCCGAGCTCTTCGTCCATCATGCCGGCGATCTCGTTATCCACGCGCAGGCGACGCTCCTCGATCACCACCTGCCGCTCACTCGCGAGCATCTTCGGCGTCACCGCCAGCGAGCGCATGCGATCGCTCTCGAGGTCGATCACCTTCTCGAGGGCCTCGGCCATGAAGTCCTCGTAATAGACGGTCAGATCGTTCGACGTGTACGCGTTCGAGCTGCCGCCGTTCGACTCGAGCACCTTGTCGAACATGCCCGGCCCGTACTTCTTCGCGCCGTTGAACATCATGTGTTCGAAGAGGTGGCTGATGCCGGTGATGCCCGGCCGCTCGTTGCGCGCGCCCACGCGGAAGAACGTGTAGTAGCTGCACGTTGGTACGGCGTCGTTCGGGAGCAGGCGAATGCGCAGACCGTTCGGGAGCGTCGTTTCAATCACCGACTTGGCGATGGCGGCGAGCGCCGGGGGCAACTTCACGGCGGCCTTCGTGCGGGGGGCGGACTTCGACATCAAGGGCTCCTCGGGGGTTCGTGCTGGGTGAAGAAGTCGAGCACTGGGCGAAACACCTCGTCGGGCGCGCGTTCGCCGATGACGAGGTCCATGTGACCGTACTCGCCGAGGGCGCCATTCGCGCGGGTAATCAACAGCCAGCGCTTGGGGCCTCCGAGGGCGCGGTACCCGTCCATCACGGCAGGGGTCAGCGCCACCCGGTCGAGCTTTGCCGCCACCACCAGGACGGGTGTGGTGATGCGACCCATCGCGGCGCGGAAGTCGAGGGCGCCGTCCTTCGAGAGAAAGCGGCCCGTGGAGATGAGCGCGAGGAGCTGCTGCGCCGTCCCGCCCGCCGTGTCAGCCGTGCCGTACACGACGAGGCGCTGCCAGGTCGCGGGATCAGTGGACTCCGGGTTGTAGAAGAAGCGCTGGAACGGCCCGTCGCGGAAGACGGTCATCAACGGCGCCGTCAGGGCCGCTCCGAGCTGAGAGGGCACTTGCACCTCGGCCCGCAGCACCTTCGGTCCGACTCGTTCGAGCAGGTGTTCGAGGCCGGTGCCCCAGTCCAGTCGGGTCGGTGAACCGAGCGTGGCCGCCGCGTGCAGCCCCTGCCCGCCCTGGGAGAGATAGGCGTAGGCGATCATGCCGCCCAGCGAGTGACCGACGTAGTCGATGGCGTCGGCTCCGCTGACGGAGCGGACGTGCGCGATCGCGGTGGGGAGATCGTGCTGCCAGTAGTCGTCGAAGAAAATCGGAAGGCGACGCCCCGCTGCGGGATCTGGACGATCGGACCCGCCAGTCGCGCGCAGCGACATCGTCCATGCCTCCCGCCCCTGCGACGCGAACCAGCGCGCCATGGAGTGCTGATCGTCGAGGTCCATGTTGCGATCGTTCGCAGAGATGCCGTGGCACAGCAGTACCGGCCGGCCCGTCGCCGGACCCACCGGTCGATAGCGGACCAGCGAGATCTCCCAGCCATCCTTCGTCTTCGGGCGGTGGCGCTCGGCCTCGGGCGGAAGCGGCACGACACGGAGCGCGGCACAGCCCGAAAGGAAGAGGAGCACGACCCACTTCACGGCGCGGCCTCCTCGAGGAAGCGGGCGATGCGCGGGAACACGAGGCGCGGCGCCTCTCGGCCGAGGAGCATCGACAGGTGACTGAAGTCTTCTCCGCCTTCTGCCCGGCTGAAGGTGTGGAGCTCGACGGGGGCCTGTGTGCGCTCCCGAAACACCGCGCATTGCTCGGGCGGGGAAAAGCCATCGGCGAGCCCCAGGAGCAGGAGTGTCGGCCGGGTCGCGCGGGTGAGTCCCTGAACGACCGAACCGTTGGTCAGCGGAAGATCACCGCTCCGCATCCACGAGAGGAGTTGAGCCGCGACGGGCCGCGAGAGATCACGCGTGCCGGTGGCCAAGAACGCGTGCTCCGTTCCGGTCGGCAGCTCGGCCCAGAGTGCGAAGAGTTCGTGGAAGACGCGCGCTCCATCTGGCGAGGACGCGAGCGTAGAGAACCGACCGCCGTCCTGGAGGAAGGCCGTCGCCAGCGCGCTCGGAGGCTCGGCGAGCATGGGCGTGTTGAGCGCGACGATGCGGCGGACGCGCGCGGAGTTTCCATGCATCGCGATCACGAGCGAGCCGACCCAGCCCTGCACGACGAGATCGCAGGCCGGGAGGTTCAAGGCGTCGAGCACCGAGGGGAGATCGACGCGGGCCATCGGTTCGATCGCCAGACCCGGGCCCGACTTGCCCTGCCCGCGCAGCTCCACGACGTAGACGGTGCGTCCGCGCGCGCTCAGCCACCGCGCCAGGCCCCGGCCCTCGAAGTCGTACGCCGCGCGGGAGAAGCCGAGGTCTGGAATGAGCACCACCGGGGGCAGCGACGTGACGACGGCGAGCCGCTGATACCGATACACCGCGAGCGCGACGCCATCGGGCGTGAGGACCTTTCGGTGCGCGACCTCGACGTCCGCGCTCACCGACGACACGGCCAGAGCCACCACGAGGGCTGCGATCACAGCTCGACGAGCCCCGCCTTGAGCGCGAGCACCACCGCGTCGACGTGCGAGTTGACGCCCATCTTCCGGTAGATGTGGCTGAGGTGCGTGCGGACGGTGCGGCGCTCGAGCTCCATCACCCGGCCCACCTCGGCGTTCGACAGGCCCTTGGCCACGTAGCGGAGCACGTCGAACTCGACCGGCGTCAGCTCCCAGGGGTTCTGCGGCTGCGCCGGCTTGGCCTGCACCGATTGGAAATAGTTCCAGAAGCGCCTGGCGATTCGGGCTTCGAGCACGGTGCCGCCAGCCATCACCTCGTGAATGCCAGAGCGGATCTTCTCGGGGCCGACGCGCTTGACGAGGTAGCCCGACGCGCCGGCTTGCATCGCCTCGTAGACCTTCTGCTCGTCGTCGAAGGATGTGAGGATCAGCACTTCGATCTGCGGCACCCTGCGCTTGAGCCGCCGCGTCACCTCGATGCCGTCGATGCCAGGGAGCTCGAGATCCAACAGCGCCAATTGGGGCACCAGGCGCACCATCTCATCCACGCCGCTCTCGCCATCACGCGCCGAGCCGAGGACCTGAAGCTCTGGGAACGCGGACAACGCCTTGAGCAGGTTCGCCAGCAGCGCGGGCTGGTCCTCCACGACGTAGATGCGGGTCGCCTCGGTCGTCATCGGAAGTTGGGATCGATCTTCGCCTGCTTGCCAGCTTCGAGGCGCACCGTCGACTTCCATTCCTGCCTGGACTTCGAGTCCACCACCCGAAGCAGGTGATTCCCGGGCGCCACCGGGAGTTTGTTCGCGCCGCCACAGACGCGAACGCCATCGAGCTGAATGGTAGCCGCGCGTGACGTGACGACGGTGAGGTACGCGACGGAGCCGGTCCCCGGTGGCGTGTAGCAGTCCGATCGCGGTGGTGGAGGCGGGTTCTTCACGGGCTTCGGCGCGTCGACCTTCTTCGGCGGAGGCGCTGGCGTGGGCGCGTCGGGGGTCTTCGGAAAGACCGTCTTGTTGACGCGATCGAAGTCCGGGAGCTTGCCTGGCAACGGCGCGAGCGGCCCCGGCACGGCGAGGCCCTTGGGACGCCGCAGCTTCTGCAGCTCGACCTCGATGGGCGTGGGCATCCACGAGATGAGGTCGCCGACCGGATCGGGGCTCTTGATGAGCCAGAACCCGACGAGGCCGAGGGTGACGAGGGTGAGAATGGCCGCCCCCCCGCGGACGGCCTGGACCCCAGCGCGGCGACGTTGCTCGCGGTCCTTGCGCCAGTCAGGCGGGACATAGTCGGTGTCTCGTTTGAACGGGGCGGCGAAGGTGACGAGGGTTTTGTTCGCCTGACGTTCGGTGTTTTCGCCTTTGGGTTTGGGGCCGACCGCGCCGAGCTTCTGGGCGGACATGGAGGTGGCCTTCGGCGCTGGCTCGGTCGAGGGGCTCGGTGGGAGCCTGTCTTTGGGCGCGAAGTCTTCGATGGCGCGCACCCGTCGCTCGACGTCTCCGTCTGAAGTCGCGGGAGCGCGTGACGACGGCAGTTCTCCGACGGGCGCGTCCCAGGTGAGGCGCGGCGCGGCGGCGTCGGCTGGCAACGTGTCGTGAACGCTTCGTGGAGACTCCGTGGCGTGCACACCGCCCTGCCCCGGGTTCGTCGTCTCCTCCTGAGTCGTGAAGACCGGCACGCCATCGCTGGTGGTGGAGCGGTGATCGAGGGCGCCTCCTGAGAAGGGCGCACGGCGGTCCTCGACCTCGGGCAGCTCGATCGACGCGACGAGATCGCTCACGCCATCGATGTCGTCGAGCTCGAAGGACGCGGAGAACGGCACCGGCCCCAGGGTGTTCAGCACGACGTCTTTGGGGAAGAGCTCCTCGACGAACTTCTTCACGTCACCGCGGCCGGGGACGCCGCCCTGGGCCGACAGGAAGTCGCGCAGGGCGTCGGAGAGTTCAGCGCACGAGCGTTGCCGTCGCGTCGCCGACGACTCGAGCGCGCGCATGACGATCGCGTCGATGCGGGAATGGAGCCGACGCACGAGGCGGCTCGGCGGCGGGAGCTTCTCAGCCTGGCGGGTGGCGAGCGCGTCGCGGCCGATGGTGGGCTCCTTGAGCGTGAGCAGCTCGTAGGCCATCGCGCCCAGGGCGTAGACGTCGCTGGCCACGACGGCGTCACCAGCGCCGCGCAGCTCCGGAGCCCGGTAACTCGACCGTCCACGCGTGGCGAAGGCCTTCTTGAGCCCTGGTGACGCGAGCAGCGCACGAAGGGCTCCGAAGTCGGCGACCGAAGCCGCGCCATCCGACCCGAGCAGGACGTTTCCCGGCGTCAGCGCGCCGTGAACGACGCCGTTGCCGTGCGCGGCCTCGAGGATGCCGGCGACCTCGACGACGAAGCCGATGGCGACGGCTGGCGGGAGCACCACCTCGCGGGTGTTGAGCCGGGTGAGCGCCTGACCGAGGGTGTACCGGCCGGTGTCCTCGCGAACGATCGCGAGGCGCCGTTCGAAGAGCCCCACCTGGAGCACGCGCGCGACGCCGCTGTGGGTGGCCGTGGACAGGCCCTGCGCGACGTCAGCGACCACCTTCGCGTAGGCGAGATCGGTGGTCTTGGGGTGGAAGAGCTTGATGACGACCGACGCGCCGTCGTTGCGCTCGGCGCGGTACAGCTCGCTCAGCTCCGACGCCTCGAGGCGACCGACCAACCGATACACGCGGGAGACTGTAGGCCAGAGGCGCACCACACAGGGAGCGTTGTGGAGAGGCGGCGCTTCCAGTTTGTGCGGAAACTCCATCGCGAACAGGACGGTTGACCCGTGACTTGCGCGGCAAGCGGCCAGGCCCTCGAGGCGTGAACCGAATTGAGTCCGAGGACTCCGCGCGACAAGACGTCAGCGCTCATGCCTACTTCGAACGACGCTTGCTGCGGGCCCCGCGGCTCTTGAACAGCTCCCAGGCGTCGAACCGGAAGCCGCACCAGACGCACTCCACACCCCTGGGACCTCTCGGGATCTCCAGCGTGCAGCCGGGACACCGCGGGCGCTCCTTCGGCGTGCGAACCACCTTCCCGGCCGGCCGCAGCGCATCGAGGCGACCCCGGCTCTTCGCCTCGGCCGACTCCCGCCGCACCCTCGCCTCGAGCAACTTCATCCTCAG
>JBILEB010000149.1:0-18808 GCA_044352295.1 Myxococcaceae bacterium
GCCCAGCGCTCGACGGCGATCCGAAGGGGGAAGCGGGTGGCGACGCCCACGCTGCCGTCGGCGCGCACCTCGAGTCCGGCGAGACCGGTCGTCAGCATGGGGAAGACGTCCCACGAGCCGACGAGCGCCGGCGTGCCGAACCCCTTGAACAGCGTGTTCTGCATGGCCTCTCGCAGCGGCATGAAGCGGGGCGTCCCGACGTCGATGAAGCGGCCCCGGGTGTCGTCATCTTGGTCCGTCGTGAACTGCGGGGCGGGATGACAACCCGCGCACGCTGCTTTCCCTTCGAACAGCGCCAGGCCCTTTCGCGCGTTCCCCACCGCCCCATCCGGCAACGTCAGGGCCTCGACCGGAGCCCCCTCGGCATCCACGAAGGGGTTGGGCAGGGTTGGAATGAGAGAGGAGTAGATCGTCAGGGCCTCGATCTCCTCGGGCGTCATGGGCGGGTTCTGGTAGCGGTTGCGTGAGCCGACCATCTTCGAGGTCTCGCCCATCGAGTGGGTCGAGGCCGGCGTGAAGTACGGCGGGGTTTCGCGGCTGCCCCGGACGGTCGTGGAGCGATAGATACGCAGGGGCATCGTCTTCTCGAACAACACCCCTTCACCGTGGCCTTCGAGGTGACAGGCATCGCAGCTCATCGCGGTGCGCCCCAGATCCGCGAAGTAGAGGACCTGGCCGAGCCGACGGGTCTTCTGACCGAGCACGTCGACCAGCGGGAGCTGGTCCTTCCAGACCGCCTTTCCGGCCCCGGCCTTCGACACATCGAGCCGAGCGATCGTACCCGTGAAGCGGTTGAGCACGGAGAGCGTCTTGCGATCCTTCGAGAGCACGAGCGACCTGGGACCCGAGTGCAGCGACGGGCCGGCGCGGCCGTTCACGTTGAAGTCAGCGTCGGGGCGAATGCGGGGAAACGTGTCGGGGGGTGGGAGCGCCAGCTCCTGGACCAGGGCCTTCGCAGCGTCGGCGTCATTGCGCGCGAGCTTCCTGGCGTCGAGGATTCGCACCAGCCCGAGGCCCACGTCGGAGGCGTAGAGCAGACCTGCGGCGTCATCGAGGACCAGCGCTTCCGTCACGCCCGCGCCGAAGCCGAGGTGACGCTGCCAGCCCAGGACGCTCCCCTTCTTGCTGGGCACCGGCAGCGTCAAGGCCGCAACGCCGCCGTTCATGCTGACCTCCATCTTGTCCGGGTTGGGGCCGATGTTCGGCCCGATGCTTGAGAGGAAGAGGGCGCCGAGCTTTTCGGACGCGACCAGCGCCCGGGGCGCCTTCCCGTTCATCACGTAGGAGCCGTAGGCACGGGTGGTGCCGGCCACGATGGGTGTGCCTGGCCCGGGCTGCGTCGCGCCGACCACCCGGCCCGTCGCGGGCTCGAGGAGCTCGACCTCACCCGACTGGAGTGAACCGACCGCCAGGCCAGCGGGCGTGAGCGCCATCGCGCGCGGATTCGGCGCGACGACCGCTCGCCATCGCTCCTTGAACCGGTCTTTCGCGTCGAGAGCGACGACGGAATCGCGGGCGTGCTCGGCGACGAAGACGAGGCCGTCGTCCGCGGCGAGGACCGCCGCGGCCATCTGGGGCCCTGGGGCCTGCGTCACGGTCGGAGCGCCTGTCTCGAAGGTGACGAGCGACAGGGTTGGCGCATACAGATGCGTGACCACCAGGGCCCCGCTCGCAAGCCGGGTGATGGCCGAAGGGCCGTCCGCGACTGGCACACGCGTCACCTTTCGAGTCTGGAGTTCGAGCGCGTAGAGCGTGTCGTCGGTGGTGCTGACCGCGACCATCCACTTCTCGTCAACCGTGGACGCCATCGCGACGACGTCGGGAAAGCGTGTGTCGTTGATGAGTCGGAGCTGGAGCTCGCCCGCGCCGACATCCAGCTTCGCGCTCACCAGCACCTCAGGCGCGCTGCCGAGTTCGACGCCCGCTGGGAAGCGCGTGAAGGCGTGACCATCGTCGAGGACCCGGAGTGGCAGACTGCGCGACACTGGCGCACCCAGGACGAGCTGCGTGGCCTTCGTCAGGCCGGTTCCCGTGACGGTGAGCGGGGTCGACGTTTGATTGGTGAGCAGTCGTGGCCCAACCGTGCTCAGGTGGGTCTGTGGTGGCGCGACCGCGGCGTCGGGAACCGCAGCGGATGAAGCGGTGTCGGCTCGCCGACACGCGCTCACGAAGACCAGCAGCACGAAAGGAACCACCACATGTCGTGTCATCGGAGCCCTCGCTACCACATGGGTGAACACTCCACCCCAGTTCGGGGGGGGAAGCCCCCGACGCCCTTGAGGAATCGCTTCTCGATGGGCGTCGTGTACTCCTTGACCGTTCGGCACGGGCTTCGCTTAGCTTTCCGGTTCCACATGCGCTCTTTCCTGCTCGCAGGTTCCCTGCTGCTGACGGCCACCGTCGCGGATGCCGGTCCCAAGAAGAAGCCCGCCGCTGCGCCTGCAGCCAGGAAGCCGTCGGCCCCCCTCGCTCCTGCGCCTGCCGAGGCCTCTGCGGCTCCCGCGGGCGGCGACACTGGTGGTGCCGGCTCGGTTCGCGGCCCCACCCGCATCGACTTCGATGACCGCCTCATCCAGGGGCAGAGCAACAAGTCCGGCGCCGTCTACCTCTACGACCGGAAGGAGCTGAAGATCCGGTCCATGATCAAGAAGCGGGACAACTTCCGCGACGAGATCGTCGGCTCCCTCTACGACACCTGAGCGCCCCACGCCGGCGCGCGCTCTCCCCCTTTTTCGAAGGAGTCTCTCGTGAGTGGACAGCCCTCCGTCCTCCAGGTCGTGATTCTGCGGGACGGTCTGCTGGTGGGCACGGAGGTCTTCGTGCCTGGCCAGTACGTGCTCGGGTCGGGAGATGCCGTCGATCTGCGGCTCGACGATCCGTCGGTGTCGGCGACGCACGCCACGCTGTACTTCCAGAACGGCCGGGCGGCGATTCAAGACGCGGGCACCGGAGCGGTCTTCGTCAACGGGCACCGGGTCAACGCCTGTGAGGTGCGCGCAGTCGACGAGCTCGCCTGCGGCCCCTTCACGCTCAAGGTGCGGGTGCTCTCGCAGAAGCCCGCGGCAAAGCCGGCTCCCTCGGCCGAGGTCGCTGCACTCCTCGGGGGCTTTCCGCCACAGGCGCCCGCCGCCGCACGCCCGGCACCGGTCGCCGCGGTGCCGTCGAAGCCCGCCGCGCCGGTGGCACAGGCGAAGGGCGCGGTGCCGGCCACCGTCGTCTCGGCACGGCGAATGAGCACCGCGCCGCAGCCCGACGCAGCCGTCACCGCTCGCGCGACGCCCCAGTTGCGCGCGGTCGAGCCGCTTTCCCTCGCAGAGCACGAGGACAAGACCGAGAGCGTCGCGCTCGGCGCGGAGCTCCTCGAGCCCAACCGCCCGGCTCGCGCGGCCGATCCGCAGACGACGGCGCCGCTCGCCGTCGTCTCGCCGCCGCCGCCTCCTCCTCCGTCACTCCCCCCGCCGCCGGCCCCAATCGCCGCGGCGCCTGCTCCGATTCCCGCCCCGCCCACGCAACCTGCGACGCCGACCGCGCGCACCGAGGCCAGGCCCCAGCCCGCGAAGCATGCCGCGAAGAAGGCCCAGCCGCAGGCACGACCGTCGGGGCATCGGGCACGACCCACCCCGTCGATCCCGCCGGCTTCAGAGGGCAAGGGCAAGCCTCACCTCTTCGTCGAGCTCTACTGGGGCGAAACGCGCAAGTACGCCACCTCGCACCAGCGCATCGACGCCAAGAAGAAGCTCGTCGCGCGGGATGACGACGCCGCACCGCTGCCGCTGTGGGGCTTCGGAACGGAGGGCCAGGACTTCGTCTTCGCCGAGCAAAAGGGGAATCTGTACCGGGTCTTCGTGCCTCCGACGGCAGCGGTCGAGCGCCGCGCGCAGGACGGCAACTTCTACCCCGTGCAGGCCGAGTCGCTCGAGGTCGGCCCGGGCAACAAGCGGTGCGTCACCCTCGGCAGCGGCCATGCCGTTCGTTTGTCCGGCGACAAGGAGATGACGCTGGTCGCCTATGTCCAGCCGGCGTTGCCGCGACCGTTCGTCAACCCGCTCAAGAAGCTGCCGTGGCTCGTCCTGGCCTTCCTGGGCTTGTTCGGCAGCGCGTTCCTGGCGTTCGCCGTCTACGCCTACCAGCCGGAGAACCCCGACTTCGCCGCCAAGAACGTGCCCCCCGTGGCCGTGCGCCTCATCGCGCCACCGAAGAAGGAAGAGAAGAAGGAGCTCGAAGAGAAGCTCGAGAAGCTGAAGAAGCCGGAGAAGAAGAAAGAAGAGGCCAGGATCGAGAAGCCGGTGCCCAAGGCGGTGCCGCAAGAGACCAAGAAGGCGCTCAAGTCGGTCGAGAAGCTCGTGGCGGCCGGCCCTGCGATGAAGGATCTGCTCGCGGCCGTCGACAAGCTGGGTTCCGGTCCTGGCGCGAAGAACGCCAAGAATGACTTCAAGCTCTCGGGCCTCATCGGCAAGGCGCCGATCGCGAACGCGGGCATCGGCACCTTCGGTCTGGGTGGTGGCGGCGCCGGCGGCATGGGTATCAAGGGCGCGGAGCTGCTCCGCGGCAAGGGTGGCGCGGGCATCGGCGCCCTCGGCGCGGGCAACATCGGCAAGGGCAAGGTCGGCGGCGCGGTGACGGCGGCCGTGAGCCGCAACATCGGCGCGCAGGGCACCATCGACAAGGACGCCGTGGCGAAGGTCATCAACTCGCACCTGGGCGAGGTGTCGTCCTGCTACGAGCGCGCGCTGCTCAAGGAGCCCGGGTTGGCAGGCAAGATCGTGCTCGAGTGGCAGATCACCACGTCGGGGAGCGTGGGCTTCGCCAAGACGAAGTCGTCGACGATGAAGAGCTCGGCGGTGGAAGGCTGCATCCTCTCGACGCTCAAGACGTGGCGCTTCCCGCCGGCGAAGGGGGCCGGCGTCGTCATCACGTACCCGTTCATGTTCAACTCGGTCGGCTACTGAAACGAGCCGACGGCGGTTTCTTCACGGCGACGCTCCTCACCGGGGCGTCGCCGTTTTCGCGTCTGGTCGTGGCCTTCAGGAGTGTGGAGGAGTCTCCACCCCAGTCGATGCCTCGAATTTTGCGGTTTGTTTTCAGAGCGTGCGGCCTATCATCGAGGCCGTTCTCTCGACGCTCGCGCAGCAGGTCGGCGCGGGAGGGGTGACGTGCACCGAGCAATTCTCGCCGTAGCCATGCTGGCTCCAGTCCTCGCGTGGGGCCAGTCGGAGCTCCTCGAAGCGCCGCCGAGCACGGTGAACGCGCTGCAGGACCGGGCGTTTCGCCTGCAGAACGAGTTCACCGTGATGTTGGGCTTCCTGCCGTCGGACCCCTACACGAAGGGGCTCGTGGCGCAGGGGGGCTACGCGTTCCACTTCAACGACTACTTCGGCATCCAGGCGCGCGGCGCGTACGTGGTCTCGCTGCCGACCTCGCTGCGTAATCAACTCGAGCGCGACTTCACGGTGCTCCCGACGGCCTTCTCGCGGGTGCTCTTCTTCGTGGGAGGCGACCTGCTCTTCCGGCCGCTCTACGGAAAGCTCTCGGTGGGCAATCGGTTCGTCGTGCACGGAGAGGTACACCTGATTGGTGGCGGCAGCGGGTTCGCCTTCACCGACGGGCTGACGCCCTCCATCCGCCCGGCCATCAACCTCGGCGGTGGCGGCCGACTCTTCCTTGGAAAGAACGCGAGCCTGAGGCTCGAGCTGGTCAACCACTTCGTGCTCGCAGCGCCGGGCTCGATGACCGGCGTCACCAACGTGCTGGACGTCAACTTCGGCCTCGCGGTCAACATCGGAGGCACGGAATGAGCCGCTTCGGCCCTCTCGTCGCGCTGGCAGTCCTCGTCGCCGCGCCGTCGTTCGCGCAGACGCAGGAGCTTGAGAACCCCGGCGTCACTGCCGCCGTCCAGGACCGGCCGTACCGGCTGCTCCACGAGCTCGACCTGTGGTTCGGCGTGTTGCCGCTCGACGCCTTCTACACGGGCATCTACGCGCAGGTCGGCTACGTCTACCACTTCACGGAGCGCTTCGCGTGGCAGGTGGGCCGCGGTGCGTATGGCCTGGCCGCCCGGAGCAGCCTTCGCGGAGAGCTCGAGCGGAACTTCGGTGTGCAGCCGACGGCCAACGACGAGGTGCAGTTCTTCGTGGGCTCGGACGTGATGTGGAAGCCTTTCTACGGAAAGCTCGCGGTGATGAACCGCGCCGTCATTCACGGCGAGATTCACCTGCTCGCTGGCGCGACGTTGTTCCGCTTCACCAACTCGGGCTTTCGCCCCGGCATCAACATCGGCGGCGGTGGCCGCATCTTCGTCAACAAGTACGTCAGCTTCCGCCTCGACATCACCCACAACGTGGTGCTGCCGACCGGCGGCGGGACGACGGCCTTCGGCAACGTGCTGACCGTCAACCTCGCGCTGGCGCTCAACTTCGGAGGAAACGATTGATGTCCCGCCTCCTCGCCCTCGCCACGTTCGTCATCGCTGGGCTCGCGCTCGCGCAGCAACCCGCCGCCAAACCCGCAACCGACCCGGTTACGGGTGAGGCGACCCCTCCGCCCGCGCCCGTCGCTGACGCGCCTGCCGGCGATGCGGGGGTCGCTCCGCCAGCCGCCATGGGCACTGGCACCACTGGCGCTGGAGCCGCGCCCGTCGCCGGGCCGCCGCCGCCTCCGCGCAAGATCGACCCGAAGCTCTTCGATGATGCCCTCAACGACTACTTCGCGGGGAACCCGAAGGCCGCTGCGCCAAAGCTGTTCGACTACACCGAGAACGTGCCGTCGACGGACGAGAACTACGCGTGGGCGCAGTTCTTCCTCGCGCGGTCGCTCATCGAGCTCAAGCTGTACCACGCCGGGGCCGTGTATCTCTCGCGTATTGCCCGCGAGCGCACCAACCCGCAGGTGCTCACGCGCGCGCTCGAGGAGTTGCAGTTGCTCACCGACCGGCCGCATGACGAGGCGATGATCGACGAGCAGGTGTTCGGCGCGCTCGACCTGGGCTTCCTCTCCGAAGAGGTCGCTGGCTACGCGCACTTCCAGCAGGGCCTCGTCGACCTGCGCGTCGGCAATGAGCGCTGGGCCACCACGCACTTCTCCAAGCTGCCCGAAGGCGGCGCCGAAGCGTCCCGCGCGAAGTACGCGATGCTGGTGACGCGCCTCAAGCAGGCCCGCAAGGACCTGCCCAGGGAGATGGTCGATCAGTTCTTCGAGCTGGCGAAGGACGAGAAGCTCACGCGCGAGGCGCGGAACGACGCGATGCTCGCCGTGGCGCGCCTGCGCTACGAGGCCGCCGACTACCAGGGCGCGCTCGAGGCCTACAATCTCGTCAAGCTCGGGCCGCTGGAGCCGGGCCGCGCGGCGCTCTACCTGGAAGAGGCGTGGACGCGCTACCAGCTCGGCCAGGTGCACGCGGCGATGGGCCTGCTGACGACCCTCGACGCGCCGTCGTTCCGCGAGGAGTTCCTGCCCGACAAGTTCCTGCTCAAGGCGCTCATCTATCGCGACCTCTGCCACTACCTGCCGGCCAAGCGTTCGGCGAAAGAGCTGACCCGCCGGTACGCCGAGTCGCTCGACGCGGTCCGCGAGCGTGACGATCTGACGCGAGATCCACGACTGCTCCGCGCGGCGTCGGCGCGTGGCAGCACGCAACGCGCGAGGAAGTTCCTCGAGTCGCTCGAGTTCGAAGGCGAGCAGCTGGGCCGGTACGCCGGCACCTTCGGTGAGCGCATGTTCGGGTACATGACCCGGGTGTACGACCTCTCCCGCGCCGAGGCCGTCCGCGTGTACCAGCGACGGCTCCAGGACTCGGTGCGCGTCGAAGCGGACAAGCTGCTGCGCGCCGCCGAGCAGGTTCGGCTGATGGAGTACGAGGTGGGCCTCAAGCTGTACGAGCGCGTCAAGAAGGGGTCGAAGCTGGTGGCGCTGCTCGAGGAGGAGGCTCTCAAGACGAACCAGGTCTCGTTCAAGTTCGCCGACGAGTACTGGAACGATGAATTGCGCACCTACCGCTTCTCGCTGAAGTCGCGGTGCATCGAGGAGACCGCGCGATGAGTCCGCTGCACGTCGTCCTGGTGGGAGCGCTGCTGTCGCAGGCCCCCATCAGCAAGCTCGAGAACCCCATCGTCACGCGGCAGCGCGAGAAGCAGGACCTCGTCGAGAAGCTGCGGCGCGACATCTTCAAGTGCGACCGCTCCATCGGCGAGACCGACAAGCTCATCGCCAAGAGTCGCAACGCACCGTACCTGCCCGACCTGCAGTTCCGCCTCGCGGAGCTCTACGTCGAGAAGAGCCGCTACGTGTACTACCTGCAGGCCGAGACGCGGCCCGAAGGGGCGAAGGGTGCGCTCGTCTCTCCCGAGACCAAGCTGCTCAAGCAGAAGGCGATGCAGATCTACAACCGCATCCTCCGCGAGTTCCCCGACTTCAAGGACGCGGACAAGGTGACGTTCTATCTCGCGCACGAGCAGCGCGAGATGGGCGAGTTCGACAACATGCTCAAGACGCACGCCGACCTCATTCGCAAGTACCCGAGCTCGCCGCTGCGCCTGGATGCCGAGCAGATCCTCGGCGACTACTGGTTCGACAAGGCCGACCTCAAGCAGGCCGAGGAGCACTACAAGGCGATCCTCGACGCGCCGCCGTCGCCGGTGCACGACCTGGCCCGCTACAAAATGGGGTGGATCCGCATCAACCAGCAGAACCACAACGAAGCGGTGACGTTCTTCGAGGCCGCGGCCGCATCGGCGCCGCTCCCCGGTACGGATCTGTCGAAGGCGCTCAACGTCAAGCGCGAGGCGCTGCTCGACCTCGTCTACAGCTACACCGAGGCGCGGCCCGCCAAGGGCGCCATTCAGTACTTCGAGAAGCTGTCGGAGTCGCGCGCCACCTTCGCCCTCGCTCTCGACAAGCTCTCGAACCGCTACTTCATCAAGCAGCAGTACGAGTTCGCGATTCCCGCGCTGCGCAAGCTGCTCGAGATCCAGCCGGACCCGGAGCTCGAGGTGGAGCGCGTGGGCAAGCTGTACGACTCGCTCAAGGCCGCCAAGGGCAAGGTGCAGCCCAAGCCGGAAGACGTGAACTTCCTGGTGCGCGCCGCGGTGCAGGTGAAGCTCGACCCGACGAAGGACGAGGTGACGCGGAAGAAGACGCTCGCCGAGCTCGAGGAGATGGCGCGCGACCTGTCGACCTCCGTTCACTCCCAGGCCCAGAAGAAGGAAGACAAGCCTCTCTACCTCGAGGCCGCTGCGGCCTACGAACGGTACCTCGGGCTGTTCCGGCCCAAGCAGTACGCGACCATCATCATGCAGAACCGCGCCGACGCACTCTTCGCCGCCAAGCGCTACGTCGAGTCAGCGCGGCAGTTCGAAGAGCTGGCGACCTATCTTGACCAGAAGGATCCGAAGGCCGGCGAAAAGAAGGCCGACGCCTCGAAGGACACCCTCGATGTGGCGAAAGACGCCGCGCCCAAAGAGCCGGCAAAGGAGCCAAAGGCGGCTCCGGCCAAGGACGCCCCGAAGGACTCGAAGCTCGCCGCGGTCGCCTCGGTGGCCAACACGGGCCCGGCGTCTCAGCGGACCCTGTCGGACACCAAGTCGCACGACGAGGCGCTGTATGGCGCCCTCCTCTCCCACTTCTCGGCCCTCAAGCCCGGTGAGGTGGAGCGGCTGACGGCCTTCGAGGTGGCCGATGCCCGCCAGGCCCTCAAGCTCCTCGGCGCTCAGTTCATCGGGCGCTACCCGAAGAACGAGCACGCCCTCGAGGTGAAGTTCAACATCGCGCGCGCCTACTACGAGGACGGCGACTACAGGAAGTCGGCCGAGCTGTTCCAGCAGTTCGCCCTCTCGCACGCCGAGCACAAGGACGCGGTGGTGGCAGGCAACCTGTCGTTCGACTCGCTCCGACAGCTCAACGACTTCAAGGCCATCGAGGAATACGGCAAGGCCTACCTCGCGGCGAACCTGCCGGCGGCGTTCAAGGCCGACGTGCAGAAGATCCTCACCCAGTCGAAGGCCGACGCGCTCGGCGAGCTGGCGCTCAAGTCCTCCGAGGAGACGGGCGACGTCATCACCGGCCTCCTCAAGGTGGCCGACGAGAACAAGGGCCAGGAGATCGGAGAGAAGGCGCTCTATGGCGCGTTCGTCGCCGCGCGTGAAAAGCGGGATCTTCGCAAGGAGAAGGAGATCGGCGAGCGCTTCGTCAAGGAGTACGCCAAGTCGCAGTTCCTCTCGGACGTGATGATCACGCTGGGTCGCCACGCCGCCGAGGCGGGCCGCTTCCAGGACGCCGCCACCTACTTCGAGCAGATGGGCAAGCTGTTCGCGGGCGACTCCACGGGCCTCGATTCGCTCATCTCGTCCGCGCGGCTGCGCATGGCGATGGGTGACTCGGCCGGCGCCATCAAGGTGCTGGAGCAGACGGTCGATCAGGCGGGCGCGCGAAAGGTCGAGGTGTTGGTCCTGCTCGCCCAGACGCACATGAAGATGAAGGCGCAAGGGAAGGCCCGCGCGACCGCCGAGCAGGTGATGAAGATCGACAAGGCGAACACGGCGGCCGCGGCCATCATCTGCGAGGTGGCGGCGAGCACGCCCGGCGAGAAGATCGAACCGTTGGTGGCGATGATGCAGACAGTGACGAACTCGCCCAACGCCGCCGGCGACGATGCGGCCAGGGCCATCTGGTACCTGGCCGAGATGCTGTACCGGCAGTTCAAGGCTATCCCCAACGACAAGATCGAAGACAAGGTGGCCCAGCTCCAGCAACTCCAGGGGCTGTACCAGCAGGCTGCGTCGCTCGGTTCGGCCGAGTGGGCGGTGGCCTCGCTGTGGCGCATCGCCAACTCGCTGCAGAACATCGCCGAGGCCGTCGAGGCCACGCCGCCTCCTGCCGGCCTCAAGCCGAACGAGATCGAAGAGTTCCGTGCCGCGGTGAAGCAGCAGGTCGACCCGCTCAAGCAGCAGGCCGATCAGACGTACCAGACGTGCCTGGATCGCGCGGAGTCGCTCGAGGTCTTCAGCACGGCGGTGGTGGGCTGCCGCAAGAAGGTCGACGAGGCCAGCTCGCCGCTCAAGGGCCCACCGGCCGAGAAGCCCGTCAACGTGGAAGAGGCCCAGAAGAGGGCCGAGGCGACGCAGAACGCCGCAGACTTCGAAGCCGTGGGCCTCGCGTACCTCGGGGCAGGCCAGGTGAACAACGCGGTGCTCAACCTCAACCGGGCGCTGGAGATCGACGAGGCGCGCGCCTCGGTGCACTCGGCGCTCGGCTACGCGCTCCTCCTCAACGGCGACGCCAACGCCGCCCGCGCGGAGTACGGCCGAGCGCTCGAGGCGGACCCGACCTTCGACAAGGCCCGCGCCAACCTCGCGGCGCTGCGATGCCGGTTCCTCGACGTCGAGGGTGCCAGGCGCGAGACGAGCGTGCTCAAGGACGTGGGCAGCCTCACCGGCCCCGACGTCGACCCGGAGTGGAAGACCTGCAAGTGATGACGATGCGGCGAGCGTCAGCCTGGCTGGTGGTGGTGCTCCTCGGGGCGGCGTGTGGCCCGCGTCCGGGGGAGCCGACACCACCACGCTTCGTGCTCGAAGGGAGCCTCGGGCAGTTGATGAACCTGGGCTACGACGAGGCGCGTATTCGGCTCACCACCGACACCATGTCGGTCGACTTCGTGCGCACCCGACCCCTGGGGGACTCGACGTTGCCCGACGGCGGCATGGTGATGGCCGGCGCGAGCGAAGACTTCGTGTTGCAGGTCGGCTACCTCCTGCTGGGAGACACGGCGCCCAACAACCAGCGCATCGACCTGACGTTCCTCGACGCCAACGGCGCGTCGCGCACCACCCTGGCTCGCAACGTCCTCAACGATCCCCGCCGCACCTTCCCGCCGCTGCGAGTGGGAAGCCTCTTCCTCGACCGGCTGCCGGACCCGACGGCGATGAACACGGTCAACGGCGAGTTCAACCTGACCTTCGAAAACGGCATCGAAGTCGCCTCGGGCCGTACGGTGTTCGGCCGCTTCTCCGCCAAGGTGATCCCTCCATGAGAAACCTCCTTCTCCTCGCCCTCGTCCTGCTGGGTCCAGGCTGCGCCCTCAAGCGGGTGCCGCAGACCATCCTCGACAAGCTGCCGTACGAGGCGAAGATCGAGCTGCTCGAGAGCGAGAACGATCTCGCACTGGCCGTCGACCGGCTCGACGAAGCGAAGGCCGAGGTCAACCGCACGCGCGATCAGATCCGTCGCTCGAGAGATCGGTACTCCGCCGCGAAGAGCGAGGTGAGCGCTGCGCAGGATCAGCTCTCCCGTGAGGTGGCGGAGCTGGCGGTGCTCGAGGCGGACGCGCGGGTCGAGTGGCTGCGCGCCAAGCAGCGCGTCAACGTGCGCGAAGAATCGCTGGCCGACCAGGCCCTCACCTGCGCGATGGCCCGCTACGAGGAGACGCGGCTGGCGGCGGCGCGCAAGGCCAAGCTCGAAGGCAGCGAGGACTACGATCCCGCGCAGTTCAAGCAGCAGGTCGCCGACTGTGACGCCGCGTACGCGGCGCTGAAGGAGAAGCTGAAGGAGACCAACACCGAGGCCGACGGCGTTCGCGCCGAGTGGGAGAAGGCCCGCGCCGCCCTGGCGAAGAAGACCTTCGACGCCCGCGCATCGCCCTTCGTCGAGTGAGGCCATCGCCATGATGCTGACCGCCCTCGCGCTCGCGTCGTTCCTCGGCCAGACGGCCGACCCGGACGCGCTCAAGCGCACCATCGCCGTCGAGTCCGCCGCGATCGAGCGCAGCCCCGACGACACCGACGCGCTCTACCGCCTGGGGCTGGCCCACCTCGCGCTCGGCGATCCGAAGCGCGCCATCAAGCCGCTCGAGGCCCTCGTCCAGAAGGACCCGGAGTCGCTCGACGGCAAGCTGCTCCTCGCGCGCGCCTACCGGGGTGCCAACGAGGCCGGGAAGGCGAAGGAGCTGCTCGACAAGGCCATTCTCGCGCAGCCCGATGAGCCGACGCTGCGGGCCGAGCGGGGCGCCCTGGCGCGCTCCCAGGACGAGGCCACCGTCGCCATCGAGCATTACAGCAAGGCGGTCGAGCTGGCGCCCACCGATGCGGGGTTGCGCTTCAACCTGGCCGAGGCCCAGCAGAAAGCGTCGAAGCTCGATGAGGCCATCGCCGGCTACCGCAAAGCGCTCGAGCTCGACTCGGAGCTCACGGCCGCGCGGGTGAACCTGGGAAAGGCGCTCGCCGAGAAGGGGCTGTTTGGCGAAGCGAAGGAGATCCTCGTCGCCGTCAGCAAGGACACGCTCGACGACGCCGAGGCCCATTACAACCTCGGAGTCATCCTGATGCGCGAGGGCAACGCCTCGAGCGCGATGAAGGAGTTCGAGCGCACCCTCGCCATCACCCCCAGGCACGCCCAGGCGCTCAACAACCTCGGGGTGGCGTGGGACGCGATGGCTGATTCGAAGAAGGCCCTCGAGTTCTTCCGGAAGGCGACGCAGGCCGACCCGACCTACGCCGAGGCCTTCTTCAACACCGGCATGAGCTTCATGAAGCTCAACAAACCCAACGAGGCCACGAAGGCCTTCGAGGCCGCGCTCAAACTCGAGCCGTCGTCGACCGGGCCCTACGTGCAGCTCGGGACGCTGTACCTCAAGCAGGGCAAGAAGGACCGGGCGGTCGAGGCGTTCAAGAAGGCCATCGACGTGGCCGAGGCGCAGGACAAGGCGGACTCAGGCTTCAAGGCGCTCCTCAAACGCAACGACATGCGCCGCACCACGGATGCCTATCGGGGCCTCGCGCTGGCCTACCTGCAGATGGGCAAGGTCGACGAGGCGGTGAACACCCTCAAGCAGGCCGTCGACAAGATGCCGAAGGACGGCTCGGCGCGGCAGGCGCTCGGCGAGGCGCTGATGGCCCAGCAGAACTACGACGGCGCCGTCGAACAGCTGCAGAAGCGCCTCGAGCTGGAGCCCGGGACCGAAGCGCGGCTCGCTCTCGCCCGCGCCTACACCAAGAAGCGGGTGGCCCGGCAGGCAGAGCCGCTCCTGCGCGACGTGCTCCAGGAGGAGCCCGCCAACCGCGCCGCGAAGCTCGGGCTGGCCGACCTCTTCACCGCCCAGGGCCGGTTCGCCGACGCCGAGGCGCTGCTCAAGGAAATGATGGCCGCCGACCCCAACGATGCGCAGGCGCTCATGCGCTTCGGCCTGATGAAGTCGCGCATGCAGCGGCCCAACGAGGCGCTCGAGCCGCTCGAGAAGGCGGTGCAGGTGAACCCGTCGCTCCTCGACGCGCGCGCAGAGCTCGGCTTCCTGCTCTTCCGCGGCGACCCCGCCACCAACGCCGGGCGGTGCGTGACGACGATGAACGAGATCCTCACCATGGATGATCGTCACGCGCTCGCGCTCCACTACCGCGGCCAGTGCCTCTTCACCCAGGGCGACAAGGCCCGCGCCGAGGAGTCCTTCAAGGCCGCGACGCGGGTCGATCCAGCGTTCGGGCAAGCGTGGTTGTCGCTGGGCGAGCTCTACGAGGAGCTGGGCAAGAAGGACGAGGCGAAGAAGGCCTACGAGCAGGCGCAGAAGTTCGACGTGGCCGAAGCCGGAGCCGCCCTCAAACGACTCAAGTAGGGCGCCTCGCTCAGAGGTGGCATTGCTTCGCCTTTCGGCCGCTCCCACAGGGGCACGGCGCGTTGCGCACGAGCTTCTCGCGACGAACGTCGCTGGTCCCCTCGACGTACCTCCAGGCCCCCGTCACGCGGGAGAAGCGTGAGCGCTCTGCCAACGTCACCAGCGCCCCGGCTTCGAGAAAGCGGGCCGAGAACTGCACGACGCCAGCGTCATCTGTGGCCTCACCGGAGTGGACCGCTTCGACGGCGAGCCCGACCCAGGCCACGGACTTTCCCCACGCCGTCAGCTCAGCCGACTCCCCTGGCCTCGCCGGCCGCGCGTTCGTCGCGACGAGGTAGTCGCCCAGCCCGAGGGCGTACGCGGCATAGCGCGACCGCATCAAGGCCTCGGCGGTCTCAGCGGGGCGAAGACCGGAATGCCTCGGCCCACAACACGCGGCGTACGACGAGCTCCCACAGGGGCATGCCTCGCTCATGGCCGCTCCTCGCACACCCTGCCCCCGATGGCATCGGTCCTGCTTCAACGTTCCCGCACCGCGCCATGCCATCGCAATCCATGACAGCCGTTCATGGGCCCCGGGCCGGCGCACCGGTTGGTGTTCACGGACCCGTGCTGAACGGGCCGGACGATGAGCAGGTCTTCAGCGGGCTCTCGCTCGGCGTCGGGGCCGTCTACGGCCCCTGGCGGTGATCGCCGGCCTCGCCGCACTGCTCGCCTGGGGGGCGGTGCTGGTCTCGCGGGTGGCGCGGCTCCGAGGCGTGCTGAGCCACGTCCAGGCTCCGATCATGACGGCTCTCTTTTTCTTCGAGGCCATCGGCTCGACGTCCTGGGACCCCTCGATGATGGCCTTCTTCGGCCTCACGCCCCTGTGCATGAGCCTGCCGCGCGGGCGATTCGAGCTGGCGGCCCGAACCAGCACACGCCGATCATCGCGCTGACCGCCTCGGTGTCGAAGGAGGAGCTCGACGCGGCCCTCGCCGCCGGGATGAATGCCGTGCTGACCAAACCGCTCCAGCGGGAGTCCCTGGCCGAGATGCTGCGTCAGTTCCTCGAGAGGGCGAAAGCCGCGGCCTGAGGCCTCACGGCGTCAGCGTCAGGGCGCCGTGGACGCCCCGCTTCACCTCGGCGATGTCGAACAGCATCGGCGCCAGCTCTCCGCGCTGCCAGGCCTCGTACTGATCGCCATAGTGCATCGAGCCCGGCCAGCCGCTCGAGCCCGTGTCGATGATCCACCAGCCATGAGCCACGTCGGCGAGATCGACGACCGAGCGGTACACCGGCCCGGCGACCACCTTGAAGGGCGCCGCTTCGTTGCCGAAGTCGAAGTGGGTCTTCCAGACCGAGTCCATCTCACCGCCCGCCTCGAACCGGGCCAGGTTGACGAGGCCATCGAGCACGGCCTTGCCGCCGAAGGCGTGCATCGGTCGGTGCCAGTGGAGCGCGCCCCACCGCCACCGCGAGACGTCCTGGCCCTGCTGCTCTGCGAGCTCCTGGACGGCTCGGGTGAAGGCCGCGCGGACGACCTCATCACGGGTCTCGACCGTCGACGTGGCGCGGTCGTCCCACACGGGGTGGGCCGCGTCTTCGAACCAGAGATCGGCCGTGTTGGTCGAGTAGCGCTGGCCCAGGAAGAACTTCGTCGCGGGAGCGGGCAGCTCGTCCTGCACGGCGGTGACGATGGCGTGACGGTAGGTGAGGAAGAAGATCGCCGCCTCGGGCGCATCGGCGCGGGCGTCGAAGTCCCAGCTCGACAGACGAGCGAGCGCGGTGCGGCCCGTGTCGGTGAGCCCTTCTCCACTGCCGAGTGAGGTGCGCATGAAGGGCCACACCCCCTTCGCGCGAAGGGAGCCCGTGTCAGCGAGCATCTTCCGGAACGAGGCGAGATCGTGCTTCGCGGTGGCCCCCGCGAGCTCGACGATCCGCTGGTGACGAAACGGCGGCGCCGAGTCCACCTGGGCGCGGGCGAACTCCGTGGCCCCCGGCTCGGCCATCAGGTTGTTGGCGTGGGCGAGCAGCCCGTCGGTCGGGTCCACCGCGTGGGGCAGCTGCCGGCCGACGACGAACTCGGTCCATTCGTAGCGCTGGGACCAGCCAGGCACCGGGAACGTGCCCCGGTGGTTGGGCCGCACCGGCACCTGGCCCGACATGAACTGTCCGATGTGACCGTCGACGTCGGCGACCGTCCAGGTGTTCCATGTCGAAGGAAGCTGGGCCGCTGCCTGGCCAAAGTCCTCCACGCTGGTGGACTGATCCATGCGGAGCAGCGCGCCCATCGCGTTCTCGAGGCCCGTCACCCGCCAGCGGATCGCGACGAGCGGCGAACCCGGCGGAAACAGCTGCGGCAACAGATCGTTCGCGAGGGGTCCGTTGCAGCTCGCGCGGAACGTCACCGCTCGCTCGAGCAGCTCGCTCCCATCGCGGACGCGCACCACCTCGTCGCGGGTCGTGAGGGGGCACTCGCGCGCCTCGTTCTCGACGAAGCCAGGGCGTGCGGCGAGCTCGCGCTCGATGACGAGATCGATCACGTCGCTCATCGTCGAGGTCATGCCCCAGGCCACCTTCGCGTTGTGGCCCGACAACACCCACGGCACGCCTGGCACGGTGACGCCGATCACGTCGAGCCCGGGTGCCTTCAGGTGCTGCTGCACCATGATGCCGGGAAGGAAGTGGGCCAGGTGCGGGTCGTTCGCCACCATGGGTTTGCCCGAGGCGGTGCGCGCGCCGGAGACGACCCACGCGTTGGACGCGCCCTCGACGGGCATCGACGAGAGCCCGGCGGTCGTGGTGGGTGGAGCGGTGAAGCGCACCGGGAAGAGGTTCGTCAGCTCGGCGGCGACGGCGGGCGGGAGCGGCGTGGGCGTCGAGGTCGTCGTCACGCTGCGGCCACCGCGCACCGGCTCGTTCGGGTACAGCCGCTCCATGCGCTCGACGCCCTGGTGCATCGCGAAGAGGAGCCGCGCGAGCTCCTGCTGGTAGTTGTGCGTGACGCTCCAGACGTTGAGCACGCCGACGGCGAGCGTGTCGGACGCGCGCCAGGGCTCCGACTCCAGGCGCAGCAACCGGTACTCAAGCGGCGGCCACTTCAGGCGCGCCACGTTGACGCCCTCGGCGAAGGCGTCGAGCAAGGCGCGCTGCTCAGGCGGGAGCTTCGCGAAGTCGGCCTCGGCGCGGCCCTCGATGTCCCAACCGCGCATGGTCTTGTCGTACTCGACAGTGGTGGACGACACGAGCGGCTGCTCACCCACGACCTCGGAGACACGGCCGCGAGCCAGCCGTCGCATCATGTCCATCTGGAAGAAGCGCGCGCGGCCCTGCACGAAGCCCGTGGCGCGCGCGAGGTCGACGAGGTTCGCGGCCTCGACGTGGGGAACACCCTGCGCGTCGAACGTCACCGAGGCCGGCGCGCTCAAGCCCGGCAGCGCCATCGAGTCGGCGGCGCGCTCCTTCGGGCCATCGGGAAACAGGCGATAGCCGACGAAGGACGTCAGCGCGCAGCCCGGGAGCGCGCTCAGGACGGCGGACAGCAGGAACACGTGACGCATGGAGATCACCAGAACTTCGCGATGGCCCGAACGCCCGCAGTGAAGACGTTCGCGGGCCGGGTGAAACGACCGGGGATGATGTCTTGCGACCGGTACGAGGCGTAGACCTGCAGCGGCAACCCAAGGCGAAGGAGGCTCACGGTGCCGGTGAAGCGGAAGACATTCTTCTCGCCGGGCTGCCACACCTTCTCGCGGTCCCAGTCCCAGAGGGCGCTGCCGGACTGCCAGTCGCTCTGCATGGTGGAGACGTAGGTGAAGCTCGCGCTCAAGGTCAACAGCGGCGGGAGCGCCTGGGCCTTCTCGAAGCTGCCGCCCGACACGATGGAGGCGCGCGTGGGCCCGATGATGGGCACCGCGTCGACGCTGACCGTTCCGGCCACCCAATCCCCAGGATCGATCCAATAGGTGTCGCCCACGTAGAACGCGTTGTTGTTGAGCAGCGGGTTCTTGAGCCCCTTGCCAGCCTGGTACAGGCGCGGCCGGAAGAACGCGTAGAAGACGTCGGCGCCCACGTTGAGCCGGTAGACGCCATGCTCGTCGACGAAGAAGTGTTTGTCGGCCGCCAGGTGCAGCTCGACGTCGCCAGCGGCGTGGAGCTCCCAGAGGTTGGTGCCGACCGACACCGCCTCCTCCGGGTCCGCGTTGGTGCCTGTCGGCAACGCGACATTGAGCTGCG
>JBILEB010000279.1:0-5628 GCA_044352295.1 Myxococcaceae bacterium
GAGAGGAACGCCGACGGGCCTGGGAGCAACCTGAAGTTGGACAGGGAGTGCGTCCAGTCACGATGGGTATTCCAGTTCGTGCTGAAGAAGGGGGTGACGCTCTCCAGGCCCGAACCGACCGCGACGAGGTGGTCGCCTTCGGGTCTCCAGCGCCAGACATCGCCGCCAGCCCGGAGCACCCACAGGCCGTGTTCCCACTGAAGGGGCACCAGCCGCCAACCGGCATCGAGAAACTGCGCATGAGGGGTTACCGCGGGCCGCTCCATACGGAGCGGTGGCGGCGGACGCGACGGCTCGACCACACGAAGGGTGAAGGGGGTCAGCCCGGCCAGCGCGTGATGGGCGGCGACGAAGTCGCTCCACGGCGTGCGGTCGTCGATGCGACTCGGTTCGACCGAGAGTGTGTCGAACCGGGCCGCGAGCTGGCTGGACAGAACGCGGCGGAGCCAGTCGAGCGAGTCGAGGCCCAGGGAGTGGTCTCCGCCGCGCAGGGTGCCCGTCCACCGGCCCCGCCCATCAACCGTGTAGCTGAACGCGCCGCAGCGCCATGCGGGCCAGAGCGGGCCGAGCTCGTCGAACGTCAACGGATGGTCGCGCTCCACTTCGAGAAACCAGCTCGCCACGGGACCAAGGGCCGGCTTGAAGTCCACGACAGCGCCACCTTTCACCAGCGCAGGAGCCCGTTCGCCGTCGACGAAGATCGTGTCTGATGAGGCCACCGGCGAAAGCAGCACGCCGTCCGGCCGGGCCTCGAGCCTGGCGATGGCGGCGTCGAGACTCTCCGGTCGCGCCGCAGCGCGATTGCGCTCCGGCATGAGCAGTGGGGAGTACCCGACGAGCACGAGTGCCGGCGAGCGTTGCCATCGGAGGATGCGCGCCCACAGGCCCACGGCCCCGTCTTCTTGCAGCAGCCGCCCACGCCGGGCTGGGCTCCACGGGACGGGTGTAAGTCGGAACGATTTTGCTGGCGTCGGATGGGGCTGGTATGACCCTTCCACTCTTTCGGAGGCCTCGATGCGAAGCTCGCTAACCCCTCGGAAGGGGGGGGGGAATTCCAGAAATCCGGCTCGGCATCCACTCACCCTACCTCAGGGCGAGGCCGACTCGTGGCTGAGGCCAGTCCAACGACTCCGATGCCCGAGTTGCGGATCGGGGACCGGGTCGACGGCTACCGAGTCACCGACCGCATCGGCAACGGGGGCATGGCGACGGTGTACGAGGTCAAGCACGAGAAAACCGAGCACCTTGCGGCGCTGAAAGTGCCCCAAGCGGGGCTCGAACAGGCGCTGGTCGATCGGTTCCTCGCAGAGGCGACCGTTCACTTTCAGTTGGTTCAGCGCCCACACATCGTCGCGCCGCTGAGCTTCGGAACGTTGCCAGACGGGCGCCCGTACCTCGTGATGCAGTTGGTGACCGGCCAGACACTCGCGGAATGGTTGGGAGATCGCTTCGTGAGGACCGGCAGCGCACGACTCGAGCGGTCCGAGGCCTTGCGGTTCGGCATCCAACTCGCGGAAGGGCTCGCCGAGGCGCATGGGCTCAACCCGCCAGTCATCCACCGAGACTTGAAGCCGGCCAACATCTTCGTCGAGACGCGCACGGTGGTGGTCAGCGGCAAGGAGGTGCCGAACCTGCTGATCGGCGACTTCGGGCTTGCGTGGCGACGGGGAGGTGAGGCGCTCCATTCGGGTACGCCCGAGTACGTTTCGCCAGAACAGGCGATGAACCTGGAGCCGACGGTTCAGTCAGACCTGTACACGCTGGGGGTCATTCTCTACGAACTCCTCGAGGGGTGTTTGCCGATTACCGGAGCCGACGTGATCGAGCTGGTCGACGCGCACCGGCGCGACCCGCCACGGCCCCTGGCAGGTGACCACCCCGCGGTGTTGGCCGACCTGGTGATGAGCCTGCTCGAGAAGCACCCCGAGGAACGGCCGGCGACGGCGAGGCAGGTCGCCGGTCGCCTGACGGCCGTGCTCGATGAAATCGAGGGCCGTCGCGAGTCGACGCAAGTGAACTTCGACCTGAATGCCTACCAGGCTGCACGCCCCACGGACCAGCTCCCGCCGGTCGCGCAACGGGCGGCCGCATCGAAGGACGAACAGGATCGAGACCGCAACGGCCTCGCCGCTCAGGAAGCTACGGTCCGACGACCGTTTCGAAGCCTCTGGCTGGGTCTCGTCATCCTGGCAGCCTTCATCGCCTTTCTCATTGTCCGCCCGGACCGGCCGGCCCCGAGGCCTGAAACGCCTGTGCCCGGGGTCCAACCGCCGCCCGAGCCCGCCGTGCCCGCTCCGCCTGCGCCACTGGCGGTCGTTCCGGCGGTCCCACCGGCGCAGGTGGACGACCTGGCGCCGATTCAGCCGAATCCGCCTGTCGTGCCCGTGAAGCCGCCGACCGCGCGGCCCGTTCCGAAAGAGATCGACTGCACGCCCGACGAGCGGTGGCGAAAAATCGTGACGAACGACTTGAACGAGGTTCGGGACCTCGTGGCCGCGAAGAGTGGCCTTCAGCAGTACGCGGCCTTCGAGCAGACGCAGGTCGCAATTCTCGAACGAGCCAGCCGGGCGGTGACGCCCGAACAGTGCGCGTCGGTCCAGGCCGAGGTCGACCGCGTCGTACGGAAGTACATTCCACGTTGAATCAAACCAGGATGGACATGCGCCTTGCCTCGTTGGCAGTGCTGCTTATTTCATGGAATGCCATGGCTCAGTCCGACCGGGCGACGGTCGCTCCGTACCCGCTCGAGGTCCTGGTCCGAGACCTCAGCCCGAAGCAAACGGCAGCGCTTCAGCCCGCGTTGAGGCAGGCCCTCTCCGGCGCGGGAGTCAGCCCGATTGACGCTTTCGTCAGTGGGGTTGCCCTCAAGAGGCTCAACCGCAGCGATTGCGGAATCGACGATGGCTGCCTCGCGAACTACGCAACCTTGAACTCAGCACTGTACGCCATCTTCGTTGGGGTCAAGGCCGACGCGGTGGGCGTGAAGTTCACGGCAACCGCTCGGGTCGTGCGGGACGATGGGCAACTCGTCATTGCGCCAAAGTCGCTGTCGCTCGAGAAGAAGGCAGGTCAGACGTCGACCGCAGTGGTCGAGCAGCTCGTGCCGGCGCTCCTCACCGCGATGGAGCTGTCGAAGCTGCCCGCGACCCGCGAGAAGACGAAGCCAGTCGAGGTGGTGCGGGTGACGCCGCCCCTCGAAACGACGACCGGCGCAGACGCTGGAACCTCGCTGCCGCCCGACGCAGGAGTCGTGTTCACACCGCCTCCGCCCCGACCTCCCGAGCCGCCTCTGGCACGGAGCGTTGGCTGGACGATGGTGGGCGTTGGCGCCGGTGCAGCGGTCGCTGGCTCCATTCTATTCGCCATCGGCTCGGGCGCTGCGCGGAGCGTGACGGATGGTTTGATTCAGCCGGGGCCGAACGAGACACCTGAGCAGGCGGCTCGAAACTACCAGACGGCCCGCAGCCTCCAGCCGGTCGGTTTGACGGTCCTGGGGGTCGGAGCGGCAGCGGCATTGGTCGGAGGCATTCTCGTCGCGCTGAACCCGGCCGAGGGGCCGAAGGTGAGCGTGGTGGTGGGTCCAAACTTCGGCGCGTTCATCATCCAGGGGGAACTTCCATGACTCGCAGCATGTGTGTGTTGGCGTTGGTGGTGGTCGGCTGCCAGAGCCCCGCAAAGACCTGTGCCAGCGACTCGGAGTGTCAGCCCGGCGGCGTGTGCGTGAGCGGCGTGTGCGTACGAGCCGGTGATGGTGGCGCCGCGGGCGGTATGGGCGGAGGCCGTGCGGGAGGCACGGCAGGCGGAACGTCCGGAGGCACAGCAGGAGGCGTTGCAGGCGGAACGTCCGGTGGGATGGCTGGAGGCATCTCCGGGGGCATGGCAGGTGGAACTGCAGGCGGAACGGCAGGCGGAACGGCAGGCGGAACGGCGGGAGGGGTTGGAGGAGGGACACCTGGGTGCGCGACGGTGCCGTGTGCGAGCCCGTGGGAAGTGTGCAACCAGGTGACGGGGGCGTGCGAGCAGGCGCGGTTGGAGGTGACGTCGCCTGACGCAGGGGTGGTGGTAGGGGTGCGGAGTGCAGTACCTGTCGTTGCGAGGTTGGTGCACGACGGGGGGACGGTGAATGCGCGGGTGCCGGTGACGACGGACTACGACGCGCAAACCGCCAACATTCCGTTTCCGGGGGGGACGACGTTGATGGCGCCGATGACGGCGCAACGGGCGACGTACAAGTTTGGGTGGGACGGAGGCCCGAGGGAGGACAGGGAAGTGGAGGTGCACGGGTGCAACGCGTCAACGACGTGTGCGACGTGGCAGTCGTGTACGCCCAGCCTGGATGGAGGGACGTGTGTGGTCGCGGTGACGGGCCTGCAATTCGTGAGTCCCGACGGAGGCGTGTACGGGCCTGGGGCAGGGCTGACGGTGGCCGTGGCAGTGACGATGGTGGACGGAGGTGTGTTCTCGGAGAATGTGCCGGTGGTGGGGCCCAGCGGGCCTGCGGTGCTGACGGGCATGGGGCCAGTGAAGACGTTGGTGACGACGACGCCGGTGGTTGGAGGGGCCTTTACGTGGAGGACGGCGTTTGACGGGGGCGTGAGCGCGATGGGGACGGGGGTTGTGGATGCAGTGGGGCCAAGCCTCACGTTCGCCCCGCAGGGGCCGGGGCCGTACCTGCGGGATGCGTTGGTGCGGGTGGAGGTACGGGCGAATGAGGCGTTGGCGGGCCCGCCCGAGGTACTGCTGGCGGGGAGCGACGCTGGGGTGAGGTACGTCTCGGCGGCGGCGTGCAGTGGGAATTGTGGTTCTGCGCGTTGCGACTGCGTTGAGTTGGACATGGCGGCGCCAGTCCTGCCGATGCTGACTGGGAGTTTTACGCTGTCGGGGAGTGCGCGAGATGTCGTGAACAACGCAGGAGGGGGAAGCGGTGGGACGCTCGCGGTGACGCGGCTGAGGTGGACGCGGGACATCAGCCTCAACGACAGTTCGAATCAGATTCAGCCGGTGGCCGTGTCGCGGACGGGCCTCGTCATCACGGCGGTCCAGAACCGTCCGGGTACGTCAGGGCGAGTGGTAGCGACGTGGCCGGACGGAGGCAATGCGTGGGAAGCCGTGACGGCAGGGACGGTGACAGCGGGCCCGGTGGTGGGGGCGAATGACGTGTGGGTGGGGACCAATGTGCCAGCGACTGGTGGCTTCTCGGATACTCAGCTGCAGCCCCTCTCTCTCGGGATGGGCGTTGCAGGGGGACGAGCGTGTAACCTCAATGCGGTCTCGGCTGCGAGCTTCACCGGCGACATGGCGTTGGCGACGGTGATGGGTGGCGAAGTCGCGATAGGGCTTCGCAATGGGCGTATTGAGGCAGCGCGGAGTGGAGTGTGCGAGGGCCGAACCTTGACTGGGCTGCCCGGTGCGGCGACGGCCATTCCGTCGTTGGTTGTGCAGACACCCAGCCCTGCTTCAGTCGAAGCCTTCGTAGCGTCCACATCTGCGTCACGCCTGTGGAAGGCGCAACTTCCCGACGGCATGAGTTGGAATGGCGCGGGAGAATTCTGGACCTCATGGACTTCCTGTGGGTGACGGGAGGGGAGGCGAGAGCGTGATGCCGCCGCAGCAGAGGAAGATCATCGC
>JBILEB010000004.1:0-132626 GCA_044352295.1 Myxococcaceae bacterium
CGCAACATCATCGAGCGTGGATCCTTCGCGCCGAAGCGCTCCTTCATCACCCGCGCCCACAGGCGCCGCGCTGCACGGAACTTGGCGATCTCCTCGAGGAAGTCGTTGTGCACGTTGAAGAAGAACGAGAGGCGGCCTGCGAAGTCATCGACCTCGAGCCCGGCCTTTTGCGCCGCGTCCACGTAGGCGATGCCGTCGGCGAGCGTGAAGCCGATCTCCTGAGCCGCGGTCGAGCCGGCCTCACGAATGTGGTACCCGCTGATGCTGATCGGGTTCCACTTCGGCACCTTCTTCGCGCAGAAGGCGAAGAGGTTGGTGATGAGGCGCAGGCTCGGGCCCGGCGGGTAGATGTACGTGCCGCGCGCGATGTACTCCTTGAGGATGTCGTTCTGGACGGTGCCCTGGAGCGCCTCCATCGGCACCCCCTGGGACTCACCGACGGCCGCGTAGAGCATGAGGAGGATCGGCGCCGTGGCGTTGATCGTCATCGAGGTGCTCACCTCGCCCAGCGGAATGCCGTCGAGCAGCACCTTCATGTCGCGCACGGAGCAGATCGAGACGCCCACCTTGCCGACCTCGCCGCGAGCGCGCGGGCTATCGGCGTCGTACCCCATCTGCGTGGGCAGATCGAACGCGACCGAGAGGCCGGTCTGGCCCGCCTGAAGCAGCGCGTGGTACCGCTGGTTCGAGTCCTTCGCGCTCGCGAAGCCGGCGTACTGCCGCATCGTCCAGAAGCGGCCGCGGTACATCGTCGGCTGCACGCCGCGGGTGAAGGGGTACTCGCCGGGAAAGCCCAGGCGCTCGACCGAGGCCGTCTCCGGGGCCGGGCCATCAACAGGGTCGCGCTCGATGCCGCTCGAGGTGAGGAAGGTGGCCCGGCGCTCAGGCCCTTTGGCCTTCGCTTTCTCGTACGTCTTCACAAGCCATCGGGACTTCTCGGCTTTCCAGTCACTCATGCGGAGGCGCGATACCATCGTGACGCTCGGCACGCACCTCGGGCGCAAAAGAGGCGATACTGTCCCACATGGACGTCACGGGGATTCGGCGGGCCCTCACCACGGCAGCGCGGGACGGCAAGGTCGATGCGGCGGACGTCGACCGCATCATGCTGCAGGTGCGCGACGTGGGTGGGCTGTCGTCGACCGAGCGCACGACGCTCCTGCACGCCGCGGACGGGTTTGACGACGCCACGAAGCAACGGCTGCTCAGCCACCTCGCGGCGATGGGTCAGACGAACGCATGGGTGAACATCGAAGCGAAAGGCCAGCTCGCCAGCCTCGAGGGGCGCTACGCCAACCTGACGCTCACGGTGCCCGGGCTGTCCGCGCGCGTGGGCCTCTTCGAGAACGCGTTCGCGCTCAAGGGACGGGCGCGGGCCGACGGGGTGCTGCAGCTGACGATTGATGGGCAGAAGCTGTCGGTGCCGGTGAAGGCCGGTGAAGGGCCGCAGCAGATCCTCGACAAGGTGAAGGCGCAGCTGCCGTCGGCGTTCGCGGGGGTCGTCATCGGCGGAGACGTGCAGCCGTACGACCCGGCCAACTTCAGCGGACGCGCGGCGCGACGGAGCGACCCGGCCGCGCACCTGATGGTCTTCAAGCCGGCCTCCCTGGGGTTGCAGCCGGGGGAGAAGCCGATGCGGGTGGTGGTGACGGGCTACGGCGCCTTCATGGGCATCACCGACAATCCCTCGGCCAACATGGCGCAGCGGCTGGCGGAGCGCGGCGTGAAAGGCGCGATCGTCGAGTACCGTCGGCTCGACGTGACGCCGGCGGCGGTCGACGGGTTCATGGCCGAGGTGCGACGCAGTCCGCCCGATGTGATCCTCTCGATGGGCGTCACGCACGGCCAGGCACAGGTCGAAGAGCGCCCCGAGAACCAGCTGGGCGCGGCCCGCGATGGGAACAACGAGCTGATGACGGCGCGGGCGGTGCGCGAGGGCGGACCCGAGGCGCTGAAGACCGACCTTCCGGTCGAAGCCATCGACTGGGCGCTGACCGGGTTCGGCGGCAGCCGGCAGGTGCACACGAGCCGGTCGGACACGAGCTACCAGCCGGACCGCAGCGCGTACCTGTGCAACTACCTCGGGTACAACCTGGCGGCGGAGTTCGGCGCGTCGGCGAAGACGACCGCTGGGTTCATTCACATCAGCCCTGAGACGCCGACGGAACAGATGAGCGCGGTGCTCGACGCGATCAGCGCGAAGCAGCTCGAGGCGCGGCGCGCGGGGTTCCCGCAGAGCTGACCGAAGGCGCGGCACTGGGACACGGTTCACAAGAACCGCATGACGAAGGAGGCGGCCATTGACCATGGCGACCCTCGAACGAACCTTCGACCGAAACGCTCCGACGCTCGAGCAGGAGCTCGCGGCGTTCCAACAGGAACTCATGGCCTTCGTTGAGCAGGTCGCGCCGCCACGCTCATCACCCGCAAGACCCGCCGCGGCTCGCGCTTCACCATCAGCGCGATGAGCGGTCGAGTCCTCACGGCGACCCCAAAGCTCGAACAACACCTTCAAGGCCTGGAAGCCCTGACCGTCACTTCTTCTCGAGTTCGCGCGCCGCAGCGGCTCGCGCGTCGAGCCACGCCGACCGCACCCGCTTCACCGTGGCGGCGACGGTGCCGAACCCCTGTTTCAACCGTGGATCGATGGCCTCGAGGCGCTCCTGCACCAGCGCCTCGAGGTCGGGTGGCGGAGGCTCGGCCAGCAGCGCCTCGAGCGTCACCAGCCCCCGCAGCGGCCGACCCCGCGTCGCCTCGAGCAGCGCCGGGACGTTCACCACCTCGGGCACCAGACGCTCGACCGTCGGCGCGCCCCCCGTCCAGGCTGGTGGAAACAGCAGCCCCAGCCGGGTGAAGAGCGCCGCTTCGCCCCCTTCGACCCCCTCCGGGAACGTGAGCGCGAACGGGCCCAGCCGCGAGGTGTCGAGCAGCCATTCCATGCGGCTCACCCAGCCGGCCTTGAGCCACGCTGACACGGAAAAGTGGACCGGTCGTTCCTCCAGCGGCGTCGCGCTCACGCTCGACCGGGCGAGCGCCCAGGCCGCCGTCCCCTCCTCCAGCGACTGGACGAGCCCGGCCAGGTGCATCGGGGAGAACAACGCGCCGGCTTCCGCGAACGACACGTATTGTCCCTGCGCCACGGCCAGCCCCACGTTCGTCCGCACCGCGGTGTCGGGCGACGCGTTGGTCAGCGCCACCACCGTCACGCCGCTGCGGGCCTTCGCCTTCTCGAGCACCCGGTCGAGCCGATCCGACGAGAGGTTGGCCACCACCACCAGCTCGAGCGGTCGACGCTGTTGGTTCAGCAAGGACGAGAGGGTGCCGGCGAGCAGCGGCTCCGCGCCGGACGACGAGACGACGACCGAGACGAGGCCCTCGGTGCGGTCTGGCGACGAGGCCACGGTGCCGCGCCTCGCGAAGAGGAGCAACCGGTCGGCTGCCGCGTCCGGGTTCACCTGCTCCAGCACCTGTCGAAGCGCCGCCTCGGTATCGGCCGACAGCCCGGTGGACCGATGCGGCGTCACCACCACATCGCGACCGCTGACGACATACCCGGCCGAGGCGAGCCAGCGACGAACCTCGGGCTCCGCGAAGGTCGGCGTCGGCGTCGAGCCCGTCAGGCCCTGCAGGAGCGACGAGGCCGAGGCGGCGTTCGCGAAGGAGAAGACGAGGTCTGCTTCTCCCGCGGCTTGCGCGAGCGCCCGGAACGAGGCTCCACCACCGTCTTTCAGGGCGAACCCATCGAAGGCCACGACGAGATCGGGCCGGAACGCGGTCAGCTCATCGAGCGAAGCCGGATCCGCGAGTACGACGCAGCGGTTGGCCTCGATGGCGCGCACGAGCGCGAGATCGCTGGCGAGCACCACGACGCGCTTGTCGAGGCCGACCCGGCGCGTGACGAGGGTGCGGAGGTCTCCAGCGGTCTGAGCGGCCATGGCGCCCTCCTTACCGACGTTGGCCTCCGTGCGCCGCAGAGGAACGACGCCTCGCTGCGAGCGCCGACCGTCGAGATGTCAGCCTGACGTGTGGTGACGCCTCGTCCGATGCGAACTCGAGGCGAGCACCACGCCGGGGCGAGGCGCGTCCCCGTCCCGGCCTCCGATGCCAGTCAGGCGCTTCGACCGCGCCCACCGAGCTCGACTCGAGCGGCGCCCAGTCGTTCAGGCTTCGGCTTTGGGCTGCGACGTCACGGCGGCAGGGACCACTTCACCCCGCGGCTCGAGCGACCAGGCGTGCTCCGGCCGGAGGAGCCCGAGGGCCGAGGGATGGGGCGCGACCACCAGCGTCTTCGACTGCGCTTGCGGGGCGAGCTCTCCGCTCCAGGCGGTGGCCGTCACCACGTGCGCCCCTTCCCCCAGACCGAGCCTCGGCCATGACAGCCGCAGCGTGTGCGCTCCGGCCGTAAGCTCTCCGGCCGAGAAGTGGGTCTTGAAGAGCGACACGCCGGCGACCGTGGCGACCTCGACGGAGACGTCACACCTCGCCGGGCTCGTCATCATCACATCCACATAGACCTCGAGCGCACCATCCGCGGTGAAGGCGGAGGGCTGCGCGCCGAGGCCGTCCCTCAAGCGGACCTCCACCACCTTCACCGGCGAGGCGACCGTCTCGACGGGTGGCGGCGCGTTCACCTGAGGCAACGCCAGCCCCGGAGCCGAGAGCGCCGAGTGCCCGATGCGATCGCCTTCGGCCTCGGCCGCCGCGATGGCCTGCCGGTAGGCCGCCACCACCTGCCGTGGGTCCCCCACCATGCGGGTCGTTCCACCGTCGATCCACACCGCCGAGTCGCACCACGTCTCGATGCGCGAGAGGTCGTGCGTGACGAAGAGGATCGTCTTCCCCGACTGGCGGAACTCGTTCATCTTCGCCGACGACTTGCGCTGGAAGTGCTCGTCACCCACCGAGAGGATCTCGTCGATGATGAGGATCTCGGGGTCCACGTGGGTGGCCACCGCGAAGGCCAGCCGCATGAACATGCCGCTCGAGTACGTCCGCACGGGCTCGTCGATGAACTCACCGAGCTCGGCGAACTCGATGATCTGCTCGACCCGCGCCTTCACCTCCGCGCGCGACATGCCCAGGATGATGCCGTTGATGAGGATGTTCTCGCGGCCCGTGAAGTCCGGGTGAAAGCCAGCCCCGAGTTCGAGCAACGCCGAGATGCGCCCGTTCACCGTCACCGTGCCCGAGGTGGGCGCGTAGATGCCGGTCACCAGCTTGAGGAGCGTGCTCTTCCCCGAGCCGTTGCGACCCACGATGCCCATCGTCGCGCCTTTGGGCACGCGCAGGTCGACGCCCTTGAGCGCCTCGATGTGGGTCGCGGGCTCCACCACCTTGCGCTGGCCCTTCAGCAGCCGCACCACCTCGCTCTTGAGGGTGGTGATCTCGTTGCGCTTCGAGCGCTTCTGGAAGTGCTTGGTGACCCGCTGGAGCGCGATCGCGTCGGACATGGTCACACCAGCTCGGCGAACTCTTCGCGCCGGCGCTCGAAGACCCCCGTCGAGAACCAGAGGAAGACCAGCGTGATGCCGGCGACGACGGCGAGCGGCTCCCAGGCGGGGACGCGGTGCGAGAAGAGTACGTCACGCCATGCCGTCATCAACGCGGCCATGGGGTTCGTGGTGATGATGACCCGTTGCAGCTCGGGCGCCGACAGCGCGATGCCGAAGCGGTCGATGCCCTTCACCGACGACACCTCCCACAGCACCGGCGTGAGGAAGAACGCCAACTGCACCACGTTCGCGATGATGTGCTGCAGGTCTCGGAAGGCGACGTTGAGCGCCGAGAGGAGGTAGGTGATGGAGAGCGTGAACAGCGTCTGCAGGAGCGCGAGCACGGGCACGAAGACCAGATGCCACGACGGCGCGTCAGAGTAGAGCAGGCCAAGCAGGAACAGCAGCGGCAGCGACAGCCCGAAGTTGATGAGGTTCGTCAGCACCACGTACGCCGGGAGCACCTGCGCAGGGAACCGCACCTTCGTCAGCAGATCCTTGCGATCGCTCACCGACGTGGTGCCGCCGAGCACCGAGGTCGAGAAGAAGATCCACGGGAGCAGCCCGCTGAACAAATAGAATGGGTACCGCTGCGGGGCGTTGTCCATGAGCACGCCGAAGACGAGGCCGTAGACCGCCATGCTCAACGTCGGGTTCAGGAACGTCCACAAGAAGCCCAGCACCGAGGCGCGGTAGCGGGCCTTCAGCTCGCGCAGCGACAACGCCCAGAGCAGCGCGCGGTACTGGTAGAGCTCCTGCAGGTTGCGAAGCATCGCGCGCGAGCGCTTACAGCATGGGGCACGACCCCACAACTGACCGGGCACCTCACCGCTTCGTGCGGGGCGACAGCCGTTTCGTGGATGAGGCCTTTCGCGGCAGCGGCGGAGGCTTCGGCTTGACGACAGGTGTCACCACAGCGCGCTGCTCGAGCTCCGCCACCTTCGCCCGCAGGCGGACCACCTCGGCGGTGAGCTGCGAGTAGCCGTCGAGCACCTGGCCGTTGAAGGCGACCTGCCGCGCGAGCGCTTCGTTGATGAAGACCTGGCCTACCGCGCGAAAGGCCTGTTTGGCGAGCACCACGGCGCGCCCGGACACTCCGTCGCGATGCGTCTCGATGGGGAGCCCCTTCGTGGCGTCGACGTGCTCCGCCATCTGGTCGACGATGAAGGAGAACGCATCGACCGGCGCCTCGACGGCCGGCTCGAGACCTGCGTCTTCACTGGGAGGCAACAGGCCACGCGAGGAGAGCCGCTCCTTGACCCGCGCCATCACCTTCGCCGTCGTCACGTCTTTGCCGAAGAGCTTCATCGCGTCTTTTCCTCCTGCCTGACCTCGTCGATGGCGTCCATCCACGCGTCGACGACCGCACACCAGGTGTGCCGCTGGGCATACCTCGTCGCTCGATTCGACATCGCGTCACGCTCCATGCCGACCGCGCGCACTGCCTCGACGAACGAGGTTTCGTCGTCGTAGCCAACCCCCGCCTCGCTCCGCTCGAGCTGTCCGCGCACCACGTCGCCACGCGTATTCCCGATGATTGGCACGCCTGCGGCGAAGGCTTCGAGCGCGAGCAGGGACAGGCTCTCGTAGCGGCTCGGCACCACCACCGCGAACGCCCCGGCGAGCGCGTCCCACTTCGTCTGCTCGTCCACCCGGCCGGTCGCGATGAGGCGCGTCCCTCGGGGCGACAGCTCGCCCGAGCCGATCAGCACCAGGCTCGGCGCATCATGGAACGCCTTGACCAGGCGCTGATGGAAGTCGATGAGTTCCTGCACGCCCTTCCCGGCCTCGAGCCGGCCCACGTAGAGCAGGTACGGCCCGCGCACGTCGAAGGTGTCGCGGAACCGCTTGGGATCGCCGCGCAACGCCTGGACGCCGACGCCGACGATGCGGGAGGGCGCCGCGTTCGGAAAGCGCCGGTGAATGAGCGCCTCCTCTTCGGGGGTGTTGCAGAGCAGCGCGCGGGGCCGCTCGAAGACGTCGGCGAAGGCGTGGAAGCGCAGCGCGGGCTCATCGTGCGCCGTGGGGACGACGAGAGCGCGGTCGGCGAGCAAGGGCACGCCAAAGACCGTCGGTTGGTAGAGGTAGGTGAAGAAGGCGACCGCATCGAACCGCTCGCGCTGCGCGACCAGGCGCTCCAGCAACGCAGGGCTCGCGGGGCCTTGATCCGCGAGCCATCGTGACTCGGCCACGAGATCCTGCGCGTGGCCAAAGGTCGCGTCAGAGAGCCGGTTGAAGCCGCGAATGTTGCGCACCCGGCTCGAGCGGAAGCGGTGCACCGTGAGCGGGCCGTCTCTCGAGGTGCCCGCCGGCAGCTCGTTCTTCCAGGAGAGGTGATCGACTGCGCAGGTGGAGAAGACCTCGATCGCCGCGTGAGGGGCCAGGCGCATCGCCACCTGCCGCGCGTGAGCCTCCGCGCCACCGACGATCTCTTCGCCGAAGCGTTGCACCACGAAGGCCACCCGCGGCCGACCGGACGACCGGCGACGACCGGGCGGCGTGAGCTTCAGGGCCCCGCCCAGCGCCGAGGCCACCTGGGGCAGCGAGAACGCCTCGAGCCGACGACGTTGGCCCTCGACGAGAGGCTTGCGCACCTCGGGGTCGTTCAGCTGCATCACCACCTCGGCGAGCGCGGCGAAATGCTTCTCGTCGAAGCACAGCCCGTGGCCTCCCAGCGTCTCGGGCACCGCCGCGGCCCCGAAGGCCATCACCGGCACGTCGCTGGCGAACGCCTCGAGGAGCGGCACGCCGACCCCCTCGTGCTCACTCATCGAGACGAAGACGTCGGCCGAGCGATAGGCCGCCACCAGCTCGGCGTGCGACACCCGCCCGAGGAACGTCACCTGGCCCAGCGCGTCGGCGCGACGTCGCAGCGCTCGGAACGAAGCGTGCCCGGCGTCGAACCCACCCGCGACGACGAGGTGGGCCTTCGGCGCGAGGCGAAGGAGCTCGGCGTGGAGCGCGAGCAGGTCCTCGACGCGCTTGTGCGGCACCACCCGGCTCACCGTCAGGATGCGCGGAGACCCGAGCGCCTTGAGTCGACGCTCCAAACGGACATCGGCCTCCGACGACGCGAAGCGCTCGGGCTCGACGAGCAGCGGGACGACGTGAACGTTCCCGTGCCCCGACGCGGCGAGCTCCGCGGCGTTGAAGCGGGACACTCCGATGGAGACGTCGACGTGACCGGCGAGCGCCGCGAGTTGCGCACGCCCCGCCGCCAGCGCCGACGCCAGCCGCGAGCCCTCGTAGAACCGCGCCGGGGTGATGTTGTGGAAGACGACGCCGCGGCGGCACGGCAGGTGGAGCAGCTTCGCGACCAGGCCCGAAGCGATGCCGTGGTGGTACAGCACGAGATCGTCACGCTCGACGCGGAGCCGCGAGACCGGGTGCACGAGGGCCTCGAAGCCGGCGGCAACCTCACCCGCGAACACCTCACCGCTGACGCCGAGGTGTCGCAGCGCACGCTGGAACCCGATGGCCGCCGCGCCCATGGCATCGCCTGGACGGAACGTGGGGACGAGCTGGTGAACGCGCAACGTCACGCGTCGGGCTGTACCGGGTGAGGGCCAGCGGGTCTACGGCGGACTGCCAGTCAGAGGGCCGAGGAGATGAGCTGCTCCATCTCGGGGTCCAGGCCCACGAAGGCCGCGCCGAACCCGTCGGTCGTCACGTGGGTGACGCGGGCGAACGTGCTGACCAGCGCGCCTCCCTTCTTCGGGGCGAACTGGACGTGCACCGTCGAGAACGGCACTGGCGTGGCGCGGCTGGCGATGAAGAGCCCGTCGGCCGACAGCTCGGTCCCGTAGTCGAGCTCGTACGAGCCGTCGTTCGACGCCTGGTGTTGGACGAGGAAGCGACCCGGAGCGGGGCCGGGGTTCGTCATGGAGCGCGGACCTTTGTCGAGCTCGTCACGGACGCGCAAGGAGGGGCATGTGGTAAGGGCGGCGCCCGTGTCGCAGTCCTCCCTCGCGCTCGACGCGTCCCTCTGGGACGAGCCCATCACCGGCATCGCGCTGTACACGCGTCAGCTGCACCGGGCGTTGGTGGCAAGCGGTCTGTCGGTCGAGCGCTGGGGGGCCCGAAAGAGCGGTGAGCGCCCACGCGGTCGCGCCAGCCGGACGGGCTGGACGCTGGGCACCCTTCCGAACCTCCTCCACGCAGAGCGACCTGCCCTGTTTCACGCTGTGGCCAACTTCAACCTCCCGCTGCGGCGCGTCTTGGGCGTGCCGACGGTGCTCACGTTCCACGACGCGGTACCGCTCTTGCTGCCAGAGACGGTGTCACGGGCGTTCCGTTGGCAGTTCCGTCTCTGGCTCTCGCGCGCCGTGCGGGTCGCCGATCAGATCATCTGCGTCTCGGAGTTCGCGCGCCAAAGCCTGCTCGACGTCGTCGAGGTCGATCCAGCGAAGCTCCATGTGGTGTGGCACGGCGTCGATCATGTCGAGACGGTCGCGCCGCCCGACGGCACCACGGTGGCCTGGCTCGACGCGCTCGGGCTCTCGGAGCCCTTCGTCCTCTACGCAGGCGCCCTCGATGCCCGGAAGAATGTCGAGCTGGTCCTGGCGGCGATGGAGCGGCTGCACCGCGGCGGACGTCGCGCCACGTTGGTGCTGGCCGGGCAGCGCTGGTTCGGCAGCGGTCGCATCGAGCGCGAGGTGACGCGGCTCAAGGAGCTCGGCGTCGACGTGCGCCCGCTCGGCTACCTCGACGATCCGGTGTTCTACGCGCTCATGAAGCGCGCCGGCGTCTTCGTGTTCCCATCACGCTCCGAGGGCTTCGGGTTGCCGCCGCTCGAGGCCATGCGCCTGGGCGTGCCCACCATCGTCTCGAACGCGGCATCCCTGCCAGAGATCGGCGGCGAGGGGGCCTGGCAGGTGGGCGTGACGGACGACGACGCGCTCGCCTCGAAGCTCGACGTCCTGCTCGGCGACGAAGGCACCCGACGGGCGCTCGGCGCTGCGGGTCGACGGCGGGCGGCCGAGTTCACCTGGCGCCGCTGCGCCACGGAGACGGCCTCGATCTACGGACTCACGGGCGCAGGGCCCATCGGTGCAGCCGTCGACTCGTCCCCGAGGCGATGAGTTCGTCGCCCGAGAAGGCCACCACCTGCAGCTCCCCGGCGTCGGCGGGGATGTCGAAGCGCAGCGCGCCCGAGTCGAACGCCCACACGTAGACGTGCCCATCGTCGCTGCCAGCGGCAAGGAGCGCACCGTCGTCACTCACCGCGAGCGCCATCACGCGATCGCCCGGCTGCGTCCACGTTCGAACCACGCGACGCGCGACCGAGTCCCACACCTTCACCTGGCCGTTCGCGAGCCCGAGCACGATCTCGGTGCCGTGCCAGCACAGCGCCACCACCGGTGCGTCGAGGCCTTCCAGGGTCGCCAGCGGCTTTCCGTCCTCTGCCGCCACGAGCATCAGCCGGCGATCCTCCCGGCCCAGCGCGAGCGTGCGGCCATCGGGTGAGAACCGCTGCGAGCGAATGACGTGCTCCCGGCTCCGGTGAACGACCTTCCCCGCCACTGGCGCGAACAACACCCAGGCGCCGTCATCGAGACTCCACGCGGCGCGCGAGCCATCGCCAGCGATGTCGAGCGACGTCACCCGTGCGCGGGAGGCTGGCTCCACCACCTCGACCTCGCCATTCCACCGCTGGGCGAGCACCTGGCCATCTTCTCCGCCCGTGAGAAAACGCAGCCCGTCAGACCGCTCGGGCCCGGGAAACTCGACGACGGCCCGCACGGCGCCGGCATGCTTCGACTCGACGTACGCCGCCTGCCGGGTGCCGAGCGCGAGCTTGCGCACGCGGCCGTCCCGAAGGCCCGTCAGCATCTGCCCGCGCGCGCTGAAGCCCTGGAACGTCGGAACGCCATCGGCCGGTGGCTCCGCGGGAGGCGGAGGAACCCGCCACGCCTCGATCGAGCGTCCTCGCGGCGCGACGAGGAGCACCGACTCGTCCGGTGACCAGCTCAGCGACTGCACCCCGGGCGCGAATTCCCGCCACGACTGGTCAGGCGTGCCGTCGGAGCGCCACGTGCGCACCGTTCCATCTGCATCGCCCGAGGCGAGCCGCTGGCCCACGGCGATGGCCGTCACGGTGTCGCGATGCCCAAAGAAGAGCGCGGTCTCGCCCGACGCTGACAGCCGCAGCACGGAGCGCTCGACACCGGCGAAGAGGGCTCCGCCCGCGCCGAACTCGAGCGCCTGCGCCGACCGATCGAGCGTCTGTTCTCCAGCGGCGCGCACCACTCGAATCAACGCATCATTCGCCGCCGCGAAGGTCGGGCCGTCGGCCGCGAGCGCACGGATGCGACCCGGGAGCGCCAGCACGAGCGCCCGGTCGCCGGTGCGCGGCTGGCGGAAGACCTCACCGGTGCGAAGGCCCACCAGCACCCCGCCCGCTCCCGGCGCGACGGTCGTGATGGCCTCGGGGAAGAGCACCGTCTGCGGAGACTTCGGCTGCTCCACCTGCCACGTGAAGAGCGCTCGGTTGTCGGCGCCCGCCACCACGACGTCATCTCCCACGGTCGTCAGTGCAGGCAGCCAGCCTGCCGCCGGGCCCGCGGACAGCCGTTCGAGGGGCGCGCCGTTCGACAGAGCGAAGCGCTCCACGCCGTTGAGCGTCGAACACAGCGCCGACGTCGAGGTCGCGGCGACGTGCGCACACCCGGCCTCGACGGGTGCCCGCCACACCTGCGTGGGGACCCCGCGCTCGGCAAGGAGGAGCTGGACACCGCGTGCGAGCGGCTCAGGCCCGTCCATCACCGCGGCGGCCGCCAATCGCTGGGACTCGACCAGCTCACCGGCGCGCCACGCCACCACGGCTGACTGCGCGAGCTGACGCTGCTTCACCCGCTTCGCGTCGAGGGCCTGCACGAGCGCCCCCTCCCGTTGCGTCTCGGCCGAAGTCACCGCGTTGCGCGCCCACAGCACCACACCACCCAGCAGCACCAGGGCGCCTGCGAGTGCCACCGGAAGTCCGAGCGCCCGCGGAGCCCTCGCGCGAAGGGCCGCCGCCAGCGCCTCGGCCATGGCTTCCCCATCGGGGAACCGACGCGCTGGATCCCGCTGCAGCGCGCGATGCACCACCTCGGCCAGCGGCCGCGGCACGCCCTTCTCGAAGGCAATGACTCTCGGCGGCTCGTCCCGCTGTACCTTCGCGAGCAGCTCGGTGACGCTCGCCGCTTCGAAGGGGAGCCGACCCGTGAGCAGCTCGAAGAGCATGACCCCCAGCGACCAGACGTCACTGCGTGCGTCCAGGTGTTTGCCGTTCACCTGCTCCGGGCTCATGTAGGCCGCCGTTCCGGCGACCTGCCCTTCGGAGTCGTTCTCCCCTTCCACCAGCGCCAGGCCCCAGTCGACGACGAGCGTCTCGCCGAACGCGCCGACCATCACGTTGTCGGGCTTGAGATCACGGTGCACCACGCCACGGCTGTGGGCGAAGCCGATGGTGTGCGCGACGTCGATGAGGTGGGGCAGCAAGGTGAGCCGCTCCTCGAGCGTGGCGGCGGCCTCGAGGGCTTTGGTGAGCGGGCGGCCGTGGATCTTCCGCATCGCGTAGTACGGCGTGCCGTCGGCGCGTCGACCGAGATCGAAGATGGGAACGACGCCGGGGTGCTCGAGGCGCGCGAGCACCTGCGCTTCGCGGATGAAGAGGTTGGCCAGGGCTGCGCCGGTGGTGCTGTTGGCCGGGTGATGCTCCGACAGCAGCTCCTTGATGGCGACCTCGCGGCGCAGGTGCACGTCTTCGAGGCGCAGCACCCGTCCCATGCCCCCGCGGCCCAGCTCGACCTCGCCGGCCCTGGGGTGCTCGTACTTGCCCACCGCCTCGACCGGCAGGGCGTCGGTCTTCGACGGGCCCTCCGGCGTCTTGGGACGAGCGAGGGTGATGTCGATGCCGTCGGAGTCGCGAGCCACGCCCGCTCATTGTGCCCCGGTTTTCGCCACAGAGGAGAGGAACGCGTCAGAACTCTGTCGCGCGCGGTGCCAGGGGGCGCCTTCCCGTTGCGCTGCGTGTACCCGGTGAGGACGATAGAGCGCCTGCTGCCCACCGACGTCGAGGCCGCCCTTGAGGCACGGCTCGCCGCGGGCCTCGAGTTGCCCGTCCCTCTCAGTCGCGGCGTGAGCGCAGCTCGTAGAGCGTCGTCGTCTCCTTCGCGCGGGCCTCGTGGAGCGGATCGCTTCGATCACGCGCCCGAGCGTGCGTGGGCTTCGTCGACCAGCGGCCCGTCACCTCGAGGCCAGCCTCGGCGATGCGCTCCTCGAGCCAACTTGGGGGCCGCAGCCCCAGATGCACGGCGAGATCGGAGATCACCAGCAGGCCCCGGCCACCGGGCGTCAGATGCGCCGAGACCCCCTGGAGGAACCCGAGCAGACACGCGCTCCCTTCGTCGAAGACGGCCACGTCGAACCGGTTCTTCGGCGTCTCAGGGACCCAGGGCGGATTGCAGACGATCAGATCGGCGCGGCCGTCAGGGAAGAGCACGCGCTCCTGCGCCTCGAAGCGACTGGCGAGCTTCAGCCGGCGGGCATTGGCCGTGGCACAGGCGACGGCACGCGGCTCGACGTCCGTCCCCACCGCCCGCACCGCGCCTCGCTGCAGCAGGATGAACGACAACACCCCGGTGCCGGTGCCGAGGTCGAACACCGTGGCGCCGCGCACGCCCTTCACTCGCTCGAAGAGCTCGACGTACTCGGAGCGGGTCGGCGTGTAGACCCCGAACGCGGGATGCAGTGTGCCTTCCAACAGCGGCACGCGGAGCCCCTTGCGTTGCCACTCCGCTGCGCCCATCACCCCCACGAGGGTCTTGAGCGGAACGATGGTGAGTGGCCCCACAGGCGCCCCGAAGGCCTCCTGGCAGGCCTGCGCCACGTCGGGCGCTTTCGCGAGCAACAGCCTGAAGTCACCGTCGAGCCCCACCACCACGCGGGAGAGGGTCTCGTGCTCGAGCTGGCGGGCGCGGCGCTCCTGTCGAAAGGCCTCGAGCGCCGTCGTCGCGGGGGCCGGTCGTCTGAGCCGTCGCCCCATCGCCGCGAGCACCTGCCGCGCGTTCAGGAACGTCCCCCGATGCCACAGCGTCTCACCTTTGCGTACCCGGCGCAGGGCCTCGTCCGCCGTGAGGCGATCATCCACCTCGGCCAGCGCGCTCGGGGCGGGCTCGCCGCTCTCGGACTGGAAGACGAACGTCACACCCATCACGCGCGTTGTCGCACGTGGCACCGCGCCGGCCAACCCGCGCGATTCGCGCTAGTGTTCAACGTCCTGATGGTTGCCTTTGCCCTCACCGTCGCCGTGCTGGCCCAGAGCCCTGAGCTCCGCGCGCCCGTCTCCGTCACCCTCACCAGTCGCCGGCCGAACACCGACGCCTTCGCCCCCAAGGTGGTCGCGCGCGTCGTCGAAGTCCTCAAGCGGGAGGGCCTGGCCGACGTGCGGGACGATGCGCGCACGGTGAAGGAGCTCAAGGCCGCCGGGTTCTCCGACCCGCGCTCGTGCAACGGCGGACAGACCTGCAGCGCGCGCCTCGCAGTGCTGATCAGCCCTCGCGCGGTGTTGGTTGGAGTCGACGTCGGCAAGGTGGGCAAGTCGCTCGCCATTCACCTCGAGGCCTTCGCGGCCGATCTCACCGAGCCCATCGCCGTCGCCGACATCACCGCGCGAGACGACAAGTGGGCCGACCAGTCGCTCGCCGACATCACGACCTTCGTGCGGCAGGTGAAGGAGCGGCTGGTGGTCGCGCCGGCGAAGGTCGCCGTGAAGCCGCCTCCGCCTCCGCCACCCGAGGACAAGGCCCGCACGGATTCGCCTCGAAAGACCGAGCTGGAGCCCAGAGCCGATACCCGCCGCACCGACGTGACCGACACCGCGGACCCGACCTCGTCGAAGGTGCCGGCTATCGTGGTGGCGTCAGCGGCTGGCGTCGCGGCGGTGGCGGCGATCGTCTCGGCCGGACTCGCGGCCTCGGACCGTTCCACGTGGGACCGCAACGTGACGATGCAACCCGATGGAACGCTGGGCTCGTCGACGCTGACGCAGGGCGAAGTGAACGCGCTCGCCTCGGGCATGAACACGAAGGCCTCGGTCGCGCTCGGGAGCGGCCTGGCTGCCGTCGCGCTTGGCGGCGTGGCGACGTGGTTGTTCCTGAAGTGACTGTCAGGCGGCGCCGGTGACGGTGATCATCGGCGTGCGCTCTTTGAACGCTGGCGCCTCGAGTTGATCGAGCATCCACCAGGCGACGTCGGCGCGGCTGATCGTCGCGCGACCCTTGAAGCTCCCTGCAACGACCGCCTGTTTCGTGAGCGGCCCGTCGGTGAGGCCGGTGGGACGCGGAAGGCAGACCTCGAGGCCGCTGCGGAGCAACTGCCGCTCCATGTCGTCGAGCTGCGCATAGGCCGTCTTGAGCGCAGTCGTCTTGATCATGAAGCGGAAGACGCCCGGCACCTGCGCCAGGCTGTCACCCACGCCTCCTGCGCTGATGGCGATGACGCGCTTCACGCCCTCGGCCGTGCAGGCCTCAACGAGCGCCTTCGTGCTGCGGGTGAGGAACGTCGGATCCTCGGGCTTGTTCCACGGCGCCAGACCCGGCAGCCGCAGCCCCAGCCCCGACAGCACCGCCTGGTGTCCCTTCACGGCGCCGCGCAGGAACTCCACCGAAGTGAGATCGCCCCGGTCGACCCGCACACCGGGCGGCACCTCGAGCTTCGAGCTCGACCGCGCCACGGCCGTCACCTGATGGCCCCGCTGGGCCGCCAACGCGACGAGCTGTTTCCCACATCCACCACTGGCACCGAGGACCACGACGTTCATGGGAGGGACCTACCGCAGGCCGTCGGCGAATTCTGTGTTTCGTGGGTTCGCTCCATGGCCGAAAAGGGAGTCGATGCCCCTCCATCCTCACGGTGACGACCGAAGGCTGACCAGACACCCCGACACGTCCAGCCGAAGTCGATGCGCGCCAGCGAGCGTCGCGAGCGCCTGGTGGGCCTCGGGACCGAACGTCACCTCTTCGAACCGCACCTCGGCGCGCGGCCAGCGCGTCAGCTCAGCGAGGGCCAGCACGTCACGGTCGGTGAGCTGGTTGAAGCGCAGGCACAGGCGCACGAGCCGTTCTGGCGCTTCCCGCAACAGGGTCGCAGCGCCGGTGAGGCCCAGCAGACAGCCGCTGACGTCGAGCGTCTCGAGCTGCGCGAGGCGTCCCGTCGAGACGAGGACCCGCGCGAGCTCGGCCCCCAACGGACTGCGAATGACGCCCAGGTGAGCCAGGCGCGACGACGCTTTGAGGATCGCCTCGAGCGCGGGCGCACCGACGGGCCAGTCCTTCAGCTCGAGCCGGTGGACCCCCTCGAAGGCGGCGGAGCTGGCGAGCGCCAAAGCGACCCGCGCGTCGACGGGCGTCTCGGTGAGGCGCAGGTGGGGCACGACACCGGCGCGCACCGCGGGGGTCCCCGGGCCGTCCGGTGGGAGGCGAACGCGGTCGAGCCACACCATCGACGTGTTGGGGCACTCGGCCATCAGGGTGGAGAGCGCATCGACGTCGAGCGACCCGTCGTGCAAGCGCAGCTCGATGGGCTTGACGCGCTCGCGCAGCGCGGCGCCCAGTCCATGAAAGCGCCAGCCCTCGTCGCCCGGGCCCCGCAGGCCGAGTCGTGGGAGCGAACCAGGGAGTTCCACATCGAGGCAGTCGTACCGTCGCAGCGCCGCGGTCCCAGGCGCATCGAGCAATCGAACGGGGTGGAGCGCCTCCTGGCCCAGCCGCGCTGAGGCCGGCGGCGCCGCGGGCACCCCCAGCTCCATCAGCGTCGGCAGCGCGAAGCCCAGGGAGTCCGGCAGCGGCGTGTTCAGGCCGGGCGCCAGCCGGAACCGGCGCAGCACACCCCGCTCGTGCGACAAGAACCCCAGCGTCGCGCTCGTCACGCCGCGAACGTCAGCCGGGCGCCAGGGCCTTCCTCCGGGGACCTTCGCGTCGAGCCAGGTGGCGAGCCGCTTGAGCGCCGCGACGACCTCGAGGCGGGCGTCGGCGCGGGCCTTCGCCGTCGTTCCAGACGCGCGCTCCAGCGCCTCCGCCGCGAGGAGGAGTGCGCCGCGGGGATCGCCGCGCTCGAGGAGCCAGTCGGCATACACGGCGCGGCCTTCGACCGACTCGAGCACCTTCGCCGCGAGCTGCGCCTCGTCCCGTTCGTCACCCACGGCCTCGCATCCTCACACTGCGCGCCTCGAAACGGCACGCCCCTTTCGTATGGTGCGCGCATGCTGCTGTTCCAGAAGCGCTTCCACGCAGGCCTCGTCGATGGCTCCGTCACCCGCACCTTCCGGCTGTGGGACAAGCCCCACGTCAAACCGCTCGGTCGCTACCGGGTGCACCCCATCGGCGTCGTGGAGGTGGTGTCGGTGGTGCGCCGGCCCCTTCGCGAGCTGACGGACCGGGACGCGAACGCGGGCGGCTTCGTCTCGCGCGAGGAGTTGATCGCCTCCATGGCGCCCGTGGCGAAGACGCCGCTCACCGAGGCCACCCTCGTCTTCGATGTCACGCTTCGACACGGGGGTGACGGCGATCGGATCCCCCTGGCGCTGGAGGACGCGCTGACGAAGGACGACGTCGAGGCCATCACCGAGCGCCTGGCCAGGCTCGATCGCGATGCGCCATGGACGCTGAAAGTGCTGCGGCTCATCGAGCGCAGGCCGCGGGTGGCGGCGTCGAAGCTGGCGGCGTCGCTGGGCCGTGAGACGGAGCCGTTCAAGATCGACGTGCGCAAGCTCAAGAAGCTCGGGCTCACCCAGTCGTACGAGGTGGGATACGAGGTTTCGCCGCGGGGCCAGGCCTGGCTTCGCGCGCGTGGTTCCCGACGAGCGGCGAAACGATAAGCTCTCGGGGGGTATGCACCTCGAACGAGTCGTCCTCGTCCTCGTTTGCAGCGTGGGGTTTTGGTCTTACGGGCAGTTCACCGGGCAGACGGTCGTTCCGCGGAAGACGCGGCCGGCCGACTTCACGGTGCCCGTCGAGCGCCGCACGCTGCCCAACGGCCTCATCGTCCTGCTCAGCCCCGATGACAGCGTGAACGAGGTCGCGGTCGACCTCACCTTCGGGTGCGGCGCGCTGCGGCAGCCGCCGGGCCGCGCCGGCCTCGCGCACCTGGTGGAGCACGCGCTGGCCTCGGGCCCCACCCCCGAGACGGACTACCAGGCCCTGCTCGAGGCGCGCGGCGCGACCGACTTCAACGGCTTCACCTCGATGGACCGGTTCGGCTACTCGCTCGTCACTCCACCCGAGGAGCTGTCGTTCACGCTCTGGGTGCAGGCCGACCGGCTCGGGCGCCGCGAGACGCTCACCACCGACGCCAGCCTCGCGCGCCATCGGCGCATCGTCATGCAAGAGAAGCTGCTGCGCATCGAAGACGCCTCGTACGGCGCGGCCACGCGCATGGGCTTCCGCTACCTGTTCGCGAAGAGCCATCCGCTCCACGAAGGCGTGATGGGCACCGCGGCCTCGCTCGAGTCGATCACCGTCGCCGACGTGAACGCGTTCGCGAAGACCTGTCTGCTCCCGAACAACGCCGTGCTGACGCTCGCGGGTCGCTTCACGGTGGAGTCTGCGATGGCGGCCATCACGGCGACGTTGGGCCGCCTGCCCCGGGGCGCCGACCTCGACCCATTCCCGAAGACGGCGAGACTGACGACCTCGTCGGCGCACGGCGTCACGGAAGACGTCGCCCGGCGCCCGCGGGTCACCATGTTGTGGACCATTCCCGAGCTGGGCGCACAGGACGCGTACGCGCTCTCCCTCGGCGCCACGCTGCTTCCTGTCTACACCGATGGCCTCAACGGAATGCTCGTGGAGTCGGACTTCGTGTCGAACGGCCCGGGTGGTCTCTTCGTGCTCGCCGTCACGACGCCCCGGCCCCTTGACCCGGCCGAGCCCGTCGCCAACGCCGACTTCGTACTGCGAAATCTCACCTTCGCGCCCCTCCCGGCTGACGTCGTCGCGGCGAGCTACCACCTGCTCGATCAACGACAGCTCGCGCTGCTCTCGTCGATGGCGGCCCGGGCGTCGCTCATCGCAAGCCTGTTCCGCGAAACGGGCGGGCGGGGCGAGCTGCCATCACTCGATCGCCACTGGCGCTTCTCGCCCGAGGCGCTCCACAGCCAGACGGCCGGTTTCCTCAAACAGTCGAAGGTCACCGTCCAGTCCAAACCGACGCGGCCCCTGCCCCCGAAGCGGAGCAGCCGATGAGGGCGCTGTGGAGTCTGGCGCTGCTGGGCGTGGCGTGCGCGACGACGCCGCCTCCATCGACGAATCCGGTCCCCGTCATCAGCCGCTGGGAACCGGCGCCTCCGCCGGAGCCGTCGAGCCCGGTGGAGCGCCGCGTGCCCGAGATCACCACCTGGACGCTGAAGAACGGCCTGTCGATCGTCGTCGTCGAGCACCATCAGCGGCCGCTCATCCGGATGCGCCTCGTCTTCCCCTCGGGCACGTCGTCGGACGACGCGGCCCGAAGCGGCGCCACCGGGTTTGCGCTCGCGATGCTTGGAATGAGCCGTGACGTCACCCTGCCCTCGGGCGGCTTCGACTACGCCGAGAAACCCCTGCGGCGTGAGCTGATCGAGAAGGCGGCGGTCTTCCGCTCCGATGTCGATCTCGACGGGGCCTGGGTCGGCATCGACGGGCTCGCGAAGGACGTGCGGCCGCTCCTCGAGACGCTGGCCGACGCGGTGAAGCGGCCTCGGCAGGGCGAGAGCTCGTTCTCGGGGCTGCTGCAGGCCGCGAGTGACGTCATCGACGAGCGGCAGTTGACCGATCCCGACGTGCTCGAGCGCGCCGTGCTCCAGCTCGCGTTCGGCGACGAAGAGGCGGGGGCCTCGTTCGGGACCGCCGAGAGCCTCTCGCGGCTCGGCCTCGATGAGGTGATTCAGCGGCAAGCCGCGCTGGTGCATCCGAAGGGCGCCACCTTGATGCTGATCGGCGACGTTCGCGCGGTCGACGTGAAGGCCGCGCTCTCGACCACGTTCGGCACCTGGCAGGGCGGCGAAGAGGCGCCCGTGCGCGCCAGGCCGATTCGCGCGCGGCCGGTGACTCGAAGGAGTGTCACCTTCCTTCCACGGCCAGGCGCGCGGTCGACGCTGGTGTGCGCGGCACGGCCGCTGGGCGATCTGAAGGCCTCCGACGCCACGCTGCGGGTGCTGGCCGAGGTGTTGGGCCGGCGGCTGACGGCGCGGCTGCGAGAGCAGGCGACCCTCACCTACGACGTGTCGACGGGCCTCGCGTTCCGTCAGCAGAACCGGGCCCTGGTGGCGTGCACGCGCTTCCCCGCGCCGTCGAGCATCACCGGCCTCGAGACGCTCCTGGGCACCATCGACAAGGCAGGCCCTCCGACGGAGCAGGAGGTCGACGTCGCGCGGCGGCAGGTCGTCTCGCGCATCGAGCGGCTGCTCGGGAGCCTCGATGGCGTCACGGGCCTCTGGGTTGGACACCGCGTGACCGGGCGGAGCTTCGAGCCGAAACAGTCGCTGGAGTCGGTGCGAGGGGTGACGATGGCCGAGGTCGCCGACGCGTGGGGCCCCGTGACCTCCACGGCGCAGTACCAGCTCGTCGTTCTCGGAGACCGCGGCCAGGTCGAGCCCGCGGCGAAGGTGCTGAAGCTGGGAAAGCTGCGAACCCCGACGCTGGGCAAGGTGGAGACCGACTCACGCTTCGGCATCGACGACGACTGAACGCCCCGCCACCCGACCATCCTTTCGCTGCCACCCGCTCGTGCCGTCGAGTGCCCTCGACCAGGCCTCCAGTGCCTTCGGATGGTAGCGCGCCGTGTCCACAGGGACCTCACCGAGCAGCGCCATGCCCTCGAGAGACGGCGCGAAGGAGAGCGCGCGAAAGGTGACCCCCTGCCGTGACGCACGCCACACCGACCGCGCGAAGGCCGGCGCGTGCAGCGCGCTCGGACGCAAGCCGATGGCGTCGTCTCGCTGCAGCGTGAAGAGCACCGTCGCCCGATCGCCTGCCGAGACCCGCCGTGCGAGCGCATCGACGTGCCGGCGGGCTCGATCACTCGCGGAGTCGGGGAAGTACCCGCGCCCGTCGGGGTAGACGAGGTGGCAGTTCTTCACCTCGACCCAGTGGGCGCCCGTCGGCGTCTGAAGCCGGAAGTCGGCGCGGTGCCCGCGACCGAAGACCTGCTCGGGCTTCACCGCCGTCACGTCCTCGAACCCAGGGAGGGCTCGCGCCTCGAGGAGCTCGCGCACCAGCGTGTTCGGGAGCGCCGTGTTGGCGCCGATGAGGCGACCACCGAGTTCGATGAGCTCCCAGGTGAAGCGCAGCGCCCGATCGGGGTTGACGGCTTCGGACAGGTAGACGCGCGCTCCGGGCACCACCATTCCCTCCATTCGGCCAGGGTTCACGCAGTGCGCACGGACGACGCGACGCCCCAGCTTCACGTCCACGAGGAAGCGCTCGTATCGACGCAGGAGGCGGCCCTCGAGGAGCGGCGTGGGCCAGCGGACGGTGAAGGCGCGAGGCATCGACCTCCTCTGCCGCACTCGCGCCCCGAAGTCAGTGACGCGCCGCTTGCGTGAAGGGGCCGGCCTGCCAGCATGGTGGGGTGACTCGAGCCGCCGTCCTGCTCTGCCTCAGCGGCGCGACCGCGGCCTTCGCCGAGCCGCCACTTCGCTGGGGCGCCGACGCTCAGGGCGGTGCGCCGTACGTGTTTCAGGACCCGATGGATCCCACCCGCCTGGTCGGCTTCGAGGTCGAGCTGGCTGACCTGCTTGCCCGTCGGCTGGGCACTACCGCTCAACCCGTCGCCGGGCCATGGGCCACGCTGCTCGAACTGCTGGCGCGCGGTGACTTCGAGATGGCCCTCAACGGCATCGAGGCCACCGAGGAGAAGCGGCGCGTGGTGTTGCTCTCGCGCCCCTACTTCACGGCGGCCGAGGTGCTGACGGTGCGACGAGGCGACGAGGCGGCACCGAGGACCCTCGACGCGCTCAAGGGCCGCCGCGTCGGCACCTTGCCCGGCTCGCTCGCCGAACGCATCGCCGCACGGTTCGGCGCCGACGTGCGCTCGTACGACGGAGGCCAGGACCAGATCTACGCAGACCTCAAGCTGGGTCGAACCGACGCGGTGCTGCTCGATGAGCCGGTGGCCCGGTACTACGGCGAGCTCGACGCGGCCCTCGAGACGGTGCGCGGGGACTTCGGAACGGTGGCGTACGCCATCGCCGTTCGCCTCGATGATCAGGCGCGCCTGGAGGCCTTGAACGCCGCGTTGGAGCAGCTCATCGCCGATGGCTCCCTGCGACGGCTCTACGAGCGCTGGGGGCTGTGGACACCGGCGACCGCCCACCTCCTGGGCGACGACGACGTGACGCCTCGCACGCCGGCCCTCGAGTACGAGCGTTGGCGCGCGGCGGTCGGTCGACTTCCCCCCTTCTTCGAGCGGCTCACCACGCGGTACCCGTCGTACCTGCCGCTCTTCGCGAAGGGTGCCTGGCTCACGGTCGTGGTCTCCGTGCTGGCGATGCTCCTGGCCGTCGGGCTCGGGGTGCTCCTGAGCGTGGGCCGGCGGTATGGGCCCGCCGCGGTGCGCTGGGGCTGCGTCGCGTACATCGAGTTCTTTCGCGGCACGCCCCTGCTGGTGCAGTTGACGATGATCTACTTCGGCCTCCCGGAGCTCGGGCTCACGCTCGATCCGCTCGTCGCTGGCGTGCTCGCGCTGGGGCTCAACTACTCCGCCGCGGAGGCCGAGAACTACCGCGCGGGCTTCGAGAGCGTGCCGGACGGGCAACGCGAAGCCGCCGAGGTGTTGGGCTTGTCGAGGCTCCAGACCCTTCGGTTCGTGATCGGCCCGCAGGCGGTCCGCATCGCCATTCCACCCATGACGAACGACTTCATCGCGCTGCTGAAGGACTCCTCGCTCGTCTCGGTGGTGACGCTGACGGAGTTGACGAAGACGTACACCACGCTCGCCACCTCGACCCGAGATCACCTCGGCCTCGGGCTGGTGGTGGCGGTCTGCTACCTCGTCGTGGGCTTGCCGTTCGCGCGCCTGGCCCGGAAGGTCGAGCAACGCTTCGCCCGCCACCTCGCTCGGGAGGCGCCATGACGCTCAAGGTGACGGGCCTGGTGCGGCAGCATGCTGGGAACGCGGCGCCGACGCTCAACGGCCTCTCCTTCGATCTTCCACAGGGCACGCTGACGGCGCTGTTGGGCCGCAGCGGCGCCGGCAAGTCGACGCTCCTGCGGTGCGTGATGGGCCTGGAGCCCTTCGAGGCCGGGACGGTGGAGATCGACGGCGTCACGCTTCAGGGCACGAAGGAGGTGTCAGCAACCGAGCGCGCCCAGCAACTCAAGGCTGCGCGCGAACGGCTGGGGCTCGTGTTCCAGAGCTTCGAGCTGTTCCCCCACCTGTCGGCACTGGAGAACTGCACGCTGGCTCCCATGCGGGTGAAAGGCCTGTCGTCACCCGTCGCGGTCGAGCGCGCGAGGGGACTGCTGGTGCAGCTGGGGCTCGAAGCGAAGCTCCAGGCGTTTCCGGGACAGTTGTCGGGCGGCCAGAAGCAGCGCGTGGCGATCGCGCGAGCCCTGGCGATGGAGCCCCGGGTGCTCCTCTACGACGAGCCCACGAGCGCGCTCGACCCGTCGATGAAGAGCGAGGTGTTGCAGGCGCTCCAGCGCGTCGATGCCACCGGCGTGACGCAGGTGGTGGTGACGCATGATCTCGCGCTGGCCCGCGGCGTGGAGCACGTGTGTGTGCTCGACCACGGCGTCGTCATCGAGTCGGGTGTACCGTCATCGGTGCTGCAGGCGCCCGTGCACGAGACGACCCGCGCGTTGCTGAAGGACTGGAGCTGACGCTCACGGCTCGGGTTCGACCGGGACGTGGGCCACCTCGCGCATCGCGGGGACCAGACCCATCGAATGACGCTCGATTCGACTCGAGGACGTCCCGTCACCACACGAACGGAATGAGCGCCTTGCGCGACGCCGGGTAGTCGGGGAACTGCGCGCGGTACCACCGGTGATGGGCTCCCGCCCGCGGGGCGAGGTTGGCGAACGTGTAGACGGCAAACGCCAGCCCGGCGAGCGACCACGCGGCGAGCGCGAACCCGAACCACTCGATCAACTCCCCCAGGTAGTTCGGACACGAGACCCACTCGTACAGGCCTCCGCGGGGAATGCGGTACCCCGACTCGCCCGGCGCACGGAGCCTCCGGAGCACCGCATCAGCCCACCAGTTGAGGCCGAGCCCCGCGAGGAACAGGGTTCCACCCACGAGGAAGCGGGGATCCATCAGCCACTCCGGCGGGTACCGGTTCGCCGACGAAAGCCATCGGCCGTTCAAGAGCGCGTTGAAGACGTTGAAGACGAAGGCCATCGCCGCGATCAGCACCGGCATCGTCTTGCCGTCACCCCGCATGCGAAACGGGAAGACGAACGTGCGGTGCACGTAGTGGAGCAACCACAGGCCCAGCAGCACGAGCGCACCCGGCTGCAGCGGCGCATCACCCGTCCAGAAGAACGCGAGGAGCGCGAACACCGCCGGGCTCTCCATCAGCACCCAGCCAGCCCTCGCGGGAAGCACGGGCCCGAAGCCCCTGCGCGAGTGCCGCCCATACGGCGCGACGATGAAGGAGACGGCGAGGAACGTCACCCCGCCCAGCCCGAACATCGCCCACACCGTCCAGGCTGGCATCAGGGCGCCCGGTACACGTCGACTCCGCGAACCACCGTCATCAGCACCTTCGCGTCGAGCAGCGCCTTTGCCTCCCCATCGACGGGATCGACGGGCAGCACCACGAAGTCGGCGTCGAAGCCCTCAGCCAATCGACCCCGCCGGGTCTCCGCATGGGCGGCGAACGCCACGCCTGAGGTGAACGCCGCGAGCGCCTCGGTCCCGGACAACCGCTGCGGCGCCGTCCACCCTGCCGGGGGTTGGCCGGAATGATCCTGCCGCGTGCGTGCCGCGTAGAGGCCCCACAGCGGGTTGGGATGTTCCACGGGAAAGTCGCTCCCGAAGGCCAGCGGGATCTTCGCCTCGAGCATCGCGCGCCAGGCGTAGGCGAACGCCAGCCGCTCTTTCCCCACGCGCGCTTCCGCCCACGGCATGTCGCTGGTGGCGTGCGTCGGCTGCATGCTCGCGACGAGCCCCGCCTTCGCGATCCGCGCCACATCGTCACCGCGCAACACTTGAGCATGTTCGACCCGATGGCGGTGCTCGCGAGTCAGCGTCGACAGCAGGTCGATGACGAGCGTGTTGGCGCGGTCGCCGATGGCATGCACGGCGACCTGAAAGCCCCGAGCGTCGAAGGCCTTCGCGCGCGTCGCGAGCTCTTCGGGCTCCAGCAGCAACAGGCCGCGGCTCGACGGTTCGTCGGAATACGGAGCATGGAGCGCCGCGCCACGCGAGCCGAGCGCTCCATCGGCCAACAGCTTCACCGCGCGCATCTCGAGCAGCCCACCCTGAAACACGCCGCGGCCCACGAAGTCGGCCCAGCCCTCACTCTGGCCATCGGCCATCGCGTACACGCGGATCGGTAACAGCCCGCCCACGTCCCACCGCTGGAGCAGCTCGAAGGTGTCCTTGTCCATGCCGGCGTCATGCACCGCTGTGAGGCCCAACTTCGCGCAGGTCTCGAGCGCGGCTTTCAGGCGCGTCTCGCGCTCGGCCACGGTGGGCGCGGGGATCTTTGCCGAGACGAGATCGATGGCGTTGTCGATCAGGACGCCAGTCGGCTCGCCCGCGGCGTCCCGGAGAATGCGACCGCCCGGTGGATCCTTCGTGCCGCGGGTGATGCCAGCGCGCTTCAGCGCCTCGGAGCTGACCCACGCCGCGTGCCCGTCGACCCGTGAGAGAAACACCGGCACGCCCGGCTTCGCCGCGTCGAGCAGCGTCTTCGAGGGAAACGCCTTCTCGGTCCAGTCGTTCTGATCCCACCCGCGACCGAGCAACCACTCGCCCTGGAACGCCGAGCGCGGCGCCTGGGCGAGCCGGGGACCGACCTCAGCCGCCGTGTGGAGCCCATCGAGCGAGACGATCGAGAGCGATCGCCCCAACGAGGCGAGGTGGCCATGCGCGTCGGCGAGGCCGGGAACGATCGTGGCCTCGGGAAACCGATCGACGACGGCGTCCGACGAGGCGAACGCCCGCGCCCCCGCTTCGTCGCCGACGTACGCGAGCTTCTCGCCACGCACCACCATCGCGGTGGCGAACGGTCGCTGCGGATCGTTCGTGTGAATCCGCCGCGCGAGGACGACGATGTCGCGCGCCTGGCCGTCGGGCGTGCGCTTCATGCAGCCGGCCACCAGCAGCCCAACGACCAGCGCGAGGAGCGAGCACCTCATCACGGGAGCTTCGGCGCATCAGGGAACGTCAGCTCGCCCGAGAGCGACTCGAGGAAGGCCTTCACCTGCGTGATCTGCTTCGCGTTCCACTTGACGGGCTTGAGCAGGGGGTCCTTCGGAGGTGACGCCACGCCGCCCTTCGCCATGAGGGCAATCGCCTCGTCGAGCGTCTTCGCGTGACCGTCGTGGAAGTACGGCGCGGTGAGCGCGACGTTGCGCAGCGACGGCGTCTTGAACTTGCCACGATCGGCCTCGTCCTTCGTGGCGTCGAACCGGCCGGCGTCGTCTCCGATGCCGAGCGCGTGGAAGCCGAAGTCACTGAACGTCGGCGGCGCATGGCAGCTCGCGCACCCGCCCTTGAGGAACAGCCCCTCGCCGGCCTTCGCGTCCTTCGAGAGCGCCGCGGCATCGCCGGCCTGCGCGCGGTCCCACGCGGAGTTCCCACTGGTCAGCGCCCGGAAGAAGCTCGCCAGGGCCTGGGGCACGTTGTCGGCCGAGGCAGGCGCTCCGAAGGCGCGCACGAACATCGCCTTGTAGACGGGCACGTCGTTGAGGGCCTTCGCCACGGTGGCGGGATCCGCGCCGAGCTGGCCCTTCCACGCCGCCGTGCTGACCGCTTCGAGCGTCGGCATGCGGCCGTCCCAGTAGAAGCTCGCGTGCAGGCCCAGGCCCACCATGGTCGGCGAGTTCCGCTTGTTCATCGCCCCGCCCACCTTCGCGTCGAGCGCGTTGCCCGAGGTGTAGGCCTTGTCGGTGTGGTGGCACTGCGCGCACGCCATCGAGCCGTCCTTCGACAGGCGCGGGTCGAAGAAGAGGTACCAGCCCAGCTCGACCTTCTCGGCAGTGAGCGCGTTGTCCTCCGACGGCTTTGCCTCGAGGGCGCCGAGCGGCAGCTTCGGCAACGGACGCACCGCAGGCAGCTCGACCTTCGGCTCAGGTGGCGGGGGAGCCGGTGTGGGCGCAGGCGCGGGCGCGACTGGTTTGGCGGCGGGAGCTGATTCCGGTTTCTTCGTTTCGGCTGTCTTGCATGCGACGACGAGCAGGCCTGACAGCGGGAGCACCACCACGAGACGAGCGAGCGCGTTCATGAGCGCTCCCTTACCGCCGAGCGTGACAAAAGCGAACGGACACGCTCGCCCCGAACCGCCGGGAAACGAGGTGTCCGTTCCTGACCGCGTGAAGGCAGGGGCTGCTGATGTCCCCGCGCCGGTCGAGGTGTCAGTGCTTGAGCCGCGTCTGCAGCAACTCCGCGAAAGCCGAGAGGGCGTCGGTGGCGGTGAACATGCCCACCACCTTGCCGTTGTCGACGACGACGGCCGAGCCGAACTTCTTGCCCGCCATCTCCTGCACCACCTCGTCGATGGGCGCGTCGGGTGACACCGTGTACGGCTTCGGCGTCATGATGTCCGAGATCGTCACCTTCGACGCATCGACGCCCGTGATGGACTCAGCGCGGTAGAGGTCGCCGTCCGACAACATGCCCACCACCTTCATGCCCTCGCACACGGGCAGGTGGCGAATGTGCTTCTCCTTCATCAGGCTGTGAGCGGCCGAGAGCACCGCGCCCGGCTCGACGGTGAAGGGCGTGGTGGTCATGAACTTGCGAACGACGGGGATGGTTTTGGACATGCACCCATCAGAAGCATTGGGTGTGCCATGAGCGTTTCCGCGGGGATCAGCGCGCTGGTCGACGCACCCCTTGCGCCGGTGTGCGAGAGAGGCCCGAAGCCACGAAGATTCTTCGCTTCTTCAGGGGGCCAGGCGACGCAGCTCTCCGGCCAGAGAGGACTCCAGCTCGCGAATGGAGCGGTACACGAGGCAGCGGTGCGCCTGGACGTCGAAGCGCAGCTCCTTCACGTCGCGCACGAGGAGAATCGTCGGCCGCGCCTTGCCCCATGCGTAGCCGACCTCGAGGTAGACGTTCGGGTTGGCCGTGGACAGATCCGCGATGACGACGCGCGCGGTGTCGATGCGCTCCCGGATGCGCTGAATGATGAGGCCGTCGAACTGGGCCTGGTCGACGCGCTCGCACAGCAACCCGGCCGCCTTCACTGGCGTCGCGATGCCGTAGTGGAAGACGTCTTCGAACTCCGCGAGGAACGGCATGGCGATGAAGGCGTGCGGCTTCTCGGTCTCGGTCCGGCCCGCGCTCGCCATGACGGACGCCTGCTCGAACTGAACGCTGCGCTCGACCCGGAACGCGCCCACGGCGAGCTTCGTGACGCCCGCGGTGCCGGTGAGCCCCTGCTCAAGGATCTCGCGCATGCGACGGGCGCGAGAGGGGTTCTGCTCGACGATGACGACGTCTTCGAGGTCACCGCCGGCGCCCTTCTGAAACGCGTCGATGAAACCACCCACCAGCGCGAGGATCGCCTCCTGCTCATCGAGCCCTGCGCGCACGCCGTGCACGGTGGTGGCCAGGCGACGAACGTTCGACTCCCGCTGCGCGAGCACCACCATGCGCCCCGCCAGCTGCCGCAGCTCGTGGTACCGCAGCAGGCCGAGCCGGGGCGTGCCGAAGATGGCCGCGCGCGGCGCCGTGAGCGCTCCCCGGCTGTCGAACACCTTCACGTCGCCCGCCGACACCTCGTAGTCCGTGAAGCTCTGGCCGGTGCGCTGGGTGATGGCCGACACGGCGGCCTCGTCGGCCCCGTAGAACGACTGTGCGTGCTTGAAGCAGGCGAGATCGGCCCGGGTCGTGAAGACGTCCCCGTCGAGCAGGTGAACGTCGATGGTGGTGCGCACGCGAAAGAGGCCCTCGCTTCGAGTCGACCCGTCAGTGCGAGCCAGAATACGACGGTTCGATCTTCAGCACCTGCTGCTTGAGCGCCTCGTCGTCCGGCACGTCGGGGCCCAGCGGCATCCACTCGAGCTTGAGCGTGCGCGAACCGAGCAACTGCTTCACCTTCTTCGCCTGCTCGTCACGTCGGGCCTTCATGTCGTTGCGAAGCACCGCGAGCTGCTTCTTCGAGTCGGCGTCGGTGGCCTTCGAGAGCCGCTCGTCGACGGCCTTCACCTGGCGATCGAGGTTGTCGAGCAGCTCCTGGTCACGGGCGGACTCGTTGAGATCGGTGAAGAGCTCCTTCTTTCCGGTGAGCGCCAGCGTCAACACGGCCAGCGCCCGGCCGCGATCTCCCGAGGCCAGCACGTAGGCGTCCCGCACCCGCTGCGGCGGCACCGAGCCCCGGTACTCTCCGGACTGCAGCACGAGATCGACCTTCCCCGAGAGCTGTTCGGCGATGGCCATGGCCTCGAGGTAACCGCCGGTCGCGACCACCACGGTGAGATCCCGCGCGGGCAGCTTCGGCAGCTCGGCCGAGAGGGCCTCGATGGCGTTGATCGAGGTCACGTTGGGCACGCCGGGGACGTCGCCCAAGCCCGAGGTCGACAGCAGCGCGACCTTCACGCCCTCGTGGGTCAGCACCAATGACGTCGGGAAGAGGGGCTTGCCGGTGTCCTTCGCGCGCAGGCTGGTGGACACGAGCGGCACGTTGGCCTTCTTCGCCTCGTCGACGAGGAAGCTGACGCCGCCCATGAGATCGCGCTGCCCGACCGCCAGGGCCTTCGTCCCAAGCGCAGCCGAGGTGGAGAGGATAAAGCGCGCTCGCTCGAGCTCCGCCGGAGCGTTCGAGCCGGGCGCCCGGAACAGGGCATTGCCGGTATCGAGCTGGAGCGGGCGGCCGCCGAGTTGTTTCAGCTTCGTCTTGCGCCTGGCCAGACCGCCAGTGGGGTTCGCGCGTCACCCACAGGGGGCGACTTCGCCCCCGCCGTCTCCTTGGAACACCACCGTGAGCGTCTTCGGCGCCGCGAGCACCGAGGAGGCCAACAGGACGAGGCCGAGCGCCTTCACTTCTTGCCTCCCTTTGGTGCGGGCTTCTTGTCGAGGTCGGCCAGGCGCTGCTTCGCCAGCTTCGCCGACTCGCTCTTCGGGTGCTGCTTGAGGAGCTCGTTCAGCGCGAGCTTCGCCTCGTCCACCATCTTCAGCTCCTTGAAGCAGTCGGACGAGCGCAGGTAGGCCGTGGGCGCGCTCTTCGTCTTCGGGTGCTCTTGCAACACCTTGCCGTACTCGTAGAGCGCCTCGCGACACCTGGTCTCGAGGAAGAGCAGCTCGCCGAGGCCGAAGTGCGCTTCGCCCACGAGCTCGTCACGGGGCCACTTCTTGAGGAACTCCGAGAACAACTTGCGGGCGACGTCGTTCTCACCCGCCTTCGCCTTCTCTTCGGCGAGCGCGAAGAAGGGTTTGGGCTCGTCGGGCCTCTTGAGTTCCTCCTTCTTCGGCTCCTCGGGCTTGCTGCTGGTCGGCGTCGCCTGCACCTGCGAGAGCTTCGACTCGAGCTCGGCGATCTTGAATTGATAGCTCTCCACCTGACCGCGCAAGGTGGCGACGTCCTGAATGGCGTTGTCGACCTTCACGCCGATGTTGGCGCCGGTGGTGCGGGAGGCCTGGTCGAGCTGATCGAGCGCGGTCTTGAGCTGCGCGGTCGTCTCGTCGAGGCGGCCCTGGGTGTCGGCGAGGGCCGCTTTCAGCTTCTTGTTCTCGTCCCCGAGCGAGTCGACGCGGCTCTCGAGCACCTGGCCGCGATCGGCCGGGAAGAAGCACCCCACGGTGGCGAGGCTGGCGATGAGCACGAAGACGCGACGCATGGCTTCACACTGTATGCACTGCGGCCGTCGCAGGAAGCAGAAACCTCCTGAGGGGCCGGCCAGTGCTGCAAGCGGTGCGCAACCTCGAACCGTCACCCGGGAGGGAGCGCCCGGTGCCGGTGGCTGTCATCACCTCACACTGACCGGCCCGCTCGCACGGTGTCGGTCTGCGAGGAAAGGAACGCGCTGCCCGTTGGGCCATTCCCGTCAGCGCCGGCCCACCTCGAGCCAGCCAAGCGGCGCGAGCGTTCGCCCTGACCGTTCGGCCGAGGCCCGAACCTCGGCTGGGGTGGAGCTCCCCGTCGACAGGACGACCGCATACAGCTCGCCCTCGGCATCGAGCGCCATCGCCGTCACGGGCAGGCCGAGCGGCGCCACCACGAAGGGTCGCTCATGCCCGGTCTGGTGTTGCTCGATGACGGACACCGCGCGGGCGAGCCACTCGAGCTCGCCCGGGAGCACCGGGTCCTTCGCCCAGAACGGCGAGCCCTCCGGGCCGAAGATGAACACCTGGCGGTCCGGGTGCGCACGACAGAGCCGCTCGATGGCGGCGTCCAGCGCGGCCTCGAGGACCGTTCGAAAGTTCATGCCCTTCAGTGTCGCCGATCGCGCCGCTTGCGCGCGAGCCGACCGACGAGCGCCACCGCCGCGAGCCACAGCCCGTCGACGCCAGCGCTGCACGAGCAGCCGGCCTTCTTCACCTCGGGCGGCGGCGCGCTCAGGCCAGCCTCTTTGACGAGCACCTCCACGCGGCTTGGCGTCGAGTCGAACTGGCCGTCGTTGGCCACCACCTCGAGCGTCAGGAGGGTATCGGCCTCGACGAACGGGGCCTCGAGCGACACCGTGTCCGTGTCTCCAGCCGCCAGCTTCGCGGTGGGACCGTCGATCTGCGTCCAGGTGAAGCGGACGATTCGATCCGGCGCGGCGCGAGCGGCGGCGGCGATGCGCGCGAGCTCACCTTCCTGCACCTCGACGCGAGCCGGCGCCGTCACCAGCGGGCGTGAGGCCGAGTCGAGCACCGTCACCGTCAGGCGCTGCGGCATCGACTCGATCGCGAGATCCGTCGCCACCACGTCGAAGGCGATGACCGTGTCGGCGTCGACGCTCGGCGCGTTGAACAGGCCATTCATCGGCGCGACGGTCGGGCCCTCGCGCTGGAGGAAGAGGATGGACACCGGGTCGCCGTCCGGGTCGACACCCGAGGCCACCAGCGTCACCGCGTCACCTTCACGCACGACCAGGTTCGGTCCCACCGTCAGGATCGGCGCGCGATTGCCGGAGCAGGTGTTCGGGTCTGCCGCGACCGAGGTGAACGGCAGGTTGGTGAGGCCCGCGAAGGTGATGTCGTCGACCTCCCAGCCCTTGTTCGCGGCGGCGTCGTCGGAGCCGATGCGGAAGCGTACGCGCACCGTCTGGCGGGCGTACTGGGAGCCCAGATCGATCGTCTCGAGGTTGAACGTCGGGTAGTTCGGGCTCTTGCCGACGAAGGCCCGGCGGCCCCTCAGCGGGTTGGAGCTCTGCGCTGGAATCGCACCGCCGTACCCGGGCATGGCCATGGCGCCGATGTCGACCCACGTGCGGCCGTCGACCGACAGCTCGATCGCGCCCCCGTCGTAGAAGGCCATCGCGTCCTGCTCGAACTCGTAGCGGTGCTTGAAGGTGATCACGAACGCACCCGAGCCCACGTCGAGCGGCGGCGAAATGAGGTACGTGTCAGCGGGCGAGGCGGGGTTCGGGCCGAACCACCAGTGCACTGTCGCGCTCGACTGGGCGATGCGCCAATCGCTGCCGGTGTTGCCCTGCGGGTTGTTCGAGACCGTCCACCGCGACATCGGCGCTTCGACGTCGTCCACCGCGGTGCCGTTGGGCTTGAGGTTCGAGTTCAGGCGCGCGCGGTATTCCCGCACCACCGGCCCCGGCACCGCGAGCGAAGCGTCGTTGGCCTCGACGCGCACCTGGGCGCCCAGGAAGCCACGCACTCCCTTGAGCGAGATGGGCAGCGACACGGTCGTCGAGCCGAACGGCGCCAGCGCAGGCACCGGCACCATCGCGCCCTGCGGGAACGAGAGCCCCGGCGTCGACGTCGACACCGACACCGTCGAAGTCGAGAGCATGCCCACGCCGACGTTCTTGAGCGTCACCTTGACGAGGCCGACCTCGTCGGTGTCGAGCACGCCGTCCATGTCGCAGCTGGTCGACGAGTCATCGATGGTGACGTCGGTGATGGCGATGGCGTTGCCGACGACGAAGCTCTCGACGGCCGGCCGGTTGTCGGGCGCGTCACGGTCGGGAGCGTCGGCCTGCATGCCGAGGCCGCGACGGGCGAAGGCGGCCCACAGCAGCGCGAAGTCGCTGGGATCCCGCGCGACCGCCGCCGCGAGGATCGCGTCACGTGCCTCGACGAAGGTGGGCATGACGGGCGTGAGTTTGTAGCCGCCGACGAGGTACCGCATCATCCGGTCCTGGGCCTGGTCGAACGTGAGGCGCCCGGTGTCGCGGAGCAGCGCGACGTAGCACTCCCACAACATGCTGGCCCACACCTCGCCCGTCTGGTGCACCTGGTTGTTGAGCGAGCCGTCACGTCCGAACGCCGTCGGCGGGCCCGCCGGCAACGCCACTCCGCGCTGGATGTGTTGGAAGGTGAGCGCGTTCTTCGCGAAGTCCACCGAGTACGGCAGCCGTCGCACGCCGAAGTAGTGGCCGTTCGACGAGGTCGCCGCGGTGGTGTAGCCGCCCACCGGCCAGGTGCCCGTCCAGTTCGCGTTCGACGGCACGTTCAGGTCGTCGGCCTTCACCATCATCAACAGCGCATGAAAATCCGACCAGCCCTCGCCCATGCCGACGCTCTGCTGCGACGACAGGCCGTTGCCGTCACCGATGAGGCGGTTTGAGATGTAGTGCCCCCACTCGTGGGCGACGATGGCGTTGTCGAGCGTGCCGTCGCGATCGGTCGTGGAGCTGCGGAAGAGCGTCACCATCACCGGGTTGGCGCTACCGAGCATCGTGCGCAGGCTCATGCCGCCCACGCGGGTCACGCTCATCGCGGGGATGGTCGGCGGCGGGGTCGCCGAGCCCACGAGGTCGGGCGGGCGTGACGAGGTCTGGTTGTCGGCGATGATCACGCCCACCGCGCCGTTCATCTGCGCGAGCTGAACCTTCTGCACGAAGGTGCAGTTCCCGCGATCGATGAGGGCCACCTTGCCCGCGACCGGCGTGGTGAAGTTCGCCTGGCAGGCATCGTGGATGGAGCCGTTCATGCCCGAGGGATCGCCGTCATCCACCAGCACCAGCTCGGCGGTGACGTTGTAGCGCTGCGGCCCGAAGCTGGCGCCGTTCGACACCACCGTGTTGCCGTTGACGGACAGGCGCTCCGACGAGGTTCCGTCGAAGATGTACATCTGCATGCGGGGCCGCGCGCCGTCGCTGGGCGTCGACATGTTGGCGTTGCTGCGGCCCGAGTTGTCCTGCGCCTCGGAGTTGATCGGATCGCCCTCGCGACCGCCGCGCCCGTAGTTGCTCACCTGGGCGTTGCCGGCGCGCTCGTCGAAGCCCTTGTCGTAGTACCAGTCGTGGAAGAAGTTGACGTTGTAGAAGAGCTGCGTGGTCGCGGCCATGCGCTGCTCGGGGCTCACGTCGGGGTTCTGCGTCACGTCGTAGAGCCGGTCGAACACGCCTGCGTCGGCGTCGGTCATCGTCGCCGCGAGATCGCCCGTGCCGAAGCCGTTGGGGCGCACGACGTCGGCATAGGCAAACGTGTTGTTGCCCTCGGTGCGGGTGGCGTTCGCCGGGAGCCACGGGTCCATCGTGCTGATGGGTCCGAAGTCGCGGGTGACGAGCTCTTGCGGAACGAAGACCGGCTGGAACCCGTTCGGCGCGCCCGCGGGGTGCGGGGTGGGCGAGTTGCCCGAGGGACCGTCGAAGGGCAGGCCCAGGCCCGTTGGATCGGCCCACACCCGGTAGCCGGCGTCGGCCGTGAGGTTCTTCTCGTAGAGCACCTCGCCCGTGCGCGCCGAGATGACGAACGCGTGGTAGCGCGAGTCGGTCTCGCCCTCGTTGAGCTCGACCTCCACGTACACACCGGGCTCCAGGCCCTCCGGCACCGGGAAGTAGACCTGACGCGCGCGCACCGGGGTGGGCTCCGTGCCGAAGCGGAAGAGCTGGTAGCCGTCGCGGAAGGAGAGCGCCTTGAGCTCCGTCGGCTCCACGCCGCGGCCCGACAGCGCCGTGATGGCCGAGACCGCCGCCGTGCTGACCGACAGATCGAACCCGCCCAGCGCCTTCGTCTGCGGCGTCAGGTAGCCCGAGATGGCGACGGGCACGAAGTCCTTCGTCATCGCCACCTTCACCTCGTCGCGGAAGACGGGCACGCCGGCGAGCTCCTGCTTGAAGACGGCGATGACCGCCCCCCCGTCGTCGAGCGCGTGCAGGTGCGACAGCCGCGCTTCAGCCCACCGGTTGCGATCGGCGCGGTAGAGTTCTGCGTGCGTGAACAGGACGCGACGCGCGACGTTCTCGGCCGACAACCCCATGTCCCGGGGCGTGCGGGCTCCACGCGGCGGCTGGCCCACCCAGAAGAACGTCGGAACGCCCAGCCTTCGCTCCGTGGACGAGACGAAGCCGGCGCTCACCACCGCGCGCGTCGAGGGCGACAACTCCCCCACCTCGCGCAGCGGCACGTCTTCTCCGCGCGACAGGAAGGCGTCTCGGCCCATCTGCGCAAAGGTGACACTCGCAACGAGCGTCGACAGCAGCGTGAAGCGGCTCATATGGTGGCTCCCAGAGGTGTGGCAGTGCCCGACTTCGGCGGCGCGGGGGATACCGACACCCACTTCACATTGCAATACTGAAACTTAAGAAAATCATGGACTTGTGCGACACAAAGATGCCGACACAGAACTGACAGACTGACATGAACGTCATGGTGAGGTCAGGTAGGTGTGGCAGGAATCCGGCAGGTTGTGCACGTTGGCCGATGTCCGACGGAGGCCCTCATGTCGGCTGAAGTGGGAGCCCTCGAGGCGGCCATCGACCAACGGCCGGACGAGGCGCAGGGGTATGCGGTGTTCGGCGATTGGCTGTCGCAGCAGGGCGATCCGCGCGGCGAACTCATCGCGCTGCAGCTGCTGCCCTCGCTCGATCGGAAACAACGCGAGCGCGTAAAGGCATTGCTCTACGAGCCGACGATTCGGTGTCTGCCCGGCCCGCTCGCGCACTGGCGCTGGGGCTTCGTGCACACCGCCACCCTCGTTCGGCCCACGGCGTTGTCCGAGGCGATCGACGTGGGCCGCTTGCTGGCGCACCCGTCGCTGCGCTTCCTCCGCGCGCTCACCCTGGGGCAGGAGCCGCTCGGGCCCGCGCTCGTGGCCCTCGGTCGGCGCGCTCCGACGGTGCTCGGCACGCTCACCCTCTACTCGCCGCGGGAGTTCGAGCTGAGCCAGGTGCCGACGACGCTGCCGTCACTCGAGCGGCTCGGGCTGTCGGTGCCCCAGGTGGTGGGCGCGCTGCCGCACCTGCCGAGCCTTCGCGCGCTCGAGCTCGCCTACCTCGACGTCGACGCCGACACCGACGCCCGGCTGTTCGAGGCGAACCGGCGCTCGTTGACGGAGCTGAAGCTGGTGATGGCGCTGGAGCCCGAGCGCGCGCTCCTCGAGGCGGTGTTCCGGCTTCCCTCCCTGACGGCGGTCACCCTCGAGGCGCAGCGCACGGGCCCGGAGTTCGCCGAAGCCCTGGAGGCGAGCCCCGCGATGGAGCGCCTCACCCGCCTTGACCTCATGCGCAGTGGACTGACGGAGCGCGCCGCCCGCAAAGTGCTGGCCCTCACCCGCCGCATGCCGCGGCTCACCGACGTCGTGCTGGGAGATCCCCCGTGGCCGTGACGCTCATCGGAGCGGTGCTGGTGTTCTCGCTCGCCGGCGGTCGCACCGTCTCGAGCGGCGCGAAAACAGCTGCTCCTCGAGTTCGTGCTGGGAGATCTCTCGTGGGCGTGACGAGGTTCATCGGAGCGTCGCTGGGGTTCTCCCTCGTCGGCTGTCGCACCGTCTCGAGCGGCGCGGACGAGCTCCTCATCGAGCTCGTTCAGGGAGCACCCGCGTGAGCGTGACGAGGTTCATTGCCGTGTCGCTGGTGCTCTCCCTCGTCGGCTGTCGCACCGTCTCGAGCGGCGCAGACGAGCGCACCGACGCGCTGCTCGCCGACTACCGCAGCCGCGCCCGGAGCCACTGGCCCGACACGCCCGTTCCCACCCAGCCCACCCTTCGCAGCGGCGAGTACACCGTGCACGCGCTGACGAAGGACTCTCGCACGGTGCTCGAGCGCGTCGGCGTGTGGCGCCACCCCGAGAAGCCCCTCGTGCGCCTGTCCGTCGACCGCCTCGGCGCCACGGATCGGCTGCGCGTTCGCCTCACCCTCGCTCGACCGCCAGCGGCGGGCGAACCCATCGGGCCGCTGGTGACCGAGGCGTGGGTTCGGCGCGACGACCGACCCGAGGTGCATCACGAGGGCGCCGTCCCGGCCGATGTCGTCGCGGTGGTAGCCCTGGCCATCGAGCGCCCGCCCCTCGACGGGGGTCCCAGGACGCTCACCGTGCCAGCGGGGGAGTTCCAAGGCTGCGTCGGCGGGGTGCACGGGCTGGTACCGCTGTCGGGGGTGGTGCTGCAGACGCGCGATGGCGTGCTGCGCGAATTGCTCGAGTTCGGCGACGACGACGCGGGGTGGCTCTACTGAGGGAGCCAGCTGATCAGCTCGATTCCGGCCTGCGCTCACCCGGCGCACGGAGTCGCAGGTTCACGAAGTCATTTGAGGTCCCGCGCGCCCTCGTTCGCTCCGGCCTCCATCTCGCGGGCTCATCAGGCCGTCAGGCGCGCGATGGCCCCCCGGCAGGCCACCGCCAGGCGCTCCGGGTTGAGGAAGAACGGCGTCGCCCGCGCCCGCCCGGAGTCCAGCACCGCCAGCGCCCGCCGATATTCGGTGAGCGCATCGGCGCGCAGGCCCCGCTGCTCGAGCAGCAAGCCCAGGCAATACCGCGCCGCCGCGAGCTCGGGCGACAAGTACAGCGCCTTGCGCAGCCCCGCTTCGGTCTGGGCGTCACCCTGTCCGGTCGCGGCCCACTCGAGCACCAGCGAGAAGAGCGCCTCACCTTCCTCGACCGGTGAGGCCGGCACCTCTCCCGGAGCGGGCGTGGGTGCCACGACTGGACGCGGGGGGCTCGGCCGGGGAGGCGGCACCGGGCTCGGCACCCGGAGCGGCGGCTCGACCCGCCGGTGGGCGCCTCGCGGCGAATAGAAGTACGTGCCCCCGACACGCACCGTCTCGAGATCGGCCCTCGGCTCGAGGATCGGCTCGGCCGCCGACAACACCAGCGTGCCCGTCGGCGTCAGCCGCTCGCCCAGCAGGCCGACCGCGCGTTCGGCCGCCTCGGGCGTGAAGTAAATGAGCACGTTGCGACACATGATGACGTCGAAGGCCGGCGCGGACTCGGGGAACGGGTACGGCGTCTCCATCAGGTTGTGCTGCAGGAAGCGGGCGCGCTCGGCCAGCCGTCGCGTCAGCCGCGACACGTCGGCGCCCCGCTCGAAGTACTGCGCGGCCAGCGCCACAGGCACCCGGCGCATCGCCTCGTCCGAGAACGTCAGCGTCTTCGCGCGCGCCAACGCGAGCGTCGAGAGATCCGTCCCCAGCACCCGCGAGTCGGGATGCGCGCCCTGCCGCGCGAGCAACAGGAGCAGCGTCGCCACCTCTTCCCCCGTGGCGCAGCCCGCGCTCCACACCTGCAGCGGCCGGCCGGTGCGGGCGAGCGGGCCCAGCACGTCCTGCTCCAGCGCCTCGAGCTGGTTTTCGTCCCGGAAGAGATCGGTCTTGTGGACGGACGCGGCCGACAACAGCGACAGCAGCGCCCGCGCCCCCTCACGGCCCTCGAGGGACTCGACGAGCTGAGCGACCGAGCGCCCCTCGAGCATCGGCCCCGCCGCGTCGGCCACCCGTTCGCGCTGCTGCCTCGACAGCGCGCTCCCACTGCGCTGGGTCACGAGCGCGAACAGGGGCTCGAGCCCCTCCAGCGACGTCACTTCGCCGGGTCCTGCCCGCGCGCCAGCCTGAGCAACGCCTTGCCGACGTCGTCGCCGTGCACGATGTAATCGACGACCCCACGCCCAATCGCCGCGCCGGGCATGCCGAACACCACGCACGACTCCTGGCTCTGCGCGATCGTCTTCCCGCCCGCGGCCCGGATCGCCGCCATGCCGTCGACGCCGTCATTCCCCATGCCCGTGAGGATGACGCCCACCGTTCGTTTCCCGTACGACTTCGCCGCCGACTCGAGGAGCAGCGTGGCCGAAGGCAGGTGGCCGTCTCGGGGCTCTCCTGGCTGCACCGCGACGCGGCCCCGCGACGGAATCGTGAGGTGAAAGCCCGAGGTCGCGATGAGCACCGTGCCCGGCGTGAGCAGATCGCCGTCCTTCGCCGCGCGGACCTTGAGTTTGGCCGACGTGCCCAACCACCCCACGAGCGAGTCGGCGAACGCCGCGTTGATGTGCTGCACCACCACCACTGGCGCCGGGAAGTCGGCAGGCAGATCGCTCACCAGCTTGTGCACCACCTGCGGGCCGCCCGTCGAGCTGGCCAACACCACCAACCCCACCGGCGAGGCGCTCATCGCGGGCTCGGGCGCGGAGGCCGCTGCGGGTGCGGGTACGAAGGCCCCGGCGTTCGGCTTCTTCACGCCACGCAGATGCCGAATCACCTTGACCGTCGCCAACAGCTTCACTTCACGCGCGAGGTTCCAGGCTTCGGGTCCGGCGTCGAGCGCGGGTTTGACCTGCAAGGCGAGCGCTCCGGCGGCCAGCGCCCGGTGGGTCAACTCGGGCGCCTGGTTCCGGGGGTCTGCCGTCAGCACGAGGATCGGCGTCGGCGTCTCGCTCATGATCCGCTCGCACGCCGAGAGGCCGTCGAGCACCGGCATGTCGACGTCCATCGTCACGACCTGCGGCTTGAGCTCGGCCACCTTCTTGATGGCCTGCTCTCCATCTTCGGCCTGCCCGACGACCTCGATGTCGGGATCCGTCGTGATGGCGTCGATGATGAGCTGCCGGCACAGCGGCGAGTCATCGACGACCAGGACCTGACACTTCCGGCTCATGGGTGGTCGCCACCTACTCCCGCTCGGTCTTTCCCGCTATCCCATCCGCGCAGCTGGTGACGTGCGTTTCCGAGTCACCGGGCACCCTGTCAGGCCAGCAGGCGGGCGACCACGTCGACGAGATCCTGCCGCACGAGATCGCCCTTGGTGACGTAGCCATCGGCGCCCGCCTCCATGCCCCGGCGCCGGTCCTGTTCGCTGCCACGGGTGGTGACGATCACCACGGGGAGACTGCGGAGGGTCGCGTGGCCCTTGAGACGGCGCGTCAGCTCCAACCCATCCACCTTCGGCATCTCGAGATCGGTCACCACGAGATCGACGGCCTCGCGCCCGAGCCGCTCGAGCGCGTCGGCTCCATCGATCGCCTCGACGATGTCGTAGCCCACCGACTCGAGGAGCGAGACGAGCAGCTCCCGTGTCAGCGGAGAATCGTCCACCACCATCACCCGCCGCTTGCGCACCTCGGTCCGCGACGGCGCCTCGGTCGTCAGCCGCAGCTCCCGGCCATTGGCGGTCGCGACGAGGTGGGGCACCGACAACACCATGGCCAGCGAGCCATCGGGCAGCTGCGTCGCGCCGGACAGGTGCGCGAACTTCGAGAGCAGCCCCTTGAGCGGAAGGATCGCCTGGGTGCGCTCGTCGAGCACCCGATCGATGCCGATCGCGGCCGTCTGCCCGCGGCCCCGCAGCACCAGCACCACCTCCCCGTCTGACACCGCCCGCTCCGGCGCGCCCGCGAGAATGGAGGCGATGGAGGAGAACGGCAGCACCTCGTCGTCGAGCACCACCGCCGCCTTTCCTGCGACCTCCCGCGCCTGCTCGGGCGACACCTGCACCGCCCGCAACACGCTGGCGGCCGGCAGGCAGAAGCGTTCGTCACCCGTCTGGACGAAGAGCACCGGCGCCACGGTGAGCGAGAGCGGCGCGCGCACCTCGAAGACGGCGCCCTGGCCGGGGGTCGAGGTCAGCGTCACCTCCCCGCCGATCTGCTGGAGCCGGTTCTTCACCACGTCGAGCCCCACGCCGCGCCCGGAGACGTCGGTGACCTCACTCTTCGAGCTGAAGCCGGGGAGGAAGATGAGCTCGATCGCGGCGGCATCGGTGAGGCCGCGGGCGGCCGCCTCGTCGACGAGGCCCTTGCGAACGGCCACCGAGCGCAGCTCCTCGGCGCGCAGCCCTCGCCCATCGTCCTTCACCCGCAGCACCAGCCGCTCTCCTTCGCGGCGCGCGGTGAGCGTCAGGTGGCCACGCGGCACCTTGCCGGCGTCGACGCGCTCCTCGCGCCCCTCGAGGCCGTGGTCGATGGCGTTGCGCACGAGGTGCAGCAGCGGGTCACGCAATACGTCGAGCACGGTGCGGTCGACGCGCTCGTCTTCGCCTTCGACGACGAGCTCGACCTCCTTGCCCAGGTCCTTCGACAGCTCACGCACCATGCGCGGGTACGGCTCGAAGAGCACCCCGAGCGGGAGCATCCGCAGCGCCTGGATCTCCTCGGACAGCACGGTGAGCTCGCGTGCCTCGTCGGTCTGGATGAGGGTGTGGAGGCGCGTCAGATCGCCCGCCTGTTCCTTCGCCCGCGACAGCCTGGACACCAGCCCGAGCGCCTGCGGCCCGAGATCCTCGGCGAGGCGCTGGAGCTGCCCGAGCTCCTTCGCCAGCACCCGCTGCCGAGACGCCGCCAGCTCCCGACGCCGACCGACCTGCTGGAGCGTGGTGACGGCGCTGGTGAGCACCTCGAGGCTCTGCTGAGTGATGCGAATGCTCGCGTCGGCCGAAGGTGACGGCTGCCGATCGGGCGGAGCCGACCGCGCCGCGTCCGGAGATGGGCCCGAGGCCGGGCGCGAGGGCCCAGGGGAGGGGGCGCTTGGCGCGGGGGCCACGACCTGGGTCGCGCCTACCGCTACCCGCTGCTGCTCCAGCGCGATGGTGTGGGCGATCCACTCCTGCAACCCGGGCAGCTCGACCGGCGCACCGGCCATGGCACCAGCCAGCACGGCCACGGCGTCAGACGCCACCAGCAGCGCATCGACGGTGCCGGGGCCCAGCGAGTAGCCCAGCGGCTCGACCGTGCGGACGAGCTCCTCCATCTGATGCACCAGGGCGTTCACCTCGGCGAAGCCCATCATCCGCGCTTCGCCCTTGAGCCCGTGCAGCTCGCGCAGCGTCGCCTTGCCGGCCTCGGGATCGCCCATGACCTCCAGCGACATGAGGAAGCGGTTCACCTTGGCCAGGCGCTCCACCACCAGCTCGCGGAACTGCGCGAGCAGCTTCTCGCGGCTCGAGCTCATGCGCGCGCCTGGAACTTCTGCACCACCTCCGCGAGCTCCCCCGAGAGCGTCTGGAGCCGCTCGTTCGCCGCGGTGAGCTGCCGGGTGCTGGCGAGGCTCTGCTGGGTGATGCCGAGGATGTCGGCCATGGCCTCGGCGAGCTGATCGGTGCCCGTCTGCTGTTGCTGCGTGGCGAGGCTGATGGTGCGCACCGAGTCGGAGGTCTGCCGGGCGCTCTGCGCGACCGTCGTCAGCGCACGCGACACCTCGTCGGCGAGCGCCGTGCCGCCCTCGGTCAGGACCCGGGCCCGCTCGGTGGCCTCCGAGGTCTGCCGCGTCGCGGTGCGGATCTCGCCGATCAGCTCTTCGACCTCGGCGGTCGACTCGAGCACGTTCTCGGCCAGGCGCCGCATCTCGGCAGCCACCAACGAGAAGCCCCGGCCGACCTCACCGGCGCGAGTGCCCTCGAGCTCGGCCGACAGCGCGAGGAGATCGCTGCGGTCGGCCACCGCGTTGATGACGTCGACGATGCGACCGATCTGCTGGACGCGGCCGGCGAGGCGCTCCACGGCGGCGGCGATGGAGCGGTTGTCCTGCCGCATGCGCTCGATCGCCGCGCGAAAGGCCTCGGCGGTGAAGAGCCCCGACTCGGCGGCCTCGAGCGTCTTCTGGGCGAGGTCCTGCACGCTGGCCGCGCTCGAGGCGATCTGCCGCGCACTCTGCGCCAGCTCCTCGGTGGTGGCCGACGTCTCGTTGAGCGCCGCCGCCTGCTCCGCCGCGCCCGCTTCGGACGATGACGACGCCTGCTGGAGCACCCGCGCCGCCCCACCGATGCGGCCCGTCGCCGCCGAGAGTCGCGAGACGAGCAGCACCAGGCGCTCCTTGAGCCGCGCGAAGACGTTGCTGATGAGCCACACCTCGCCATCGCCGGGGATGAGCCGCGCGCGATCGAGCCGACCTTCCGCCAACGCGCTCGCCTCTTCGGCCACGCGCTGCAGCGGGCGCGCGATCAGCCCGCCCCCCACGGCAGCGGCCACCGCCGCCATCACCGCCGACAGCAGAATGAGGCCGCCCATCTTGAAGGCGATCGCGCGCTCGGCCTGCGCCACGAAGCCCGCACGCGAAGCCTCGTCGAGGGTGAGCCACTGCTCGATCAGCTCGTCACCCAGCACGCGCGTCACGTCGATGGTCACGAGCGACGGCAGGCCCACCATCACCAGCGTGAAGCCCACCAGCCGCACGCCGATGGAGACGGAGGGCACCTCGAGGGAGGCGATCACGGCCTCGGGCGAAAGCCCTTCGGCCAGCCGCTCGACGACGGCGTGCGCGCGACGGCCGACGAGGAGCCCCACCACCACCGCCGCCATGGGCCCGAACAACAGCCCCAGCAGCCCGATGCGCACCACGAGGTCCCAGGGCGCCTCGGCGAGCACCCGCAGCAACCCGGCGAGGACACCGACCGCACCAAGCCAGGTGACCACGCCGAGCCGGGCGATCGCGTCGGGGAACCGCCGCGCCTCGTCGATGGCCAGCAGCAACGTCTTCTCCGTCGGCGACAGGCGGCCCGAGGAGAGCCCTCGCAGCGTCACCAGTCGCGTCGAGGCGATGAACTCCGCGAGCGCCACCCCGAAGCCCGTGACCCCCACCACGAGGAGCCAGAAGAGGCCCGACAGCTCGTCGCCGAAGCGAAACGTGGCCGCGGCGTATTGCGCGGCGAGGAGCGCCACAAAGCTGTTGCCGAGCGTCGAGGGCAGCATCAGCCACCGCCCCCGCCCCGGCAGCCAGTCGGCGAGCGTCACGAGCGGCCTCCGAAGGTGTCGACGACGGCCTCGAGCTCTTTCGACACGGTGACGAGGTTGGTCTGGGTGCTGGAGGTCTCCTTCGCCGAGGCCAGGCCGGCCTGCGTCGAGCGGTTGATGTCTTCCATCGCCGCCACGAGCTGATCGCTCCCGGCCTGCTGCTGCATGGTGGCGAGGCTGATGCTCTGCATCGCGTCGGCCGAGAGGTTCGCGAACTCGACGATGCTGGAGAGCGAGTCGCGCACGCCGCTGGCCAGGCCTGCGCCGGCGTCGGTGGCCTTCACCCCGGCCTCGGTGGCCATCACGGCGGCGTTGGTGGCGTCACGAATGTCCTCGATGAGGCGGGCGATCTCACGCGTCGAGGTCATCACGTTCTCAGCGAGCCTCCGCATCTCGGCCGCCACCAGCCCGAAGCCCTCGCCAACGTCACCGGCCTTGTGCCCTTCCAGCTCGGCGTTGAGGGCGAGGAGATCGGACTTGTCGGCGATGCCATCGATGAACTCGATGATGCGGCCCACCTGCTGCACGCGCTTGTTGAGGCGAACCACGGAGTCGGCGATGGCCTGGTTGCCCTCCCGAACCTGGCCCATCGCCTGGGTGAACGACTCGGCGTTGGCGAGGCCGCGCTGCGCCGCCTCGAGCGTACCGCGGGCGAGCTCGGACACCTTCTGCGCGTTGGAGGCGATCTGCCGGGCGCTGCGGGCGAGCTCCTCGGTGGTGGCGGTGGTGGCCATGAGCGCCGCGGACTGTTCGGTGGCGCCCTGCTCTTGTTGGGAGCCGTTCTGCACGAGCGCTTCGGCAGCGGAGCGGATGCCCCGCGCCGCCTCGCGGGCCTGACCCACGGCGTCGAGGAGGTGGGCCTCCATCGCCGCCATCGCGCGGGCCGCCGCCCACGACTCGAACTCGGCCATCACCAGGCGATCGCGCTGGTAGCGGGCCGCCGCGAGCCGCTCGGTCTCCTGCGCCAGCGCCTTGAGCGGGTCCCCCAGCGCCCTGCCGGTGAGCCAGCCACACACCACCACCAGGAGCACCGTCGCCGCGCCCAGACCGCCGACGCCAGCGAAGCCGGTCGCCCGCTGCGCCTCGAAGATGGCCCGCGCCGACGCGGCATCAGGCGCCTCACGGACCGCCTGGAACACCCCGCCTGCGCGTTGAAACCCGGCATCGGCGAGCATCAGCATCGGGGTCAGCACCGCCACCGCCGAGAACAGCACCAGCCGTCGGCGCAGCTCGTACCGCACCGGCACCACCACCGCGACGCGCGCGGCCGGAAGCCCCGCGGCGACGAGCTCCTCGAGCACCTGGCGCACGCGCGGGAGCACCAGCAGGTTGGCCACCATCGCCGTCAGCGGGGCCACGAGGAACCCGACGAGCGCGACGCGCCACACCATGGTGGAGGGCGGAGAGGCGAGGACCGCCCAGCCGCCAGCCACCAGGACGGATCCCAACACGAAACACCCGAGCGCGAGGGTGGAGGTGGTGTCGGCGGCCTGCGCCACTTCCCTCGCGGCGGTCTCGAGGTTCGCTGGCGTCGAGGGCAGCGTTCCATCACCGACCCCGCGCAGCGTGCGCAGCCGCGACTGCTCCCACCAGTCGGCGACGACGTTCAAGCCCACCACCACCACGGCGAGCAGGCCGAAGTACCAGCCGCGGGTGCCCTCGGGCAGCTCGATGACGGTCGCCAGGTACGCCACGCCGACGGTGACGCCGAGCGGCGCGGCGAGCGTCGAGGGGTTGGTGAGCCAGCGGTGTCGGCCCTTCGGCAGGGGCGTCGTCATGCCGCGGGCACCGTGGACAGGTGCGCGAGGAGCAATCGTGCGGACACCAGCGGCCAGAGGTGCCCCGACAGCACGACGAAGCCCGTCACCGCGCCGCCCAGGAGGCCACCGAGCACCGCCGGGACCGGCAGCACCGGCAGGCCAGGGGTGGACACCACGTCCACCGAGTCCACGCGCAGCAACCGGCCGGCGGCCTGGAGCGCACGCCCCTCACGCCGTGGCGCCTCGCCGAAGGCCGCAGCGGAATCGACCACCTCCCCTTCTGGCTCGGCGATGGCGTCGACCTCATCGCACGCCACCGCCAGTCGCGAGGCGCCCACCCGGCACAGCACGACGCCATCGACGACCGTGGTCACTCAGCGCCCCCTCGAGAGGAAGTCGAGCAACCCCTCGGGCTCGATGGCCGCTGACTCTCCCGCAGGCACCCGCGCCGGACCGTGCATGAAGGCCAGCGCGCCCGTCTCGCCGAGCCGGGGGAGGCTGCCCTCGAGGGCGCTCACACCGATCACTCTGGTCGCGGTGAAGGCCATGGTGCCCTTCGTCACCCGCACCACCACCACGCGCTTGAACTCCTCTTCCACGGGCTTGCCCACCAGCCGCGAGAGGTCGATGACCGGCAACACCTCGCCGCGGTGGGCGAAGACGCCCAGCAGGTGAGGGCCGGCGCCCGGCACGCGGGTCAACGGGGGCAGGTTCACCACCTCGGAGGCGCGATCGGCCGGCACCGCATACAGGCCGCCACCGCACGCGAAGACGAGATGTCCCTTCGGTCCATCCGCCATGAGAGTTCGAGTTTTCAGCACAGGTTTGCGTCGCCCGAAAGCACTCGGTACACCGTGCTCATGCAGCAGCTGTTCGGGGAGCTGAAGCGGTACGTGGGGTTCACCGTCGGCGACGAGGCCCGGCTCGAGGCCCTGCACCCCCGCGTCGCGCCGCACTTCGAGCAGACCATCGAGCACTTCTATGGCCGCATCCTCGAGCATGATGACGCCCGGGCGGCGCTGGAGCGCGGGGAGCGGCGCGTCGGCCACCTCAAGGTCACCCTGCGCCAGTGGATGGAGGAGCTCTTCCTCGGCCCTTGGGACGCCACCTACGTCGAGCGCCGCGCCCGCATCGGCGTCACCCATGTGCGGATCAACCTGCCCCAGCACTACATGGTGACGGCCATGAGCATGGTGCGCCGCGACCTGCTCGACGCGTTGGATGCGACCGAGTTCTCGGACGACGACCGCCACTCGGTGCAGCGCGTGCTCGATCTCGATCTCGCCATCATGCTGCACACCTACCGCCTCGACCTCGAGGCCCGGCAGGCCCGCGCGGAGCGGCTGGCGACCTTCGGTCAGCTCGTCGGCTCCATCGGCCACGAGCTGCGCAACCCGCTCGGCGTCATCGAGACGAGCCTCTACGTGCTCAAGTCCAGGGTGGACGACGACCCCAGGGTGACCAAGCACCTCGACCGCATCTCGCACCAGGTCGGCCTCGCCAACGGCATCATCACCCAGCTGCTCGACCTCATTCGCGACAAGCCGCTGGGCCTCCAGAAGGTGTCGTTGACCGAGATCTTCGCCGAGGTGTCCCAGGCGGTGGCGCGGCCCGAGGGCGTGACGCTCGAGCTGCCGACCCACCCGGTGCCCCTCGTGTCGGGCGACCCGGTGCAGCTTCGCCAGGTGTTCATGAACCTGGTCGACAACGCCATTCACGCCGCCTCCCCGCACGGCAGGGTGGTCATCGACACCGCGCGCGTGGGACAGTCCCTCGACGTGATGGTCGACGACACGGGCCCGGGCCTCGACCCCGGTATCCAAGGCCGCCTCTTCGAACCCCTCATCACCACGAAACCCAAGGGAATCGGTCTGGGCCTGGCGCTGGTCAAGCGCATCGTCGACCGCCATGGGGGTATGATCGAGGCCTCGAGAAGCCCTCTCGGGGGAGCCCGGTTCACCGTACGATTTCAGGAGGCGCCATGACTCGTCACTACCTGCTCATCGACGACAACGAAGCCTTTGCCGAGAACCTGGCAGAGATTCTCCGCGACACCGGCGCGACCGTCGACCTGGCCCACGACGGGCTCAAGGCGCTCGAGCTGGTGAAGGCGACCCGCTACGACGCGCTCGTCACCGACATGCGCATGCCGGGCATGACGGGCGCCGAGGTGCTGCGGGAGATCCGCCGCATCGACCCGGGTGTGCCCGCGGTGCTGCTGTCGGCGTACAGCATCACCGAGCAACTGCGCATGGCCCGCCGCGATGGGTTGCTGGCGGTCCTGTCGAAGCCTCAACAGATCCCGCGCCTGCTCAAGATCCTCGAGGCGGCGCGGCGGGACGGCGCGGTGTTGCTGGTCGAGGACGACGTGGCGCTCGCCGACAACCTGGCCGAGGCCCTGTGCGAGCGCGGCTTGACGGCCGTGACTGCCAGCGAACTGAAGGAGATCCAGTCGATCCATGCGATGCCCTTCGCCGCGCTCGTCGACCTGCGGCTGCCGGACGCGCGCTTCGGGGAAGCCCTCCACGCGGTGGAGCTGCGCTGGCCCCGGATGCCGGCCATCGTGATGACGGCCTTCGGTCAGGAGGCCGAGGCGGTTGGCGCGAAGGAGTGCTTGCACAAGCCCTTCGACACTGCCGCGATGCTGGCGCGCCTCGAGGCGCTCTATCGGGAGCCGAAGCCGGCGTGACCGCCCACATCCTGCTGGTCGAGGACAACACCGACTACGTCGAGAACCTGCGGGAGATCTTCGAAGACCTCGGACACGAGGTGCGCTCGGTGCACACCTGCGCCGGCGCGCGCGAGGCCGCGAAGGGCTGGCTGCAGGTGGCCCTGGTGGATCTCAAGCTGCCCGACGGCGACGGGACCACCCTGGCCGTGCAGCTCAAGGACGACAACCCCGACTGCGAGGTGATTCTCCTCACCGGGCACGCCTCGGTGGAGTCCGCGGCGGCGGCAGTGCGCGCGGGCGTGTGGGCGTACCTCATCAAGCCATGCGCGGTGCCGGATCTGCTGGCGACGCTCGACAAGGCGACCCGCCACGTCCAGGCCCAGCAGGAGAAGCGCGACCTCGCCCGCCGCGCGCAGGTGGCCGAGAAGCTCGCCGCGGTGGGCACCCTGACCGCCGGCCTCTCTCACGAGATCCGCAACCCGCTCAACGCCGCCGTGCTCCAGCTCTCGGTGCTGGAGCGTCGGGTGCGCAAGCTCGAGGCGGCCCAGCAGGGTCCGCTGCTGGAGCCCCTCACGCTCGTGCGCGACGAGATCCGCCGCCTCGAGCACATCGTGCAGGACTTCCTCCAGTTCGCGAGGCCACTGCAGATCACCATGAAGGCCACGGCGCTGGGGCCACTGCTCCAGAAGGTGGTGGCGTTCATCGCGGCCGACGCCGATCGGCGCCACGTCACGCTCGAGGCCGACCCCTCGGGTGCATCGATGATCGCGGGCGACGGCGATCAGCTGCGGCAGGTCTTCATGAACCTTTTGCTCAACGCCTTCGACGCGGTGAGCGAGGGCGGGCGCGTTCGCCTCTCATGCGAGGCGCGGCCCGAGGCCATCGACGTGAACGTGGACGATGACGGGCCCGGCGTCTCATCGGAGCACGCCGACCGCATCTTCGAGCCGTTCTTCACCACCAAGTCCAGGGGTTCGGGCCTCGGGCTGCCCATCACGCACGCGATCGTCTCGCAGCACGGCGGCACGCTGAAGGTGTCGAAGTCACCGCTGGGGGGGGCGCGCTTCACCGTCACCCTGCCCCGCGCGACCCGGGCGTGAGGTCATCCCGCTCGATGGGGTGCGCAGGCGACGCCTCGAAGGCCCCGCTCAGTTCGGCTCGGGACCGTCGCTGGTCGGCATGGGACCACCGGCGTCCTGCGCGGCGTACTCCTTGAGCCGGTACTGAATCTTCCGCACCGAGATGCCGAGGATATCGGCCGCCCGCGAGGTCGAGCCGTCGACCATCTCGAGCGTGCGAAGGATCGCTTCGCGCTCGATCTCGTACAGCGTCGCGCCGGGGATGAGCGTGTCGGGGCTGCGATCCTTCGGGCGGGGCCCGCGCATGGTGGGGGGCAGATCGTCGCTGGTGAGCTCGTTCTCCCGCGCCAGCACCACCGCGCGCTCCACGACGTTCGACAGCTCGCGCACGTTGCCCGGCCAGTCGTACGACAGCAGCGCGTTCAAGGTGCCCGGCGCGAGGCCCTTCACGGTCTTGCCGTGGGCGTCGTTGTACTTCTCGATGAAGTGGCTCACGAGCGCGGGTACGTCGCTCTTGCGCTTGCGCAGCGGGGGCAGCGTCACGCCGACGACGTTGAGGCGGTAGTAGAGGTCTTCGCGGAACTTCCCAGCCTTCACTTCGGCGCCGAGATCCTTGTTCGTCGCCGCCACCACGCGCACGTCCACCTTGAGGGTCTGGGTACCGCCGACGCGTTCGAACTCCTTCTGCTGCAGCACTCGGAGCAGCTTCACCTGGAGGGCTGGCGTCACGTCGCCAATCTCGTCGAGGAACAGGGTGCCGCCGTCGGCCAGCTCGAAGCGGCCCTCGCGCTTGCCTGCGGCGCCGGTGAAGCTACCCTTCTCGTGACCGAACAGCTCGCTCTCGAGCAGCGTCTCCGACAGCGCCGCGCAGTTCACCTTCACGAAGGGCTTGTCGCGGCGCGGCGACTCCTCGTGAATGGCCTGGGCGACGAGCTCCTTGCCGGTGCCCGACTCGCCCAGCACCAGCACCGTGGCCCTGGTGGGCGCCGCCCGCTTGACGACGTCGAAGACGGCCTGCAGCTCACCGGACTCGCCGACGATGTTGTTGAAGCGGTACCGCTCGTGGAGCCGCTCGCGCAGCATCGAGTTGTCGCGCTTGAGCTGCCGGGTCTCGAGCACCTTCTCGAGCTTCACCAGCACCGCCGAGACGTCGACGGGCTTGGTGATGTAGTCCTGCGCGCCGCTCCGCATCGCCTCGACGGCCGTCTCGATGCTCCCGAACGCCGTCACCATGATGAAGGGCGTGTCGAAGCCGTCGCCGCGCACCTTCTTGAGGAGCGACAGCCCGTCCATCCTGGGCATCTTGATGTCGCACAGCACCGCGTCGGGGTTGAACTGGGTCAGCTTCTCGGAGCCGGCCTCTCCGTCGGCGGCTTCGACGACCTCGTAGCCCTCCTCTCGGAGGATCGTCGTGAGCCCGTCGCGGGCGTTCTGCTCGTCATCCACCACCAGGATTCGATGAGCCATGTCGTGCATTTCCTGCGCGCCCTTCCGAGCGCCGGCAAATTCTGCGTGAGTCACCGCACCACAAGAATCGGGCGCTTACAGATGTGGACGAGTCGATCCGTGACACTTCCAATGAGGACTCGCGAAACGGCCCCACGGCCCTTCGAGCCGACGACGACGAGATCGAAGCCGCCCTGGTCAGCCAGATCGGCAAGCCGCTCGGCCGGCGACCCAATCAGATTCTGACGTTCGCAGGTGAGGCCCACCTCTTTGGCGGCGGCCTCGAGCAGGCGCTCCCCGGCCTTGATGGCCTCGTCCGTCCAGGGCTGGACGCCGAAGGGCACCTCGGGCGGCACGAAGGTGGGGGGCACGATGTGCGCGAGGGTGACCTCGGCGTTGAGTCCTTTTGCGAGGGTGGCGGCGGTGCGGGCAGCATGCATCGACGCGTCGGAACCATCAATCGCCACGAGGATCTTCTTCATGAGGCGCTCCTTCGTCGGGAGGGACGGCCGGAGCGGGTTGCACACGCCGGGCCGACTGGCGTCCGGCTTGCTTGAGCCCGGTGGCATGCAACGACTCGCGATGCTCGTGGCGATGGTGCTGGGAACGCAGGGCGCGCAGGCGCAAGAGAAGCCGAAAGGGGCGCCGGTGACGAAAAAACCGGCCGAGGCGAAAGGCGAGGACGGGCTGAGCAAGCCCGACTACCTCTCGGAGCTCGCCCGACAGCTGCTTCGCCGACGCATGGAGCGCCACGGCCGCGACATGACCACCCTGATGACCGGGGTGGTGCTGCTCAAGCGGGAGGTGGTGCAGAGCCTCGCCAGCAACCTGGCCGCCGAGCCGCGCATCACCCGGCCGCTCCCGGACAGCCGGGACGAGCTCAACGCGGCGCTGCCGGAACGGTTCTTCGTCCTCCAGGATGAGCTGCGCGATCGCGCCCGGCAATTGGCGGAGACGGCGAAGTCCGGCAAGGACAAGGAGCTGGGCGAATCCTTCGCGCGGCTGACGCAAACCTGTGTCGCCTGCCACTCGACCTACCTGAACCCGAAGGGCGAATAGCGCAACCAATGCCGGGGGTTGATCGACGACCAGGTCCGATCTCCCCGCATTCTCAGGTGCGCTCCGTGGAACACAGGTTGCAGTCCGCTCCGTTTCATCATGCCGGGCGGAAAGCACCACGTTGGCTATGGAACGGGAATGACGGCGGACGCCCGCCGGGCGCTGGTCTCGCATCGGGAGACGCTGCGACACCGGACGGCGACCGACGCCACAGCGATGGAGCTGCGCGAGGTGGAAGAGGCGCTGGCGCGCATCGACGCGGGCACCTGGGGGCGCTGCATGCAGTGCGGTGGCGCGATTGGACGTGACCGGCTTCGTGCGGTGCCCGACGCGAAGTTCTGCGTGTCGTGCGGGCGCTGAAGGCGCGTGGGCACGACTCGCTGACAGTCGACACCTTTCTCGTTCGGACTGCGGCCACGCCCCATCACGAAAGGCCTGGAGCAGAAACACGACGGGCCGGGCGATCGAACTCGAACCACCCGGCCCACCGTGAGCGATTCGGCTCCGGCGCGGTTCAGAGCGGCTCGTTGCCGTGGCCCTGCCGGCGCAAGAACGTCGGAATGTCGTACTGATCCTCGTCGAGCGACAGCGAGGGGCCGGCATCTCGGGTCACGATGCGCGGCGACTGCGGACGCTCGGCGGCCGAGAGCTGACGGGCGCCGACGCGCGACGGGACCAGCGTGCCGACCTGGTCCTGCAGCTCCGCGGCGGAGCGGATGACGGTGGGCGCCAGCGAGGGCGACGAGGCCTGGGCGCTGACGGTGATGGGCGGCATGACCGCGGGCACCGACGGCGACGACACCGTGCGACCCGGAATGAGCGAGCCCTGCGCGGCCGGCCGGTACTCGGCGGAGCCCCGCGAGGCCTGCTTCACGTCGCGGCCCACGAAGCCCGTGGCGATGACGGTGATCTTCACCTCGTCCTTCACGTTCTCGTCCACCAGCGAGCCGAAGATGATGTTGGCCTCACTGTCGGCGGACTCCTGCGCGATGGTGATGGCCTCGTGGATCTCCTGCAGGGTGATGTCGCGGCCCGCGGTGATGTTGATGAGCAGCCCGCGCGCGCCGTCGATGGTGACGTCTTCGAGCAGCGGCGAGGCGATCGCCTGCTCCATCGCGCGCAAGGCCCGCTTCTCGCCCGAGGCCCGGCCGGTGCCCATGAGGGCGAGGCCCTGCTCGCTCATGATCGTCTTCACGTCGGCGAAGTCGACGTTGATGTACCCGTGGTACTGGATGAGATCCGAGATGCCCTGCACGGCGTGCAGCAGCACCTCGTCGGCCTTGCGGAACGACTCGAGCAAGGGGAGCGGCTCGGTCTGGAGCGTGAGCAGCCGCTGGTTCGGAATGGTGATGAGCGTGTCGACGGCGGCCTTGAGCTCCTGCAGGCCCTGCTCGGCGGCCTTGCGGCGGCGGTTGCCCTCGAAGAGGAACGGCTTGGTGACGACGCCCACCGTGAGCGCGCCGAGCTCGCGCGCGATGTCCGCGACGACCGGTGCTGCGCCGGTGCCCGTGCCGCCACCCATGCCGGCGGTGACGAACACCATGTCGGCGCCCTGGAGCAGCGCGGCGATCTCCTCGCGCGACTCGGTGGCCGCCTGACGACCCATCTCGGGGTTCGCGCCGGCACCCAGGCCGCGGGTGAGCTCCTTGCCGATCTGCAGCCGCGTGGGCGCCTTGTTGTTGGCGAGCGCCTGCACGTCGGTGTTGAGCGCGATGAAGTCGACGCGCTCGAGGCCGGACTGGATCATCGTATTGACGGCGTTGCTGCCTGCGCCGCCGACGCCGACCACCCGAATCTTCGCTGCCTGCTTGCTTTGTTCGAACTCGTTCATGGCTGGTTCCTCGAAGTCAGTCTTGAAGTTGGAAGATCCGGGCGCATCGACTCTGGCCCGGGAGCGGGAGCCCGCAAGTTTTCAGCCACGTGGCTGTAGCGGGCTGTCTCCAGAGAGCTGTCTGACGAAGGCCCACACGGGCGCCGTCAGAACACCTCCTGGAGCCACTCGCCCATGCGGCGCTTCACCTTCTTGAAGACGTTCTCGCTCTCGCGGATGCGGAACATGCGGCGATCGAGGTTCTTGGCCCCGTACACCACCAGGCCGACGCCGGTCGCGTACACGGGGCTCTTCACCACGTCGACGAGACCGCCGATGCCGCGCGGCACGCCCCGGCGAACGGGCACGCCCATGATCTCCTCCGCCAGCTCCGGCATGCCCGGCAGCAGCGTGGACCCGCCGGTGATGACGACGCCCGAGGCGAGCAGCTCCGAGAAGCCGTTGCGCTCGATCTCGTGGTGTACGAGCTGGAAGATCTCCTCGACGCGGGGCTCGAGGATCTCGGTGAGGATCTGCCGGCCCATCACGCGGGGCTCGCGGCCGCCGACCGACGGCACCTCGATCATCTCCTGCTTGTCCACCATCGCGGTGAGCGCACAGCCGTGCTTCTGCTTGATGCGTTCGGCCTGCTCCATCGGCGTGCGCAGGCCCATGGCGATGTCGTTGGTGAGGTTGTTGCCGCCGAGCGCGATGACGGCGGTGTGCACGATGGAGCCGTTCTGGAAGATGGCGATGTCGGTGGTGCCGCCGCCGATGTCGACGAGGCACACGCCCAGCTCCTTCTCTTCCTCGGTCAGCACGGCCTCGCTCGAGGCGAGCGGCTGCAGCACGATGTCGGCGACGTTGAGCCCGGCCCGGTTGGCGCACTTGACGATGTTCTGCGCGCTGGTGACGGCGCCGGTGACGATGTGCACGCGGGCCTCGAGGCGCGCGCCGGTCATGCCGAGCGGCTCCTTGATGCCCGACTGCTCGTCGACGATGAACTCCTGCGGGAGCACGTGGATCACCTCGCGGTCGACGGGGATGTTCACCGTCTTGGCCTGCTCGATGACGCGGGCGATGTCGGCGTCGCGCACCTCGCGGTCCTTGAGCGCGACGACCCCACGGCCGCCGAAGCTCTTGATGTGGCCGCCCGCGATGCCCGTGTAGACGTGGGTGATCTCGGTGCCGGCCATCGCCTCGGCCTCGTCGATGGCGCGCTGAATCGACTGCACCGTCGACTCGATGTTGACGACCACGCCCTTGCGGAGCCCCCGCGAGGGGTGCGAGCCGATGCCGATGATGTCGATGCCCTCGTCGGTCAGCTCGCCGACGATGGCGCAGATCTTCGTCGTGCCGATGTCGAGCCCGACGATGATTTCTCCTCCCCGCTGCTTCGCCATGTGTGTCTCCCTGGCTCCCCTCTCGGAAGAGCCGCCGTGCTGCGGACCGAAGGCGCCCCTCTCAGGGCGTTCGGCCACTCCTGGAGGCCGACGTGCGCACGGCGACCCAATCGGGCCGGGTGCGGTTGTCGAGCCGAATGACTTCGGCGGCGAGCTGCCGGGTGGCGAGCTCCCGTCGGACCCGGGTGAGGCGAGCGAGCGCGGGCTCGACGTCGGCCTCTCCCAGGACGATCTCTTCGCCCGTGTTCGTCACGAGCGTCAGGCCCAGCTCCGGGCCCACGTTCACCTCGGACGCAAGGTGCCCCTTCGACGCGGGCGAGCGGGCGTAGGCGTCGAGGGCGATCAACGCCCGGTGAATCACCGCGCGCGTCTCGTCTCGACGGCTCACCAGCGCGTCACGCCCCACCCCGGTGACGAGCGGCAGGTCCATCACCTCGGCGGCCTGCGCCCGCTTGAAGGGCTCCCCTTCGGCGTCGACGAGGTACAGCTCCGACAGCGCCAGCAGCGCGACCGGCTGGTGCTCGGTGAGCTGGACGAGGAGCGTGTCGGGCAGCTGACGGTTCACCGCAACCGACCTCACCCACGGGTGCGTGGCGACCGATCGCGCGACCGAGTCGAGGTCCATCGCGATCAGGTTCGACCCGAGCGCGAGGTTCCCCAAGCGGCTGACCTGCGCGTCCGTCACCCGCGCCGCGCCGACCACCCGCACACGCTTCATCGCGAAGGTGTCGGTGGTGGTCGCCCACTGCCAGCCACGCAGTCCACCGAACACCGCAGCCGTGGTGAGGACCGTGACGGCGAGCGCCTTGAGCACCGCCGGCGCGTGGCTCTTCACAGAGGCCTTCACCTCACTCGTCTTCTTCGCGAGGTCGACCTTGCGGCGGTTGCGGCGGGAACGGAACATCGACCCCGTCATCGTCAGGCCGGTTCGGTGGCCCCGCAAATTTCTGGCTACAGGGACGTCGCTGTAGCCCGCGTCCGACGCGATCACCGGAAGTCTCCCAGCCGCTTCACTTCGGGCGTCAGCGTGACGCCGAGCTGCTCCTGCACCCGGCTCTGCGCCAGCGCCATGAGAGAGGTCACGTCGTGCGCCGTGGCGCCGCCGAGGTTCACGATCCAGTTCGCGTGGAGCGTCGAGATCTGCGCGGCACCGATGGTGTGACCCTTGAGGCCCACCTGCTCGATCAGCGCGCCCGCGTGATGCCCGGGAGGATTGGTGAAGACGCTGCCAAAGTTCGGCTGAGAGAGAGGCTGGGTCCGTTTTCGATATCCAACGTCAGCGTCCATCGCGGCCTGGCTCGCGGCCACGTCACCCGCCGGGAGGCGGAAGCGCGCGCGCGTCACCACGGCGCCCCGCGGAAGGTCGGTGTGGCGGTAGCGGAAGGTCGGCGGGTCGACCCACCCCACCCCGTCGGCGGTGGCGAGCTCGAGCGCGATGACGCGGCTCATGCACTCGCCGTGTTTGGTGCCGGCGTTCATGGTGATCGCGCCACCGATGGTGCCGGGCACGCCCGCGAGGAACTCGGCGCCCACCAGCCGGTGCTGTTTCATCAACGTCACGAGCCGCGCGATGGACGCGCCGGCGCTCACGGTGAACGTGCCGAAAGCCTCGTCGAGCACCACCTCCTCGCGGAACGTCGAGACCGGCAGCTTCAGCGTCAGCCCACGCACGCCGAGATCGCCCACGAGCGTGTTGGCGCCGAGCCCGAGCACCGAGACCACAAGGCCTTCCGCACGCGCGAGCGACAGCGCGGTCACCAGGGTGTCCGGCGACTGGGGGCGAATCAACACGTCGGCCGCGCCACCCACGCGCACGGTGCACCACGGGGCCAGCGGCTCATCCCGCTTGACCTCGCCAGCCAGCAGCCGCGCCAACCAGGCCTCGACCGGCTGCGGGTGGATGACGGCCATGGCGCTCACCGGCCCTCGTGCGCGGACAACGCCGAGAGCAGCTCAGGGCCGGTGTTGGTGATGTCACCAGCGCCGAGGGTGATGACGAGATCGCCGGTCTGAAGCCTCGGCTTGATGGCGCTGACGAGATCGGTGCGCTGCTCGACGTACGTCACGTCCGGGTGACCGAAGGAGCGGATCGCCTCGACCAACCGCTCGGACGTCGCGCCAGGAATGGGCTCCTCGCCGGCGGCGTAGACCGAGGTGAGGAACACGACGTCGGCGTCGTTGAAGGCGCTGCAGAAGTCTTCGAAGAGATCGTGCGTGCGCGTGTAGCGGTGCGGTTGGAACGCGACGACGGTGCGCCGGCCGAACGCACGACGAGCGCCTGCGAGCGTGGCCTTCACCTCGGCGGGGTGGTGTCCGTAGTCGTCGACCACGGTGATGCCCTTCGCTTCGCCCTTCACCGTGAAGCGCCGCTGCACGCCGCCAAACTCGGCGAGCGCCTTGCGGACGACGTCGAGCGGAATGTCGAGCTCCTCGGCGATGGCGATCACGGCGAGCGCGTTCATCGCGTTGTGCGCCCCCACCATGCGCACCGAGAACTCCCCCAGCGAGTGATCGCGGCGCCAGGCCTGGAAGCGCGTCGAGAAGCCGTCGAGCGTGATGCCCTCGAGGCGGTAGTCCGCGGCGTGGCTCGAGCCGTAGGTGACGAAGCGCTTGTCGAGGTGCGGGAGCAGCGCCTGCACGTTGGGGTGATCGAGGCACAGCACCGACAGCCCGTAGAACGGCACCCGGTTGCAGAACTCGGCGAACGCGGTCTTGAGCGCGTCGAGCGTGCGGTAGTGATCCATGTGCTCGGGATCGATGTTGGTGACGACCGCGATCGACGGGTGGAGCTTGAGGAAGCTGCCGTCGCTCTCGTCGGCCTCCACCACCATGAGCTCGCTCTTGCCCAGCTTCGCGTTCGAGCCCAGCACGTTCACCTTGCCGCCCACGACCGCCGTGGGATCGAGCCCGGCGGCGTTGAGCACCGTCGCCACCATCGAGGTCGTGGTGGTCTTCCCGTGCGAGCCGGCGATGGCCACCGAGTATTTGAGGCGCATCAACTCGGCGAGCATCTCGGCACGCGGAATGACGGGGATCTTCCGGCGCCGCGCCGCCACCACCTCGGGGTTGTCCTTCTTGACCGCTGACGAGATGACGACGACGTCGCTCGTCTGGAGGTTGTCCTCGCGATGCCCGTAGCCGACGCGCGCGCCGAGCGAGACGAGCCGTCTGGTGACGTCGGACTCCTTCAGGTCGCTGCCCGACACCTGGTAGCCGAGGTTGAGCAGCACCTCGGCGATGCCGGACATGCCGATGCCTCCGATGCCGACGAAGTGCACGCGAGCGGCGTGGCGCGACTTGAAGCGACTCTCGAGTGGAGCCTGGATCGTCATGACGTCTCTCCCGACTTCTTCGGACGCATCGGCTCGCCTTCGCGCTTCTGGCCGGTGAGCGCGCCCCACTTCGCCAGACACATCTGCTGGAGCACGTCGGCGATCTCCCGCGCGGCTTCGGGGCGGCCGAGACTCCCGGCGGCCTTCTCCATCGCGGTGAGCTTCGTCCGGTCCTGCTCGAGCGCGAGGATGGCGCGCGCCAGCCCTTCGCCGGTGAGTTCGCCCTCGCGGAACATGAGCGCCGCGCCCGCGTCGACGAGCGCCTTCGCGTTGACCGCCTGGTGATCGTCCGTCGCGAACGGGAACGGCACGAGGATCGACGCTTTCTTGCAGGTCGTCAGCTCGGCGATGGTGGTGGCGCCGGCGCGACAGACGACGAGATCGGACGACAGGTACGCCGCGCTCATGTCGTCGATGAACTCGCGCACGTCGGCGTCGAAGCCCTTGCCGGCGTAGCCTGCGCGCACCGTCTCGAGATCGGCCTTGCCGGTCTGATGCACGATGCGCAGCGCGTCCTTCCGCGGGGCGAGGTGTTCGAGGGCCTCCACCATGCGCGTGTTGAGGCCGCGCGCGCCCAGGGAGCCGCCGAAGACGAAGACGGTGAACTTCTCGTGGGCGACGCGGGGCTTGAGGAAGTTGTCGAGCAGCGCGCGGCGAATGGGGTTTCCCAACACGTGCGATCGACCGGCAGGGAAGAAGCGCGTCGTCTCGTCGAACGAGAGGAAGACCGACTTGACGAAGCGCCCCAGGAGCTCGTTCGTGAGCCCAGGGAGCGCGTTCTGCTCCTGCACCGCCGTCGGAACGCCGAGCAGCCACGCCGCCATGATGACGGGACCGGACGAGTAGCCACCGACGCCCACCGCGACGTCAGGGCGGTACTTGCGCACCAGCGAGAGCGCCTCGAAGAAGCTCAACGGCAGCGTCAGCAGGCCCGTCACCAGCTTCACCGGGCCCATGCCCTTGAGGCCCCGCGAGGTGATGGGCTCGAAGACGAACCCGTTCTGCGGCACGACGCGCGCCTCGAGGCCCCGGGTGGTACCGACGAAGACGACGTCGTTCTTCGGGTGACGGGTGACGACCTCCTCCGCCAGCGCGATGCCGGGGAAGAGATGCCCGCCCGTGCCGCCGCCGGCGATCAACACCCTCACGCAGCCGCCTCCGCGCCACCGAGGCCCAGCTCGGCCTTCGTCACCTTCACCGATGAAGCGACCCGCCGCTTCCCGCCGTCCGCCGCGCCGCTGATGGACAAGAGGAGTCCCGCCGCGCCCATCAGGACGATGAGCGAGCTGCCTCCGTACGAGATGAACGGCAGCGTGAGGCCCTTCGTCGGCACCATGCCCATCGCGACCGCCATGTTCACCACCGCCTGGAAGCCGATGAGCGCGGTGATGCCCAGGCCGAGGTAGCTGCCGAAGGGCTCCGTGGCGTTGAGCGACGCGCGAATGCCGCGCCAGATGACGACGCCGTAGAGCGTGATCAGCGCGCCAACGCCGAGCAGCCCGAGTTCCTCGCCGATGATGGCGAAGATGAAGTCGGTGTGCGCCTCGGGGAGGAAGAAGAGCTTCTGCCGCCCGTCGCCCAGTCCCAGCCCCGTCATCCCGCCAGAGCCGATCGACATGAGTGACTCCGCGACCTGGTAGCCCGAGCCCTGACGGTTCGCCCACGGGTCGAGGAACGCGGTGATCCGCTTCATGCGGTACTCGCTGGTGGCGATGGCCGTGTACGCGAACGGAATCGCGAGCAGCACCGAGCCGACCAGCCACGACAGCCGCGCGCCCGCCGCGAAGAGCAACACGAACATGAGGAAGAGGAGCGCGACCGAGCTGCCGAAGTCGGGCTCGAGCATGCAGAGGCCCACCAGCATCGCCGCGAGCCCCAGGTGCGGCAAGAAGCCGATGGAGAAGTGCTTCACCTTCTCGCGCTTCTTCGCCAGCGAGTACGAGAGGTAGACGACCCAGGCGAGCTTGGCGATCTCGGCCGGCTGCACGGACACGCCGGGGAAGCGCAGCCATCGCTTGGCGCCGCCCACCTTGGTGCCGAGGCCGGGGATGAGCACGAGGATCAGCAGCACCACCGCGACGACGAGGAGCGGATACGCCAGCCGCGCCATGCGCCGGTAGCCGAGCTTCATCGAGACGGCCATCGCGACCAGGCCCAGCGCCGCCGCGAACGCCTGCCGCTTCAGAAAGAAGAAGGCGTCGCCCAGCTTGTCCTGCGCGGTGATGGCGCTCGACGAATACACCATCACCAGGCCGAACCCGACGAGGCCGAAGATGGCCGCGAGCAACACGGGGTCGTAGGCCACGGTGGCCTTTCGCGCGTCGTTCATTGTCACAGGCTCCTCACGAGCGCCTTGAAGGTGTCGCCACGGTGCTCGAAGTGATTGAACTGGTCGTACGAGGCGCAGGCTGGCGAGAGCAGGACGATGTCTCCAGCCGTCGCCAGCGTGCGGGCCTTCGCCACCGCGGCCTCGAGCGTTCCGCACGAGTGAACCGCGAAGCCCCCAAACGCAGCCTCGAGGGTGGGCGCATCGGCGCCGATGGTGAGGACGCCGAGCACCTTCCCCCTCGCGGCCGTCACGAGCGGCGTGTACGGCGCGCCCTTCCCCTTCCCGCCAACGATGAGCCAGATGCGCCCGGGTAGGGCGTTGAGCGCGACGAGCGAAGAGTCGACGTTGGTGGCCTTGGAATCGTTGAGCCACTCGACGCCGTCGAGCTCGCGGACGAACTCCATGCGGTGCGGCAGGCCGGGGAAGCCGTCGAGGCCGGCCTGAATGGTAGCCGACGGAATGCCGGAGAGCCGGGCCATGAGCGCTGCGGCCATCGCGTTCTCGAGGTTGTGCTTGCCGCGGAGCGCGCGGTTGCGCAGGTGAAACACGGCCTTCTCGTCGAAGGTGAAGATGAACTTCGAACCGCCGCCGACGACGAGGCCGGTGAAGCCGGCGTTCGTGCGCATCGCGTCGGTGGTGAAGCCGTAGAGCGGCACCTTCGCGGCGCGGGCGAGCCGAACGACGTGCGAGTCATCGGCGTTGACGACGGAGAAGCCGTTCTTCGGTTGGGAGCCAAAGATGCGGGCCTTCGCGAGGCCGTAGTCCTCGTGACTGGCGTACCGATCGAGGTGATCGGGCGTGAGGTTCAGAATCGCGGCCCCGGTGAACGAGGCCTCCACGAGCCCCTCGAGCTGGAACGAGGACAACTCCACGACGTGGCGCGCGTACGCCGGCTGCGCGGGATCCTCGTACGCGCGGGTCAGCGCGGTGCCGAGGTTTCCGCCCACGAAGGTGTTGGGCTCGTGGCGCTTCATCAGCTCGCCGAGCAGCGCGGTGGTGGTGCTCTTGCCGTTGGTGCCGGTGATGCCGAAGAACGGGCCCGCACCAGCGGGACGCAGCCGCCAGGCCAGCTCGACTTCTCCGTAGATCGTCGCACCGGCGGCGCGCGCGGCGATGAGCTCGGGCTTCGACAAGGGGACGCCGGGGCTCACCACCACGGCCTGAGCGCCTTCCCAGAACCGAGCCGGGAGCGCGCCCTTCTGCAGTGAGAACGTCGGCGACGTGAACGGCGCAGACGCGTTCGGGTTCTCGTCGAAGGCCACCACGGTGGCGCCGCGGTTGAGCAGGAGCGACGACGCGCCGAGCCCGCTCTTGCCGAGGCCGACGACGATGAAGCGCTTTCCGTTCAGCTCGTTCGTCTGCATCGCCTCACCTCAGCTTGAGCGACGCCAGCGCGACGCCGGCGAGGAGGACCGAGACGATCCAGAAGCGGATGACGATCTTCGTCTCCGACATGCCGGCCTTCTCGTAGTGGTGGTGCAGCGGCGCCATCTTGAAGACACGCTTGCCCGTCGTCTTGAAGCTGACGACCTGGATCATCACGGAGAGCGCCTCGACGAGGAAGATGCCGTGGACGATCGCGCTGACGAGCTCGTTCTTGCTGAGCATCGCGACGGTGCCGAGGGCACCGCCGAGCGCGAGCGAGCCGACGTCGCCCATGAACACGCTCGCCGGGTGCGCGTTGAACCAGAGAAAGCTGATGCCCGCGCCGATGATGGCCGCACAGAACACGGCGAGCTCTGCGCCACCCTCGACCTTCGCGATGCCGAGGTACTGATGCACCGGTACGCCGACCAACTGCCGCACGCCGTTGACCGTCTCGACGTCGGCGATCTCGACGGTGGTGCCCGCCGCGTAGCAGAGCACCACGAAGACGAACGACGCGATCATCGTGGGGGCGATGGCGAGTCCATCGAGGCCGTCGGTGAGGTTCACCGCGTTCGAGGTGCCCACCACCACCACCCACGCGAAGAAGACATACAGCCAGCCGAGATCCGGGTTCGCGTAGCGCGTCGGCACGAAGGGAATGGTGAGCTTCGTGTCGATCAGCAGATGCGGTGAGGCGCCGCTCCAGTCGGTGAGCAGCACGAAGACGCTCACGAGGAAGAAGCCCGTCTGGAGGACGATCTTGTACCGGCCCGACAGGCCCTTCGAGTTGCGCTTGGAGAGCTTGAGCCAGTCGTCGAGGAAGCCGGTGAGCGCGTAGCCGAACGTCATCAGCAGCGCGACGAGCACCACGCGGCTGCGCAAGTCGGCGAACAGCACCGTCCCGACGAAGATGCCGATGAGAATGAGGGTGCCCCCGAGCGTGGGCGTGCCCTTCTTCTTCTGGTGCGACTCCGGCGTGTCCTCGCGCACGTTCGACACGCCGTACTGGGCGATGCGCAGCCGCTCGATGAGCCTCGGGCCCACGAGCATTCCCATGAGCAGGGACGACACGAAGCCCGCGACGATGCGGAACGTCGGGTAGCGGAGGAAGTTGAGGTAGCGGCCGGCGTCGCCGTCCTTCAGCCACTCGTAGAGAAAGGAGAGCATCTTTCAGTGGCCTCCCGAGGGGGCCTGGCCGGTGAGGGCCTCGACGACGCGCTCGAGCCGCATGCCACGGCTCCCCTTCACCAACACCACGTCACCGGCGTGAAGCTGGCTCGTCAGCCACGTCGTCAGCGCCGTCACGTCATCGAAGTGCCGGGCCGCATCGCCGAGCGTCCTGGCGGCCTGCACCCACGCGCCCTTCATGCGAGGACCGAACAACGCGAGGACCTGCGCGCGATCCCCCGCCGTGATGCCCAGCTGCGTGTGCGCCGACGCTTCATCAGCGCCGAGCTCGAGCATGTCGCCCAGCACCGCCACCGGACGTCCACGGGAAGCAAGCGAGGAGAGCGTCTCCAGGGCCGCCGACATCGACGCCGGGTTCGCGTTGTAACAGTCGTCGACCACCGTCACGCCGCCTGGCGCGTCGAGGAGCTGGAGCCGCCGCGCGTGAGCCTGCGCCGACTCGAGGCCGCGCACGCACTCCTCGGGCTGGTAGCCGAGCGCCAGGCCCATCGCGAACGCACCGGTCGCGTTGAGCGCGTTGTGATCGCCCACCAGGCGTAGGGCGACGTCGAACACCCGCCCCTGCGCCGCGATCGAGAGCGAGAGCCCATCACGCCCCTGCGCCGCGACCCGCTGGAGCTGCACGTCCGCTTTCGAAGAGCGCCCGAACGTCAGCACCGTGCCCCTGGCCCGCTTCGCCTGGGCCGCGACCCGCTCGTCGTCGAGGTTCACCACCGCGATGGCGGAGGCGCCGAGGCCCTCGAAGAGCTCTCCCTTCGCCATCGCCACGCCTTCGATGGAGCCAAGCCCTTCGAGGTGCGCCGGCTGCACCACCGTGATGAGGCCCGCGTTCGGCCGCGCGATGTCGGTGAGGCGGGCGATCTCTCCCGCGTGGTTCATGCCCATCTCGACGATGGCGGCGACGTGGCGCGGCTCGAGGTTGAAGAGCGTCAACGGCACGCCCACCTCGTTGTTCAGATTTCCTTGCGTCTTCAGCGCAGGGCCGCGCGTCTGGAGGATCGAGGCGATGAGCTCCTTCGTCGTCGTCTTTCCGTTGGAGCCCGTCACCGCGCCGACCGGCCCTTTGAAACGATCGCGGTGCGCACGGCCCAGCCGACCGAGCGCGTGCAGCGTGTCGGCCACCTCGAAGAGGGCGATGCCGGAGCGTCCATCCAGCGCACCCGCGCGCCCCGACGTCACCACCACGCCCGCCGCCCCCTTGTCGACCGCTTGCGTGAGGAAGTCGTGCGCGTCGAAGGACTCACCCTTGAGCGCGACGAAGAGACAACCCGGCGTCAGGCTGCGCGTGTCGGTGCAGATGGCCTCGAAGGACGCACGGCTCCCGGCACGCACCAACCGCGCGCCCGTCGCGTCTTTCACCTGCGTCTCCGAGAACCGCACGGCCATGGGTCGTCTCGCGCGTCAGCCCAGGGCTTTGCGCGCCTCCTCGAGATCGTCGAACGGCGTCTTCTGCCCGCCCTGCTCCTGCCAGGCCTCGTGGCCCTTGCCGGCGATGAGCACCGTGTCGTTCTCCTTCGCGAGCGACAGCGCCATCGCGATGGCGGCCTTGCGATCGGCCTCGACGAGGTAGCCCTTCTCACCGGTGCGGGCCTTCGCGGGGCTCATGCGACGCAGTCCGCCCTTCTCGAGACCGGGGACGATCTCCGCGATGATGTCGTCGGGATCCTCCGAGCGCGGGTTGTCGCTGGTGACGATCGGTACGTCGGCCTGCGCCGCGGCCTCGCCCATGAGCGGACGCTTGCCGGTGTCGCGATCGCCGCCGCAGCCGAACACCACCAGCAGCTTTCCCTTCGTCACGTGGCGCGCGGAGTCGATCGCCCGGGCCAGCGCGTCGTCGGTGTGCGCGTAGTCGACGAGCACGGTGATGCCCTTGCCGGTGACGCGCTCCATGCGGCCGGGCACGCGGGTGACCCGCTCGATGCCGTCCTGCACGTCGCGCCGTGATGCACCAGCCGCCAGCGCGATGCCCGCCGCGGTGAGGATGTTGTCGAGGTTGTGCGCGCCGACGAGCTGGCTCTTCACGGGAATGTCGCCAGCCGGCGTCTTGAGCGTCGCCTTGATGCCCGTCGTCGTCAGCTCCGCCGCGCCACAGCTCACCTCCCCGTTGCCCAGGCGCGAGAACTTCCACGCCATGCGCTTCTGGCCGCGGAGCTCGCTGTAGATGCGGTTGGTATACGTGTCGTCGCCGTTCACCACCGCGACACCACCGGGCGAGAGGTTGTCGGTGAAGAGCTTCCGCTTGGCCTGAAAGTACGTCTCCATGTCCTTGTGGAAGTCGAGGTGATCGCGCGAGAGGTTCGTGAAGCCCGCCGCGCGGAAGGTCAGGCCGTGCACACGATCCTGCGCGAGCGCGTGGCTCGAGACCTCCATCACCACCGTGTCGACGCCGCCGTCGAGCATCTCGCGGAAGGTGCGGTGCAGCTCGATCGGATCGGGCGTGGTGTGCGTGGGCACGCGCTTGTTGCCCTGGAAGCGGACCTCGATGGTGCCGAAGAGGCCGCACACCGAGCCGCCCGCCGTCATGATGCTGTCGAGCAGCCAGGCGGTGGTCGTCTTGCCGTTGGTGCCGGTGACGCCGAGGAGCGACATCTCGCGGGCGGGGTTTCCGTAGAAGTTGCCGGCCGCGAGCGCGACCGCCTTGCGCGCCGAGGGGGTGATGAAGCTCGGCACCGTCAGGCCCGGCACCGGCTTCTCCGAGATCACCGCGACCGCGCCCTTCTCCACCGCGGCGCGCGCGAACTGCGTCCCGTCGGCCGTCGTCCCGGGTACTGCGAAGAAGAGCTCGCCCGCCTTCACCTGCCGCGAGTCCGTGGAGAGGCCGGTGACGTCGACCTTCGCCTTCGTCGAGGCGACCGGCTCCGTCCCGATTCCCGCCAGCACTTCGTTCAGCTTCATCGTCGTGTCTTTCTGGCCGCGGTCTTCCGGCGTTCAACGGGTGGTGGAGGGCAAGTTGCCTGCCAACTCCAGGGTGATGCGGGCGCCCTTGTCGACGAGGGTTCCCGCGGCGGGGGACTGCGCGATCACTCGGCCAGAGCCCACGAGGCGTGGCTCGAGGGACGCGGTGAGGGCTTCTTTCACGGCGGTGCGGCTGCTGTGGCCGAAGAGATCGGGCACGCGCACTGCCCCTTCAGCCGGGGCCTCGGTGACGACGTCCATTCGCTCGATGGCGGCGACGACCGCGTTCTTGTCGGGAATGGCCGGGGCGGGCGGAGCCTTCTTCGAAGCGACGACCTCGGTCACGGGCACGGTGCGTGACGGAGGTACCGCGAGGTGGGGCATCGCGGCCTCGGCGATCTCCTTGAACGCGGGCGCCGCGACGAGGCCGCCGTACACGTCGGTCTTCGGCTCGTCGATGAAGATGCCGATGACGACGCGGGGATCTTCCGCCGGCACCATGCCCACGAAGCTCGAGAACCGTTTGTCCGAGTAGCCGCGCGCGACGGGATCCGCCTTCTGCGCAGTGCCGGTCTTCCCTGACACCCGGTACGCCTCCATGCGGGCCTTCGGCGCGGTGCCGCCCTTCTCCACCACGCTCTCGAGCATCTCGACGACCGACCGCGCGGCCTTCGCCGAGACGACGCGACGCACCTCGGTGGGCTTGTTGTCGAGCAGCAACAGCCCGTCGGAGTCGACGACCTTCGAGACGAGGTACGGCTTCATCAACACGCCGTCGTTCGCGAGCGCCGCAAAGGCCGCGGTCACCTGGAGCGGCGAGGCCGTGAGGCCCTGGCCGAAGCTCTGGGTCGCGAGCGCGATCTCGGCCTTGGGGAACGGAATCACGCCCTTCGCCTCGCCGGGCATGCCGAGGCCGAAGCGCTCCGAGAAGCCGAAGCGCTGGTAGGTCTCGACGAGCCGCTCGCGGCCGAGCTTCTGACCGATCTTCGCCGCGCCGATGTTCGACGACACCTGGAGGATCCCGCGCACGTCGATGACACCCGACGGGTGGCTGTCGTTGATGACGTGCTTGCCGATGGGCATCCGGCCCTTCTCGCAGTCGAAGGGGGTGCTCGGCGCAACGAGGCCCTCGTCGATCGCGCGCGCCACCACGAAGGCCTTCATGGTGGAGCCCGGCTCGAAGGCGTCGGTGAGCGCGCGGTTGCGGAACACGTCCGCCGAGACGCCCTGGGTCGCGTTCGGATTGAACCGCGGCGCGTTCGCGAGCGCGAGGACTTCGCCAGTCCGGGGATCGAGCACGACCGCCATACCCGCCACGCCCTTCGCCTCATCGACGGCTTTGAGGAGCGCTTTCTCGGCGACGTACTGGAGGTGGCGATCGATCGTGAGCGTCACCGCGGCGCCCTGCCGGCTCATCGGATCTTCCACGCCGTTGGTGAGCACCTTGCGGCCCTTCGCGTCACGCACCGACGCGCGGCGCGCCTTGTCTCCGGAGAGCTCGTCCTCGAAGGACAGCTCGAGGCCATCGAGGCCGTGCGAGTCGGTGCCCACCAGGCCGATGACGTGCGCGGCGAGCTCGCGCTGCGGATAGAAGCGGCGCGGCTCCTTGGCGAAGCCGAAGCCCGGCAGCCCCAGCGCCTGCACCTTCGCCACTTCGGTCTGCGTCACCTGCCGCTTCACCCAGGCGAAGCGGCGGCCCTTCATGAAGCGCTCCAGGAGCTCCTTCGCGTCCACCGACAGCACCTTGGACAGCTTGCGCGCCGCGTCCTTCGCGTCGGGGAGCATCGACGGGTCGACCCAGATCGAGTCCACGTCGACGCTCTGCGCGAGGGGCGTGCCGCGACGATCGAAGATGTCTCCACGGCGGGCGGGGATCTCGAGCTCGCGCAGGTACTGATCCTGCGCCATGCCGGCGAGCTTTTCGCGCTGGTGGATCTGCAGGTTGACGGCGCGCGCGAACATGCCGCCCAGCAACACCACGAACACCACGCCCACGAGCGAGACGCGCAGGCGCATCCACTTCGTGGGGGCGTCGGGAGAGGCCTGGTGGTTCTTCAAGTCGCGCATGACGGCCCGTTCACTTCTTGACGTGGAAGACCTGCGACGGCGGCGGCGTCACCAGGCCCAGTTGGGTGCGCGCGGTGGACTCGAGCTTCTGCGGCCCTTTGAGCGTGGCCAGCTCGAGCTTGAGGCGATCGTTCTCCCGCACCAGCTCGGTGGACTGCGCGTCGAGGCGCGACAGCTCGTAGCCCTGCGAGACGACGAGCACGCGCGAGGTGACGTGGATGATCCCGACGAGCGAGAGCAGGCCGACGGCGAGCGCGGCCGGGAGGATCTCTCCGAGGATCACCGAGAGCGGCAGCCCGCCGCGGTTTCGGGCTTCGAGGACGACGGTCATGAGACGACTCCTGGCAGCTTGCGCACCGCGCGGAGCCTGGCGCTGCGGGCGCGGGGGTTTTGCGTCGTCTCCTCGTCGGAGGCGACGATGGGCTTCTTCGTCAACGCCTCGAAGGTGGCCTTCGTGATCTTCACGAGCGGCAGATCCTTCGGGGTCTCGTCCTGATCGCCACACCACCTTCGGAAGGCCTGCTTCACGAGGCGATCCTCCAGCGAGTGGAAGCTGATGATCGCCGCCACGCCGTTGGGCGCCAGCAGCGTGGGGATCGCCGCGAGCGCATCTTCGAGCTGCGAGAGCTCTCCATTCACCGCGATGCGCAACGCCTGAAAGGTGCGCGTGGCCACGTGCACGTCCTTCGGCCAGGCCTTGCGGGGCACGCCCTGCTTGACCGCCTCGACCGCCTCGAAGGTCGTCTTCGGCAGCTTCGCCTTGAGCGAGCGCGCGATCTGCCGGGAGGCCCGCTCCTCGCCGTACTCGTAGATGACGTCGGCGAGCTCGCCTTCGGGCAGGCGGGCGATCAGCTCCGCGGCGGTCTCGCCTTCACCCGACATGCGCATGTCGAGCGGCCCGTCGTGCATGAAGCTGAAGCCGCGCTCGGGCGTGTCGATCTGGGGTGACGAGACGCCGAGATCGAGCACCAGCCCATCCACCGGGCCAGCGACGAGCGAGGCCACCGAGCCGAACTCCCCTTCGACCGCGCGGAAGGCGTCACCAAAGCGTGAGAGGCGCGAGGTGGCCGCGGCGAGCGCGACGGGATCCCGATCGACGCCCACGACGCGGAAGCCCGCCTCGAGGAGCGCCTCGCTGTGCCCACCACCTCCGAGCGTGCCATCGACGATCACGCGCTGCACTCCCGCGTCGAACAACTGCACCACCTCGTCCTTGAGGACGGTCTGGTGCTTGAAGGAAGTCAGAGGCCCTGCACCATCACCGCGTCGCGGAACGCCGCCTGCGCGTCACGCACCTCGGCGAAGAAGTCGAACTCGTCCTGCACACCCGCCGCCTGGACGATCGTGAAGAGGTACGGCGAGAGCCCCGAGAGCTTGATGTCGCCGCCCAGCTCCCGGAACACCTCGGCGCGCCGCGAGAGCGTCCCCAGCCCGCGGTAGTCGAGGTGCGTGACGCCGCGCAGATCCATCACGAGATCCGTCACGCCGTCGATCGACAGGCGCACCAGCATCTCGCCGATCTCCGCCATCTCCTCGCGGCCGATCTCGCCCTCGAGCACCATCGTCATCGCGCGCGGACGCATGACGTTCTTCGCCATCGTCGACCGCACCGTCTCCACCGTCGCCAGCTCGCTCATGAGTCCCTCCTCGAATCGAAAAAAATCGCTCAGCCCTGCCGGAGCTCGGTCAACACCCGCATCACGTCGGCCGAGTCGGCGGCGGTGCGCGCTTCAGCCTGCGCGGCGTCCCAGCCGGTCTTCGACCAGAGCTCGATCACCTTCACCATGCCCGCCCAGATGACGTCCTTCTCGAGGTGCGCGTGGCTGCGCAGCGTCGGCGGCACCAGCACGCGACCGAGCTTGTCGACGCCCACTTCCTGCGCGGGCGCCACGTAGAGCCGCAACAGCGACTTCACGCCGGGCTCCATGGGGTTTCGCCGCGCAAGCGCCGTCTCGAGGTGCTCCCACTCCTTCACCGGGTAGCAGTGCAGGCAGGCATCGAGCGACGTCGTGACGATGAGGCGCTCGTCGTACTGGCCCACGAGCACCTCACGCAGCTTCGCCGGGAAGCTCGTTCGCCCCTTCGCGTCGATCTGATGCTCGTAGACGCCCCGGAACACGTTGGCCCGCCTTGCCGCCTGGATCAGCCCGTTCTTGCCCTGAATGCGCTCGAACCTGGGATTCTGATCCGCCGAATACCACTTCTTGCCACGACGGCCGCGAAATTACGGGCGGTTCCCGAGGGGGTCAAGAAACGATGATCCAGCCTGTAGCGGCCCTGGAGTTAACGCGGCGCGCTAGGCGATGAGCCATGGATCGGTTCCAGTGGGACCGAAAAGCGTCAGCGACAAAGGAGCAAAGTACGCTAGGACCCTCTCGTGTCGCTGCCCCCCGGCGCGCCGATCCGCCTGAAGGTCGGGTACAAAACGCCCGAGACGTTGCTCGGAGAGCTGACCAAATCGGTCGGCCGCGGTGGTGTGCGCATCGAAGCAAAGAAGACGGTGCCGGTGGGCACGAAGTTCGTCTTCGAGCTCAAGAGCGTCGGCGTCAAAGAATCGGTCGAGGTGAGCGGGACGGTGCAGACGGTGACCGAGACCGCGCCGGGCCGGTACGTGTTGCACATTCGCTACGAGCCGCCGCGCAACCGGCAGGGGCTCGACGCGGTCTTGAAGCGCATCTTCGAGGCAACCGAGAAAGACGCGCGCCGGCGCACGCCCCGGGTGCCGCTCCACGTGCGCGCGACCGAGAACACGCCGAACTCACCGATCTATCGGCTGCGCGACTTGTCCCGCGGGGGCATGGGGCTGGACGTCGAGTGCGAGATCCTCCCGACGTACCTGAAGGTGGGGACGCCGGCGCTCGTGCAGATGAAGCTGACGACCGACCAGCTCGCCGCGCATGGAGCGATCACCTGGGTGGTCCAGCCCGATTCGTCGAAGGCGATGCCGGCGCGGGTGGGCGTGCACTTCGGCAAGCTGGCGCCTGCGGTGGCGACGATGCTGGGTGATTTGCTGACGCTGAAGGCGCTCCCGCAGCCGCCGTGGATCGCCCGGCTGGCGTTTGGAAATGACGCGCTGACGCAGATGAAGTGAGTCAGTCGTCGAGTGAGCACAGCAGCGCCAGGGCCGCGGCTTCGTGATCCTCGGGCAGCGCTCAGGCCTCGCCGAGACCGAGGTGCAACCGCAACGCGGCGTCGATCCGCTCGAGCGTTCCTCGAGTGACCGCCTCGGGTCTTCTTCGGCTCGGCCGCGATCGAGGGCTCGCAACTCAGCCAGACGAGATCGCCCCGCCGAAGCTGGAGCAATTCAGTCATCGAGCGACTCCATGTCGACCAGGGCCGCTGGCTCGAGATCTCTGAGGAGGGCAACGGCATCGGCTCGGCCGGCTGCGGAGTCTCGAGCCAACGTGCTCTTGCGCTCGAGCGCCTCGACGCGGGCGAGGCCATCTTCGGTCAGCGCACGGGCGACCCGTGCCACACGCCTGCCCTTCGCGTGTCGTCTGAGCGCAGCCAGCGTGTCAGAGGGAAAGTGTCAGATTGAGCCGACTCATGGGGCGGAGACTCACACGCCCCGGCGCTACGGCAGGAACACCACGCCGGTCGGCTGCATGTCCTTCAGCGCGGCGACGGCGGGCTTCGACAACCACGTGCCTTCCGGATCCTTCGGCAGGTACCGCAGCGGGAAGAGCCGCTTCGCCTTCGCGTCGCCCAGCCGCAACACCGGCCCCTCTTCTCCGTCGGACGAGAAGGTCAGCAGCACGCCCTGGAGATCCTCTCCGTACAGCTCGTACTCGGGGTCGTCCCGCGTCAGCGCCTTGAGCGCGAGCTTGGTGAAGCTCCGCGGCAGCTCATCCGACGTCTTCACCGTGCTCGGGTGCGCGAGGAACGCCCGGCCCGGGAGCGTCCCATCCTGACTCTGCGCCAGGGCCTTCGAGCGCTCCTGCTCGAACTCGAGCGTGTACCGGCGCTTGAGCACCGGCGCCTTCGTCGGCACCAGCGTGCCCGCCTTGTACTGGTACTCCCGCGCCACGAAGACGAAGGCCGGCTCCGGTTGCTTCTCGACCGCCTGATACGCCCACTCCGTCGACAGCAGGGTGGTGGCCTTGAGCCACTCCGCGGCGAGGTCGTGCGAGACCCACTGCACCACCACGTCCTGCGCGCCGTCGACGATCGCGACGTGCCATGACCGAATCCGCATGCCGTCGGACTCGCTCATCACGCTGGCGACGACCAGCTCCTGCGCCCCATCTCCGTCGAGATCGCCCTGCTGCACCTGGAAGTCCGTCACCACGCCCGGCCGGCTGTCCGTGGCCCAGATGACCCGGTGCTCCTCGGGCCGATCGACCACGAGCAGATCGACGCTCTGGGCGTTCGGCGCCGCGCACTTGCAGACCCGCACCTCGCCCAGGCTCGTACACGCGGCCTGGGCACAGTTCTCGAGCGCGACCGCCGACGGCGCGGGGAACGGCGTGGCGGCGAGCATCAACGACAGCAGCATGGGAAGAGTCATGGCTGAAAACGGAGCCCTGGTGGAGGCGCCCTGACAGGAGAGATCCACCCCTCCCCCTCTTCGGCCCACCCGGAAGTTGCCCCCGACACCCGCCGGACGCAGAGTGGCCTCGTGCGTTCGCTCCTCCTTGTCCTCGTCGGCGCCGTCGGTCTCGGCTGCGGCCCCACCATCGGAGACCCCTGCACCACCGAGCGGGACTGCGGCTCCGCGGTGTGCCTCAACCGGGACTTCACGCCGGGCGGCTACTGCTCTCTCGACTGCAAGGGGGGCAGCGTGACGTGCCCCGCCGGCAGCGTGTGCGTCGAGAACGCCATCGGCCGCGACACGTGGGGGTGTCTGCGCACCTGTCGCACCGCCGCCGACTGCCGACAGGGCTACGTGTGCCGTCGGGAGAAGGACTCGGCCAGCCCCGTCTGTGTCGGGCCAGAAGGCGTCTGACCCGTCAAGCCCCCACGTAACCCAAACGGGACCTGGACCCCGTCGACGCGTTCAGCGGCTCCGCTACACTTGTGTCAGTGAGCGTTCCGGTCGCTGAGCGTGTCGCCTTCGCGAGCGTCTTCGAGGCGCTGGGTCGCATCGTGCAATCGAGCCATCCCCAGCCCATTCCCCAGGCGCTGAAGCTCGGGGTCGACTTCACCAAGCTCAACCCCGCCTACCCCGCCGGCACCTGGCGCCATTTGACGGCCCTGGTCGCGCAGGCGAGCCACCCCACCGTGAGCGCGCCCGTCGCGGAGTACCGCCTTGGTCAGCAGATCATCCACGAGTACGGGAAGACGGTCATGGGGCGAGCGCTCATGGCCACCTTGAAGGTGCTGGGGCCGCGGCGTTGCTTCTCGCGGGTCAGCCGATCCTTCCGGACGGCGAACAACTACATGGAAGATCGCGTCATCGAGCACGCGCCGAACCACTTCGAGCTCTGGCTCAACGAGGTCCACGTGCCGTACGTGGACCAGGGCGTGATGCAGGCGGCCCTCGAGGCCATCGGCGCGAAGCACTGCAGCGTCGAGGTGGTGAAGCGAGACGCCGACGGCACTACCTACGTCTGCCGGTGGGATCCCTGAATCACTGGCGACAGCCGCTGCGCTCGCGGGCGACGACCACATCGTCGAACTGCACCGCGCTCGAGCCTGACGAAGCGCCTCACACGCGACGAGCACGCCACACGACATGCTCGTCAGAACTCACTTCATGGCCACACTCCGGTCGAACTCAGTCACCCACCTGCATCATCAACGGCAACAACCAGAACAGGAACTTCGCCGCGACCGCGCAGACGGCCCCCAGGAGCACCCCTCCGACGAGCTCGATCGCCGGCGGGCGCTTCGTCGTCACTTCGCTTCCTTCAAGCGGGGCCGGGGGTAGACGAGACACGTCGTCGGAAACCACGCCACCTCGGACGAGGTCCAGTTCGCGGCGATCGCGCGGCTCACCTGGGCGAGCTCCAGGCCGAACGAGGGCACGAAGCATACGTCCTTCGTCTTGAACTTCGTCGCCACCCGCTCGAGCCCGCGCTGCAACGTCTTCAGATCCATCACCCCGCCACGCACGGGCACCGTGGGCCCATTCGGATCCTGCCCGGGCAGCTTCCCGAGGTTCGTCTGGAGCTCGAACCCATCGGCCCGGTGAATCACCCGTACCTTCCCCGGCTCGGGATCGTCGATCCACGTCTGGAACGCACCCTCGTCGCGCAGATCGACGGGCCAGGCGAGCTCCGCGTCGGGGTGCTTCAAGAACGCATCCGCGCCCACGTCATCGAGCCGCGCCAGCACCGCCGCCGCCTGCACGAGGTAGGTGTCGGCGTCCGGAACCAGGAGCACCTTGTCGTTCTGCTTCAGCGTCGAGAGATCGAACGGCTGCCCATTCATCGTCACCGCCTCGCCCTTGAGCGACAGCACCGTCGCGCCGGCGGGCGGCACCGGCCCCACGACCGTCAACGGGACGATCCGGAAGATCGCTTCACGCTCGGCCTCCACCGAAGCGTCCGACGCCCCCGGCGCCGCCACCACGCGATCGAGCGGCTCGAGCTTCTCCACCGGACGTTTGGGACCTGCATCCACCACCGCGCTCCCGGAGCGGCAGCCCGCCAGCACCACCAGCATCAACCCGAACCAACGCATCGCTTACCGACCTCCATCGGGGGCATCGAGTGACGCCGCGCACCCTCGAGACACCAGCCCCAGCTCGACCGCGACCTTCGCCACCTCGCGCGGATGCGAGAACACCGTCATCTGTGGGAACCGGGTCGCGTCGTCCGCCCGGCCCGCGTTTCGGATGAAGATCGCCTTCACCCGGTCGGGGAACTCCGAGCGGATCTGCGCGTACACCTCGGGATCCTTCTCACCCGAGTCGCCGATCAGCACGACCGGCCCGGGGATCGCCTTGAGCAACGACCGGATCACCGGCTGCTTGTAGTCCGACAGCGTCGAGGGCCCGAGATCGCGCAGATACTGGCCGAACACGGGAAAGTCGTGCCGCTGCAAGAAGCGGCTGACCCGCGCCGTGTATTGCACCGGAGAGCCGCTCACGAGCGCGAACACCGGACGCGCCGGTTGCTCCCGAAGGCACGTGTAGAGCGGCGCCATGCCCTCGACGACCGGCTGCGTGAGCTCGTCCTGGCCAAACACCGTCTTCACGAACTTCGGCTTGTCGAGCACGTTCGTCACCGCCACCGTGTCGTCGAAGTCGCTGATCACGAAGAACGGCGCCTCCTTCGCCATCACGTCCACCGTCGCGCGGCCCGGCTCGGCGCCCTTCACCTGCGCCTCCACCGTCGTCAGGCCGACCGGGAACGGCGTCTTCTGCGCGCTGAAGGTGGCCTCGAAGTTCCCGTCGTGCCCGCTCGTCACCTGCGCCTGCTGGCCCTCGAAGCGCACCTCGACCGACGCGCCCTCCCAGTTGCTGGTGGTGAGCCGTCGCAGGTTCTTCGACACCGTGGAGCTCCCGCCGGAAGGGCCGTTCTTCAGCACGCGCCCCGACACCGTCACCTGGCTCGTCGTTCCCACTGCGGGGAACAGCAACACCACTGGCTGCGCGAGCGATGGAGCCGCCACCAGTCCCACCACGACGCAGAGCGTTCTCACGCGACACAGCATACTCCCCGGCCCTCGAATGCCGATCGACTCGTGCGCGCCCCGGGAATACGGTCCCACCGCTCTCCACGTGTCCTCGTCGTCAGACCTCCAGTTCGGGAAGTACGAGCTCCTCGAGCGGATCGCCGCCGGCGGCATGGCCGAGATCTTCCGCGCACGGTACTCGCCCGCGCCCGGCGTGGTGAAGCCCGTCGTCATCAAGAAGATCCTCCCGCACTACGCCGCCAACCGCGCCTTCATCGCCATGTTCACGAACGAGGCGAAGATCGTCATGGGGCTCTCGCACGGGAACATCGCGCAGGTCTTCGACTTCGGCGACGTCGAGGGCGACTGGTACCTCGCGATGGAGTTCGTCGACGGGCAGCCCCTGTCGAAGCTCGTCAAGCGAATGCGGGCGCTGGGTATTCCGAATCTGCCGTCCGAGTTCGCCGCGTTCCTCACCGCCGAGATGCTCAAGGGCCTGCACTACGCGCACACGCGCCTCGACGAGAAGGGCCGGCCGCTGCAGATCGTCCACCGCGACGTGTCGCCCCAGAACGTGCTCGTCAGCTACGAGGGCCAGGTCAAGCTGGTCGACTTCGGCATCGCGCGCGCGCGCAACGCCGGCCGCGAAGACACCGCCTCGAACGCCGTGAAGGGCAAGTATGCCTACTTCGCGCCCGAGCAGGCCCGCGGGAAGGACCTCGACGCGCGCACCGACGTCTTCGCGTCCGGCATCGTGCTCTACGAGCTGCTCACCGGGCAGCTGCCGTTCCAGGGCCGCATGATGGAGGTCCTCACGAAGATCGTCCGCGGCCAGTTCGCGCGGCCCAGCGAGCTCAACCCCGCCATTTCCAGGGCGCTGGAGACGATCATCCTCAAGGCGATGGCGCTCGAGCCGGCCGATCGCTACCCGAGCGCCGAAGCCTTCCAGCAGGACCTCGTGCGCTACGTCGCGGTCCACCACCCGGACTTCACGCCGAGCGACGTCTCGCAGTTCCTGCAGTTCCTCTTCGAGCCTGAGCTGGTGAAGTCCGGCCGGCCGGTGCAGTTGCCAAAGGACTTCGTCACGAAGGCCGAGCGGTGGAAGCGCGGCGTGCCGGTGCCGGAGCCCGCCCCCGAAGCGCCGCCGCCTCCGGGGGAAGACCCCGAAGAAGAGGTGCCCACCGAGATGGTGGACGTCGGCTCGCGCGCGGAGCTGATGGACCCGGCGGCCTCGAGCGACGACGCCGATGAAGAAGAGGATCCCACCCGGCCCACGCGCGTGCCGGACTCGATGCGGCCGCAACCGAACGAGCCCCGTCGTCGCCCGGAAGAAGAGGATGACGAGCCGCCGCCGGGCATCCCCTGGAGTCGTGCACTCGCGTTGGGCGTCTGCGCAGCGCTGGTGGGCTTCGCCGCCGTGTTCCTGATGGTGAAGCTCTCCCGCGGCACGCTGGAGATCGTCTCGAGTCCCCCTGGCGCGGTAGTTCGCCTCAATGGCCGGACGCTGGACGACAAGACGCCGCTGCAGGTGCGCTCGCTCCCTGGAGAATCGACCTATCGCGTCGAGGTCGTCGTCGAGGGTTTCCGCACCTGGGCCAACGACGTTCCGCTCAAGCGCGGCCAGCACCTCGTCGTCGATGCCGTGCTCGAGAAGGTGGAGCCGCCGAAGCCGCCGCCACCGCCAGTCGAGCCGCCGCCTGCCCCGCCGCCGAAGGTCGACCCGCCGCCACCGCCCGCCCCTGACGCCGTGAAGTGGCCTACCGGGCCGTTCGAGCTCGACGCGTCGAAGCACCGCGTCGATCTTTCGAAGGCCAGCGCGCTCAAGCTGTCGCTCGACGAAAAGCAGACCTACCGCATCACCTTGAGCCGCGGGCCGGCGCTCGGCTGGGGCTACTACGTGGTGAACGCCGCCGGCTCCGCGCCTGGACCGCTCCCCACCACGCCGCAGCAGATCAAGGCCGCCACCCGCCTCTTCGTCTTCCGCATCCCCGCCTCGACCCTCGCCGGCGAACGCCGCTCGGAGGAGACGAAACCCCGCACCCTCACCGTCGAGGCGAAGGGCAAGCCGAAGACGCTCAAGGCGCCGTCGTCGACCGAGGTCGCGAGCGGCTCCCGGGTCACCCTGACCGGTCTCAACCCGAAGGTGAACTACGAGGTCCTCGTTCGGCAGAGCACGAGCCCCGCGCGGGTGCGGGCGTCCGGCGCCATCGTCAGCCGCTGCGTCGTCGGTCATCCCTCCAGGGGCGTGCTCGTCGCCGAGGTCGACAAGCCCCTCGTCGTGCAGGACGCCTCGCAGCTCTTCTTCACGCTCCTCGATGACGCCAGCGACGACCAGGACGGGCGGCTGCTGATCAGCGTCACGGAGGTCAAGAAGCCCCGGCGGTGAGTTTTTCCAGCTCGATTCCGGGTTTCCATCTCGCGGGCTGATCAGCTCGCTTCAGCCTCGCAGCAAGCTGTAGCCGAAAAATTGCTCAGTCCGCCCACGCGCCTACCATGTGTGCATCTTCCCTTCACACGAGGTGTTCGCACATGAAGAAGCTCTTCGCAGTGACGATGGTGGCGGCGGTGGTGGCGGTGGCGGGCGTGGCGGTGGCGCGGCAGCCAAAGCGGATCAGCAGCGATGAGGTGAACCAGGTCATCGACGCGCGCCTCCACGCGATGCTGGTGAAGCTGAACGCGTCGAAGCGCTGACCTGCCGCTTTTCTCGGAATCTGAGACAGCGTCGAGGCCCATCGGCGCCGAGCGCAGTTGATTCCAAGCGCGGTTGTGCAGCAGAACCCGCGGCCCGATGCGCTCCTCCCACATCGTCGCTGCAGGTGGTTGTCTCGTCCTCGTCTCGTTGGCGGCCTGCGGCGGCCGCATGCCCGTGCGCTGCATGACGAGCGCGGACTGCATGACAGGCCAGGTGTGCAGCGCCGGCACCTGCCAGACCCCCCTGATCGACGGCGGCATGAGCGGCGCGGGCGGCGGAGGCTTCTTCGTCCCCGATGGTGGCGCTTCGGGTGGAACCACCGCTGGAGGAACGGCCGGGGCCGGCGGCGGCGCGATGATGGGCTGCAACGGCCAGACATGCCCGGCGGGCTGCTGTGACATGAACGGTGTCTGCCAGGGCGGCACCACGCGCGCCGCCTGCGGCCGGGGTGGCGCAGCCTGTGTCATCTGCGGACCCGGTCGAATCTGCGACCCCGGCAGCGGACTGTGCGACACGCCCACTGGCGGCGGCAGCGCGGGCGGCATGGGCGGCGGCGCGGCGGGCGGGGCGCCAGCGTGTGGACCGACGACGTGCGCCACCGGGTGCTGTGAGAACGGCACCTGCGTCAACGGCACCTCGAACCAGGCCTGCGGCACGAACGGGATGATCTGCGTCGGCTGCTTCGGCGCCGACACCTGCATGAACGGCAGCTGCGTGGCGGGCATGGCCGGAGGATCCGCAGGCGGAATGGCCACGGCCGGTGGATCGGCAGGCGGCATGGCCACGGCAGGCGGCTCGGCCGGTGGATCGGCTGGCGGCTCTGCAGGGGGCATGGCGGGCGGGAGCACCGCAGGTGGCGCAGCTGGTGGTTCCGCGGGCGGAGCGGCTGGCGGCAGCGCGGGTGGCATGCCGCTCCCGGGGGACTCGTGCGCGATCGCCGAGACGATCACCGGCGGCACCGTCGCGTCGCCCACGCAGGTGATGGGGACGACGGTGGGCTACACGAATGACTACGGCAGCTCGGCGACGTGCGTCGGCGCTGGTGGCCTTGACCGGGTGTATTCGGTCAACGTGCCGACCGGGCAGCGGCTCCTCGCCACCATCCGTCAGGGCGCCGCAAACTTCTACGATCCCTCGATCAACCTCGTCGTCGGGCCGCAGGCCCAGTGCGCGGTCATGCCCCGAATCTGCGCGGCGGGAGACGACGTCGGTGGATCGAGCGAGGTCAACGGCGTGCGCTACTTCAACACCTCTGGCGCGGCCCAGACCCTCTTCGTCGTGGCCGACACCGGCTCGGGCTTCGACCTGGGCGGCGCCTTCCGCCTGGACGTGAGCGTCGATGCGCCCGTCGCGGGCGATGCCTGCGAAGCGCCGATCTCGCTCACCAGCGGAACGCCGCGGTTCGCCGAGCCCCTCGCCGGCTTCGCGAACGACTACTTCAGCCGCAGCTTCATCACCTCGACCGGCTGCGTCGGCGCCCTCGCGGCTGGCGGCGTCGATCGCGCGTACAGCACGCTGGTCGGCGCAGGAGAAACGCTCACCGTCGGCGTGACGCCCTCGGCGGGCCTCGACGTCGCGATCAACCTCCACGCGGACGCTACCGAGTGCGCGGCTCGCACCTGTCTCACCTCGACCAACCTCGCCGGGCCCGGCGCCGCCGAATCGCTCGTGTGGACCAACACGGGCGCCACCGCGCGCACCGTCATCCTCCTCGTCGAGACGCCGGCCGGAGCGACGGGCTCGTACGGCATCAGCACCTCGACGGGCACGCTGCCCGGTGACGTCTGCGCGACCACTGCGCCGCCCATCACCGCCGCGGGCACCCAGTCGAACCTCTCGCTCACTGGCTACGCGGCCGACTACTCCCAGCCGACCTCGTCGAACGGCTGCTCGCTGTCCACCGGCGCGGACCGCGTGTTCCAGGTCACCGTGCCGCCCCGTCAGCGCCTCGTCAGCACCGTCACGGCCGCGGGCGGGCTCGATGGCGTCATCAACATCATCCCCGGCGTCGCGAGCGCGTGCTCCGCCATGCCGCGCGTCTGCTCGGGCGCGGGCGACCAGGCCGGCCCCAATGGCATCGACACCGCGGTGTGGGACAACGGGACCACCACTCCTCAGAACGCGTACGTCATCGTCGCCGGCCGGAGCCCCTCGTCGTCGGCGGGCACCTTCTCGCTCAACACGAACTTCCTCGTCGGCGACTCCTGCCGCTCCGCCCAGGTGGTCACCGGCCCCTTCCCCCGAACCGTGTCGAGCCAGACCCTCGTTGGGTTCCGCAAGGACATCACCCTTGGCTCCCTGCCGTGCCGAAACTCCACCTCGAGCGGGCCAGAGCGCGTCTATGAGATCGACGTCCCCGCGGGGCGTGAGCTCGTGGTCATCGCGACGCCGTCGCTCTTCGAAGACCTCGTCCTCAACGTCTTCAGCTCGGAGGGGGCCTGCACAGCCAGCCCGGCGACCTGCTCGGGCGGCTTCGACGACTTCGGTGGCGGCACGGCCGAGAGCTTCTCGGCCCGCAACAACGGCACCTCGACCGCGCGCCTGTTCGTCGCCGTGTCGCGCTTCTCGTCAGGGACCGCGAACTTCAGCATGCGGTTCGAGCTGAACCCCTGACGACTGCCGGTCTTTCCTTCCCCGGGGGAGTGCGTGTGCTACGCCTCGTCCGTCGTTTCCCGACGAGGAGCCCATGCCCGACGTGTTGCCGGCCCCAGCCGCGCCCCTGCCCGTCCTGAACCTCTCGGTGGGTGACCGGGTCGTCTACCCGAACCAGGGGCTCTGCAACGTCACTGAGATCGCCACCGACGAGATCGCCGGCCAGAAGCTCGTCTTCGTCACCCTCACCTTCGTGGAGACCGGCGCGAAGGTGAAGGTGCCCAGGGACAAGCTCGCGAAGAACGGCGTGCGCCGCGTCGCCTCACCCGATGACGTGAAGAAGGTGCTCGAGTTCCTGCGCTCCGACTCCGAGCGCGCCTCGCTGGACTGGAAGAAGCGCGCCCGCGACAACACCGAACGTCTCTCCATCGGTGGCCTCATCGGCCTGGCCGAGGTGGTGAAGGGGCTCCAGGTGCTCTCCGAGCTGCGCCCGCTGCCGCCCAAGGAGCGTGAGCAGTACAACGACGCGCGCCACCTCTTCGTCAGTGAGCTCGCCGCCGCCCTCAACTGCCCCGAGGCCGACGCCGAAGACGCGCTCGACATCGTGCTCTTCCCGCCCGGCAAGGAGCGCCCCAAGCGCAGCATCGAGGAGTTCCAGGGCCTCGAGGGTGACGACCTGCTGGGCGACGATCTGCTGGGCGGGCTCGACGGAGACGCCGCCGCGACCGAGGAAGAGCCCGAAGAGAAGGAGAAGGACGAGGAGGCCTCCGAAGAGTCAGGCGACGAGGACGAGGCACCCAAGAAGAAGCCGGCGAAGGGCGCCGAGAAGCCGAAGAAGAAGCTCGATCTCGACTCCGAGACGACCGTCGCGCAGGGCGCCGCGCTCGACGGACCCGCCCCCAAGAAGCGCGGGCGCCCGCCCAAGCCGAAACCCGAACCCGTCGCTGACGCCGAGCCCGCCGCGCCCAGGAAGCGCGGCCGTCCGCCCAAGCCCAAGCCCCCCGAGGCCGAAGCGCCCCCCGCGGCGCCCAAGAAGCGCGGCCGCCCCCCGAAGGCGAAGTGAGCTGACTCATGATCCGCATCGTCACCCTCGACGAATACGATCCGCCCATCCTCAAGGCGCTCGGCAAGGCGCTGTACACGGCCTTCGCCGTCGGCGCGGAGCACTCCGGCAGCGTCACCATTCCGCCAGGCCAGGTGGAGCCGTACGACGCCAACAAGCTCCTCGACACCTTGCCGAAGGTGCAGGCCTTCGCGGACGACAAGGTGCTCTACCTCACCACGCGCAAGCTCTCGCCCCGCAAGCTCATCTCGGGTGAAGCGCCGACCGCGGGCACCTCGCGCTACAAGCGCCAGCGCGCGATCCTCTCCAGCAGCGTCATCAAGAGCCTGAACCCCGACACGGTGAAGACGCTCGCCCGCTACGCGATGCAGGAGATCGGTCACGCCTTCGGCCTGCACCACTGCCTCGATCCGCGCTGCGCGATGTACCCCTCGTGGACGCCGTCGTACCCGCAGGGCGAGGCCAGCTTCTGCGTGTTCTGTCGTGACACGAGCGAAGCGGTGATCCGCCAGACGAAGTCGTGAGCGCTGGCCGATGAACGCCTGGGCAGAGACGGCCGCGCACCTCAAGCGCTGGGAAGGCCTGGCGCTGGTGCTCGTCGCGCTGGCCTGCCTGGGGTTTCAGCTCCGCGTCCCCTCGGTGAACGCCGCCGACGCCGACTTCCAGCAGGCCTCGGCCGTCATCGATCAGGAGTCGAAGCCCGGTGACGTGGTGCTGCTGGCGCCCTGGTGGGCCGAGCGCGCGCGGATCTTCGTGCCCGAGAAGACGCCCGTGGTGGGCTGGTACGGGAGCGACGGCGAGGACCTCACCGAGCACCCGCGCATCTGGGTGCTCGCCAACGTGAACGCGCCACGCTTCTCGTGGAGCGGCTTCCTCGACGCCTTCGGCTCCAGACGCACCGAGGTGGGCACCGAGCGACGCTTCGGCCCGCTGGCCCTGCGCCTGTTCACGAATGGACGCGCGCGGCCGGTGCGCTTCTCGGCGAGGGAGCAGCTCGCGAACGCGAAGGTGTACCTCGAGGGCCCCGGCGGACAACAGGCGTGCAGCTGGACCGGCCGGAGCTTCCGCTGTCCCAACGGCGGCGAGGTGATGACCGAGTGGCACGAGCTGGCGTGGCAACCCCACCGGTGCGTGCGGTTCTTCCCGCCCGGCGGGCCGACGCGGCTGGTGGCGGAGTTCTCCCAGGTGCCCGCGACCGACGTCCTGCGCCTGACTGCTGGCTACATCTGGGAGCGCTTCGGCAGCCGCACGGACGCGCCCACCGACTTCGGCGTCGAGGTGAACGGCCAGGCCCAGGTGACGCCGGTGCTGCGCGGCATGGAGAAGGTGTGGCGGGCCGACCACCCGTCGCCGGCGGCTGGCACCGTGCGCGCGTGGGTGCAGGCGCCGGACGCGCGCGAGGTGTGTTTCGAGCTGACCGGCTTCGGCCCGGAGGGCGCGTGAGCAAGAAGAAGCGCGACGCGCCCGAGGAAGCCGCCGCGGTCCTGAAGACGGACGAAGCGGCCCCGTCGACGCAGCCGAGCGGCGACCCTGAGACGTCGGCCCCGGCACCGACCGTTGCGCCCCGCAGCGGCATCGATCGACGCATTGGCTGGGCGTTGTTCCTGGGCGCGACGGTGCTCCTGCTCGCCACCGAACAACCCGCGGGCTTCGTGCGCGACGAGAGCCAGTACTTCCACGCGGGAGAGAGCTACGCGCGCTGGTTCCAGTCGCTCCTCGCCTCGCCCGCCGAGGCGATGCGGGACGAGAGCATCTCGGCGGCGTTCTCGGCCAACCGCGAGCACCCGGCGCTGATGAAGAACCTCTTCGGCCTCTCGTTCGTGCTGCTGCACGAGAAGCTGAACCTGCTTCGGCCCGCCGCGGCCTTCCGCTTCCCGGCTTTCCTCTTCGCGGCGCTCATTCTGCCACTCATCTATTCCCTGGGCCGTCGGCTGTTCGGGCGCTCCGCGGCGCTGGCGGCGGCGCTGTCGTTCTTCCTCGTCCCCCGGCAGTTCTTCGAGGCGCACCTGTCGTGCTTCGACGTACCGATGGCGACGACCTGGCTCCTCGTCGTCTGGTGCTTCGTCGAGGCGCTCGAGCGTCCGCGCTACTGGCTCTTCACCGGCCTGTCGTTCGGCCTGGCGATGGCCACCAAGCACAACGCCTACTTCATTCCGCTCTCGCTCATTCCCTTCTCGTTGTGGGTCGGCTGGCAGCGCTCGAAGGCGCTCCCCGAGGCCCGCCGGCTCTTCCTGGCCATCAACGGCGTCTTCATGGCCATGGCGGCGCTGTACGGCGCGATGACGTGGATGCTGGGCGGCCAACGCATGCTGTCGAGCTTCGGCCTCATCAGTCCGCAGCTCGGGCTCTTCGTGCTGACCGCGGCGGCAGGGGCAGCGCTGCTGGTCCGTCTGGCGCGGGTCGACGCGCCGACCTTCCGCAGCATCGCGCCGCTCGTGGCGATGGCCGTGCTGGGGCCCGTCGTCTTCTACCTGCACTGGCCCTACCTCTGGCATCACCCGGTCGAGCGCACCGCCTGGTACCTCGCGTTTCACCTGAACCACGAGCACTACGCGTGGTTCTACCTGGGTGAGCTGCTCCGTCAGCCGCCCTTCCCGCTCGGCTACGTGCTGGTGAAGACGGCGCTCACGGTGCCCACGTCGCTCTTCGTGCCGATGGTGCTGGGCGTGGTGTGGGTGGGAGTGCGAGCGCTCCGACGGCAGGTCACCGCGCTCGAGCTGGTGGTGCTGGCGAACGCGGCGGCCTCGATCATCGTGCTCTCGCAGCCGGGCGTGCCGCACTTCGGGGGCGTGAAGCACTGGTTCCCGTCGATGCCCTTCCTGGCGATTCTTGCGGCGGGCTCGGTGCTCCGTGGAGCGGAAGGCGTGTCGGCGTGGGCGAAGACGCGCTGGCCCACGGTGACGGAGCGCACCACCTTCATCGCCCTCTGCGTCCTCCTTGCAGTGCCCGCCCTCATCCAGTCGGTGCGCGTCTATCCCTACGGAACGAGCGCGTACTCGGAGCTGGCCGGCGGACTTCCCGGCGCCGCCACGCTGGGCATGCAGCGGCAGTTCTGGGCCAACAACGTCACTGGCGTGTTGCCGTGGGTGAACGCCAACGCGCGGCCGGGCGAGCGCATCTACTTCCACGAAGTCCACGGCGGGATGATTCAGGACATGCAACGCAACGGCATGCTCCGGCGTGACGTGCAGCCGATCGTCGACGGCATGGGCTGCTTCATGGGCACCTGCCCCGCGCTCGCCGACATGGTCGTCTACCAGTACCACCAGGAGTTCCGCGAAACCGAGTTCCGCACCTGGGAGGCCTTCGGCACCCAGAAGCCGGTCACGGGCCTGTACGTGGACGAGACGCCGCAAGTCGTGGTGTACCGGCGCCGATGAGAGCCTTCGCGCTGGGCACTACCATCGTCCTCACCGGCCTCGTCTTCGCGGCGTGTCCGCGCGATCGAATCATGGGCGGCAGGTGCGGCGTCGACGCCGACTGCGCGACCTCGATGACGGCGTCACTCGTGACGGGAGCTCCCGCCGCGGCGTACCGCTGCGAGGCCCAGACGGGGGTCTGCTACTGCCGCTCCGACCAGGCGTGCCCGCCCAACCAGCTCTGCAACGGCCTGGGCTTCTGCCAGGACCGCGCGGGCTGCGCGACGAACGCCGACTGCCCGGACACTTCGCTGTATTGCGACACCTCGGCCGGCGCCTGCGTGCCTCGCGGGCGCTGCACGACCGATCTCCAGTGCGGGCTCGGCGAGGTGTGCGACCGCGGCCAGTGCCGCATGGGGTGTCGCACCAACGGTGACTGCAACGCGGTGTCATGCCGGTGCGGTGACGTGGCGTGCTCCTGTACGGGCACCACACCGGCCGAGCGCGCGCGCTGCCAGGTGGGCGTGTGCGACCCGACGTTCTGCGCCAACGACAGCTTCTGCAACTTCGGAGAGATCTGCGGCGTCCCTGCCGACGCTGGCGTCACCGAGGACGGCGGGCGGGCTCGCGCCCAGTGCTACTCGGACTACGACATCGACACGCGCCCGTACTGCTCCCGGTGCACCAGCGGCGGTGGCGTCGACACCTGCGGCTTCGGCGCGAACTACTGCATCATCGACACCCGCACCGCCTCGACCTACTGCGGCGCCGACTGCTCCGAAGGCCAGCAATGCCCGCGCGGCTACGGCTGCCGCGACATTCGCATCGTCTTCACCCGGTGGATGTGCAGCCCGAGCCTCCCGTGCCGCGCCGATCCGAACCTGCCCTGTCAGGAAGACAGCGACTGCCGGCTGGGTGGCTCGTGCGTGAAGGCGCCCGGCTCGACGTCGGGCTTCTGCGCGGGCCAGTGCGTGCTGCGCGAGGGCTCGGGCTTCGGCTACTGCAGCTGTCAGGCGGACGAGGACTGTCCGGGCCAGTCGTGCACGCGAGGGGAATGCAGCGTGTCGAAGAAGCGCTGCGTGAACGACACCGACTGCCGGCAGATTCGCTGCGTCGACTTCGACGGCATCGGCGCGTGTCAGATCGGCCAGAACTGCACGCCCACCGCCGGGCTCACGTGCAACGAAGTCGCTCCGCCGTAGGTCGACCGCGCCCTCGGAATCGGCCGCCGGCGCGAGGCCCCGAGCGTCCCGCCGAACCACCGTGTCTCCTGGCGGCCTCCAGCGGCTGACCACTGACAGCCGTCACGACGAGGCGGTGGGCGCGGGCTCGGCGAAGAGGCTCAAGCTCACCAGGCGCACGGCGCGCTCGAGTGCCGCTTCGGCCTCCTCGTCCCGGGTCTCCACCACGCGCCGGCCGTCCGTCGTGGTCACGACCACCGAACAGCGCACCAGCCGCTCGGCCCGACGCGACGAGGCGACGGGGTTCATCACCACCGCCACCGACAACACACCCACCACCGCCGCCCCGAGGACCTCGTGGAGCCGTCGCGTGACGGCCTCCCGGAGCCCCGGAGACGACTCCATCTGACTCACCAACACCTGGACGTGCATCACACCACCCACGGAGTCGAACACCGGCCTCGCAGGAGGTGTTCCGGAGGCAGGCGCGGCGCGGCTTGCCCACACGCCGTTCAGCGGAGTCGCTCGAAGACCTCGGTCCACCGAGCCGCGGTCACCCGCACGCTGTCCTGGAGCCACTCGTCGAGCGCCTGGAACTCCGACGGCTTGAAGCTGCGCTTGTGATGCAGCGCCATCACACCCACCTGCGCCTCCAGCACCGCGTCGAGCTCGTCGTCATCCAGCTTGTCCAGCTTCAGGTTCGCCCGGTTGAGCCGCGATCGAACCACGTACTCCTGGGTGCCCAGCACCACCGTGAAGTGATCCGTCATCCCCAGGCCGCCCCACACGGCGTCACGCACCTTCGCGATGCGGTCCTCGATGGGGGTCTTCGCGTGGCCCCATGAGGTGGCCGGCTTGGTGAGCTCCTTCACCTCGAGCACGTCGACGGTGCGGCCCTTGCGCACGAGCGCCCAGAACCGCCGCAATCCGCCGGAGCCGCCATGCTCGCGCTCCCGCTCCGCCACGTCGACGACCGTGAAGCCGCGCGCCGACAGGGCCTCGGTGACGATGGCCTTCTCCTTCGCGTCGGCCGCGCCCAGCAGCGTGTCTTCGTTGCGCACCAACTTCTGGCCTGAGACGAACTTGCTCACCTGCTTCTCGCGCACCGCCGCAGCCTTCGGGATGAGATCCTCAGGCACCTGCCGCGCGAGCGACGGCTTGCGCATCACGTCGCGGTAGAGGTCGATGAGTGCGTCGGTCGAGCCCTCGTCGTCACGCCACAGCAGGTACGCGGTGAACCAGCGCAGCGCATCGAGCCCAACCTCGGCGCGCCCCGAGTCATCGAGATCGTTGAACGCGTAGTGCACCTTCGGCCCGATGACGAAGAAGCCGAAGTTCTCGGGGTGCAGATCGCCAAAGCACCAGTCGGTGCGGCCGGGCACGTGCTCCACGGGGACCTGCGTCAGGTCGAGGTACCAGGCCTGCGGAAACGCGCGGAAGAAGCGCAGCGGGCTCTCGAAGGCCTTCTCCCACTTGGCCTCGAAGCGCGCGTGGTCCAGGTGCGGGTTGGTGGCGCGGAAGAACGCCTTCGTGAGGAGCTTCGCTGACGCGAGATCGCCGGGTTCGATCGGATCCATGTGTCACACCATCGAGACCTCCTCGCCGCGCCGCAAGCGGTCTTGCACGGCGGATCAATGGCTTCGGCGATGTCAGCCCCGTCAGATAGGGTGCCCTGGTGGACGACGCGCTCCAGTTGCTCGAAAGGCATGTGTTCCTCGACATCGAGACGACGGGCCTGGACGCGAGCCGGGACGAGATCATCGAGGTGGGCGCGGTCTTCGTCCGGAACGGTGTGGTGGAGCGCGAGGCGTCCTGGCTCATCCGCCCTACGCAGCCAGTCCCCGCGGTCATCACGGCGCTGACCGGGCTGTCCACCGAGGCGCTCGCCGGCGCGCCCTCGTTCGAGGAGCTCCGGCCGCAGCTCGTGGGCCTCTTCGACGGCGCGACGGTGGTGGCGCACAACGCGCTGTTCGAGCAGTCGTTTCTCGAGGGGCTGCTCGAGGGCGTACCGGTGCTCGATTCGTGCGAGCTGGCGCTCATCTTGTTTCCCGAGCTGCGCAGCCACGCGCTCGACGCGCTCATTCGGTGGGCCGGCCTCGGCTCGGGCTCCCGACACCGGGCGCTCGCCGACGCGCAGGACACGTTGCAGGTCGTGCGGGTGATGCTGGCGCGTGCCCGAGCGCCGGACCGACGCTGGGCCTTCGCGCAGCTCGCGGGCCGTCTCGGCGGAGGGACCCCGCTCCACCGCGTACTCCTGGGCCTGTCCAGGCTGGAGGCGCCTGCACAGGCCGAAGCACCCGTCGAGTCACGCCCAGGCCCGACGCTTCCCGAGCCGCTGTCACGATGGGCGATGTCCCCGACGCCGCTCGCGCTCGAGCTGGAGGTCGGAGGCGTCGAAGAGCTCATGGTCGAGGCCGCTTCGCGGGTGAAGGGCTCGACGTGGATTGTCTGCCCGCACGCCCGATTGCGCGGTCTCCCAGCGCGGCCCCGGGTCCCTCCGCGAGAGGCTTTCGCGGCCCCTGGGCGGCTCAAGGCGCTGCTTTCCAGGCGGGTGGTGCTCGATCCGACCCTGGCGGCCTCCATGGCCTACCTCGAGAGCTGGGGGGCCCGGGCGGCCGGTGACGTGGGCACGTTGAGTGGCTTCTGGCGGGACCGGGTGCCGCTCTTCGACCTCATGCGCACGCTGCTGCGGTCGCCCGCGCAGGCGTCGCCGCCACCTGGCGTCCTCGTGGGTGCCTTGAACGACGTCGCGGGGTGGCTGGAGGCCGGTGTGTCCCCCGACGCCCTCATCTGGCTCGACGCGCCAGCAATGCCCGAGCTGGAGCGCCGACGACAGACGGTGAGCCTGGAGCTGTCGCGCGTGTTGCGGCTGCCGGAGCTGAGCGAGCTCGCCGCGCCGGGACGTTCCTTGAGCCAGGGCCAGAAGGCCGTGCACCTGCGCGCCCGGGAGCTCTCGGTGGTGCTGCAGCGCTTCGCGGTGCCCACCCTCATCGACCGCGCCGCGCCGGACCCCTGGTTGGTGCTCCGCGACGCCCTGCTCGCCCTTGGGCGCGATCTGTCGTGGTGGCTGTCGGAGCTCCGCGCCGCGCCGCCCTCGCCGCTGCTCGACGGCGTCCTGCAGGAGGCCTCGGGGCTGGCCGAACAGCTCCACCAGTTGACCCACCCGGAGGCTGGGGGCGAACTGTGGGCCTCGCCCACCTCGGTGTGGTTGCGACCAGACGCGGCGGCCGCGGAGGCCTCGCTCTCCCGGCTCGCGGCCCTGGCGCCGTCGCTTCTGGTGTCGGACGTGCGTCGGCCGCCGACCTGGGCCGCCCGCTTTGGACCCGTCCCCCTCGGCCACCATGGCCAGGCCACCGCCCCCCGGCCCCTGGCGATCGCCGCGCTGCTCGCGCGAGACGAGGCGCTGGCGATGGCTGCGCTCTCGGTCCCCGGTCAGCTCACGGTGCTCTGTGCCGAGCCGCTCGCCGAGCCCCTGGTGGGGGCCTTCGTGCGGGTCGCGGCGGCGCAAGGGCGAGCGGTGCGCCTCCATGCCTCCGGGGCGGGAGAAGCCGACGTGGTGCTGCTCGAGTGGTGGGGCCTGGGTCCGGTCCCTGACGTGCGTGGCGGCGCGGTGCTCGCTGGCTCAGGTGACCGGTTCGCTGTTCGTCGGCTCCTGGCCGCAGGCGTCGCGGTCGAGGGGCTGCTGCTCAAGGGTCCCTTCGAGCCGACGGCCTGGGCGGCCCCGCTGGCAGGCCTCGCGTGGTTCGAGACCGTGGCCCCGGCCGTGGTGGAGGCGCCAGCCCTGGCGCGCGTGCGGCTCTCCTCGCGCTGAGCGGCTGCGCCGAGCCACGGCTCAGAACGCCACCCCACCGGCCTCTGCCACGCACACGACCGCCGCCTGCCGGGCGTGGGCGAGCTTCGGGCTGTCCGTAAAGTCCTTGAGCTGATCGAGCAGTCCGGACACCTCACGCACGGCCCGGTCGGTGTACCAACCGTCTTTTCGGGCTGCTTCCGTCGCTGCCGCGTCCTCGGCCTGACGGCGCGCCACCCACACCTCACGAAGGGATCCCACGCGCGACAGGCGGCTCGCCGGCAGGGTCCACCCTTCCTGAATGCAGCGCCGCGCCACCTCGACGCACCGAAGCTCCTCCGAGACCCCCAACGGCCCCCGCGCGCTGCACCAGCGCTCGGCGTCGAGCAGGAGACGCTCGACGAACTGCGTCCGAATTCGCCACCCGGCCCACAGCCCGACGCCCAGTCCGATGCGGGCCACGACTCCGGCCAGCCGAGCGAGGCCGATCAGCTCCGGGTGGCCAACGAGCGCCTGGGCCCCATGCGCCTCTGGTGATTCGCGCAGTCGGCTCGCGTCGAAGAACGCGCCGCGCTGCTCGCGGAAGATGGCCCGCAACACGACGCCCACCGTCACCAGTGACAGCCCGACGAAGATCGCGCCGGCGATGAGGTCTCGCTCCTCGAGGAGCGGTCCGTCACCCCTCGAGACGAGGATCGCGAGGAGCGGAAAACAGCCGACGATCGCCGCCGACGCAAAGGCGCCGAGCAGCGCGAGCGCTTTCTCTCACAGGCCTGGCATCACGACCGACTCAGCGCTTCTCGAGCCGCGCGACGAGGTCGTCCCGGTGCTTCTGGAGCGCGCCGGGCTCGCCCGACAGCGCAGACTCCACGGCCTTCAGATCCGCCTCGGTGCGCTCGCGCAACGCCCCCACCATGGCTGCGAAGACGTCGAAGACGTCCTTGAGCTCGTCACCTGGCCGCAGCCCATACTCCGGGGGCCGAATCACCCCGCTCGCCACCTCACGGCCCATGCGCTTGATGCGGAAGAGCGGACCGACGATGCGGTGCGTGATGATGATGGCGACCAGGCCGATGACGAACACGAACGCCACCAGGAGCGCCACCAGCACGGTGATGGTCGTCTGCTGCTGGGCCACGAGGTCCTTCTGGGCCTTGACGACGGCGGCCTTCTCGCCTTCGTAGACGGCATCGATCTCCTTCGAGCGTGCCTCGATCTTCGTCATCAGCGCGGGATCATCGAGGCCACGGGCGAGGTCGTTGTTGAGCGTGCAGGTGCCGAGCTCCTTGCTGGTCTCGGCGGACTTGCTGCGCGCGACCACGGCGTCGTTCATCTGGCGGAAGAGGTTGCCGGTGGTGTGGGCGATGAAGGCCCCCAGCACGCCCGAGATGATGAGCGTCGGCACGATGAAATAGACCGCGAACTTGAGCTGGAACCGCGAGTCCAACAGGAGGTTTCTGAGCCTCCGTTGGTACTGCGTTGCGGGTGCCGCTGCCTGGGTCGACATGTCTTCGCCTTTCCCCTTCCTGCACGTCAGGGCGACTTCCAGTTGAGGTCACCGGCCGCATCGTCGACGACCTTGGGAACCATGGCCTTGATGAGGGTCTCGGGTTTGGCACCCGAGGCCTTCACGTTCCAGCTGCCCTGCAGGGCCTGCTCCGGGTACGTCATGATGAGCATCTCGACCTTGAGCTGCTTCTCGGACGTCCCGGGCGCGAGCTGGACCCGCACCTGGAACCCGCGAAGGTTCTGCTTCTTGATGAGCGCCTGGGCGGCCTGCCTGGCCTCACCGCTGGGCGCGAAGGTCGCTCCGAGGTCGGTGAGCTTCTTGCGCAAGAGGGTGTCCGTGAGCGTGAGCAGCGCACCGTCGAGGCCGCCGACCTTGTCCGCGATGGGCTCGACGTTGAAGTACAGCCCCCCGTGTTGGCCTGCGGGCGCGGTGGAGGTTGGTGTGGGGGCGGCGGCACCGGCGAGGGCTCGCTCCATGGCGGCCCGCACCGACGGATCCGGCTCTCCCAGCGCCGCCATGAGGCAGGCCATCGCCGAGTCCTGCTTCAGATCGCCCAGGGCGTTGGCCGCCGCCGCGCGGACGATGGACTCCGGGTCCTTGAGCGCACCACACAGGGGCTCGACGGCCTCGGCGCTCGCCGTCTGCCCGAGGAGGAGCACCGTCTGCGCGCGAACGCGGGGGTCCTTCGTTGCGCCAAGCTGCTTCGACAGGAGGATCACCCGCGCGTCGGCCGCGAGCACGACGACGGGCACCAGGCTGGCCACCACGCTCAACGGGACGAACCGCACGCACGTACAGACTATCGAAGGGCTGGAAGATTCGGCGGGCCGAATCGATGTGCGCTCGTCCCACACAACGGCGCTGCACCGAATCTGCACGAACATTCCCGCGTTTCGCCCCTGCGCTTGAGCGGGTTTCGCCATGGCCGCAACGACGATGACGTCATGACCCCGATGCCCACTGCCGAGTCCGTCGCCGCGCTGCCCACCGCCGCTCCCCTGGAGGCCGTTCGCCGCCCGCCCATCGTCCGCCGCCCCGTGCTCATCGGCGCGGGCGTGACGGCGCTGATCGCCGCGTGGGCCTTCGATGGGGGCCCCCTGGGCCTCGGCTTCTTCCTCGCGACCGCCGCGGTGAGCGCCGTCCTGGCCCTGGGCGGCGGAAAGGAGAGCTGGCAGGTCGCGAAGAGCCACCGGTGGCTGCTCGGCTCGGCGCTGGTGCTGTCGGGCTTCGTCGTCGTCCGTGACAGTGAGCTGCTGGTGGCGCTCGACACCCTGGCCGTCCTCTGGCTGCTGGCGCTGGCCGCGCGCGGCTGGAACGGAGAGGACGCGGTCCTCGACGCGAGCCTCGGGCAGGTCTTCGCCGCGCCGTTTGGAGCGGTGGGCGCGAGCGCGACGACGGGCGCCGCGGTGGCGGCCGAGGCGCTGCGGGGCACGAAGCTCTCGAAGGTGTTGCCGGAGCTGGTGGTGCCAGCAGTCAAGGTGGGGGCCATCGCTGTTCCGGTCGTGGGCCTGGTGACGTTGCTCCTCGCCTCGGGCGATGCGGCGTTTGGCGCGCAGCTCGAGGGGCTCCTCTCGACGGTGTTCTCCATGCCCTTCGACGCGGCGGTGCGAGCGGCCTTCGTCACCTTCGCGGCGTTCATCGGCACCAGCGGCGCGGTGACCTGGGCCCTGCGACGACGGACGATGCGGCAGGGCTCCGTGGAGGCGCCGCTGCGCGTCACCTTCGGCGCGCCCGAGGCGTTCGCGATCCTCGGCGGCCTCACGCTCGTACTCGCCCTCTTCGCGCTGGTGTCGGCCCGCTGCGCGTTCGCGCCCGACAGCTGCACGCTGCCGAGCGGCCTCACCTACTCGGAGTACGCGCGCCGGGGCTTCTGGGAGCTCCTGATGGTCGCCGCCATCGTCTTGATGACCCTCCTGAGCGTCCCGCGCCGCGCGACGCTCTCGTCCCCCGGCATGGTGATGGCGCTCAACGCGACGGCGACCGCGCTGGTGGTGGCGACGGTGCCGATGCTCCTGTCGGCCGTCAATCGCATGATGCTCTACGAGGCGGCCTACGGCTTTACCCGGCAGCGCGTCTTCTCCCAGGTCATCTGCGTCAGCCTGGGCCTCTTCATGGTGTGGCGAGCGGTGACGCTGTGGACGTGGCCCCGGCGTTTCGCGGTCGGCGCGGTGGCCACCACCGTCGGCATGCTGGCGATGTTCAACGCGATGAACCCTGACGCCTTCATCGCGCGCAAGAACGTCGAGCGCGCGGGGGTCATCGACGCGGTCTACCTGAGCGAGTTGTCGGCCGACGCCGCGGGGGTGCTGCGTGAGATCCCGCTGGAGCGGCTCGACGACTACCACGGCAGCCTCTTCGCCAGCCCCCGCACCGCACCAGACCGCCTTTCGTCGTTCAACCTCGCGCGTGCGTGCGACGCCGCCGGCGGACACCCGTGGACCGGGCCGTGGTGCCCGTGACGTCCCCAGGGTTGCCGCCGAGCGAGCAGGTCGTGAAACAAGAATGCCTCGCGCGTCACGGGCCCGCGGTGCCGTGCAGCGTCGACCCTCGACGCCACTCGAGTCCCCAGGCACGCCGCGACTGCCGACGTGGAACGAGGGCCTCGGCTGCGAGGTGAGGCGGACCCTGGCCGTGTTCGCGCTCCCCAGGACCAGCGGAGGCTGCGTCGACGGCCAGAGCTGGCGCTCACCCGGGAGCCGGAGCGCCTCGTTCGGAGGACTCCGTCACCTCGAGCCGGCTTCGCGCGAGGCGCTCCCGTGGACCAGAAGGATTCGAACCTTCGACGTCGAGATTACGGGTCTCGTGCTCTACCAAGCTGAGCTATGGCCAACCTCCGGTGTTTCAAACCGGTGTGTGTGCGCGTTTACCGTTCCGCCACATCCCCCTTCGGAGATGGCTGGATTCGAACCAGCACGGCCCGTGAGGGCCAACACGTGCCTCCACCATGCGAGCGACGAACCGCGAACCGTGACGGCGGGCGTCCAGGGGGCGCTCCCGACGGGGCGGAGGTCTCTGATGTCAGCGGGCGGCTCGACGCACGCACCGGCGGGGCCCTGACGGGCGCCATCACGCTGTGCTACCGAAGCCCGCGGCATGTCGAAGCCCCCATTCCTCCCGAAGCACCAGCCGACGACCTTCGTGAAGTCGGTCGGCTACGCGTGGGCAGGCCTCATCCACACGGTGGTGCACCAGCGCAACATGCGCATGCACATCATCGCGGCGATCCTCGTGGGCCTCGTGGCCAGCGCCGTCGACCTGGGCCTGGCAGAGAAGGCCATTCTCATCTTCTGCGTCACGCTCATCTTCTTCGCCGAGATGCTCAACAGCGCCCTCGAGCAGCTGGTCGACCTCGCGGTGCAGGAGTTCGACGAGAAGGCGCGCCTCACCAAGGACATCGCCGCGGCCGGCGTGCTCGTGCTGGCGATCGGCTCGATGGTGATCTTCGCCGCCATCCTCGTGCACGACGCGCACATCATCTTCCGCGACGTCGCCGTCATCGAACGGCAGGTCCTCTTCGGCGTGCCCCTCACCTTCTTCGGCGGAGCGCTGATGCACGAATCGAAGAAACCGCTCGTCCTCGACGGCCTCTTCACCGTGGGCGCGTTCGTGACCTGGGGCCTGACGACGAGCTGGACCGAGTCCTACGTGATGTCAGCCATGCTGTTCGGCCTGCTGGTGGTGTGCACCAATGCCGCCTGGAGCCGCCAGCGCGAGCGTCACCACCCCGAAGTGCAGACATAAAAAAGCCCGGCACCGGGCCGGGCTCACCGCGACGGTCGAAGTCCTCCGACCGCTTCCCTCTCGAGGGCCCACGCCTGCCGGAAACCAGTCCGGAAGGTGGGGTGCCTCGAAAGGGCTATTCCGTTGTCCCGCTCAGGCTTCCGCGCGGGGTTCAGCCACGACGTCGGCCGGCTTCTTCAGGTTGACCGTCACCTGATCGATGAGCTCGGTGGCGATGTCGAGCACCTGGTTGGGAGTGTATCCCCCCGACTGGAGCTGCGCAAAGAAGGCCTGCGCCATCGCCTTGGTGTTCTTCTTGTCGGTGCTCAAGGTTCCCTCCAACGTGATCCTTCGCTTGCCGAGGTCATCTTCACCCCCTGTGCCACGAACCTGACCCAAACATTACCAGCGACATCATGGACTTTTGAGAGGTAGTGAAATGAACGGTGCGAAGGGGCTTTCGCACCTGAAGGGGTTGGCCGGTTCGCCTGCATAGCGGCGGTAGCACCCAGACTCAGGGCGGCTGATGAAGCCATGAGTCGTTCTGATGGGTTGGCCCGGTGGAGCCGACCGACCGCTCCGTGCTACCCGGCGCGCCGTGGGCTTTCGGATCAACAACATTCCGCAGTGGTTGGACGAGCCAGAGACGGTGCTGGGCCAGAAGGCGGCGGCGAAGCTGGGCGTGCGGCCAGCGGATCTCGCGACGGTGCGGGTGGTGCGCACGGTGCTCGACGCCCGGAAGAAGAACCACCCGCGCTACGTGCACACGCTCGAGGTCGAGGTGGTGCCGGGGCGGCTCCCGAAGACCTTGCCGCCAGACGTGAGCGAGGTCGACGCGCCCCCCGCGCCGCTGCCGCAGGTGAAGCGGCCTCCCGAGAAGAAGCCCCTCATCATCGGCATGGGCCCGGCGGGTTTGTTCGCGGCGCTGGCGCTGGCCGAGCGAGGGGTGCCGAGCATCATCCTCGAGCGCGGCAAGGAAGTGGTGCAGCGCCGCAAGGACGTCGCGAAGCTCTCGCGCGATGGAACGCTGTTCCCCGAGTCGAACATGAACTTCGGCGAGGGCGGCGCGGGCGCGTACACCGACGGCAAGCTGTCGACGCGCATCAACCACCCGCACGTGCGCCGCGTCATCGAGACCTTCGCGAAGTTTGGCGCACCCGACCGGATCCTCGTGCAGGGCAAACCGCACATCGGCTCCGATCTGCTGCCCTTCGCGGTCGAGAAGATGCGCCACGAGCTGCTCGCCCTCGGCGTCGAGGTGCGCTTCGAGACGCGCGTGGAGGACGTGTTGGTGAAGGACGGCCAGGTCACTGGCGTGCGGCTGTCCGACGGCGGTGTGCTGGAGAGCGATCGCGTGGTGCTGGCGCCCGGCAACTCGGCCCGTGAGCTCTACGAGCGCTTCGCGACCGACGGGCACGTCTTCGTCGAGGCCAAGCCCTTCGCGCTGGGCTTCCGCGCCGAGCACCCGCAGCTCCTCATCAACGAGCTGCAGTACGGCGACAAGGTGGCGGATGACGCGCGGCTGCCGCCGGCCGACTACAAGCTGGCCGAGAACCTGTCGGTCGATGGCGACGTGCGCGGGGTGTACTCGTTCTGCATGTGCCCCGGCGGCATCGTGGTGCCGACGCCCACCGAAGACGGGTACCAGTGCACGAACGGCATGTCGAACTCGCACCGCAACTCGAAGTACGCGAACGCGGGCATCGTGGTGAGCGTGTCGGTCGAGGACTTTGCGCGTGATGGCTTCACCGGGCCGCTCGCGGGCCTCGAGTTCCAACGCAAGTGGGAGAAGGCCGCCTACGAGCTCGGCGGCGGCAAGTTCTTCGCGCCGGCCCAGTCCATTCCCGACTACCTCGCGGGTCGGCTCTCGAAGGCCCCTGGCGGCACCACGTACCGGCCCGGGCTCACGCACGCAGACCTCAACCGCCTCTTTCCCAGAGCCCTCACCGAGTCGCTGAAGCAGGCCCTGCGGGCGTTCGATCGCTCCATGCGCGGCTTCATCACCGACGACGCCTTCCTCATCGGCGTCGAAGCCCGCACGTCGAGCCCCGTGCGGGTGACGCGCAACGAGCAGCTCCAGTCGGTGTCCGTGAAGGGCCTGTATCCGGCCGGCGAGGGCTGCGGGTACGCTGGTGGCATCGTGTCGTCCGGCATCGATGGCCTGCGGGTCGCCGAGCAGATCTGCGAGGAGCTCTGACGGATGAAGTACCGCGTGCGCAACCAGGACGGAGAGCTCGAGTTCGAGAGCTTCGGGCAGCTCGAGCAGGCATGGCTCATGGGCATGGTCGAGCCGGGCGACGAGGTGCTCCAGGAGGGCCACCAGAAGTGGCGTCGAGCCGACTCGTTCGCGGTCCTGGCCACCGCCAAGCGGCACGGTGACAACGTGTGGGGCGGCTCCTGGTTCCTCTTCGTGCTCATTGGGGTGGCGCTCGCCACCATCGCGCTCGTGCTCTTCAAGCAGGCCGCGACCGAGAAGGACGACTTCAAGTGGGCCCTGGGCTTCCTCGTCGCCATCGTCGACGTGGTGCTGATGACCCGCGTGACGGTGAACGCCCAGCGGCGCCGCAACCCCCACCACGGAATCAAGCGATGACGACCCGCAGACTCCTGCTGTCGCTGCTCTCGCTGGCGGCCTGCGGCATGCCCGTGTCCCGACCCGACGCCTCGGCCCAACCGACCGTGGAGCCGCTGCCCGCCTTCGCGATCCTCGACGTCAATCCGGCGTCGGCCACCTCAGGGCAATCCGTCGGGCCCACGCGGTACCGCGGCCAGGTGAGCGGCTGGTACTTTACCCATACGAATTGAGGCTACTGCCGGAGCCAGGCTGGCTCCCTTCAGCGGCTCCAGACCGAGCTCGACGCCGAGGCGCCCGGGTCCTTCGTGCTGTTGAGCGTGAACGCGGTCGGCTTCGAGGCCGGCAACGCCGACTTCGTGATGGGGAAGACGACGCCGTTGCTCCAGGACACCACGGCCGTGAACGCCTGGGGCCTGTGGCAGGTCTCCTACCGTGATGTCGTCATCCTCGATGCCGAGGGGCGCCGCCGAGGGGTGTACAACCTGACGCAGAACGATCTCTCGGTGCCCGCCAACCTCGCCCTGCTCAAGACGCTGCTGCTGGAGGCGCGCTGAAGGCTCCGCTCTTTTCCGCGAACTTGGGTTGCGGCCGGTGATGTGCTGAACCTCGTTGGGCCGTGTTGTCGCTCCTCGCCTCCCTGGTCCTGACGCAGGCCGCCAACCCGTGGCTCGAACGGGCGCGCGTGCTGGCGAATGAGCTGCAGTTCGCCGAGGCGATCACCCAGCTCAACGTCGCGCGCCAGGTGCCCAACCTCGACCGCGTCCAACGCGCCCAGGTGCTCGAGTTGCTGGCCCGCTGCCACGTGGCCGAGGGGAACCGCAGCGACGCCGAAACGGCCTTCACCGAGCTGCTCTCGCAGGAGCCCGACTTCGAGATCGATCGCGAATCGACCTCGCCGAAGATCGTCACCGTGTTCGACGACGTGAAGGCCCGTTTGTACCCGGGCGGCATGGTGTCGCTCGTCGAAGTGACGGGGCCTCCCGGCCGCGTGCGAGCGCAGGTCGTCGACCCGTACAAGAAAGTCGCGCGGGCGGTGCTCCATGAGCGGCGCGCGGACGCCGCGTGGACGGACACGGTTCTTCCCTTCTCGCGACGAACGCTCGACTTTCCCCTGCCCCTCGCCGCTGGCTCGCCGGTGCAGTGGTACGTGCAGTTGGAGGACGAGGCTGGCGCGGGGCTGGCGAGCCTTGGCTCCCTCGACTCGCCGCGCCTGGTCGAGGTGAACGCGCTCCCATCGCCCGTGGCCCCAGCCCCTTCGGGTCTGCGCGGCACCACGGTGGCGGCCATCGTCGTTGGCGTCGTGGCGCTCATCGCCGCGGGCGTCGGCCTGGGCCTGCAGGTCGACTCGTTGTCACTGGAGCGCGCGGCCCGGGACTCGACGCGGCCGCCGGGGGATTGGGCCGACACGGCGCGCTCGGCGCATGCCCAGGCCGTCCAGCAAGGCGTCCTCGCCACCGGGTTCTTCACTGGCGCGGGAGCCGCTGCGCTCTCGTCCGTGGTGCTCTTCGCATGGTGAAGCGACTCCACCACGGCCTGCTCGCGCTCGTGCTGGCGACGTGCCTGCCACCGCCGCTCGACGAATCGGGCAAGCGATGCAGCGGCGAGCGGCCGTGTGGCGAGGCGTTCGTGTGCCTCGGAGGCCGGTGCTTCCTCGAAGGCGTCGACGCAGGCCCTGGCCCCGATGACGCGGGGCCTGATGGCGGCCGTGATGCGGGCGCCGACGCAGGTCCTGACGGAGGCTTCGACGGTGGCGGGGATGGCGGCCTCGACGCAGGCCCGGAGCTCCCCGACGACGTCAACCTGCTCCTCAACCCCGGCTTCGAGCTGATGCTCTCGGACGCCGGCGTGAGAGCGTGGCGCAGCACGAATGGGACGATGACGCCGCTGTCTCCCGGCCGCACGGGGAGCCGTGCTGTTCGCCTCACCGGTCAACCCACCAGCGGTCCGAGCATCACCAGCGAGTTCATCGCCGGCCCGACCGCCTTTCCGATGTTCTTCTGCGCGCGCGCGTTCGGTCGCAACGAGTTCGACGCGGGCTACTCGTTCACGGTCACCATCCGGGAGCGCCTCGTCGACGGTGGCACCAACAGCAGCAGTGGCGGGTCGAGCGCCCTCTCGCGCGACGCCGGCTGGGTGGCGGCCACCGAGGAGTACGGAGCCATCGGAGGGCGCGGGGTCGAGCTGCGCATCAGCTCCGATGTCCGCGCCGATGCGTCGGTGCTGGTGGACGACGCCGAGCTGTTCTGGACGACCACCGGGCGCTGCGTCTTCCCGTGACGCCGCCAGGGCGTCGCTTGGGCTACCCTGCGCCGCGGTGGGCGAGACGTCGAGTGGCTACGAGCTGTTGCGGAAGGTCGCCTCGGGAGGCATGGGCGAGGTCTTCGTCGCGAAACGAACGGGCACTGGCGACTTCGAGAAGCACGTCGCGCTCAAGCTGCTCCTGCCACACCTGACCGCCTCGGAAGACGCGGTTCGGCGCTTCTATGACGAGGCCAGGCTGGCCGCGCGCATGCGCCACCCGAACATCGTCGAGATCTTCGACGTGGGCGAAGCCGAGGGCCGGCCTTTCCTCGCGATGCAGCTGGTCGAGGGCGTCAGCCTGTCGCAGCACCTTCGCCACCTGGCGCAGCAGAAGCTCACCGTGCCTCTGCCCATCGTGCGCGCGGTGGCCCTGGGGGTGTGCGAGGCGCTGGCCTACGCGCACGCGCTCACCGACTCGAAGGGGCGACCGCTCAAGCTGGTCCATCGCGACGTGACGCCGTCGAACATCCTGCTGGCCTTCACCGGGGCGGTGCAGTTGACGGACTTCGGCATCGCGCGCGTCGGAGAGGCCAGCACCCGGTCTGGCGCCCTCCAGGGCAAGGCCGCCTACATCGCGCCCGAGCAGCTGACCCATGAGGTCGAGCTCGACGCCCGGGCCGACCTCTACTCGGCCGCGGTGACGCTCTACGAGCTGCTGACTGGCGCCAGCCCCTTTCGGCGCAGCACCCAGGACGAGAGCTTCAAGGCGGTGATCGATGGGCGGGCGCCCCCTGTGCGATCCCTTCGGCCGGACGTGACGCCGGGGCTCGAGGCGGCGCTGCAGAAGGCGATGGCGCGCAGTCCCTCGGAGCGTTTCCCCGACGCGGTGAGCTTCCGCAAGGCGCTGCTCGACGGGCCGGTCGCCAGCGCGCCGGAGCTGGCCGACCACGTGCGCCTGGTGTCCGCGCCGTTCGCCACCCGTGCGCACCACCAGGAGGAGGCCTCGCAACACACGGGGACGCGGTCACAGGTGCTGCGCGTGACCCACAGCGTCTCGGGTGATGCGCCAGCACGCGCCCCACGCCCGCAGCGCCCCCGCTGGCCGCTCGCCGTGGGAGGCCTCCTCACCCTCGTCACGATCGTGTCGCTCGGCATCGGCCTGAGCGCGCACACCGCACTCGCCCCAGCGCCACCGCCTTCCGTCGAGTTCGTCGTGCAACCACCGCCTGTCGCCACAGCCGTCGAGCCGAACCCCGATCCGACGCCACCGGAGCCGCTGGCCCCCACCCCCGAGCCCGCGGGACCGACGAGTCCCCCACGTCCCCGCCCACGGCCTCCCGCGATCGCGCCTCGTCCTCCGACACCCGCCATGCGCATCGGGTACCTCGCTGCCGACGCGGTGCCGTGGGCCGACGTGCTGGTCGACGGAGCGCCGGTCGACCGCACGCCGTTCTCGAAGTACCCGCTGCCGGTGGGCAAGCACGCCGTCACCTTTCGCGCGCCCGATGGCCGCACGGAGGTTCGCACGGTGGCGATCTCGGAGGGAGCGACGTCGTCGGTGCGTGTAGAGTTCCGCGCCAGACCATGAGCTCCGACGGGACGCAGACGCTCGAGCAGACCGCCGCGCCCTTCAAACCGCTGCCGGTGCGCCTGCTGGTGCTGTCGGGGCCCGATCTCGGCAAAGAGCTCATCGTCGAGGCAGGGACGGCGCTGGTGGGCGCCCATTCCGATTGTCAGCTCCAGCTCACCGATGGCGCGGTCAGCCGAAGACACCTGTCGGTCGAGCTGCTGGGCGTTCGGGTGCGCGTGCGCGACCTCGGCTCGAAGAACGGGACGCGGTACCAGGGCGCCCGGGTGTCGGTGGTCGACCTGCCGCTCGGGGCCGTGGTGGAGGTCGGAGGCACCCAGCTCGCGGTGCTGCCGAAGGTGGCACCGCTCGCGACGAAGCGTGAGGCGCTGGGCGGGTTGCGGGGGCGCTCCGAGGTGATGCGCCGGCTCTTCTCACAACTCGAACAGGTGGGCCCCACGGACGCCTCGGTGTTGCTCCAGGGTCCGACCGGTTCGGGCAAAGAGGCCTGCGCTCGGACCCTTCACGACCTCTCGGCGCGCGCGACGGGGCCCTTCATCACCTTCGACTGCGGCTCGGCCTCGGGCGAGCTCGTGCACGCCACGCTCTTTGGACATGTGAAGGGGTCCTTCACCGGGGCGGTCAAGGACACGGCGGGCGTCATCGAGGCGGCCCACGGTGGCACGCTGGTGCTCGACGAGGTGGCGGCGTTGCCGCTCGAGCTGCAGCCTCTGCTCTTGCGGGTCCTCGAGACGGGCGCGTTCCAGCGGGTGGGAGACACGAAGAGCCGCGCGTCGGACTTCCGGCTGGTGGCGACGACCCAGCACGACCTGCCGGCGCTGGTGAAGGCGGGGAAGTTCCGCGCCGACCTCTACTACCGGCTCTCGGGCATCGTGCTGACGGTGCCAGCGCTGAAAGATCGCCTCGAGGACGTCGCCCTGCTCGCCCAGGCCTTCGCGAAAGAAGCCAGGCCCGGGGCGTCTCTGTCTCCGAGCGCGCTGGCGGCGCTGTCGGCGTGGCAGTGGCCGGGCAACGTGCGGGAGCTCAAGAACGTGGTGGAGCGGATCCTCGCGCTGGGTGAAGACGCGGTGCTGCCGAAGCCTCCGCAGGCCACGACGGGAGGCGATTTTCACGTCGCGCGGGAGCGCGCGCTGGCGGCCTTCGAGCGCAGCTATCTCGAGGCGTTGTTGGCCCGGCACCACGGCTCGGCGGCGGCCGCGGCGAGAGAGGCCGGCATCGCCCGCAGCTACCTCTACAAGTTGCTGGAACAGCACGACGTCGACCCGGCCTCGTACCGGAGCTGAGCCGTCAGGCCTGGCCCGCGGGAGCGTCGACGAAGTGCTTGACGCAGCCAGGCGTCACAGGCAGAAGCGCGTGCGCTTTTGGCTGTGGTGGTACCGCCCAAGTAGCTCAGTTGGTAGAGCAGGGGATTGAAAATCCCCGTGTCGCTGGTTCGATTCCGGCCTTGGGCACTCTTTTCCCCCTGAAGCGGCACCCTCTGACGAGCGTCGGGCGCTGCGCTAGCGTGAAAGACTCATGAGCAGCGGGCAGGGCAAGCCTCCATCTCACGGGAAGGCCGTCGGCGCGAAGGCCAACGGCGCCAGCGGCGCTGCACCTCGAACGAGCACCGGCGCCATTCCAGTGGCGAAGGCGTCGGCCTCCTCCCAGGCCCTCCCGCGCGTCACCTCGGAGTCCACGCCGCGCGTCTCGCACCAGAACCTCCCGAAGGTGGCGGGCGCCTCGCACCAGGCCCTGCCCCGCGTCACCTCGGAGTCCACGCCGCGCGTCTCGCACCAGAACCTCCCGAAGGTGGCGGGCGCTTCGCAACAAGCCCTGCCCCGCGTCACCTCGGAGTCCACGCCGCGCGTCTCACACCAGAACCTCCCGAAGGTGGCGGGCGCCTCGCAGCAGGCCCTGCCCCGGGTCACGTCCGAGTCGGTGCCCCGCGTCTCGCACTCGCAGCTTCCGGCGGTCGGCCCCGTTCCGACGACGACCCCTTCCATCAAGCAGACCAACCCGTTCCAGAAAGCGCTGCGCGCCTCGGCGTTCGACGAGAACGAGAAGGAGAAGATCGAGGTGATGCTGGGCCGCAGCCGCAAGCTCGACCTCGACGCCGACGAGGAGGAGCCCTCCTCGAGCAGCCACCAGTTCTTCGACGGCGAAACGCCCGCCTCGAAGGTGACGACGCGTTCTACGTGGCGCGCGCTGACGGCGCCCGTCAAGAGCAAACCGAAGAAGCGCAACCCGCGCATCCTGTGGACCGTCATCGACCAGTTCGCCGTGGCGAAGAACAAGCGCTACGACGCACCCGATGGCTCTCGCGCGCACGTCTTCGCGTGGGACGTCTCGCTCGCCATGGAGTGCCCGATTCCACACCACCGCCAGGGCCGGGAGCTCTCGCTCGCGCAGACCGTCGACTGGTTCCGCTACGAGGCGGCCGCGGTCGGTTGGTTGAAGGTCGACGCCGAGGGCGCGGTCGCGGCCGCCGATGCCGGCCAGCTCGTCTACGTCATTCCGAAGAACCCCAAGCTGAAGCAGATCGCGATCGTTCGGCCTGGCGGGGCGGGTGACGACGGGCTGCCACGCGTCGCCTCGGCGGGCCTGCCACGCGGGAACGATCTCGGCGTCGCCGAGGCGCTTGGCCGCGACCCGCTCTACTTCACGCACCCCTGAAGACGACGCCGCCTCCGCCGGAAGACCCGACGGAGGCGCGCGTTCCACGTTGGCTGCCGGGTTCAGCGCTGCGGGAAGAACGTCAGCAGCAGCATCTCGCGCGACATCTTCTGGTACTCGGCCGGGTTGAGGCCCGTCTCACCCTTCGCCTGCGCGGCCTTCGCGGCCTTCTCGTACGCCGCGAACACCTTCTTCGCGCCCGGCGAGAGGAGCTGCTCGTTCTCCTTCACGAACTTCGAGAAGTCGGCGAACTCCTTACCGGCGGCTTGTGAGTCGGGGTCGCGCGTCCCACGGAGGATCGCGTCACGCATCTCGTTGGGGCTGATGGAGCCCGGCGTGCGGTTCTTGGCCGCGAGATCCTTGATGGCCGCGCCGGCCGACGAGTCCTGGAAGCCCGGCTGGCCCACCTTGTCCATGCTCGCCTTGAGCTTGAACAGGTCGCCCAGCGACAGGCTCGGGTCCTTCTTCACCGCGTTCTCGTAGGTCTGGAACACGCGCTTCGCCTCGGGCGAGAGCAGCTGCTCGTTCTCCTTCACGAACTTCGCGATGTCGCGGAACTCGGTGGTGGCCGCCTTGCCGTCGAGATCCTTGACGCCGTTGAAGATGGCGTTGGACATCTCCTGGCCGCTGATCGAGCCCGGCTGCTTGTTGCCAGCGGCCAGGGCATTGAGCGCCTTCGCCGCCGACGCGTCCTGGTACTGGGGCGCGCCGACCTGTCGCATCTCGGCGTTCATGCGCACCGAGTCGAAGAGCGGAATTCCAGTCTGCCCCTTCGCCTGAGCCGACTTCGCGTACTTCTCGTAGACGCCGAACGCACGCTTGGCCTCGGGCGAGAGCAGCTGCTCGTTCTCCTTCACGAACTTGGCGATGTCGGCGAACTCCTTGCCGGCGGCCTGGTTGTCCGGGTCGCGGGTGGCGCGCGTGATGGCATCGGCCATCTCGCTGCCGCTGATGGAGCCGGGCGCCTTGTTCCCGGCAGCCAGGCCGTTGAGCGAAGCGGCGGCGGAGGCGTCCTGGTAGCGCGGCTGGCCGACGAACTGGAGCTGCTGCTCCATGCGCGCGAAGTCCCGCAGGTCGATGCCGGTCTGGCCCCGGGCCTGCGCCGACTTCACGTGCGACTCGTACACGGAGAAGGCCTTCTTCGCCTCGGGCGAGAGGAGCTGCTCGTTCTCGCGGACGAACTTCGCGATGTCGCCGTACTCCTTGCCGGCGGCCTGGTTGTCCTTGTCGACGGTGCCCTGGATGATGGCGTCGACCATTTCCTTGCCGCTGATGGAGCCGGGTTTGGTGTTCTGCGCCGCGAGGCCCTGGAGCTGGCTGGCGGCCGACGCGTCCTGGTACAGCGGGCCCGACACCGCGCGCATCTCACGCTGCATGCGCACGTAGTCGCCCATCGGGATGCCGGTCTGGCCCTTCGCCTGCGCGGTGCGCGCGTGCTTCTCGTAAACCTCGAAGGCCTTCTTCGCCTCGGGCGAGAGGAGCTTCGGGTTCTCCTTCACCATCTTCGCGAAGGCGGCGAACTCCTTTCCGGCGGCCTGGTTGTCGAGGTCGGCCGTGCCCTTGATGATGGCCTCGGTCATCTCCTTGCCCGAGATGCTGCCCGGCTTCGTGTTGTTCTTGAGCAGTTCGTTCACGGCCGCGGTCGCACCGGCGTCGGGGCGCGGGGTGAAGAGGATGGGCGGCATGTACGGCTTCGGAATGCCCATCGGGGGCGGCTTCGTGCCTTCCTTGAACAGGTCTTCGACGCCCTTCTTGAACTCGGCCAGCGCGTCCGCGAGGTTGAGGGGGTCCTTCTCGTTCGCCGGCGCGCCGCCCAGCTTCACGGCCGCGTCGTTGAGCGCCTTCACCAGGCCTTCACCGAGCGCCCCGAAGAACTCCTTGGCGAGCTCGGCGCCGAGCTGCTGGAGCTGCTCCTGCGCGCCGCCAAAGCCGGGGACTCCAGGGAACAACGAGCCGAGCTGTCCGAACGTGTTCTGAATGGAGTCGAGCCCGTTCTGCAGCGCCGCGCCGACCTGCGGCGGCGTGGGCGGCGGGCCCTGCAGGAGCGAGCCGAGCACCGCGCCCGGAGTGATGTGCGGGAAGTGCGGCCGGTTCATCGCCGACATCTCGAGCTGCATCTTCGAGTACTCGCCCAGCGGAATGCCCGTCTGGCCCTTCGCCTGCGCGGCCTTCGCGTACTTCTCGTAGACGGCGAACGTCGCCTTCGCCTGGGGCGAGAGGAGGTGGCCGTTCTCCTTCACGAACTTCGCGAGGTCGGCGTACTCCTTGCCAGCGGCCTGGTTGTCGAGATCGCGCGTGCCCGAGATGATGGCCTGCTCCATCTCACGGCCCGAGATGCTGCCGGGGGTCGTGTTGCCCTTCGCGAGGCCTTCGAGTGCCTGAGCCGACGACTGGTCGCCATAACGGGGCGCTCCAGCGCGCTGCATCTCGAGGCTCATGCGCGCGAAGTCCTGCGGCGCGATGCCGGCCTCGCCCTTCGCCTGCGCCGCGGCCGCGTACTTCTGGTAGACGGCGAAGGCCTGCCTGGCCTCGGGGGACAGCAGGTGCCCGTTCTCCTTCACGAACTTCGCGGCGTCGCGGAACTCGGCGCCTGCCGCCTGCCCGTCGTAGTCACGGGACCCATTGAGGAGCGCCTGCGTCAGCTCGCGACCGGAGATGCTGCCGGGCTCCTTGTTGTTGCCGGCCAGCGCGTTGAGCTGGCTCGCCATCGAGGCGTCGGCGTATTTCGGGCCGGCGACCTTCGCCATCTCGCCCTGCATCTTCATGAAGTCGCGCAGACCGATCTGCCCGTTCTTCGCGCCCTTCACCGTCTTCTCGTAGACCGCGAACGTGGCCTTCGCCTCGGGCGAGAGGAGCTGCTCGTTCTCGCGGACGAACTTGGAGATGTCCCTGAACTCGGTGCTGGCCGCCTTGCCGTCGAGGTCGCGCGTCCCCTTGACGATGGCGTCCATCATCTCCTTGCCTGAGATGGAGCCCGGCTCCTTGTTGTTGGCGGCGAGCGCCTCGAGCTGCTTGCCGGCCGAGAGGTCCTGATAGTTCGGCGTCGCGGCGCGCATCATGTCGCGCGCCATGCGGTTGAAGGCTGGCATCGAGATGCCGCCCTTCCCGGCGCTCTGGGCCGCCTTCGCGTACACGTCGAACACCTTCTTCGCCTCGGGCGAGAGGAGGTGGGCGTTCTCGCGGGCGAACTTCGAGATGTCCTGGAACTCGCGCGTCGACGAGTTGCCGTCGAGGTCCTTCGTCCCCTTGAGGATGGCGTCCATCATCTCCTTGCCTGAGATGGACCCGTTCTTCGTGTTCCCCGCCGCGAGCTCGTTGAGCGCCTTCGCCGCCGAGGCGTCCTTGTACTGGGGCTTCGCCACCGAGAGCATCTCGCGCTGCATGGCGTTGTAGTTGCGGAAGTCGATGCCGGTCTGGCCGTTGGCCCGCGCCTTCATCGCCTCGCGCGAGTAGACGTCGAACACCTTCTTCGCCTCGGGCGAGAGCTTGTCGCCGTGGGTCTTGACGAACTTCTTGACCGCGTCGAACTCCTTGCCGGCGGCCTGCCCGTCTGCGTCCTTCGTGCCCGCGAGAATGGCCTTCGCCATCTCTTCACCCGAGATGCTGCCCTTGCCCTTGTTCTGGGTCGCGAGCTTGTTCAGCTCCGCCGCGGCGCTGGCGTCGGGCTTCGAGCCGATGACGGGACGGGCCAACTTCACGGACTGCGCAGAGGTATTCTGGATCTTCGTGGTCATGACTTCCCCCTTCAGGCGGGTGATGAAACGAGCGCTGAACCGAGCGGACCGTACACCGTCGGGGCCACCATGGCCGAACGGTCTGGATCATCGATGGCGCTTGGAGGTGTGGAGGCGACGAATTGGAGTGAGACGACCTTCCAAAGACGCCCGCAGCCCATTTCGTGGGACAACCTGAGGCGGTTCAGGGGTATGCGTGTGGGTGCGATGCGTGTGTGTCTCCTCGCGACCGTCCTCGGGCTGACTGGCTGCGCCACGCTCGGGGCCCAGGCGTTGCCCGAGGTGCAGGCCTCGTACAACGAGCGACTCGCCCTCACCTCGGACAGCCAGTTCCTGCTCAACATCGTACGGCTGCGCTATCGCGACACACCGGCATTCCTCGACGTGGCCAGCCTCACCACGCAGCAGACGAACGCCAGCTCGGTCTCCGTCACTGGTGGCACTGGCAACGTGCTGATGCCCGCCCCCAGCGCGAGCGGTACGGTCCAAGGCACGGTGTCGGTCACGCCCACCACGACGTTCCTGCCGATCCGTGGCGACGACTTCGTGAAGCGCCTGGTGGCGCCGGTCTCATTACAGACGGTGACGATGGTGGCCTCCTCCGGGTGGAGCATCGCGCGAGTGCTGCACCTCACCGTCGATCGCATCAATACGCTGTCGAACGCCCCCTCGGCCACCGGGCCGACCCCGACGTCACCGCCCGACACGGAGCGCTTCATCGATCTCCTGCGCGCCTTGCGCTCGCTCCAACTCGACGAAGATCTCTCGCTGGGCATCGTGCGCGGCGATGGGCAGGACACGGGCTTGCTCTTTCTCGACGACAACGCGCGCAACCCCGAGGCCGTCACCATCGTGCGCGACCTGTTGTCGCTGCCACGAGACGAGTCGCGCTTCCGGCTGACCGAGGACTTCACCCGCAAGGAGATCGGCGTGCTGCGGGTGCGCCTGCGCTCGATCCTTGGCGCGATGTTCTATCTCTCCCAGGGCGTCGACGTGCCGACCGAACACGAGAAGCAGCGCCTCGTCACCGTCACGCGCAACGCCGATGGCTCCCGCTTCGATTGGAGCCGTGTGCTCGACCGCATGTTCCACGTCCGCACGTCGGAGGCCGAGCCGAAAGCCGCCGCCGTCAAGGCCTTCCACCGCGGCCACTGGTTCTTCATCGCCGACGAAGACCTCGAGTCGAAGAGCACCTTCATGCTGCTCATTCAGCTCTTCAACATGCAGGCGGGCCGCGCCTCGTTGCCGGTGCCGCTCCTCACCATCCCGGCCGGGCAGTAGGCAGGTGTAGGAGACGAGGTGGTCGAAACGGGCGACCCGGCCGCTTCCCCACTACAGTGACGGCCTCGTGTCCGAAGCCCCTCGTACGGATCTTTCCGGTCGGAAGATCGGCGAATACGAAGTCATCGCCCGCATCGGCGTTGGCGGCATGGGGGAAGTGTACGAAGGCCGCCAGCCGCTCATCGGCAAGCGCGTGGCGGTGAAGGTGCTGTTGCCCTCGCTCTCGAACGAGAAGGAGCTGGTCGAGCGCTTCCTCGCCGAAGCCCGCGCCGTGAACGAGATCCGGCACCGCGGCATCGTCGACATCTTCTCCTTCGGCCAGCTCCCCGACGGCGCGCACTACTTCGTCATGGAGTACCTCGAAGGCGTGGCCTTCGACCGGCTGATCAAGCAGCGCGGGCCGCTGCCGATCGCCGAGGCGCTCTCGTACATCGAAGAGGTGCTCGACGCGCTCGACTCGGCGCACGCGGCGGGCATCGTTCACCGCGACATCAAGCCGTCGAACATCTTCCTGGTGAACACCGGCCGCGGGAAGGCGTACGTCAAGCTGCTCGACTTCGGCATCGCGAAGCTCGGCGCGCTCGCGAACGGCTCAGACTCGGCCCCGCAGACGCGGGCGTCGATGATCCTCGGCACGCCGGACTACATCTCGCCCGAGCAGGCGCGCGGAAAGCCCGTTAGCGCGGCGACCGATCTCTACGCGCTCGGCGTCGTCCTGTTCGAGATGGTGACGGGGAAGCGTCCGTTCAAGGGCGAGAACACGCTCCAGACGATGTGGATGCATGTGGAAGACACGCCGCCCGTGCCCTCGAGCCTGCGACCTGACATTCCGCCAGCCCTCGACGAGCTGATCGTCTGGGCGATGGAGAAGGACCCCGCCAACCGCCCCGCGAGCGCTGAGGAACTGCGCTCCCACCTCGACGCGATTCGGGCCTCGCTGTTGCCTGGCACCGGCACCACCACGCCCGCGCCCATCACGGGCCGTACGCCGTCGATCCAGTCGGTGGCGACGCCGTCGGGACGACAACGCCCGCTCGCTGGCACCCCACCTCCGCGCTCAGGCTCGCAGAAGCCGCTGGGCTCCACCTCGGGCCGACAGTCACGGGTCCAGGCCCGGCCCGCAGTGCCAGTGGAGGCTGGGCAGGAAACCCGGATGGCGCCGCTCACCGCCGAGCTGGGCACCTCGATCGAGAACGAAACGCGGGGCGCGATTCCCAAGCCCGTGCTCCCGGTGGTCGCCGACGAGGTTCGCACCGACCCGGAGCCCGGCGCAGTGCCACGCCCTACCGAGTCCGACCTCGAGGTGATGCCCGACGCCCCGAAGAGCCGCCTGCCGCTCGTCATCGGGGGCGTATCGGTGGTCGCCATCGTCATCGGTGTGGCCGTGCTGGTGGGGAGCGGCAAGTCGGAGCCCGCCCCCGAGCCCGGCAAGGTCATCGCCGTCTCGCCCGCCCCCGCGGCGACGAAACCACCCGAGCCTGCGCCAACGCCCGCACCGCCCGTGGCAGTCACACCGCCCGAGCCTGCTCCTCCCGTCGCCGTGGCGCCACCGCAGCCCACCACGACGCCGGACCCGCCAAAGCCACCCGAGGCCGTCAAGCCGACCGAGGTCAAGAAGCCGCCGCCACCCGCCGCCGCCAAGGGCATCACCCAGGCGCAGCTCGAGGCACGTCTGGCCCGCGTGAAGGCGAAGCTCGAGAAGCGGGAAGCCGACATGGGGGAACCGGACACGATGTTGCGAAAGTTCCTCTCCCCTGCCGAGGCCGCCGTGCGGTCCGCGAAGGACGACGCGGACCGCAAAGACGCGTGGAGCCAGCTGGCCGACCTCGAACAACAGCTGCGCTGACAGGGTCCCTCCCCTGCCCTTGACACCCGACAGGGCGCGCGATGGAAGGCCCGCATGAAGCTCGCCACGAAACGCACTGGCGCCCGCGACGGCAGCCTCGTGCTCGTCTCGAAAGATCTCTCGCTGGTGACCGACGCTTCGGCCATTGCGCCGACGATGCAGGCGGCGCTCGACGGCTGGGACGCAGCGAAACCAAAGCTCGAAGCCCTGGCCGCCCGCCTCGAGCGGCGCGAGGTGCCGACGGCGCCGTACGAGGCGAGCAGCCTCCACGCTCCGCTGCCCCGCGCCTACGAGTGGGTCGACGGGAGCGCCTACCTCAACCACGTTCGGCTGGTGCGCAAGGCCCGCAAGGCCGACCCGCCGCCGACGCTCGAGACCGATCCGCTCGTCTACCAGGGCGGCAGCAGCCACCTGCTGGGCCCGACCGATGACATCGTGATTCGGGACGAGGCCTGGGGCTGTGACTTCGAGTCCGAAGTGGCCGTGGTGCTTGGCGACGTGCCGATGGGGCTCAAGGCCGCCGACGCCGCGCCGTTCGTCCGCCTGGTGATGCTGGTGAACGACGTCAGCCTGCGCAACCTCATCCCCGACGAGCTGGCCAAGGGCTTCGGCTTCTTCCAGGGCAAGCCCGCCACGGCGTTCTCTCCGGTGGCCTGTACGCCTGACGAGCTGGGCGACGCGTGGCGGGGCGGGAGGCTCCACCTGACCCTCAAGACCTGGCTCAATGGAACGCAGGTCGGCGACACCCACGCCGGCCCCGAGATGCACTTCAGCTTCTTCCAGCTCCTCGAGCACCTCGCCCGGACGAGGCAGTTCTCTGCGGGCACCATTCTCGGCAGCGGCACCGTCTCGAACGAGGACCGCGCCCGCGGCATCTCGTGCCTGGCCGAGCGGCGGATGATCGAGACCATCGAAACCGGGGCGCCGAAGACCCCCTTCCTCAAGCACGGCGACCGGGTCGAGATCGACATGGCCGGTCCCGATGGCGCCAGCCTGTTCGGCCGCATCGACCAACGGGTGCGCAAGGTCGAGGGCGGGTGACGCTGGCCGTTCTGCGGTGCGGCCTCGACTGCGCTAGTGTTTCAAGGCCGTTGCCTTCGGGGCACCTGGGATGATTCACCCCCTCTCGCTGGTCAAGACCGACGCCTCCCCGCCACCGCTGGCGTTCGGGCCCTATGGGGTCGAGGGCGTGCTGGGCCGGGGCTCGATGGGGCTCGTCTACCGCGCACGGCACCAGACCCTGGGCCGGCCAGTCGCCATCAAATGCCTGCACGAGTCGCTCCTGTCCGACGACATGCTGGTGCGCCGGTTCCTGCAGGAAGCCCGGCTCGTCAACGCCATCAACCACCCACACATCGTCGAGGTCCACGACTTCGTCGAGTCGCCGGGGCAGGTCTACGCCGTCATGGAGCTGCTCGAGGGCGAGACGCTCACCGCCCGCCTGGAGCGGCAGGCCCTGCCCCTCGACCACCTCGTCCGCATCGCCACGCAGCTGGGCGAGGCCCTGAAGGCGGCGCATGACCTCTCGGTGGTGCACCGCGACCTGAAACCCGACAACGTCTTCCTCTGCCAGCGAGACGGCCGTGACTGGGTGAAGGTGCTCGACTTCGGCGTCGCCAAGCTGGTGTCGGCGGAAGGGCCTCGCGTCATCGAGACGCAGAATGGCGACGTGTTGGGCACGCCGCGGTACATGGCGCCAGAGCAGGCCGCTGGCCTCGACGTCGACGCGCGGACCGACGTGTATGCGTTCGGAACGCTGCTCTTCGAAATGCTCGCCGGCCGGGCCCCGTTCGAGTCGACCGTGTACGGGCAGTTGGCCGCCGACATCATCACGCTTCCGCCGCCGCCGGTCCCCACGGAGACCCGAACCGGAGAGCCCGTGCCCGAGGGGCTGCGGCGCCTCATCGTCGCGTGCCTGGCGAAGATGCCAGACCAACGCCCGGCCTCGATGGGTGACGTCCTCTCCCGGTTGGCGAACCTCGACGAGGTGCTCCCGGAGCCGAGTCCGCCATCACCGCTGCCGCGCTGGCTGGTCCCCGCTGCCGTGATGGGGAGCCTCGCGCTTCTCGCAGGTGGTGTGTTGCTCGCCCTGCCGGCGGGCGATGGGTCACCGAGCGGTCCACCACCGCGCGTGTCGGAAGCGCCGCCGCCGGCGCCGACACCGTCGCCCGCTCCGGCGAAGGCCGACCTTCACTTCGTGCTGACGACGACGCCCGTTGGCGCCCAGGTCGTGGACGTCACGACGGGCAGCCAGCTTGGACAAACCCCGTTGACGCTGGAACGGCCCGCTGGCTCCGCGCCGCTGTCGCTGCGCTTCGAGCTGAAAGGGTACGAGCCACTCACCCGAGAGTTCGCGATGACCGAGAGCCTTCGCGTCGAGTTGCCCTTGACGAAACGTCGCAGCGCCCCGGTCCCAGCCCGTCGCACACGAGTGGTGAAGGACGGCGTGCTCGATCCGTTCTAGAGTTGGTCCTCGTCGTGCGCATTTTCTTCCTGCTCGTCGTCCTCGCTGCGTCGCCCTCGTCGGCCGAGGACCCCGAAGCGCGCGCAAAAGCCCTCGCGCTCGAAGGCAAGACGGCGTTCGACATCGGGGACTATGGGGTGGCCATCGAGCGGTACGAGGCGGCGTACCAGCTCAAGGCGGCGCCCGGCCTGCTCTTCAACCTGGGGCAGTGCCACCGGAAGGCGGGCCGCTTCGACGAAGCGCTGAGCTTCTTTCGGCGGTACCTCGAGTCGAACCCACCGCCTGAGCAGGCGAAGGCCACCGAGCAGATCATCGCCGAGTTCGAGGCACAACGGGCCGAGAAGCTGGCTGAAGCGGCGGCAGAGGCCGAAAGGAAACGAAAGGCCGACGAGCTTCGGGTGACGGCGGCCCGGGCCGAGGCAGAGGCCGCTGCGCGCAAGCTCCAACTCGAGCTCTCGAGGAGGCAGGCCGAGGCGCCGCCCCCGGTCACCCAACGCTGGTACTTCTGGGCTGGAATCGCCGCGGTCGTCGTCGGGGGCGTCGTCGCGGGGACGGCGGCGGCGACCGCCCCCCGCCCCACCCCCACCACCTTTCCGGACATCAACGCCCGATGAGCGTGCGCCAGCTCACCCTTCTCCTCGTCACCCTCGCCGGCTGCCGCGACGCCGCGCAGCTCAACGGCACGGCGCTCCTGGTGACGACCGACGCGACGGAGGTCGAGGTCGACCAGCTCCGCTACGAGGTGGTCACCGACGCAGGCGCTCTCTTCGAGCCCGCGCTGCGGCCGCAGACGCCGGCCGCGCCCCTTTCCGCGACCACCACGGTGCGAATCCTCCTCGAGGATGAGCTGGGCGGACAGCCCGTCGACGTGAGCGTCACGGGCCTGCGGCAGGGCCTTCCGGTCGGAGAGGGGTCAACCCGGGTGGTGCTCGAGACGGGTTTCGAGCGTGCGGCGACGGTGAAGCTGTTCCCACCCATGTCGGTGTGCAGCGGGTGCCTCAGCGCCGCGGGTTCGTGTGTGACGCCCACCGCGGCGGCGTGCGGCACTGGAGGGGCCTCGTGCGTCGCGTGCGATCCCCTGCTCGCCGATGGCTGTTCGACGCAGGGGCGCTGCGCTTGCGGGGACGGCCCTCCGTGCAGTCCCGGCCTCGGCGCCGACCGCTGCGTCAGCGGGCAATGTCGCTGTGGAACCGGACCGGCGTGTGAGGCGGGCCAGGAGTGTCTGCAACAAACCTGTCAATGCACCCCCACGTCATGCGCCGGGTGCTGCATCGGCAACCAGTGCGTGACGACGACGTCCTCAGGGGCCTGTGGCACCGGCGGCCGCGCCTGTCTCGACTGCGGGATGACGGCCTGCAACGGCGGGCAATGCGGCCAGTCGACCTGCAACGCCGCGACGTGTCCGACCGGGTGCTGCGCGGGCGCGACGTGCCTCTCGGGCCGAACCCAGACGGCCTGCGGCATCGGCGGCATGGCGTGTGAGTCGTGTGGCGTGGGGGCCTGCGGCGACGCGGGGGTCTGTCTGGGCACCTGCAACGCGCAGACGTGTCCGCGTGGGTGCTGCCAGGGAGGGGTCTGCTTGCCAGGTGACGCAGGGACGGCCTGCGGGACTGGCGGCGCTGCGTGCCAGGCGTGCTCGACGACCTGCGTGAATCAACGGTGCAGCCAGCCATGCGGCGCGGCGACGTGCTCGACGGGCTGCTGCCAGGGCGGCCTCTGCCAGCCAGGGACCCAAAGCGGCGCGTGTGGCACGGCAGGCGCGACGTGCGCGGCGTGTGGCGGCGGAACGACCTGTACGTCGGGAGCCTGCGTCACCACCGCTTCGTGCAACGGGAACACCTGTCCCCTGGGGTGCTGTGACGGCACGGTGTGCGTCTCACCTCCGTCGACTGCGAAGTGCGGGCTCGTGGGCCGGGCGTGCGTGAGCTGCGGACCTCCGAGCGCGGATAGGTGCCGGTCGACCGGCGCATGTGGTTGCGGAGAGGGCGCGACGTGCCAGGCAGGTCAACGCTGCGTCGGAGGGACGTGCGAGTGCGACCCAGCGACCTGCGGCGGCTGCTGTCGAGGCCCGGAGTGCCGTGGCGGCACCCAGAACCGCACGTGCGGGGGAGATGGCGGTGTCTGCGTCGATTGTCCCAGCGGCCAGCAGTGCCGTATGCGTCGCTGCCAATGACGGCGGGCGTGTGGGACGCGTCGCTCAGCTGCGCGGCTTGAACGCACTGGCGCGGCGGCCGAGGTCGACGGCGCTCAGGTACGTCAGCCGCACGTCTCCGAGGGCCAGCAAGGCTCCACTCTTCAGAGGGCCTACCGCCTCGCTCACCGCGCCACCATCGAGCGTCACCAGTCCCTGCGACGCCACCACCCACCAGCCCTCGGGGGCTTGCTGGAGAGAGAACTGCTCTCGCGACGCGGTGAGATCGTTGATGACGATGTCGTTGGTCGTCGCACGCCCCACCTTGAGCTTCGAGACACCCTTTGGGAGCTTGAGCTCGAAGCAGATGGCATCGTCGCCGACGGGCCCCTGCGGAGGCTTCGGGTTGGGAAGTATCGTCGCCTCGAGGTTGCTCTCGAGGACCGAGCGCGCGGGCTTCCACGGGCCCGGCTCCCAGACGAGCCAGTCGTGCGCGTACCGCTGCGCGAAGTGCTCCTGCAGCATCGACGCCTGCCGGTGGAGGATGGACAACATGTAGGCGGGGACACCCATTGTCACGGCGGTTTAAAGCGCGACCTGGAATCCCTGTCAGCGGGCGAATGGGCCACAGCAGCTGTGACTGGTGGACCCCTTCGACGCGGCGCTCAAGCCGGGCCCTTTCGCGGCTTGACTTCGAGGCCCCCGCGAGAGGAAAGCCGATGCGTCATCTCTCCCCGCGAGGCCACGCCCATGAAGCTCTACAACTACTGGCGCTCGAGCTCGAGCTACCGCGTTCGGTTGGCCCTGCATTTCAAGGGCGTTCCCTTCGAGTACGTGCCGGTGTCACTCCTCAAGGGAGAGCAGCACGAGGCGGCCCACCGCGCGCGCAACCCCGCGGGGTACGTCCCGGTGCTCGAGGTCGACGAGGACGGTCAGGTGGTGCAGCTCACGCAGTCGGTCGCCATCGTCGAATACCTCGAGGAGCGCTTCCCCGAACGGCCCCTCTTCCCGTCGTCGCGCGTGGGCCGGGCCCAGGTGCGCGCGATGGTGGAGCTCATCAACTCGGGCATCCAGCCGTTCCACAACCTCGCCACCCTCGGCCACCTCAAGTCGATCGGCGCCGACGAGAAGGCGTGGGCGAGGCACTTCATCGATCAGGGCCTGGCCTCGCTCGACGCGATGGCGCAGCGGCACGCCGGCCGGTTCCTCTTTGGGGACTCGTTCACCTGGGCCGACTGTTGTCTGGTGCCGCAGCTCTACGGGGCGCGACGGTTCGGCGGGAACGTCGCCGCCTTTCCGCTGCTCACGCGCCTGGAGCAGGCGAGCCTCGACCTCCCCCACGTGCAGGCCGCGCGACCCGAAGTCCAGGTCGACGCGCAGCCCGCCTGACCCCCTTCCCCACCCTGGAGCGCACATGGAATCGCTGGGCATCATCAAGGTCGAGAGCGTGCACTGGTACGTGCACGATCTGGCGCGCACGCGCCGGTTCTACACGGAGCTGATGGACTTCGAGGAGCTGGGCGAATCGTCGCCAGAGCTCACCACGCGCGGCCGCCAGCACTCGGTCGTCTTCAAGGCGAACGACGTGCAGCTCATCTGCTCCGCGCCGGTGGGCGAGAGCGGGCGTGCGTGGCGGTGGCTCCAGAAGCACCCCGAGGGCGTCGGCACGGTGAACTTCCTCGTGAAGGACGTCGAGAAGACCTGGAAGCTGCTCGAGGCGCGGGGCGGCACCATCATCGACGACGGCCTGCAGCGTTTCACCGACGAGAAGGGCGGCCGGCTCGCGTTCTTCAGCATCACCACGCCGTTCGGGAACACCACCTTCCGCTTCCTCCAGCGCGACGGCTACGAGGCGCTCTACCCCGGGTTCGTCAGGCACCCGTCACACCGCGGCGGGACCAACCGCTTCGGCTTCGGGAAGATCGACCACATCACCTCGAACTTCCGCACGCTTCAGCCGATGGTGTTGTGGATGAAGCACGTGATGGGCTTCGAGGAGTTCTGGAACATCCAGTTCCACACCGAGGAAGAGATCGAGAAGGGCAACCAGCACGGCACCGGGCTGAAGTCGCAGGTGATGTGGGACCCGCACAGCACGGTGAAGTTCGCGAACAACGAGCCGTCGCGGCCGCGCTTCAAGCAGTCGCAGATCAACGTTTTCGTCGAAGACCAGCGCGGTGAGGGCATTCAGCACCTCGCGCTGCTGGTGAAGGACATCGTGCCCGCGGTGCGCTCGATGCGGACGACCAACGGCCTCGACTTCCTCGGCACGCCGGCGGCCTATTACGACTACCTGCCGGAGCGGCTGCAGAAGAGCGGCATTCTTCGCATCGACGAGCGCCTCGAGGAGCTGCGAGACCTCCAGATCCTCATCGACGGCCACAAGGAGCACCAGTATCTGCTGCAGATCTTCATGAAGGAGAACGGCCACCTCATGAAGGACCGCGAGGCGGGCCCGTTCTTCTACGAGATCATCGAGCGCAAGGGCGACAAGGGCTTCGGCGGCGGCAACTTCAAGGCGCTGTTCGAGAGCATCGAGCGTGCGCAGACGGCGGCGCGCGCGGGCTGAGCGTCACCCTCCGGAGAGGAGCCGGCCGGCGCGGTAGTCATCGAACGCCTGCCGCAGCTCCTCTTCGGTGTTCATCACGAAGGGTCCCGCGCGGGCGATGGGTTCGCGCCAGGGCCGCCCAGCGAGCAGCAACACGCGGCCATCGTCGGTGGTACCCGTGAGGTCCACGCTGGTCCCTCGCTCGAGCACGGCGAGGTGGCCTCTGGGCACTTCGCGCTCCGAGGCGCCGAGCTTCACCGCGCCCTGCGTCACGTACGCGAAGACCGTATGGCCTTCTGGAACGGGCTGCGTCAGCCGCGCGCCCTTCGCCGGTGCGAGGTCGAGGAACAGCGGCTCGATGTCGATGCCGGTGACGGGGCCGGTCATGCCGAAGGTCGAGCCCGCCACCACCCGCAGTGTCACCCCCTCGACCTGCGTCTCGGGAATCAACGACGGCGCCATGTCCTGGTAGCGAGGCGGGATCAGCTTGCGGGCCTTCGGCAGGTTCACCCAGAGCTGGAAGCCCCACATGAGGCCACGCTCCTGCTTTGGCATCTCGGAGTGGATGATGCCGCGGCCCGCGGTCATCCACTGTGCGCCCCCGGGCTCCAGACGGCCCTGGTTGCCGAGCACGTCCCGGTGCTCCATCGCGCCGTGGATCATGTACGTGACGGTCTCGAAGCCGCGGTGCGGGTGCTCCGGGAAGCCGGCGAGGTAGTCGTTGGGGTCGTCCGTCTGGAACTCGTCGAGCAGCAGGAACGGGTCGAGCACCGGGAGCGCCCGCTGCCCAAGGGCGCGGTTGAGGCTGACACCGGCGCCATCGCGGGTCGGCTGCGCCGGGAGCACCTGTGACACCTCGCGACCAGTCGAGGGTCGGCTCTTCACCGTGCAGCCGAGGAGCGTGAGGGATGAGATGACCGCGCGGCGAGACAGCATCGAAGGTGGAGTTTCACGACCACGCCTCGAACCCGCAACTCATGAAGGGCTGACAGGCTGTCCCACCGGGTGGACAGAGCCGGGTCCCGCGATGCAGCCTGCGCCGCATCATGGTTCGTCTGGCGATGACGGCGCTCATCTCGGCAGGTCTCGGCTTCGGCGTGGGCTCGTGGGTGTTTCGGAGCGAGCCTGTCGCCATCCCGCCGGCCGCTGAGCCCTGTACGGCCGGGGGTTCGGCGCGCGTGAGGACGTCGACACGCTCAAGCCACACCTGGGCGCCTACCAGCACGACGGCTTGTCGACCTTCGGCTTCGCGAGCGGCGAGGGCGCGAACCTGACGCGGTTCTTCGGCATGGCCGTGATGCCGGACGGTGAGGCTCGCAGCGACACGTTGCACCGCCGGCTCAACCACCGCGTGCAGCAGATGTACGAGGTATCGAAGCCCTCGAAGCAGTAGAAGCGCTCGCATGATCGAGCGCGTCGTCGAGGGCCTCGTCCCCCGCAAACATCACCTGCAACTGAAGGACGCCTCGGGCCATCTCCACTGGGAGCAGTGCATCACCCAGGACGGCTTCGAGGCGCCGTACACCATCACCTACCACCGCAACGCGCCGCATCGGCAGGTGCCCGCGTCCACCACGCACCAGTTCGCTGCGACGCGCGCTCCCGCCACCGCGGAGCAGTCCCTGCGCAAGCGCCACTTCCTCTCGCAGCAGCTCCCCGCCTCGACGAAGGGACCGCTCGATTCCCGCGTGCCCTTGCTCTTCAACGCAGACGTCACCCTCGCGGTGCTCAAGCCCGGCGCGGACGATCCGGTCTACTTCGTGAACGGCGACGGCGACGACCTTTTCTACGTGCACGAGGGCCAGGGCACGCTGCGGACGCTCGTGGGCGACGTGCCCTTCCGCGAAGGCGACTACGTCTTCGTGCCCCGCGGGCTGCTCCACCGGTTCATCCTCGAGCCGAACCGGCCGCAGTGGTGGCTCTCGATCGAGTGCCGCGGCGGCATGCACGTGCCCAAGCAGTGGCGCAATGGCGTGGGCCAGCTCCGAATGGACGCGCCTTACTGCCACCGGGACTTCCGCAAGCCCACGTTCAAGGGCCCGCTCGACGAGGGGCTGCGCGAGCTGGTGGTCAAGCGCGGCGATGTCTTCCACGGCTTCACGGTGAAGGAGTCGCCCCTCGACGTGGTCGGCTGGGACGGCACCGTGTATCCGTGGGCCTTCCACATCCTCGACTTCCAGCCGCGGGTGGGCCTCACGCACTTGCCGCCGACCTGGCACGGCACCTTCGCGGCGCGCGGCGCCCTCATCTGCAGCTTCGTACCTCGCCCCGTCGACTTTCACCCCGAGGCCATCCCCTGCCCGTACCCGCACTCGTCCGTCGACGTCGACGAGTTCCTCTTCTACTGCAAGGGCAACTTCACCTCGCGGCGCGGCGTCGGCCCGGGGTCGATGAGCTTCCACCCGGCCGGCATCCCGCACGGGCCGCACCCCGGTGCGTACGAGGCGAGCATCGGGCACAAAGAGACGAATGAGCTCGCGGTGATGCTCGACTGCCTGCTGCCGCTGACGATGACCGCGGCCGCGGCGGGGCTCGAGGACCCGAAGTACCACGGAAGCTTCCTGCCCTGAGCTTTGCGATCGAGCGCGCGCGGATCGTCCTGGCGATCCCCTTCGCGATCGCACTGCTCGGTGCGCTCGGCGCGTGGTGGAACGGCAGGGCGGCGGTACTGGCGTCGGTGCCCATCTTTGCGTTCACGGGCGTCGAGCGCGTGGCCTCGTCGTGGGTGCCGCCGCTCGCGACGGGGCTGGCGCTGTCCAGCTCGGTGCTGTGGTGGGCGCTTGGGCTTCTCGGGGTGCTGCGCGCCCCTCGCCTCCCCGCCGCGGTCCACATCGGTCTGGGGTGTCTGGGGGTCGTGATGCTGAGCCACCTCGCCCTCGAAGCCAACCCCCGCTACGCCATGCCGTGGATGCTCGTCGCGATGCTGTCGACCGCGGCGCTCACGCCGAAAGTCCAAGACGACGGAAGATCTCGGTCGACACGCTCGGCTCCGTGAGGAGCACCAGCGTCCCCGAGAACGTGGGGGCGTTGGTCGAGACGAACCCTGCCAACACGGCGGTCTGCGCAGGGCCCCCCTCGGCGATCAACGCCTCGATGGTCGTCTCGCGCATGTGCGGGGTCGACGGGAGCATCTTGGCCTTGAGCATGCCGCCCATCGAGGAGCAGCACGCCGACGCGACGATGTTCGCCGCCTCCGCGATGGCGGCGTTGGCCGAGGCCGACAAGGGACCCGTGACGCCCGGCCGGCGAAGCAGGCGCTGCCCAAGGCGCTCGGCAGCGTCGACGGGCAGCAGCCACCACAACGTGCCCGGCACCTCGCCCTCGAGCGTGAACGTCGCCGCCAGCACCCGCACGTCGCGGCCACCCAGCAGCCAGCCCAGCTGAGGGGGCGTCACCTCGACGACGCGCGGCACCTCGACCAGGACGCCCACGTCACCGACCAGCCGCGCCAGCATGGACGCCGCCTGGGCGCTGCCGAGGTGCACCACCTCCTTGAGCGCGTCCTCCTGGCGGGCGAGGGGGGTCTTCACGCCGTCACCAGCCGGGCCACGTCGAGGATGAAGACGGGCCTCCCGTTCCCGAGAATGGTGACGCCGGCGAGGCCGGGCACGAGGTCGAGGGGGCGGGACAACGCCTTGAGCACCACCTCTTCCTGCCCCAGCAGCCGGTCGACTGCCAGCGCCAGACGCCCGTCATCGCCATCGACGACCACGAAGGGCGAGGCCGCGGCCAGCACGGGGTGGGCGGGCACGTCGAGCAACGTCGACAGCTCGTGCACCGGCAGCACGCTCTGGCCCCACTGGAGCACCGGCGCGCTCTGACTCATCGCCAGCCGGGCCCGGGCGGTCTCGACCACGCCGCTGACCTTCCCGATGGGGAGGCCATAGACCTCGTCACCGACCCCGACGAGCAGCAGGTTCACCATCGCCACCGTCAGCGGCACCGAGAGGCGAAACGTCGTCCCGCGGCCGGGCCGGGTCTCGATCTCGAGTGAGCCGCCGACCTGCTCCACCACCCGCTTCACGGCGTCCATGCCGACGCCGCGCCCCGAGATGTCGGTGACGTCAGTGGCGGTGGACAGGCCGGGCAGGCACACCAGGAGCAGGGACTCGCGCTCGGTCAGCCCACGGACCTGGTCGGGTGTGAAGAGGCCGCGCTCGACGACCAGGGCCTTGAGGCGGTCGACGTCGATGCCTTTGCCGTCGTCGGACAGCTCGAGCACGACGCGATCGCGCTGGCGCGTCACCGTGAGCGTCACCTTGCCTCTGGGCAACTTCCCCGCGGCCTTTCGAACGTCCGCCGGCTCGACGCCGTGATCGATGGCGTTGCGCAACAGGTGCAGCATCGGATCGGCGAGTTCGTCGACGATGGCGCGATCGAGCTCGATGTCCTCGCCCGAGATGACGAGCTCGACGTCACGACCTCGACGACGCGCGATGTCGCGGGCGGCGCGGGGGAGCCGATCGGTGATGAGCGCCAGCGGCGTCATGCGCGCCTGCATCACCTGGTCGTGCAGCCCCTTCACCAGCAGGTGCATGCGATCGACGGCCTCATCGAGCGGCGGGCGCAAGGCCTCGGGCATGCCGCGGGCGATCTCCCGGACCCGAGCGGTCGCCAGCAGGAGCTCGCCGGCCTGATCGAGGAACTGATCCATCAGCTCGGTGCGAACCCGAATGGTGCGGGCGGGCTCCTGACCCACCACGCGATCGCTCTCGGCGCCCGGGGGTGGTGGTGGTGGCGCGCGCTGCACCAGGCCGATTGACTCGAGCTCGACGTCGGCCACCGTGCGCATCGTGCGGGTGACGGACTCCTCGGTCTGGTCGGTCTCCAGCTCGAGGGTGATCGTGCCCTGCGGCACGCGGCCGGCCTTGATGTCGTCGAGCGGCGGCTTCACGTCGAAGACGTTGCCGAGCGTGGTGAGGCGTTTGTAGGCGAGGAAGCCTCGCACGCCGGGCTGGGTCGACGCCGGGTTGATCTTCAGCTTGAGGGTGAACCGCGGCGGCGCGGCGGGATCGACGGCGATGACGCCCGATGGGCTGGAGCTGGGTGCCGGCGCTTCAACCACCGGCAGCGGTGGTGGCGGCGCTGACACCGGTGGTGGTGGGACGCCTTTGAGGCCGGCGTTGAGTTCGGCGAGCCTCACCACGAGCGTCGAGTGATCCGGCAGGGGCTGGCCGGCCGTCGCCGCCTTCACGTGGGCCGACAGCGCATCGACCGTCTGGAGGATCAGATCGGCGACGCCCTGGTTCACCTTGCCGACGTCGGCGCGCAGCGTGTCGAGCAGATCCTCGAGGCGGTGGGCCACCTTCGCCGTCGCCTCGAAGGCCATCGACGAGGCCATGCCCTTGACCGAGTGCGCATGTCGAAACATCGAGTCGACGAGCGCCACCGTGGCGCCCTGCTCGAGCTGAACGACGTCCTTTCCGAGGGCCTCGAGGTGTTCGGTGGCCTCACCCGCGAAGAGCGAGAGGTACCGCGAGGTGTCCCAGGAGGCGCCGGCCACGATCGTCTAGAGCGTAGCGGAAGTCGCCATGCGGCGGACGCCGACGGGCCTTCAGGCCTCGCCGAGGACCTTCTTCACGACGGCCAGCACGTCATCCGCGCGGGGCGGCTTGACGATGAAGTCGACGGCGCCGGCCTCGATGGCCTCCATCACCATCGTCTCCTGGCCCAGCGCGCTGCACATCACCACCAGCGCCTTGTTGTCGCTGCGCAGGATCTCGCGAGTCGCGTCGATGCCGTTCCGGTACGGCATCACGAGGTCCATGGTGACGAGGTCGGGCCTCAGTTCCTTGAACTTCTCGACGGCCTCGACGCCGTTCCCGGCCTCGCCAACGACGGTGAAGCCACCAGCGGCGAAGATGTCCTTGATGATGTCTCGCATGAACACCGAATCGTCGACCACCAGGACCTTCTTTGCCATCGCGCTCACCGGGGGACGACCCTACTTGGTTGTGAACGTGCGGGCTACCGTCGCGTCAAGCGCATCGGGGTCGAGGACCGTCACCGGCAGGGCGCCGAGCCGCGCGAGCCCCTTGACCGCGAGGGAGGCCTTTGGGGCCGGAGGGCCCACTTTCTCGAGGCTCTCGATACCATCGACCTCGCTGATCAACAGCCCGAGCTCCCGGCGGCCGCGATCGAGCAGGACGACCCGCGCGGGGCCTGGCGTGGCTGGGCCGGGCACATCGAGGAGCTCGCGGAGGTCGATGACGGGCACCACGCGACCGCGCAGGTTCATCACACCCTTCACCGCCCGGGGCGCCCGCGGCACGCGCGTCCACGACTCGGGCGCCACCACGACCTCACGAATCGAGGCGAGCGGCAGCGCGTAGCGATCTTTCTCGAGGCGGAAGAGGACGTGACGCACGCTTGGTCACCAGCACGCTAGCGCGACTTCACGGGAAGGGCCTTCTTCGCAGCGCCAGTGGCCGCGGCCTTGCCCACGACCAGCTCGTCCTCGAGCAGCCGCATCATCTCGTCGACCTTCGCGCGATAGGTCGGGTACTCGGCAGGCGTGATGCGCTCGCAGGTGACGCGGAAGACGGCGCGGCTCGTCACCGCGCGACCCGTCTGGCTGACGGTGCGCTGCAGCTCCAGGCACTGCTGCGTGAAGGTGCCCGACGCCGGGAGCTTCCTGGCCTCGAAGCCCTCGGGCAACGTCACCGTCACGGTCGTCTCGTCGGTGAACGGAGTGCCGAGGACGAGGGTGTGGCGACGGGTGGCGAGGCTGAAGAGCCCGCGGGGGTTCCACGAGGTCGGCACCTTGACGCGGAGCGTGTCGCCTTCGGTCCGGGCGAAGGTCCTGGCGTCGACGAGGGCTTCGAGCTTCGCCGGCTGCCGCAAGTCCTTCCCCTCGACGACCGACACCTGGCTGGTGGTGGCGTTGGGCACCAGCCCCGAGGCGATTCGTTGCACGGCCTGCTGGAACAGCTCCGCGTCACGCGACGCCACGCGCAGCGCCGAGCCACCGCGGCCGCGCGCTTCGAGGACGAACCGGCCCTGGGCGCTCCCGTCGGTGGAAAGGTCGAGCTCGACCGTCGAGGCGAGCCGGTGCTTGCCCGCCTCCTGGAAGGGGATCTCTCGAAAGGTGTGCTCGCCGGTCGCGGGGTTGATGACGAGGCTGGTGGTACCGACGTCGTCGTGTCGCACGACGTCGAGGTCGAGGAGATCGGCCGTGGGGTCGAAGAAGCGCCCCTCGTCCACGCCCGCCTGCCTGGGCACGTAGACGATGGCGTGGTTGAACTGTTGCATCGGTACGTCGGCGGCGATCTGCCCCGCGTCGCGGGTGCGCACGTTGGCGAAGTGGGCCTCGAGCCCCAGTTTGCGCGCGAGCGTGATGAAGAGCACCGCCTTGTCCTTGCAATCACCGTAGCGTCGCTCGAGCACCATCGGCGCGGCGTGCGGCTTCACCCCTGCGATGACGCTCTCGTAGTCCTGCTGGTAGCGGATCTCCTCCATCACGAACTGGTGGATTCGCTCGAGGCGATCGACGGCCGCGCTGGGTCCCTCCGCGAGGCGTTTGGCCACCGCGTCGATCTCGGGGCTGTCGCGGAACACGCCCTCGAGGAGCGACTTCTCCCAGGACAGGTACGTCTTCCAGTCGGGCACGGTCGACAGCTTGAGGTTGGCCGCCAGTTCGCTGACCGGCGGCATCGATGGCTCGCTCACCAGCGGCGGCGACCCGGTCATGAACCACTCGACGCGCAGCGAGTCGCCGCGCTTGTCCTGAGCGCGCTCGATGCCGCCGACGCGCTGCTCGTTGAGGACCGTCCCGAGCGGCATCCACATGACGTAGCGCGCCTCGAGGCGCTGCTCCGAGAGCGACTGGAAGGCCCAGCTCTTGGTGAGGTAGCGCGAGAGGTAACCGCGCGGCGGCACGTCGAGGCGGTACTGGAGCACGATGGTGGCGTTGGGCTGAAGGCCGCGGAAGAAGATCTGCCGGCTCCGCTCGCTCGATGCCTCGGTGCGCTGGCCCTTCTCGTCGATGGCGTAGCTGTGCAACACCCGAAGCCGGCCCGAGCCCACGGTCTGCTTGATGATGCGATCGCGGCCCTGGGCATTGAAGGCGTGCGCCACCATGGTGACGACGTTCGAGGTGCTGCCGTCGGTGTTGAGCAGCGTGACCTCGTGATCGAGCAGCCACGCGACGTCGGAGCCCGGCACCTGGCGCAGCTCGTCCCGGCGGCGAATGGCGCGCGCGATGGCTTCGTCGCCTGGGGCGTCAGCGAGCCAGGCACCTTTGGCCTCGGGCGCGAGCTGCTCGATGCGATTGGCCAGCGCTTCGTGCTCGGGGTTTCGCTCGATGGCCTTGCGCCACGCGGCCAGGGCCTGCGGAACGTCTTGTGCCTCGTAGGCGAGGTCGCCCCGTTTGCTCCACGGGCTCGCGGATTCGGGGGCCAGCGCGGCCGCCTGGTCCAGGGCGCTCTGGGCTGCCACCGCGTCCTTTTTGCGACGCCGCACCTCGGCGAGCTGCATCCACGAGCCGAAGTCGGTCGGCCAGGACTCGAGCCGCTGGACGAGGAGCTGATCGGCGCGCTCGAGCTCGCCGGCGTCGAGGGCCAGATCGACCAGCCGGCGGAGCACCTCGGGGTGGAGCGGAACCTCGTCGCGGAGATCTTCCAGGAGCTCCGAGGCGTCGGCGCGTCGGCCAAAGCGCTGCAGCATGCGTGAGAGCTCGAGCAGCCCGTCAGGCCCGTCTCCAAAGCGCGACAGCCGCACCCGCTGGGTCGTCAGCTCGTCTTCGATCCACCCTTCGCTCCGGTAGGCCTCGACGAGGAGCTCCCAGGCCTCACCCAGCTCGGGGCGCTTCTTCGTCAGCTCGACGAGCGCGGCGCGCGCCTTCTGCCTGAGGCCCTGCTGCTGCCAGAAGCGCAGCTGACGCAGGCGCACGAAGGCCAACGCATCACCGACCTCGCGATCGAGGGCCGCGAGCGCGTCGGCCGCCCGGCCCCGCTCCTGGTTGAACCAGACCGCCTCGACCTGCTGGATCCGCGCGAACACCGAGAGCGGGTACGCACGCACGAAGTCGTCGGCCGCCTTGACGCTCGCGATGCCGCCGAACGCGTGGTGGGCCCACAGCGCCCGGTGCGCGAGCCCCCGCGCGGCCTGGGGTGGCAACCCTCGAACGTGGAAGTCCAGCATGCGCTCCACCTCGGGAACCGCCATGGGCAGCGATGCGGCGGGCACCAGCCGGGCGGCGAGGCTCCAGGCGCCCTCCTTGTGGGCGGTCTTGATCAAGACGGTGTGCGGCCCCCTGGACAGCTTCAGCGGAATGACGACGTTGTCGAACACGCTGCGCTCGAGGAGCGGCGCGGCGAAGAGCAGGTTGCCGTCGACCCAGACCTTGAGCGGGCCGGTCGTCATCAGCCGCAGCTCGTACAGCCCGTCCTCGGGAGCGACCGGCTGGCCCTGGACGTAGGCGACGGCGAACCGCGACGGCGTCATGAGCGACGACAGCTCGAGGCGCCCGCGCGGATCGAGCGGGACGGCCTGTCGCCACTCGAGCTTGCCGAAGCGCCCGTCGTACGTCTGGTCGAGCCCCGGCCGCGTCTCGGGAGCCAGGGCGAGGTCGAAGCCCTTGCCCTGGTCGTTGTCCCAGGTGCCCACCACCGCCAGCGGGAAGCGGCCCGGCTGATCGGCGATGCGCTCGTCACGCTCGACCAGCCGGCCCTCGGAGGTGAGGAGCGAGGCCAGGTGGTACGTCGCCAGCGAGCGGACCTCGGAGCGTGGGTGCGCGGCCGACAGATCGCGGAGCAGCTCGCGAACCTCGGCCCGCTGCGCGAACGAGAACTCCGTCATCATGAGGAGGTGCAGGTGCAGCACGGGTGTCGGGTTCGCGGTGTCCCGCAGCGCCTGCATCAGGTGCAGCACCTCGTTCGCTTCGAGGCCATCGAGACTGGAGAGGATCGCGAGCGCCTCGTGGGTCAAGGCCGCATCGGGCGCCAGCGCACGGGCCTGTTCAGCAGCCGCTCGGATCGCAGCGGGGGTGTCAGCGCGGTACAGCGCCTCCACGGCGGCCTCCAAGGCCCTGGAGTCGGTGGGTGTACCGGCCCGGAGCGACGGCCGCATGACGAGACACGCCGAGGAGACGACGAGCGCGGAGCACAGCAACATGAGGCGACGCATAGGGCCGCTCATCGTGTACCAGCGGCGGGCAGGTGTCCCGCGCGACGAGGGGCTTCAGCGACGGCGCGAACGCTTCACTGGTACCGGGACCTTCGCCGTCGGACGCACGGACAGGATCGCCACCACCGCCAGCACCAGCACACCCACCATCGGAAGCACTGTCATCATGGGAGCTACTTAACCACGGCACTGGCGCGCGCGAGAATCGGGGTCCTTTCCCCACATCATCGGCTGGATGATCAGGCGGGGATCGCGCGCAGGCCGGCTCATCGGCACCCGGTCGACGAAGCGCCGGGCGTCCTCCACCGTGATGTCGCCTTCGTGCGGGTCGAAGGGCTCACCTTCGACGACAAGGGCGACCCCTTCGTGCTGACGGAGAACGACGGCGATCTGCGCCAGCTCTCGCGGAAGTGACGGCTCGCCGACTCACGGAGGCTTGAAACCTCCCGTCGTCAGCGTAGCCAGAAAGTCGCGCCACGCCGCTGCGCAGCCCGTCTGGGGATCCTCTGCCGGGCCACACACCGCGGCCACGCGCACGGTGAGCGCGTCGGACACCCCAACCCACACTGCGTAGAGGACTGGTCGAACGAGCGAGCCGTCCGCGAGGCGAACGCCGCCGCGGGCCTCGTACCCGGCGAAGGTGAGGCGGTCCTCTTCGGGCCAGCGGAGCCGCGTGCGGGCGAACAGGGCGAGGCCGGCCGTCTCCACCAGGAATGGGCGGTGATCCTCCCTGGGGGCGCGCCGCTTCACCTCGAAGTGCCAGGTCGGGTTGAACCCCTTCTTGAGCGAGCGTGACCGCTGCGCGGTGAGCACGCGCCGCGAGACCGACGGCTCGAGCTTCTCCCAGTCCTCGGGGACGAGCGCGCGAAAGCCCGGCACGGACACGGCGTTGCGCTCGGCGACGATGGTCCACTCGGGCAGCTCCCGCCAGGCCGCGAGCAGCGCCGTCGTGTGCAGCTCCACCGCGTCCCAGCGGGCCGTCTCGCCCGCCTCCCCCTCGAGCACCCAGCGCTCGCGCTCCGGAACGGGCCGGAGGACGACCCGTTGAACCCGCTCGGCCGCGGTGACGCTCACGTCGTACCCGGTGCCGTCGGGGCGGCGCGCCTCGAGGGTGCCGGCGACCCGGTCGACGGTCTGCATGGACAGGCCTTCGTGCTCGAGGGCGAGGACGGTCGCGTCGAACACGTCAGCGAAGTCCCCGGCGTGCTGGCGGGTCGCGAAGGCCTCGAGCTCGGACGGCGAGAGGGCGCGCGGCCCCCGCACACAGGCCATCGACACCACGATGCTGATCAGCACGATGCGACGCACGAGCCGTCCCCGAAACTGCCTTCCACCTTCGCATGGCCGGCGGCGCCGCGCTCGCCACGTTTCGGTGAGGTGACGGGGTCGCACACGACCTCGTGGAAATGCGCCGCCACCGTCCCCTACGATGAGCACCGTGGAGCTCGAACGAATCCAGAAGAAGGTCGAGTCGGGGGAGCGCCTCGACGACGCCGAGTTTGCGGCCCTCGAACGCGCGGCCCGTGAAGCCGGCAGCCCGGTACTCCGCACGGCGGTGGCGCAGGCGTTGATCAACGCGGACGAGGTGGTCGAGGCCGTCCGGCTGCTCGAGGCCGCGCGCCGCGACTTCCCCACCAACCTGCACGTCCACCTCGCCTTCGGCCGGGCCGCCGCGAGCCTCGAGCGGTGGAGTGACGCCGAGCGGGCGCTCCACGAGGCGCTGGCGCTCCAGCCCGACGACCCCGAAGTCTTGACCGCGTTGGCCGTGGTCGCCCTGCGTCGCGGTGAACGAACCCGAGCACGCGCCCTCATCGACGACGTGCTCTCGCGCGACCCGTTCCACGCCGAGGCGCAGCTGCTCGCCTCGGAGCTGAAGGCCCAGCCGCCCACCCTCGATCTCCAACCAAGCCGTGACGACTTCGTGCACGCGCTGCTCGATCAGCTCAAGCGGCAGTCGACGCCGCACCTCATGCAGAAGCAGCAGCTTCTCGTGCGGCTCTCGCGCAAGGGCATCGCGCGTTTGGACGTCGAGGCGCTGTACCAGGACTTCCTCGAGTCCGGCCGTGCGCTCGACGAGGGCGTGCAGTCGGTGGGGCGGGAGATCGCCGAGAAGGCGCTCGCCGTGCCCGGTGGCAAGCTGCAGTTCCTCTCGCGGGTGTTGCCGGTGGTGCGCGACTCGAGCTTCCTCGAGCGGGCCGAAGGCGCGGTGCGACGGGAAGGGCCCGCGGGCTTGTGGATCTTCTATGCCATGGAGGACCCCGAGGCCGTGCTCTACGTGCCGCAAGGGCTGCTCGACGCGCACCGCATGGCCGTGGAGCAGTTCGACTCGGTCGCCTGGAAGAACCTCGACGCGCGGCCGGCCGAGGTGCGGGCCATCGAGCTCGAGCAGGGCGCGCTGCGGCTGTCGTCCACGCCGACAGGGCTGTGGTGCATCGCGCACGGAGATGGTCACGACGGCGCCCGCCTGCTGACGCCCGCGCATCAGGTGGCGATGGAGAAGACGGCCGGCCCCGGCCCCTTCCGCGTCTACCTGGGCTTGCGCGAACTCGTGCTGTTCTGCCGAGTCGGCGACCCGGTGAATGCGGCGAAACTCGAGGGGCTCGACGCGGCGCGCGACGGCATCGCTGGCGGCTGGCGGCTCGATGATGGCCGCCTCACGCAATTGTCCGACTGGGCCGGGGTGTAGGGCCGCCTCGGATCTCTGAGGGCCCCACGCGCACGTCCTGCGGCGCCTCAGCAATCTGAGCCTCCGCGACGCTGCAAGCACTCGACTTCGCTTGGTATTCCGCTGGCCCGCGCCTTGCGACCCCGCCTGCCCAGAGACGGCAGGGCCGGACGACACGCAAAACGAGTGGGGAGCCAACCGATGAGCACGAATCGATGGTGGAAGTACCTGATGGCCG
>JBILEB010000026.1:0-53382 GCA_044352295.1 Myxococcaceae bacterium
TTGAGCTGGCCCTCCAGTTCGGCGATGCGTGCGTCGCGGGGGTCGACCGGGTCCACAGGTCAGGAGAGATCATACTTGGTGACCCCTGTCGATCCCCCCGTGAACGCGTACACCGCCTGACCCCGCTCCTCCGGCCGGTGCGAAACCGACCGCGAAGCCAGCGCCGACGTCGACCTGCATCGCCGACGACGGCTGGCGCAAGCGATTGGATATGGATCTGTCAGACTTGGAGAAGCGCTCGACGCTGCCACTCGAAGAGACCGATCGAGAAGTCCGGGCTCTCCACGACGCCGCGAAGGCTGCGACGACGAGTCAAGACTGCGCGCGCGTCGATGCTCGCTTCGAGGCCTTCATGCGTCGCGCACTGCCGCCCCCTCGAGCAAGTCCCGGCCCGGGAGCCAGCGAGACCCCCGGTGTCCGCGAATGCAGCATGAGCGCCCAATGGCGTCGCGGTGCCGAAGCCGATCTGCGCGCCTCCCGTCAGCTGATTGCAGCGTTGGGAGATCGCAAAGCGTTCAGCGACTACGAGGACGCGGAGGACCGACTGCTCCGGGTAGCGAACGCCACGAACGATGGGAGCGATTGCCGGGCGCTCGACGCGAAGATCGAGGCGCTGCTCGGACCCTGGAGAAAGCGGTTTGACGCGCTCTGCCCAGCAGACGGTGCATGGAAGTACAAAGCCAGGCTCCGCGTGCTCAATGCGGAAGCACTCCCGAAGGCGACGGAGCTGCATCTCATCGACCAGATCAAGGCGGCGACCGACGTGGGCGAGTGTCTGGCAGTCCACGCCGAGCTCGCGTCGCTCCCGCCTCCGCGACCGCCTGGAACGCCCTTCGACTGTGAGCCGACCGAGGAGTGGAAGACGATGATGTTCGGCAACCTCCAAGCCTTCGAAACCTACGCCAACCAGCTGAGCCCCACCGAGGTCATGCGGGAGTCCGAGCGTGTCGGCCGTCTGGTTTTCAATGCCACCACCGCTGCGGAGTGCCGCCTCGCTGCCGGCGAGTTCGAGAAGCTCCGGATCCGAGCCATCATCGGAGCTCACTAGCTCAGGAATCCAACGGGTTATGGCCGGGGCTGGATGAGGGACCGGCGAAGTTCCCCCCCCACCGGTTGGCCTCAGGGGCAGGCGAAGGAATCCAGCGGCGTTGACGCGTTCCACGTGGTTCCGGGATCGTGCCCGAGCATGGGCCAGTCGGCGTTCACGTCGATGCCGCGTGCGTCCGTCGCGACGAAGACGACCCTCCCGGTCAAATCAATACAGCCAACCATGGGCACGCCGTTGATGCAGGTGGGCGTGAGGTTCAAGCACGGCACGGACACACCGAGTGGTGCTTCCCATCGGAGCGCCAGCGTGCTCGCCGTACGGACCTGGAGGAGCGCCTGGGTGGACGGCGGTCGGGACGCGATGGCGTAGATCGTATCGCCCTCGCCCAGGGCCGCCGCGTTCGAAATGGACTCGGTGGGGTCTGACGTGCAGGTCAAGCTGGTGCTCGAAATCGAGCCACGGCACAGCCGACCGACGAAGTTCGTCTGTGACGTCGCGACGAAGTAGACCGTCGAGCCACTGGCCAGAATTCCGAACAGCGCGTCATTGGGTGCGTTCGCGAGCGCCTGGTTGAACGAGGTCGGAAACGAGGCCTGAAAGAAGGTTCGCCCACCGCCAGTCGTGTTCCCAAGGCCGACCACGTTCGCCGGTGGCGTCAACAGCCCAGCGATCGAGTTGATGGTGGTGAAAGTGCCTGGGGACTGAATTCCGATGGAGCGCTCTTCGAGAAACCGAAAGCTGTTTCCATTGCCGCTGAAGCCGAAGAGCCGGTTCCCGTCGGTGGCGGTCAGGGCTCCTGCGGTCGCGACCACCGAGGACACCGACCCCGCGATGGTGGCAGTCCCCGTCGGAACCCTGACTTGAGACTGCCCCTCACTCGGTCCGACCGACTGGTACCAGAAGGCCGCCGGCTTCAGGCTGGTGGAATCTTGATAGACCAGGGCGACCTCTTCAGCGCCGTTCGCAGGGTCAACCCGAAGCACGGGACCTCCCTGGTTGAGGCCCGTTCGCATCGCGAACCCCGCCCAGATGAGGCCAGGCGTCGCAGGCACATCGTAGGAGAAGGCGATGCCCTCGGAGCCTCCGCCAGGCCGTGCCAAGGCGTACACCAGGCGGCTCCGTGAGCCCGAGCTGAGAGGGACCTGGCCCACGGCGACGAAGGGAGCCGATGAAGACAGAGACCAGGTCGCCTGGCGCGCGCCATCTTCACGAAGCAAGACGATGTGGTTGTTCTGCGGGTGTGGCACCACGAGCTTTCCGCTGGGAGTGAGGGCGAACCCCGCCGAGGGCGAGCCGCCGTCGAACGAGAAGACCCACCGGCTGACGCCCACGACACCTGCGTCGGCGAAGCTCGAGTTGCCGAGCAGGTCCGAGCCGGTCGCGGTGACCGCGAAGTTCGCTCGAAGGCTCGGCAGGGGTGGCCCGTCGAGGCGGATGGGAACGAGCCGGCAGAACCCTCCATCGGTCGAGCAGTTCGAACCAGACTGCGCTGGGGTGGACACACCTCCAACGGACACGCTGACGCTGGCAGGGTTCACGTCGGGCGCGCCAGCCTGGATGGCCACGTTGACCGTTTCATGACGCCGAAACAGGTTCACACCCGTCGCCACTTCCTGGGGATCTCGGAAGTCGGAGCCGCCTACGTTCGTGGTTCTCGCCGTCGGGCCTGCCCATGCGACGTTCCACCTGGGAGGAGCCGTATCGACGAGCACCTGCACCACGGTCGTCGTCACGTTCCCAAGCGGATCCTGCCCGCGCAGCGTCACGTTCCGCAGCACCCGGTCGAGTCCCGCAGGGAAGGTCACCGTCGTCGTCCAGGCATTGTTCCCGGCGACCGATACCGCGACCGGCCCAGCGCCAACGTCCACCGTGACTTGACTCACCGCGCCCGAGGCGTCGAGCGCTGTTCCCGAGAGCATCGCCGTGGCCCCGACCGCGACGCCGCTGCCCGGAGTCGTGAGCGTCAGCGCGGGCCCCTGCGTGTCCACGAGGACTTGAACGGGCACCGCAGACGTGTTCCCCAACGGGTCGCGACCGCGGAGGGTGACGGTGCGTTGAACGCGATTGAGACCTCCAGGAAAGGTCACGCCCTGAGCCCACGAGGTGGCCGAAACCGTGGACGGGATGGGCCCTCCACCCACGTCGACGCTGAACTGGCTGACCGGGCCCGAGCTGTCGACCGCTGCTCCAGAAAGCGTCGGCGTCGCCCCCACCACCACGCCGTTCGCAGGCGAGATCAGGCTCAGCACAGGGCCGAGGGTGTCAACCAGCACCTGTGCGGGAGACGAAGACGTGTTTCCGAGTTGGTCACGCGCGCCAATCACGAGGGGGAACGTGACGCGATCGAGATTGGCCGGGAAGGTGGCGGAGCTCGTCCACCCCCCGTCCTGGTCGAGCGTCGCACTGGCAACCCCGGCGTCGGAGGTGATGGTCACCATCGAAATCGACGAGCGGTCAGTGACGGCACCACCGAGAACCGCGGTCGAACCAACCACCACGCCAGCGTCGGGCCTGGTGAGGGTCGTGCGCGGCCCCAGGGTGTCGACCTCGAGCGCCACCGTGACGGTCGTCGTCTGGCCGGAGGCATCGAGCGCGCTGATGGTGAACGACTGGCTGCCCTCGACGCTCTGAGGGAGCGTGATCGACACGCTCCACATTCCCGGAGTGAGGGTCAATGGGGTGCTCTGGGAACCGACCAGGATGGTGGCCGAGACGACCTCACGGCCCGGACTGCTCATCACGGTTCCGCTGAGCGTCGCGGGCGAACCGACCACCGTGCCCGCGCCGGGAGTCACCAGCGTGAGCACCGGAGCCGGGACGACGGCTCCTCCAGCCGTTCCACCCGCGACTCCACCAGAGATCCCGCCGGCAGTGCCTCCACCCGAAGTCCCACCGGCAGTGGCTCCACCCGAGGTTCCACCGGCAGTGCCTCCACCCGAGGTTCCACCGGCAGTGCCTCCACCCGAAGTCCCACCGGCAGCGGCACCACCCGAGGTTCCACCTGCAGTGCCTCCACCAGAAGAACCACCAGCAGTGTCTCCACCCGAGGTCCCACCGGCCGTGCCGCCACCAGCGGAACCACCAGCAGAGGTTCCGCCGGCAGTGCCGCCACCAGAGGTCCCGCCGGCGCCGCCGCCGTCGCTCGCTGTTGCGACGATGCAGGTTCCCGCGCTGCAGACCTGCGATGCAGGGCAGGGTGGAAGTTCGGGACCGCAGCGGTCGCCGATCGGTTCAGGACAGCCGAAGGCACCAAGCCCTACCAGTGTGACGACGAGACGAGAACGCATGACTCCCCCTTGAAGAGGCGGACCAAAGAAGGAATCTCGGAAGAGCGCAAGGACGCTACCGATGAGCCGCCGGGCTTCATGCAGCAGGGGCCTCAGTCGGCGCCTTCCCATGGGTGTGGCGGTGCGGCGAGCGCGCGGGCGATGGACTGGGCACCGGCCGCCATCGCCGAAGCGCCCGACGTCATGGATCGGGGTGACACCGGCGGCAGGTGCGAGGTGACGACGTACGTCGGCATGCCGCGGTGGTGGAGCACCTCGAGCTGGAGCTTGAAGTGCTCGCGTCGGACGGCCGCGAAGCCGCTCGACATGCCCGAGGCGTAGGCGAAGGGGCCTGACGGGTGGGCGCTCCCGCCGCGGCTGGGCAGGTAGTGGACGAGCAGGGCGTCGAGCGGCCCCACCTTCGCGTCGAGCAGCGCCACCGCCGGCGCCTTGTCGACGATGCCCCCGTCCCACAGCAGATCGCCGTCACGCGGCACGGCCTGGAAGAGCCCGGGGTACGCGCAGGTGGCATGAATCGCCGAGGCGAGATCGCCCGAGGTGAGCGTCACCGCACGCTGGGAGGTGAGGCTGGTCGCGACGACCACCAGCGGTGCCAGGGTGTCTTCGAACCGGCGCACGGGCAGGTGGCGATCGAGCAGCGAACGGAAGCGCGCGCCTTTCAGCAGCCCGCTCGGGCGGTGGCCTTTGCGCACGCTGTCCACCGCGATGCCCAGCCAGTCGGGATCCCAGAAGTGTTCGCGGCGCTGCGAGGTGATGAGCGCCTTGAGATCCGGCACCGGCATGCCCGCCGCCGCGAACGCCGCCACCATGCCGCCCGCGCTGGTGCCTGCGAAGGCCGACGGAACGAGGCCGTGCGCCAGGAGGCCGTCGACGAAGCCGGCGTGGCCGTAGAAGCCAAAGTACCCCGCCGACAACACCAACCCGAAGCGCTTGCCCTCGAGGTGGCTGCGAAGGCTCGTCACCCGCCGCGCTCCAACCACTCGCCGAGCACCTGCAGTGCATCGGGAAGGCTCGCGCGGCCCAGGCCGATGCGCACGTGCGTGTCGGGGGCTCCGAACAGCGACGAGGGCGCCAGCAGCACCCCGGTGCGGGTCACGAGCGTCTCACAGAAGGCCGTGGCGTTGGGCTCGGTCTTGAGGCGAATGAGCGCCGTCGTCCCCGCGAGCGGGCGCTGCCACGAGAGCTGGCTTTCGTGTTTGCCGATGAAGCGATCGACGAGCTCGACGTTCCTGCGCACCGTCGACAGCGTGCGGGCGCGGAGCAGATCCGCGTGCCGCAGCGCGATGGTCGCGAGGAACACGCTGGGCCCCGAAGCGCAGATGCTCAAGTAGTCCTTCACCACCTCGAGGCGCTCGAGGAGGGCGCGATCGCGCGTCACCGCCCAGCCGATGCGCAGGCCGGCGAGGCCGTACACCTTGGCCATGGCGCCGAGCGAGACGGCGCGCTCCGAGAGCTCCACGACCGACGGCAGGCGCGGGCCCGCATGCTCGAGCCCTCGGTACACCTCGTCGCCCAGCACGCGAATGCCCCGGCTGGCCGCGAAGTCCATCGCAGCGGCGTAGCGATCGCCGGTGAGGAGCCCGCCGGTGGGGTTCTGCGGCGTGTTGAGGACGAGCAGCCGGGTGTTCGGGCGGACCAGGCGCTCCAGCTCGGCCACGTCGGGCTGCCAGCCGTTGGCCTCGTGGGCCTCCCACCGGGACACCTCGGCCCCGATCGTCTCGGCGACCGAGGTGAGCGACTGATACGTCGGCGTGAGGCAGATGACGTGGTCGCCCGGCACCACCGTGGCGCGCATGAAGGCGTAGATGGGCTCCTGCGCGCCGACGTGGACGAGCACGTCGTCGGCGGTGACGCCGCCCTGGTAAAGGCTGGCGATGGCTTCACGCAGCGCCCGGCTCCCCTTCGTCTCGGTGTAGCCGAGCGAGACGCTGAGGAACTGATCGCGCGCGTCGGGCTCCAGCGCCAGCACGTCGGCCAGCCGGAGCGTGTCGGGGTCACTCGCGCACGCGACGTGGCGCACGCTGAACTCGTGCTTCGACAGGTACCGTTCGAGCAGGAAGGGACGCATTCAGTTCGGACAGGAGCGGAGGTTGACCCTGGAGTGCTGCCTCAATACATCGCACGGGCCATGGCAACTCCCAACCGGTTCCCGCTCCCCCTCGCCACCTCATCGGGCAAGCCAGAATGGCTGAAAGTGAAGCTTCCGCGCGGTGAAGGGTATGAGCGCGTCAAGGGCATCGTGCGTGAGCAGAAGCTGGCGACCGTCTGCGAAGAGGCGCGGTGCCCGAACATCGCCGAGTGCTGGGCCGGTGGGACGGCGACGGTGATGTTGATGGGAGAGGTCTGCACGCGGGCCTGCCGGTTCTGTCATGTGAAGGTGGGCGCGCCTCCGCCGCTGGACCCGCAGGAGCCGGAAAACCTGGCGCGGGCGGTCAAGGCGATGGACCTCGAGTACATCGTGGTGACGTCGGTGAACCGCGACGATCGGCCCGATGGCGGGGCCTCGCACTTCGCGGCGGCGATCACGGCGCTCAAGCGCGAGTCTCCGAAGACGACCGTCGAGGTGTTGATCCCCGATTTCCAGGGCGTGCACGCCTCGCTCGACGTGGTGGCGGTGGCGCGGCCGCACGTGGTGGCGCACAACGTCGAGACGGTGGAGCGGCTGACGCCTTCCGTTCGCGACCGGCGCGCGACGTGGAAGCAGTCGCTGCACGTGCTCGAGTACCTCAAGGGGCGCCCGGAGAAGCTGTACACGAAGACGTCGATCATGGTCGGGCTGGGCGAGACCGATGAGGAGCTCGATCAGGCGTTTCGGCAGTGCCGCGAGGTGGGCGTCGACGTGCTGACCCTGGGGCAGTACCTGCAGCCCTCGCAGTACCACCTGCGCGTGGAGCGCTTCGTCTCGCCGGACGACTTCGCGCGGTACCAGCGCATGGCCGAGGCGTATGGGTTTCTGTACGTCGCGTCCGGGCCGTTGGTGCGGTCGAGCTACCGGGCGGCGGAGTTCTTCCTGCGCGGGCTGATGGAGCGGGAGCGCACGGCCGCAGGCCATGAGGCGGGGGGTTCTGCGCCGCTCTGAGGTGCCCTTGAGTCGCTGGGAGGCGACCGGGGCGGTGCGTCATCATCGCGAGCCTGCGGGAGAGTACCCTCGCTCGTTGACGGTGGAGCCTTCGGCCGGGAGCAGTGCTAAGCGCCCGCGCCATGGCACTGTTCGAGTTCAAGCTCCCGGACCTCGGTGAAGGCGTCCTCGAGGGCGAGATCGTCAAGTGGCTCGTCACGCCCGGCGACGTCGTCAAGGAAGACCAGAACCTCGTCGAGGTGATGACCGACAAGGCCACCATCAGCGTCCCGACGCCCAGGGCCGGGAAGGTGCTCAAGACCCACGGGAAAGAAGGAGACATCGCGAAGGTGCATCACCCGCTGGTCGACCTCGAGATCGAGGGCACCGCGCCCGTGCAGGCCGTCGTGCACACCGGTGGGCCGAGCGCTCCGCCGCCGAAGCCCGCGGTCGCGGTCGTCGTCGCAGCAGCGGCGTCGTCCCCTCCGGCCGAGAAGGTGCTCGCCACGCCCGTCACCCGACGCATGGCGCGGGAGCACGGGCTCGACCTGGGACAGATCTCCGGCTCGGGTCCCCAGGGCCGCGTGCTGAAGACCGACGTCGAGGCCTTCATCGCCTCGGGTGGCGCGAAGGCCGGCAACGGCGCCAGCGTACAGACCCGTGCGCAACCGTCGTGGCAACCGCTCGGGAGCACCGCCGTCGACCAGCGCATTCCCATCAAGGGCCTGCGCAAGAAGATCGCCGACAAGATGGTGCGCTCGAAGTTCACCGCGCCGCACTACGCCTTCGTCGAAGAGGTCGACGTCACCGAGCTGGTCGCCGTGCGCAACCGGCTCAACGAGCAGCTCGCCAAAGACAAGGAGCCGCTCAAGGTCTCGTTCCTGCCCTTCTTCGTGAAGGCGCTCATCAACGCGCTGCGCCGCTACCCGAGCGTGAACTCCAACATGGACGAGGCGAACCAGGAGCTCGTCGTTCGCGGGGAGTTCCACGTCGGCATCGCCGCGATGACGGAGCAGGGCCTCACGGTGCCGGTGGTGCGCAACGCGGATCGGTATTCGATTCGCGCGCTCGCCAAAGAGATCACCCGGCTCGGCACGGCCGCCCGCGAGCAGCGCCTGAAGCTCGAGGAGCTCTCCGGAGGCACCTTCACCATCACGTCCCTCGGCCAGACGGGCGGCCTCTTCGCGACGCCCATCATCAACCACCCCGAGGTAGGGATCATGGGCGTGCACCGCATGCGCAAGCGCCCGATCGTCATGGAGAACGATCAGATCGTCATCCGCCAGATGGCGCTCTTCTCCTTCTGCTTCGATCACCGCGTCATCGACGGAGCCCTGGGCGCCGAGTTCGCCTACGAGTTCATCAAGTACATCGAGAAGCCCGAGCTGTTGTTCCTCGAGATGGCCTGATGGCGCGCGACGGGGCGGGTGGAAACCGCGCCTCGCTCTCCTGCGCCGCGGCGGCGGTCGCGTTCACGACCCGGGCGCTGACGAGTGGACGTTCCGAACCACCCCAGCGCCCGCAGCGTGCGGAAGCGCACGCCCGAATCGCCCTGCGGCGTCTGCTCGAACGCGGGCGCGGTGAAGTGGCTCGGCAGGCCCGCGACGTCCAGGTTCGCTGCGCGCGCGCGATCGGCACGGACAGTCGTCGCGATGTGGCAGGACACACACTGCATCGTCTCCGCCGTGTGGAGCGTCGGGTTGTCGATGGCTTCCAGCACGTCGAGGTACTGGCGCTGGCGGTCGGTGGGCGCTGCCATGAAATCCGCGGGCCGCCATGGCGCTGGGCGGTGAGCCGGTCGAAGAGCACCCTCGGCCCCATCGCCACGGCCGAAAGGCACGGGTGTGCCACCATCGACGCCCGGCAACGGCAGCAGGAACGTCGCGTCGTTGAGGCCCAGCGCACGGCGCTCCGTTGCGACCCAGGTCTCGACGAAGGGTGCGGATCCCGCGTCAGGCGACCCGCTGGAGGTCCCGCAGGCTGCCGGGAGTCCGAGCGCCAGCGCCGCCCGCATCAAATCCTCCGGAAGGTGTCCGTCCCGCGCAGCTTCACGTACAGCGTGTCGGTCAGCAGGAACCAGTACTGCACTTCACCGAAGCTCAAGATGTCGCCGTTCTTCAGCGTGGTTTCGCGGCGCAGGCGGACCGACGCGTTGAGAAACGTGCCGTTGGTCGAGCCGAGGTCCTGCACGGAGCAGCGGGCGTTCGCCGCGTCCCATCGGAGCACCGCGTGCCGTTTCGACGCCGAGGTGTGCTCGAGCACGAGATCGTTGTCCGGCGATCGTCCCACCGCCAGCTCGTCGACTCCCTGCATCGGCGGCACCGTCGCGACCACGAGATCCTCGAACTGAAACAGCAACGAGAGCGCACCCGTCGCCATCGCCCCGGGATTGGCCATCGCCGTCTGCTGGACGTTGGGTGGCAGGCCGAACTGGTCGGTGTCGCCGACGCCCTTCGACGGGTCACGCTCGGGCCGCTGGACGAGGACGAAGGGCCCCAGTTGCTCGCGGAACTCCTGCTGCGTGAGGCGCTGCGCGAAGAGCTTCAGCTCCTTCACCGGGAGCATGTCACGTGACCTTGATGAGTCGCGCGTGAAGCGTACGGGTGCGCAGGAACAGGTAGTGCGCCTTGCCGAAGCTCACCTCGTCGCCGTCGTTCACCGCCCGCGGCACCTTCACCTCGACGCCGTTCACGGTGGTACCGTTCGACGAACCGAGATCGTTCACCTGCGCCTGCTTGAGCGTGTCGTCCCACGAGAGCGTCGCGTGGTGCTTCGAGACGGAAGGGTCGTCGACCACCACGTCGCAGTCCGGCAGCCGGCCCACGGTGAGGTTCTCGTGCGAGTCGAGCGGCGGCAGGGTGGTGACCATCAGATCGTCGAGCTCGAGCAGCAGCGACATTGCTTCTCTGGGCGCGCTGCGGTTGAGCGCGATGGTGCGGCGCGTGCCGAGCTGAATCGCGCGCTGCTGGGTCATCTGGTCCGGAGGACGCTGCACCAACACGAACGGACCGAGCTGTCTCTCGAAGTTCTCCGGCGTCATCGACGCGGCGAAACGCTGAAGCTCATGAACTGAAAGCACGGGAAGGACGCTATCACCGCGAAACCTCGCTGGCCCTCTCACGATCAAGGCGATACGGTACGTCTCTCTCGTACCGGGGCGGTTTCGGCAGACGAAAGCGTCCCATTCACGAACGGATACGGTGGTTTCGATGAGTGACCGGATGCCCATGACCGCCTCGGGCCTGCGGAAGTTGCAGGACGAGCTGAAGCACCTCATCAGCGTCGAGCGGCCGAAGATCTCGAACGAGATCGAAGTCGCGCGCGCCCACGGCGACCTGCGCGAGAACGCCGAGTACCACGCGGCCAAAGAGAAGCAGGGGCACATCGAAGGCCGGATCAACGACATCAACGGGTGGATCGCCCGGGCGGAAGTCATCGACGTCGCAAAGTTCAAGGGCAACCCCGACATCAAGTTCGGCGCCCACGTCGAGCTGCTCGATCTCGAGAACGACAAGAAGGTCGCCTACCGCATCGTCGGAGAGATCGAGGCCGACCTGAAGAAGCGGTGGATCTCGGTCGGTTCTCCCGTCGCGCGCGGCCTCATCGGCAAGAAGGTGGGCGACACGGTGACGATCCAGAGTCCCGGCGGCACGCGCGAGTACGAGGTGCTCAAGGTGGCCTACGAGGATGGCGAGTAGCCCACACCCGCTCGAGTCGTTGCTGGGTCCACTCCGCTTTGCGGCGGCGCGAGACTTCGCCAACCTCGCCACCGTCAAGAGCCTCGCGATCCCGTTGTCAGCGGCCATCGCGCGGGCCGCGCCCACCGTGGCGCCCGAGCTGCTGTCGGCGCTGAGGGCCGAGCTGTCTGAGATCGATGCGCCCGAGGTCGCGCGCCGGAAGGCGTCGGTGAACCGGGTGGTGTCCGTACTTCAGCGGGCCGGCTTGTCGGTCGGAGTGCCAGGCTCACCCGTGAGCGCCGTGGCTCCTGCTGCGTGGCGGGCGGCTGCAGAGACCGAAGAAGGCCATGGTGCCCGGCCACTCGGGACGGAAGACGTTCGTGGACGGCACGAGCGGGCACCTCGCGAGAGAGACGATGTCCGGGTCGCTCCCCCACCGAGCGCAGCGGCTGCGGCGACGGAAGCGCTCCATCGTACGCCGCAGCGCGCTGCGGCGCCCGGCAAGCGGCCCGCGCCTGCCAACGAAATCCGTGCTGGCTCGTCACCGATCGCCGCAGGTCCCGCGTCGGGGCGGGCGCCTCCGATGGCAGCCAGCGTGGCTCGAGCCCCGGTCCCGAGCGCGACGCCCCCCGACGAGCTCGACGTCTCAGCGGCCCCGCGGGGGAAGCCCCGTGCCGGTCGCGCCGTGAAGGAGAAGGACCCCGATGCCGCCGCGCCCACGCGCATCCTCTCCATCGCTCCGCAATCCGGTCCCCTGGCGTTGCCCGTCTCGAAGGTGGGCTGGCGTATCAACCCCAGGCTGCTCGGCGCGTTGAAGAAGAAGGGCGTGCAGCGCATCGGCGACGTGCTGTTCCTGCTCCCGCGCGTCTACGAAGATCGCCGCTCGCTCAAGCGCATCGCGCAACTCCGGGGCGGAGAGCGCGGCACCATCATCGCCACCGTGCGGGACACCGAAGAGTCCTTTGGCCGCGGCCGCCGGTTTTTCCGCGCCATTCTCTCGGACGCGTCGGGCTCGATCGCCGCCACGTATTTCCAGACTGGCCCCTGGCTCAAGGCGCGGTTTCCGATCGGCAAGCGGCTGGTCGCGTCGGGCGAAGTTCGCCAGTCGTTGCGCGGCTGGGAGATGCCGCACCCGGAGATCGAGCCGGCCGACGACGCCGAGACGTCGCCGATCCACTTCAACCGGATCGTTCCCGTGTACCCGGGGTTCGAGCGGCATGAGCAGCGGTCGCTCCGCGAGCTCGCCTTCAAGGTGTCGGAGCAGTATGCGCGCGCCATCGACGAGCCGTTGCCCGAGCCGCTGCGCATGCGAGTGGGCGTGCTGCCGCTCTCCCAGGCCCTTCAGATCATCCACTTTCCGCCGCCCACCACGTCGCTCGAGGCGCTCGACGCCCACCAGTCGGAGGCCCATCGGCGGCTCGCGTTCGATGAGCTGTTCTTCCTCCAGCTCGGCATGGCGCTGAAACGGCAGGGCGTGAAGGTGACGCCGGGCATCGCCTTCGACGTCGGGCCCGAGCGGTTGGCGGGGGCGACGTCGCTGCTCCCGTTCACCATGACGGGCGCGCAGACGCGGGTGGTGCAGCAACTGTCGCGTGACATGGCCCGGCCCGAGCCGATGAACCGACTGGTGCAGGGCGACGTCGGCAGCGGCAAGACGGCAGTGGCGATGGTGGCCGCGTCGATCGCCGTGCAGAGCGGGTACCAGGTCGCCGTGATGGCGCCGACCGAGATCCTCGCGGAGCAGCACTTCAAGAACTTCTCGCGCCTCTTCGCGAAGGCCAACGTCGACGTCGCGCTCGTCACCGGTTCCGGCGGCGCGAAGGTGAAGCGGGAGCGCCGGGAACGGGTGGCCTCGGGCCAGGCGATGATCGCGGTCGGCACGCACGCGCTCATCGAAGACGCGGTCGAGTTCTCGCGACTGGGCCTGGTCGTGGTGGACGAACAGCACCGGTTCGGCGTCATGCAGCGGCACCAGCTCATGTCGAAGGGCGTGCGTCCCGACGTGCTGGTGATGACGGCGACGCCGATTCCGCGGACGCTCGCCATGACGATGTACGGCGATCTCGACGTGTCGGTGATCGACGAGCTGCCGCCGGGCCGAACACCGATCGAGACGCGGGTCTTTACCGACAAGGGCAAGAGCCGCGCGTGGGAGGCCGTGCGCGAGCAGCTCGAGCAGGGCCACCAGGCCTACGTCGTCTATCCGCTCGTCGAGGAGAGCGAGAAGGTCGACCTCTCCGATGCGACGCAAGGGGCCGAACAGCTCAAGACGGTCTTCCCGAAGGCGAGGGTGGGGCTCCTCCACGGGCGCATGAAGCAGGACGAGAAAGACGCAGTGATGACGGCGTTCCGCGCGCACCAGCTCGACCTGCTCGTCTCGACGACGGTGATCGAGGTCGGTGTCGACGTGCCCAACGCCTCGGTCATGGTGATCGAGCACGCCGAGCGCTTCGGGCTCTCACAGCTGCACCAGCTCCGGGGGCGGGTAGGGCGGGGTGCGGCGAAGTCGTACTGTTTCCTGATCGCTGGCTACGCCCGCAGTGAAGAGGGCCAGGCGCGGCTCGAGGTGATGGCCGAGACGAATGACGGCTTCGTGATCGCCGAGCGCGATCTCGAGATCCGCGGGCCGGGCGAGTTTCTCGGGACCCGACAGAGCGGCCTCCCCGAGCTGGCGGTGGCCAACCTCGCCCGGGATCAGGACGTGTTGTCCCTCGCGCAGGCAGAGGCGCGGGCCATCGTCGAGGCCGATCCGGGCCTGGACCGACCCGAACACGCCCGGCTTCGCACGGCCCTGGAAGAGCGGTGGGAGGGTCGCCTCAAGCTCGCGCAGGTGGGATGACAGCAGGCTGCCACTTCATCGGCAGTTCGGTGGGCCGAGAAGTCAGGTGGCGCTGCGACCGCGGTAGGCCTTGAGCTTCCGGTACAGCGTCACGGTGCCGATGCCGAGCTCGCCGGCCGTCTTCGTCTGGTTGCCGTCGTTGCGCTCGAGTACGGCCAGAATGTACTCCCGCTCGATCGCCGCGAGGGGCCGCACGGCAGCGCCCACCAGCACGGGCTCCGGCACGGCCTCGCGCACCACCTCGGGCAGTTCCTCAAGACCGATGCGCTCGGTCGTCGCGAAGGCCACCGCCCGCTCCACCACGTTCTCGAGCTCGCGCACGTTGCCCGGCCACTGGTAGCGCACGAGTTGATCGGCGGCCTGCGGCGAGAACCCCGTCACCTCACGCTTCATGCGCTCACCGAACGACTTGAGGAAGAGCCGAGCGAGCGGGAGCACGTCCTCCCGGCGCATGCGGAGCGGTGGCACCTGCAGGTCGATCACCTTGAGGCGGTAGTAGAGATCCTCGCGGAACGAGCCGTCGCGCAGGCTCGCCTCGAGATCCTTGTTGGTGGCGGCCACCACGCGCACGTCGACGCTGCGCTCCCGGTTCTCGCCGACGCGCCGCACCTGGCGCTCCTGGAGCACCCGCAGCAGCTTCACCTGCATCGCCGGTGACACCTCGCCTATTTCGTCGAGGAACAGGGTGCCGCCCTCGGCCGCTTCGAAGTAGCCCGCGCGATCGGCGCTCGCGCCCGTGAACGCGCCGCGGGAATGGCCGAACAGCTCGCTCTCGAGCAGCGTCTCGGTCACCGCCCCGCAGTTCACCGCCACGAACGGCCCCGTGGCGCGCTCGGAGCTGGCGTGGATGAGGTGGGCGACGCGCTCCTTGCCGGTCCCGCTCTCGCCCGTGAGGAGCACGGTGGCGTCGACCCGCGCCACGCGCTGCGCGGCCTCGAGGAGCTTCGTCATCGCCACGCTGGTGGACACCATGCCGTGCGGGACGATCCGATCGGCGGGAAAGCGCGCCGGCCTGCCATTGACCGGGCGGCGGCGCTGGGCGCGGGAGAGCCCAACCAACCGCTCACCGATGGAGGCGTCCGGCGCCGGCGTGCCCGAGGTCAACGACGCGCGGGGCCGCGCGACGAAGTGACACGCGTCGTGGCCCGCCGCTTCACAGCTCGTCTCGACGACCACGAGATCGTCTCCCGTGCAGCGGCTCACGGTTCCGCCGAAGACGCCGGCGAGCACCCAGCAGCTGGGCTTCGCGGACGTTCCCAGCTGGAGGCGGTGCTGGTCGGCCTCCACGCTCCCGGAGACGATCAGCCCGCCCTCACCAAGCGCGCCCCGGCTGGTGACGAAGAGGCCTTCGATCGACAGGCCACGCAGACACGCGGCCGCCCACTCAGCCACCGACGGCCACGCGAACGTGTTGACCATCGCGTCCGCCATGCGCCAGCCCTGCGCGAAACCGAACTCCATCAAGAGGGGCGCGCCCCCATCACCCAGGCGCTCCAGCAGGGCCCGCCGCGCCACCCCGAGGGACAGCGCGTCGAGCAGCACCGCTCGTTCCCCACCAAACCGCACATGGTCGCCGAGCTCGACGAACTCCGCCCCGTTCAGCTCGCCCAACTCCATGCCGCCCGCCCTTCACCGTGAACGGGGGGTGTACGTCACTTCGAATGCCTCGAGGCGCCGAACGGGGAGGCGAGGGGTGCATCCGTGCGAGGTTGCGACGTTCGGCGCTTGGCCCAGTTGGTGAATCCATCTCACCTGCAGTCGTTTGGAGGCCAACGTGAAGACGAAGCTCGCGGCGTGGTGGCGGAACGTGGTGCGGTGGGGCCGACGGGTGCGGGGGCTCGCAGCCACGCCGCTGGGCCAGCGACCGCCGCCGATGGTGCCCGTTCCAGTTCCGGTTCGCGCCCGTGGGGCCCGCCGATGAAGATCCCCCGGATCGAGCGCGCCTTCGGGCGCTTGTTGTCGAGCCAGTCGCAGCTGCGAAGGACCACCGCGGGGCTCGAGTCGTCGCAGCCGCGGGGCCAGCTCGACGCCATCGTCCGCGCACAGCTCGAGCACCTCGACGAGCTGATCAGCCGTGTCGCGGGGTATCTCCACGTCGCGACTCCGGCCGTGGCGAAGCGGGCGTCCCATCAGCTTGACGTGGCGTTGTTGGTCGAGCACGCGAGCGTCGCCCACGAGCTGCGCGATCTCGAGGCGATGTGCCGTGGCCTTCAGGAGCCGGGCCTGGCGCACTTCGCGAAGGACCTCTTGTCGGAGCACGCGACGCTCTCGTCCGGCCTCTCGCGCCTCGTCGATCGCGAAGCCCGATCGTCGACGGGCGGCCTCGTCCATGCGTGACGATCGACGCCAACGCACCCGTGTTCTCCTGACGACGCTGGACGAGACGTTGGGCGCTCTCGGTGGAACGCCTGAAGCCAGCGCCGTGCGCGCCGCCTTCGCGGCCCTTCAGGGAGAGCTCGATCTCGGACCGGAGGAGCAGGTCCGTCCCTGCCCGGTCTGCGGCGCGATCTGCATGAGCGCGGCCACTCGTTGCGGGACGTGTTGGTCGAAGCTGACGCCCGTCATCGCCGAAGTGGGCTGACGTCATTTTTTGATGGCCGGTGGAGCGCAGGTGCGTCACATGAACGTGACCTGCGATGAAGAAGCGCGTGGTCATCGTTGGGCTCGGCGACACGGGGCTCCTGGTCGCGATGGGCCTCAACCCCGAGTTCGAGGTGGTCGGCATCACCCCGAAGCCTGCGCTCGTGTCCGGGCAGGAGCTGGGTTTGCGCGTGTCGCGGCCCGATGACTGGCGCCGGTACTACCGGATTCCCTTCGAGCGGTACCGCGGCCTGCGCGGGGTCTCGGTTCGCCACGGCCTGGTGACGGGCCTCGCGGTGAACGAGCGGTCGGTGCGGCTCCGGACAGCGACGGGTGAGTCCGAGCGGCTCGAGTGGGACGCGCTGGTGTTGGCGCCGGGGGTGACGAATGGCTTCTGGCGCACGGCGACGGTCGAGACCGCCGAGCAGGTGGAGCGCTCCATCGACGAGATCGCCGCGCGGCTGGCCACGGCTCGATCGATCGCCGTCATCGGTGGTGGGGCCTCGGCCGTGAGCGCGGCGTCGAACCTCAAAGAGGCGCATCCCTCGACGAGCGTCACCCTGGCGTTCAGCCAGTCGTCGCTGCTGACCGGGTACCACACCCGCGTCCGCGAGACGGTGCAGGCGCGCCTGATCGCCCAGGGCGTTCACGTGCTGCCGCAGCACCGCGCCGAGGTGCCGCCCGATGGAGCTCCGCTCACGAGTGGCCCGGTTCGGTTCGTGACCGGCCAGCCGCCGGTGGAGGCCGACGTGACGTTGTGGGCCATTGGCCAGGTGCGCCCGAACACGGCGTTCCTGCCACCGGAGCTGCTCGACGCGAACGGCTTCATCCGGGTCGATGGGCACCTGCGCGTGCCGACCTCGTCAACGGTCTTCGCGGTGGGAGACGCCGCCGCCACCGATCCGCAGCGGTGTTCTGCTCGAAACGGCGGCGCGAAGCTCGTCGCCCGCAACGTGCGCTCCGTGCTGCGAGGTCACCCCGATCGGCTCTCCACGTTTCGGCCGCCGTCGCATCGGTGGGGGTCGATCTTCGGACCCCAGCGGGACGGCCTGCGGGTCTTCGCGCCGGCCGGTTTCTCGGTGCGCATCGCGCCCTTCCTCGTCCGGCAGGTCCTGTTCCCGTGGATCGTCGAACGGGTGATCTACGGGGGCGTCGAGGCGGTGCAGTCGGCGGGGCGGTCGGAGTAGCGTCTCCGCATGGTCGTCTGCCCCGTTTGTGAGCACCAGCAGGCCTTTGGCCTCGAGTGCGAAGTCTGTGGGAAGGATCTCGGCGACCTGGGCGGGCTCGGTCCTCCGCCCGTCGCGCCGACCCCGATGGAGGGCCTCGAGGTGACGGTGCCCGAGCGCATCGGTGAGGTGGCGGTCGAGCGCGTCGGCGAGCTCGAGGTGACGTCGCTCGACACACGCGGCCTCGCCGTGATGCCCGAGGCGGTGCCGGATCTCGACACGGGCAAAGCCGCGGCGGTCGGAGCCGTCGCGGTCGAGCGCATCGCGGATCTGTCGTCCGATCGCGCGGCCGACGATGGGGTTCGCACGCAGGCTCCCACTGGCGCCGTCACCTGCCGGTACTGTCGAAACGTCCAGGCGAGCGGCCTCATCTGCAATACCTGCGGCATGCGGCTTCCGAAGGGGCCCACGGCGCCCGTGCAGGCCGTTCCGGTGGGCGTGGGCGAGAATCGCTCCATCCGGTGTCGGGCCTGTGGCGCGCCGGCCACGCCGGGGCTGCGATGCTCCGACTGTGGCGCCCAACAGCCGCCGCCGACCTGATGGCGACTCGTCTGGCAATGCGCCCCGGGGCGTTGACCCTCGAGACCTCCGAGCCAGGCAGGGTGACATCGGGTCGAGGCCTCGTGTAGTGCGGCGCCTGTGAGCGACCTGCGGACGACCCATGACGAGCTGCTGGCGAGGCTGTCGCGGCGGCAGAGCATCTTTCACTTCGCCCACGCGGCCGTGGCCTTCTTCGTGGCCTTCATCGCCTCGGGCGCGGCGTGGCGGTTCTCGGTCGAGACCGAGTTCACCTGGCTCAACCCGCTCCAGTTTCCGGCCCTCGCGGTGGCGGTGATCGCCCTGGGGTACGCCGCGGTGCGGTTGGTCCTCGGACGAGGCCAGCTCAAGCAGGAGGACGCGGCCTTCGTCGAGCTCAAGCGCCTGCGCACCGAGCTGAAGGTCGACGAGCCACCGGCCCTGGAGCGCGCGTGAGAGAGCCTTCGGGCGCGGCAGGGCTCATCATCGGCAACGAGGTGCTCACCGCGAAGGTGCGCGATCGCAACGGCGCGCTCCTCATCGAGCGGCTGCGGGCGAGAGGGCTGGCGCTCCACGGCCTGTACGTCGTGCCCGACGACGTCGACGCCATCGTCGAGGCGTTGCTCCTCGCCCGCCGGCGCGCCCGCGTGATCTTCACCTCGGGTGGCATCGGGCCGACCCACGACGACGTCACCGTGCGCGCCGTGGCGCTCGCGCTCAACCGGCCCATCGTGCGCATGCCGGAGATCGTCGAATCCTTGACCCAGGCCTTCAAGGGCAAGCCGGTGCCGCCCGAGGCCTTGCGGCTCGCCGACGCGCCGGCCGGCAGTCGCCTCATCCACGGCCCCCGGCTGCAGTACCCCGCGCTCGCCTGTGACGACCTCTACCTGTTGCCGGGCGTCCCCGAGCTCTTCGAGGCGCAGCTCGACACGGTGCTCGATGGGCTCCCGGGCCAGCCGGTGGTGACGCGCCTGGTGTTCCTCGATGCGCATGAGCACGAGATCGCCCCGGTGCTCGACGCCGCGGCCCTCGAGGTGCCCGAGGTCGAGATCGGCTCGTACCCGACGTTCGACCCGTCGGCCGGCTATCGCGTGAAGGTGACGGTGGAGCACGCCGAGCGCGCCCGGGTGGACGCGATGATCGAGCGACTGGTGCGGGAGCTGCCGTCGGCGTCCGTCCTCCGAGTCGAGTAGGTCTTTGCGAACCGGGGACGCCTCGTTCACGGCGGTGGCCACAGTTCAGCTCGAGTTCCTGCGAGATCGTCCACCACGAAGCATCGGCGTCCGTGCGGGCGCGTCGACCGCAGGTGCTCGAGCTCGGGCCCCGTCCACCCCGCCGCCTCGAGCGTGTCGGCCAGCACGAGTCGCACTTCCGCCGTCGGCGTGGCCTGCGCCAGCTTCGCCTGGTGCACCACGGCCTCGGGTCTCGCCTGCCCCGGGGGCCGTGGCCGGGACACCAGGTGCCAGGGGCCCGTGTCGTCGGGCTTGCTGAAGCCGAGCGCTTCCCGGGCGCCCGGGTGCCACGCCAGGGTGGGAACAGGCAGGGTGGCCTTCACGGCGAGTGAGGGCAGCGACCGCGCGATGGTGGCGTCACCCAACACCAGGAGTTCGTCGCGTCGAACGGCGAGCGCGAGCAAAACGTCGGTGGGCATCACCTGCATCGGGCGATTGGCTGCCGAGACGTCATCGATCACCAGCTGGCCAACGTGGTCGGCATCGGTCGCGAACAGCGCCAGCCGATCGTCGTCGAGCCAGCACATCGGCAGATCCCAGTCCTCGCCGTCGAGGCCGCCGAGGGTGTTGGGCGCCTCGCCACGGAGGATGCGTTCGACCTCGAACGAGAAGGTGACGGCTGCGGGCTGCCAGACCCAGCCAGAGCTGGACAGCCGTTTGCCTCGTGGCGACACCGCGAGGGCGCCGAAGAAGTAGTCGAAAGACGCCGCGTCCGATGAGGGCAGGTGGCGTACGCCGGTGTCAACGTCGAGCACCGCGAGGAGGTTCCACGCGACGCCATGAATCAACCGATGCCCTTCGAGGAAGGCGAGCGGGTAGGTGCAGTGCTCCGGGAGGGAGGCGTCACGCTGAAAAGCGATGCACGACGCGCTGCTGCGCCACGTCCACCACCGCGCCGAGGAGCCCCCGACGCTCGACGACGGCGACGAGTGCGCCGTCCGGAGACGCGCAGAGCTGCGCGCCCAGGCTCACCGGTTGGCGATCGGCCGGGTAGAGCGGGAAGGGGAGCTGCACCTCGCAGAAGCGCTCGCCCGTCTCGAGATCGGCGCCCACCACCACGCCTTCGCTCGTCGCGAAGAACCACCGTGTGGCGTCGTCGAGCCCCGCCGCCGTGAGGCCGGCCAGGGGACCCGGGAGGACGGGCGCCCGGGCCTCCCGCACGACGAAGCCGTCAGCCGAGCGAAACACCGAGGCGCTGCCGCAGTCGGAAGAAGTCGTCGGAGAGCGCGAAGCCCATCAGCTCGCGCAGATCGGGCCGCGTCGGCATCGACTGGACGATCACCTCGAGCGATTCGGCCTTCGGGGCGTTCGGCGGGCCCTCCTCCCGGTGCAGGAGCGAGAGTCCGGCCGCGACGTCGGCGCACACCACCAGGCCGGCGCGATCCATCGAGAAGAGCAGTCCCTGCACGAAGGGCTCGATGGCCACCTGTCCCGTCGCCGACATGGCGCTCGCCGGCTCCTCGAGCAGCTTGAGCGACTTTCGCGAGTACGCCTTGCGCAGGTTCTTCGACTGCTCGTCGTTGCGGCGGCCGAGGCCGAGCCAGTTCGGCTGGTGAATGCGCACTGAGTTGCCGAGCACGTCGGCGAACTCGGCCATCGAGAGCTTGCGCACCAGCGCTGCCTTGTCGACGAGGGCCAGCGCCGCGCGGCCGAAGAGGAAGCGCTGCTCCCGGATGTTGAAGCGCCGCACCACGTCGGGGCCCACCAACACCGCCAGCGGCTCGCCGGTCTCGAGCGACACCAGGCCCCGCCGCGACTGATACGCCTCGAACTCGGCGCCGCCGAAGAGCTGCAGCACCGACGAGAGGGCTTTGGCGACGGCGTGATCCGGCTTGAGGCGATCGGCGCGACGATCGAGGCCCTGCTGCTCGAGGTTGGGCGGGGCGAGCTTGACGAACTGGTCACCGATGGCGCGCACCACGTCGAGCAGGGCAGAGCGGGTGGTCGGGTGATGCACCATCATCAGCTCCGGAGGCCCCAGCGTGCCGCGGAAGTCGTTCGGCAGCCGGTTGCGGCCCTCGGCGTAGAAGGCGAGCTCGACCTCGTTCGCGGCCTTGAGGAAGACGAGCAGGCTCGCGGCGCAGAACGCCTTGTCGAGCTGCTTGAGCGACTCCCACATGCGGAAGAGGGCCCGCAGCGATTCGATGCGCGTCGGCTCGAGCTTGAGGAGCGTGCGGTGCGTCTCGATGGCCATCGCGATGGACGCGGGATCGCGTGAGAACAGCTCTGCGAGGGCGACGTGGGCGGCGACCTGCGTCGGGTCGAGCTCCGTCACCTGCCGGTAGGTGGCCATCGCCCGCTGCGGATCGTCCAGGTTCTTCGCCTGGATGGCGCCGATGCGCAGCTTGAGCGCGATGGCCTTCTTCGGGTCGCCCGCTTGCTGCACCTGCTGCTCGAGCATCTGCACCAGGTCGCTCATCGCGCCGGTGCGCTCGTAGAGGGCCACCAGGCGGTCCAGCGAGGCGGCGTCACCAGGCACCAGCTCGAGGGCCTTGCGGTACAGCGCGATGGCCTGGCCCACGTCGCCAAAGCCCTCGTCGGCGATGCGCGCGAGCATCAGGGTGTGTCGGGCGCGCGCGGACTGGGTGCCGTCGAGCTCGAGCAGCCGCCGCAGACAATCGGCCGCGCCCGTCCAATTGCGGCTGGTGGTGTGGATGGTCGCCAGCCGCTCCAGGGCCTCCGTCGAGCCGGGATCGGCGGCGAGGGCGGTCTGCAGGTGCGCCGCGGCGCGGGTCTGGTCCGACAGGTGGTCGTGGTACAGCGCGCCGAGCCGCAGGTGGACGCGGGCCAGCGCCAGCGGGTCGCCTCCCTGCTGGACCCGCACCGCCAGCGCAGCCGCCGCCTCGGCATAGCTCTGCGACTCGATGGCGAGCGTGGCCTTGAGCTCGAGCGCGTCGGGGAGCGTCGGCATCGCCATGAGCGCCCGATCGAGCGCCGCCATGGCCTTGTTGCGGTCCTTCACGCCGTCGAGCCAGATGCGCGCGGCCTGGTGGAACTCCCGCGCCGCGTTGAACAGATCCTTCTGCATCAACTTGGCCTCGCCGCGCTTCTCGTGGAGCGTGCCGAGATCGGCCGCGCCGCCACGACGGGCCAGCAGCTCTTCGAGGGCAGGTCCGGCCTCGGGATGGAGCGCGTCTCGCTCGAGCACCTTGCCGTAGTAGCCCTGCGCGAGCTCGTCGCTCTTCAGGGTGTCGCGGGCAATCTTCGCGGCGTCCATGAGGGCCGAGAGCATCGTCACCTGATCGCGCGCCGTCGCCGCGACCTGATCGAGGGTCTTGAGCGCGTCAGCCGAGCCACCGGCCCGCAGCTGGCACCGGGAGAGCCCCATCAACGCCGGGTAGAGATCGGGTGCCGACTGGAGGGCGGCCTCGTAGGCCTGCCGGGCGCGGACGTGATCCTTGAGGCGCCTCTCACACAGCTCGGCGATGCGAAGGCTCAGCTGGAGCATGTCGGCGGAGTCGGTGGTGGTGGCGCGCCGACGCTCGTAGAGCTCGACGAGGCCCGTGGCGTCCTGGGCCTTCTGCAGCGCGCGCTCGAGGGTGATCCCGAGCGACTCGTCGGTTGGATCCTGCCCATACGCACGCTTCAACTGGTCGAGCACCAGCGCGTCGGGCGCCGCGGGGCCGCCACCTTCCATCGAGCTGAGCTTCATCGCGGCGGACAGCTTCTCGTCGCCAAGCACCTCGGCGATGCGCGCGCGCAGCTCGGTCCGGCGGGTCTTGTCGTTCGCCTTGATCCGCTCGAGCAGCCTCAGCGCCGACAGGTTCTGCGGCTCGAGCGCCAGCGCGCCTTCACACGCCGCGGCCGCCCGGGCGGTCTCGTTGAGCCGGTCGAGGTACAGGCGGGCGAGCTTGAGCGAGGACGCCACCCGCACCGCCTGGGACCCCGACTGGGCCTGGCGGTCGAGCAGGACGATCAGCTCCTTCACGTCGTCGCGGGTCGTCAGAATGCGCTCGAGCTGCTGGAGCGCCGTGATGTGGTTGGGGGCCAGGCGCAGGACCTCCTGGTAGCCCTCGAGCGCGTTCTCCGGCTTCTTGAGCTGGTCTTCCCAGATGGCCGCGGCCTGGAACATCGCGTTGGCGCGCTCGGTCGGATCGGTGCGGTTGGCGGCCTCGGCGCGGAGGATCTCGATGAGCCACTCCCACGCGCCTTGCGCCCGATAGATGCGCGCGAGCGCTCGCAGGGCCGGGAAGTGGTTCGGGGCGAGGGTGAGCACCTCGCGGTACGAGCTGATGGCCTGGTTCTGATCGTTGAGCTTCTGCTCGTACAGCTCTCCGATCTTCTGGATCAGCACTGCGGCCTGCTCGGTGCTGGGGGCCATCTCGGACTCGGCCCGGTACATGTTGATGAGCGAGTCCCACCGGCCGTCCTGCCCATAGAGCCGGCCGAGGCTGCGCAGCGCGGGCAGGTAATTCGGAGCGAGCTGCAGCACGCGCTCCCACGCGGCGATGGCGGCGGGCCGGTCCTTCACGTTCTCTTCGAGGATCTCGGCGTTGCGGTGCGCCAGCGAGATGACCTGCTTCTGGTCCGACGCCAGTCGGGACTCCTGCTCGTTGAGCGCGAGCAGCTCCTGCCACTGGCCCGCGCGCTCGTAGAGGCGCGCGAGGTTTCGCATCGTGGGTAGATGTTCGGGCGAGATCTCCAGCACGCGACGCAGGCAGTCGATGGCGTGCGGCACGTCGCTCAGGCGGTCCTCGTAGAGGTTCGCGATCTTGTTGAGCGTGGTGATCTGCTGCTCCTTGTCGGTCACCTGGAGCAGGTCCTGCTCGAACATCGACACCAGCTCGTTCCAGCGGCCGAGCTTCTCGAACAGCCGGGTGAGCGCCTTGGTGGCGGGCAGGTAGCCGGGGGTGAGCGTGAGCGCCTGCTTGTAGCGGGCGATGGCGTCGTCGACCTGGCCCAGGCGCTCCTCGAGCGTCTCGCCGGCCTTGTAGAGCCGGCCGGACTTCGTGCGGGGATCGTCCGAGGCCACCGTCTCGGCGTCGTAGGTCTCGACGAGGCCGATCCAGTTCTGTGCGCGGTAGGAGAGCTTGCCGAGGCCGGCGAGCGCTCCGGCATGGCCGGGCACCCGCTGGAGGATGGCGCGGTACCGCGCGGCGGCCTCGCCATCGCGCTTGAGCTCCTCGAAGAGCGCGGCGAGGCGCAGGTTGATGGCGACGAACTCGCTCTGATCGTTGTTCGTCTGGACCCACGCGAGCAGCACGTCGGCGAGCTCTTCGAAGCGGCCGCGGACCTCGTAGATGCGGGCGAGCTCGGCGAGGACGAGGGGCTCCGAGGTGCTGACCCGACGGGCGGCGAGCAGGGCGGCGAGGGCGTCTTCTGGCCGGCCGAGCCGCTCGTAGGCCTTGGCGATCTGCAGGAACGTGGGGGCAGCGCCGGGGCCCTGACCTTCGGCCTCGGCGGCGAGCGCGGCGAGCTCCTCGTCGACGGTGCCTTCGCGCTGGGCGACGCGCTTGATGGCCGCGAGGAGCTGCGGATCCTTCCGGTCGACCGCGAAGGCCTGACGGAAGCACTGCGCAGCGGCGGCGGGATCCTTCAGCCGGTCCTCGAGCAGCAGGCCGGCGGTGGTGAGGTAGTGCGCGCGCGCGGCGTCGTCGGTCACCGTCTGCGCGAGGAGCTGATTCACCTTCACCACCGACGGGAAGTCGGCCTTCTCGGTGAAGACCTGCTCGAGCTGAACGAGGAGGGTGACGTCTTCGGGCTCCAGCGCCAGACACGCCGCGAGCGAGCCGGACGCATCGACCTCGCGGGACAGGCGCTGCTCGAGCACCTGCGACTTCTCGAACAGCAGCGCGGCGCGGGCGCGCTTGCCCTCGGTCGCCTGGAGCTCGGCGTCGATGAGCTGGGCCACCATCTGCCAGTTGCCGACCTCGGAGAAGAGTCGGCGCGCCGCGCGGATGTTGGCGAGGAACCGCGGCGAGAGCTTGAAGGCCGCCTGGTACGCCACCGCCGCGTTGCGCGCGTGCTTGAGCGGCGACTCCCAGAGCAGGCCGATCTCGTGAAAGAGCAGGGCGGCCGCCGGTTGATTGCCGATCGCCCGGGCCTCGCGTTCGAGCGCGGCGATGCGTGCCTTCGCCTCTTCTTCCGTGGCGGTGGCGGGCTCGGTGGCCGGGGCCGGAATGGGGATGGCGGGGATTGCGGTGGACAACGTTCTGGGGAACTCCTTCCGCTCCGTCATGCCCCCATTCGTAGCACGCGGCCCCCGTGCGGCAGGCGTGATTTCAGATGCGGCGATGGTCGTGCGACGCGCGCACGGCGTCCACCAACGCGCCCGAGTCGATGAGGCGCACCACCGCCGTGACGTCCTTGTGCAGCTCGCGGTCGGTGTCCATGTGCGGCACGTGTTGGCGGATGAGCTGGTGCGCGGCGAGCGGCCCGTGTCCCGGCTTCGCGGGCAGTCGGAAGTCCAGCGCCTGGCTGGCGACGAGCAGCTCGATGGCCAGCACGTGCTTGACGTGATCGACCACCTGCCGCGCCTTGAGCGCCGCGGTCATGCCCATCGAGACGTGATCTTCCCGCCCGGCGGAGGAGGGGATCGAGTCGACGCTCGCGGGGTGGCAGAGAATCCGCGACTCCGCGACGAGGGCCGCCGAGGTGACTTGCGCGATCATGAAGCCCGAGTTGAGGCCCGAGTTCTTCGCGAGGAACGGCGGCAGGCCCGAGAGCGACGGGTTCACCATCTGCTCCACGCGACGCTCGCTGATGGCCGCGAGCTGCGTGAGGCCCATCGCCAGCACGTCGAGCGCAAGGGAGATCGGCTGTCCGTGGAAGTTGCCGGCGGAGACGATGCGCCCGGTCGCGGTGAAGACGAGCGGGTTGTCGGTGCCGGCGTTGACCTCGACCTCGAGGATGCGGCGGCAGAAGGTCAAGGCCTCCCGCGCGGCGCCGTGCACCTGGGGCACGCAGCGCATCGAGTAGGGGTCCTGCACCTTGTCGCAGTCGACGTGGGTCTTCACCAGCTCACTCTCGGCGAGCAGCTCGCGCAGGTGCGTCGCCACCTTCCCGTGACCGGGGTGCGGGCGCACGGCGTATACGTCGTGAAGGAAGGGATCGTGCGAGCCGAGCATGCCCTCGACCGTCATCGACGCCGCGACGTCGAACAGCTCCGCGAGGTCTTCGGCCTCGAGCAGCGCGTGGGTGCCGACGGCCGACATCGCCTGGGTGCCGTTGACGAGCGTGAGGCCCTCCTTCGCCTCGAGGATGATCGGGCCCAGGCCCACCTTCTCGAGCGCGACGCGGCCTGGCAGGCGCTGTCCATCGAGAAACGCCTCACCTTCACCGATGAAGACGAGCGCGAGGTGCGCGAGCGGCGCGAGATCGCCAGACGCGCCGACGGACCCGCGCTCCGGGATGACGGGGGTCACGCCTCGGTTGAGCAGCTCGAGGCCGAGCTCGAGCGTCGACGGCCGAATGCCCGAGAAGCCCTTCGCCAGGACGTTGCAGCGCAGGAGCAACAGCGCGCGGGCTTCGTGAATCGGCATGGGCGCACCGACGCCGACGGCGTGACTCACGATGAGGTTCCGCTGGAGCTGCCGCAGGTCCTTCTTGTCGATCCGCACCTCGGCGAGCGTGCCGAAGCCCGTGTTGATGCCGTACGCGGGCTCGTCTCCCGCAGCGACGGTGTCGACGAGGGCGCGCGCGGCCTCCACTCGAGTCCTGGCCTCGGGGTCGAGCCCCACCCTCCGGCCGTGCGTCGAGACTTCTTCGATCTGCTCGAGGGTGAGCGTGTTGCCATCGAGGAGGAGCGGGGGCAGCGTCATGCCGCGCCACATACCTTCGAGCGGCGGGGCCTCCAACGACGCGCAGGCAGGCTTCACCGTCTCGCCGCCGCGACACCGCGCGTTTTCGCTTGGGACCCGTCTCTTCCTCGCTGTAGAGGTTGACGCATGGTGTCAGGTCGCAGGAAACGAAAGCTGATCGTGCAGAAGTACGGCGGGACGTCGGTCGGCGATATCTCGCGCATGCAGAACGTCGCCCGGCGCGCGCTCGAGGCCCAGAAGGCGGGCAACGACGTCGTGCTCGTCGTCTCGGCGATGTCGGGTGAGACGAACCGGCTGCTCAAGCTCGTCCACGAGATCACCCCACGGCCGAGCGAGCGCGAGCAGGACGTGGTGTTGGCCACCGGTGAGCAGGTGTCGATCGGTCTCGTCGCCATCGCGATCCAGACGTTCGGCGGCAAGGCCACCAGCTTCCTCGGGCACCAGTGCCGCATCGTCACCGACTCGACCTTCTCCAAGGCGCGCATCCAGCAGATCGATGGCGCGCCCATTCTCGACGTGGTGAAGCAGGGGCACATCGCGGTGGTCGCCGGCTTCCAGGGTGTCGACGAGAAGGGGAACATCACCACGCTGGGCCGTGGCGGCAGTGACACCACCGCCGTCGCCATCGCCGCCGCGCTCGAGGCCGACGCGTGCGAGATCTACACGGACGTCGACGGCGTCTACACGACCGATCCGAACGTCGCGCCGGCCGCGCGCAAGCTCGACCGCATCAGCTACGAAGAGATGCTCGAGCTCGCCAGCCTCGGCGCCAAGGTGCTGCAGATCCGCAGCGTCGAGTTCGCCATGAAGTACCGGGTGCCCCTGTGGGTGAAGTCGTCGTTCTCCGACGATCCCGGCACGCTCGTCTGTGAGGAGGATGAAACCATGGAGGACCTGGTCGTCAGCGGCATCGCGCTCGATCGCAACGAGGCGCGCATCTCGATTCGGGACGTGCCCGATCGCCCCGGCGTCGCCGCGAAGATCTTCGGCGCCCTCGACGAGAAGGCCATCGTCGTCGACCTCATCGTCCAGAACCCGCCGAAGGACGGGAAGGGCGATCTCACCTTCACCGTTGGCAAGGCCGATCTCACCAAGGCCCACGACGTCATCAAGAAGGTGACGAAGGAGCTCGCCGCCGGTGAGGTGTCGACCGACCAGGACATCGCCAAGGTGTCGATCGTCGGCGTCGGCATGCGCAACCACTCGGGCGTCGCGGCGCGCATGTTCCGCACCTTGTCGAACGAGGGCGTGAACATCATGGCGATCTCCACCTCGGAGATCCGCGTGTCGTGCGTCATTCCGTCCAAGTACGCGGAGCTCGCCGTGCGCTCGCTGCACACCGAGTTCGGCCTCGACGCAAAGCCCACCAGGGCGAAGAGGAAGTAGGGCCTCGGCGATGACGCGCGATGGCTGGCTGGTCGTCGCCGCCGCGCTGCTCCTGGGCGTGGGGCTCGTCTCCTGGTGGCGGTGGCCCTCGGCGGCGCGCGCGCTCGACTGCCCGCCCGCGCAGGTCTTCCTCGACGATGCGGGCGTGGCCCGGTGTGCGCCAGGCCGAGCGCTCCCCGCGGGCCAGGCCCTGACCGTCGGCCAGACGATTCCGTTCGACCGTCTCACCGCCGACGACCTCGCCGTTCTCCCGGGCATCGGACCTTCGCTGGCGCGCGACATCATCGCCGCGCGTGATGCCCGAGGCGGGTTCTGCTCGTGGGACGAGGTCGACGCGGTGCCGGGCGTGGGTTCGGCCCGCCTCGAAGCCATCCGTCAGTTGGCTGAGATTCCTCGTTGTGACGCGGGCCTGTGATAGACATGAAGGGTGCTAATCTCGTGCGAGAAGTGCGCGACCACCTACGTCCTCGATGAGAAGCTGATTCCGGCGTCGGGGGCGGCCGTGCAGTGCACCCGGTGCGCCCATGTCTTCACCGCGTTCCCGCCGAGGGACGCGCAGGCGACCGTCCTCGAGGAGGAGCCGACGACGTCTCGCAAGCGCACCGTGCTGCCGCCGGGCGCCGGCAACCGGCCCGCGAACCAGACGATGGTGTTCGGGTCCCAGCCTGCCGCGGCGCCGCCCCAGAGCGCTTCGAACAAGCCCGCCAACCAGACGATGATGTTCGGCGTGCCTGGAGCGGCCGCCGGGCCGCCACCGACCTCTTCGCCCGCCGCGCGCCCCGGGAACCAGACGATTGTCTTCGGGACCCCCGCCGGCCAGCAGCTGGCCTCGGCGCCACCTCCACCCGTCGCGCCCAACCCCGCCAACCAGACGCTCGTCTTCGGCGCAGGGCAGGCGCCGGCCCCGCAGGCCGCTCCTGCCAACCAGACCATGGTGTTCGGGACGGCCGCTGGTCAGGCCGCCGCCCGTGAGCCCGCGCCGCCACCGGCCGCCGCAGGGACCAACCAGACGATGATGTTCGGGACGCCCGCCGCCCCTCCGAAAGCGCCTCCCGCCGTGCAGGCGCCGGGTGGGGCGCCGAATCAGACGCTGGTCTTCGGAGCGACTGCGCCGGCGCCCAACCCGAAAGCGACCCAGGTCTTCGGAGCGCCCGCCCTTCCGCCCGCCGCCCAGCAGCGACCTGCCTCCGCGACGATGGTGTTCGGCACCCAGTCGCCCGCGCCTGGCCCCGGTCCCGCCAATCGACCGGCCAACCAGACGATGATGTTCGGTAAGCCACCCGAGGTGGCTGCGCCGGCGCCGACCACGACGATGGCGTTTGGCACCCCCGTCGTGCCGCCCCCCCGCACGCCGCAGGTCACCGCCGGCACCGTCGAGCTGAGCGGCGAACCCGAGTCCGAGGGCGGCCCTCGGGAGAGCACGGTGCGCGTCGATCTCGACGCGATGATGCGCGAGCAGCAGGAGGGCGAGGAGTCCGCCGAGCAACGACACGATCACACCCAGCGCTTCGCCATGACGGACGGCCAGGCGACACCGGGTGAGGGCGCGGCGGCCGTTCAGGACCGCCACAACCGTACGGCGCTGTTCGCGATGTCGACGCTGCAGGAGACCACCAGGCCCGACGCGATGCGGCCCAGCGGCACCGCCCCCGAGCTCGAGGGCGTAAGCGACGGACAGTCCGAGCCCACGGTGGGCTTCGACCAGGCCCGCGGTACGCTGCCCTCGGACGCCAGCACCACGCTTCCACCGAACGTCGGCTCGGCGCGCGATCTCGGCTTCCTGTCGAACCCCACCGACACCGAGCCGGGCGGCGACCCGCCGGGCGTGAGCACGCTGATGGAGCCCGGTGGCGGCCCCTACGACATGATGGCCACGATGCGCGCCGACGAGCCGATCGCCTCGACGCTGCCGAACCTGCCTCCGATTGGGCGCGAAGCCACCGACGCCGCGGCCCGTGTGCCCATTCGCCTCGATCTTGTCTCCGACAGCGCCCTGCCCGCGGTCGGCGGGACGATGAACGAGATCATGGATCGCCCGGTGGCCGAGGTGCCGGCCGATGTCTCGGTCGAGCAGCTCGCCGCATCGGGTCGCCGTCGCAACGTCATCGCCATCGTGGTGGTGCTCCTCCTGGTGCTCGCCGCCGGCCTCGGGGTGCTCTGGGTCCTGTTCGGCAAGCAGCTCCTCACCCCGGGGATCAGCCTCAAGGCGCGCGCCTTGGTCGAGCAGTCCGTCACCAAGCTGCGCCTCGACGACGCGAACACCCGTCAGACCGAGGTGGCGCTGCTCGAGGGCATGGTGCGTGAGTACCCGACCTTCGCCGATGCCCACGCGGCGCTGGTGCTCGCCCTCGCGCTCGAGTTCGACGACCTCCACGCCGAGAACTCCGTCATCGTGGCGCGGTACAATGGCCTGCGGCCGCAGTTCGACAAGCTCGACGGCGCCGCCAAGGCAAAGCCCGAGGGGCTCGCGCTGGCCAACTCCGTCAACAAGCTCGTCGACGACCAGAAGGGGCTCGCGGAGCGCGACAAGGTGCTCCGTGAGAAGGTCGACAAGGCCCAGAAGGCCATGGAGGCCGTCGCCCAGCAGTCCGGCGGCACCAGCAGCGACATCGCGCTCGTCCGCGCGCGTGCATTTCATCGCTCGGTGTACGGGCTGGCGACCGAGTTCGAGGACGCCAGTGACTTCTGGCTGCGGCTCGTGCCCGCGACCCTGGTGCTCAACCAGGAGGCTCCGCCGAAGGAGAAGCTCGACGAGGCGCTCAAGACGCTCGCGCCGTTGTTGGAAGGCGACGAGACCGCGAACCTGCCACGGCCGCGTTTCCTCGAAGCCCGTCTCCAGGTCGCGTTGGGCGATCGCGCGAAGGCCGCCGAGGCGCTCGACAAGGCCCTGAGCCTGTCACCCAACTACCCACCCGCCGCGCGCATGAAGCGCCTGCTGGCTGCGTGGGAGGCGAAGTAGTTCCGAATCGCCCTCGGTCATCGCCGCGCGAGCGAGCCCTCGACGGGGAGCAGCGTTCCGAACGAGACGAACAGCTCTCCCGTGAGTCGTGGCGCGGAGCCGTTCCCCGGCAGCCGCAATCCGTCGTTGAGCACCTTCCCCGTGGGGCCTTTCGCGGTCGTCGGGGCGGTCAGGTTCATCCGGTAGCGCACCACGCCTCGCGCGACCCGGTGGATGACCAACACCGTGCCGTCCGGCTCGACGTCGTCGACCAGGCCGAGGTGGGTGAGGCCGTCGTTCACCTGACCGTCGCGGTTGAGATCATAGGTCTCGCGGAAGAAGACGAGATCGCCAGGCACGGGACGGCCGCCGTCGTAGAGCCGGCCCCGCTGCGCGGTGAAGCGCCAGATGGCGGTCACGCCGTTGTCTCCGGCCTCGCCCGCGCTCATGAGATCGACCCCGAGCGCCGAGTACACGCCACGCACCAGGCCGGTGCAGTCGTCGCCGAAGCGGCGTCCGGCGACCTCGACCCGGCGCGACCCCACCAGGCCACGCGCGATCTCCACGACCGAGGCTCGCGCCCCAGGCTTCACCTCGAGGGGGCGGGCGTTCGCGGTGGGCGCTGCGGGTACGACGATCGCGGACGGCGCCGCGGCGAACGGACGAAACGCGTCATCGACCGAGCGGGCGCCCAGCGGCCGTCCCGTGGCGCAGGCCGAGAGGACGAGTGAGGCGAGGAGGACCGCCAGCCGCTGCATGTGGGGAATGGTCGCTCAACCCGCCTCGACGTCAAGTTGAGCGCCCTCGCAAGGTCCAGCTGCAGTGGCACCTGAAGGTCGTTTGGTGGGGCTGCGGGCGCCCGAGCGCCCGGTCGTGGTCGGCGAGGCTGGTGAGAGGGCGTCCTCGCTCGTCCCGCGTGCCGGCCCGACGTTCGGGAGACAGCTCGGCCGCCGCGACGCCATCGAGGCTCGGGCACTCGGAGACCGACGCGTGCTCCGCGATGACTGAGTGCACCACGCGGCGTGACTCGACGGGTGTGGCTCCCGTGCCGGAGGACGACGGCGGCCCGAAGCGCACCCGCTGGGTCGAGCGCTCCAGCCCAGAACGACGTGAGCCCCCAGGGCCCTCGCTGGTCTCACGCTCGTTGCCGGTTTTTGGGCTACGCAGCACCTCGTCATGCCTGCTCGTTCGGTGCCCCGACTCCTTCCGCTGCTCATCACCCTCGGGATGACGTCGGCCGCATGTCGGGACTCGGCCTACCGGGCGGCCTCGAAGGTCGACTCCATCGCGGCGTGGCGGCAGTTCCTCATCCAGCACCCTCAGGACGAGAACATCGACGGGGCGCGGGCGCGACTGGCCGAGCTCGAGTTCGCCGAGGCGCGGGCTGCGCACACGGTGGTTGGCTACAAGCGGTTCCTCGAGGCCCACCCGGACTCGGGGCAGGCGCGCGCGGCGAAGGCGCTGCTCGAGACCCTGCGCTTCAACGCCGCGAAGGAAAAGGGCACGCCGCAGGCGCTGCGGCAGTTCATCCGCGAGCACCCCGAGGGCGTTCACCGGGACGAAGCCGATGCGCTGCTCCGGCCGCTGGAGCTCAAAGAGGTGGCGCTCCTCGACGAGCCGTCGACGCTGGCGCGCATCGCGGCGCAGAACCCCGAAGATCCCCGCGCGGCCGAGGTGTCGTCCCGCCTGGACGAGGTGGCGTTCGCGAAAGCGACGACGGCGAGCGGGTGGCTGACGTACCTGAAGGAGTTCCCCGCGGGCGCGCACCGCGACGAGGCGAAGACCCGGCTGCTGTCCGCGCAGCTCGATGGGCTGCTCGTGTCGGGCGCGATCGACGAGGCCGCGACGCTGGCGTCGAAGAACCCGCTGGCGCCGCAGCTCAAGGACTGGCCGGCCCGCCTCGCGAAGGCGAAGGCCCTGGCTTCCCTGGAGGCGACGAAGGATCCCGCGCGCGTCAAGGCGCTCCCCTCGTGGAGCCGCCGAGCGATGGCCGACGTGCTCGCCTCGCTCAAGGCACCGGACCCGATGGACCGCTGGCTGGCGGCCGCCGAGCTCTCTCAGTTCGTGTCGGTGAAGGTCATCGATCCACTGATCGATCAGCTCCGCACGGCGCGGAACGCCCTCATTCGCGAGGCCGCGTTCGACAGCCTGCAGACGGTGGTGCGGCTGCTGCCACGGCACGTCGCCGAGTACGAGCTGGCCACCCGCCTCGACGCGCTCGACGGAAAGGCGCAGGACGGCGCGCTGCTCTTGACCCGGGCGGTGCTGCTCGACGTCTCAGGTCAGCTCGAGCGGGCCGCCACGGAGTACCAGCGCGCGTGGGATCCCCAGCTCCCCGATCCGATGGTGCTGCGGCGGTGGGTCGCGCTGCGCACCGAGCGTCGCCAGTTCTTCGCCGGGGCCGTGACCGCGCGTCAGCTCGCCGCCTGGGCGAAGGAGGTGGCGTCGCAGAACGAGCCACCGACGCCGGTGACGGCGCTGGGGCTCGCGCGTGACCTGTGCGCGGCGAGCCAGGCGGCGACCCTCGCGCAGACGACCATCGCCGAGGCGCGGAAGGAGCGCGTCGAGTTCCCCGACGATCTCGAGGGCTTCGAGGTCCGCGCGACCGAAGCCGTCAAGCTGGCGCAGGCGAAGCTGCGGGACGCGGAGCTGGTGTTGCTCGGCGTCGATGCGCGCGCCCGGCGGTGTGGAGACGATCCCCTGGCCGAGCGGCTCTCTGCCGGAGAAGCCGAGCGGGTGGCGGCGGTCACGGCGATGAAGGCGCGCCCGCCGAAGGACTGGTCGACCTGGGTCGAGTTGGTGCAGCTGAAGGATCCCTCGCCACGGGTGCGCGCCGCGGTCCAGCCATGACGGGAGTGGCGCTTCGCGCCGATCTGATGCGCCTTTAGTGGCTCAGCAGCAGCCTCACGGCCACCACGCTCCCGACGAGGCCCATCAGATCGGCCGCCAGCCCGGTGGGGACCGCGTGTCGCGTGCGGCTGATGCCGATGCTGCCGAAGTAGACCGCCAGCACGTAGAAGGTCGTCTCCGTCGAGCCGTTGATCGTGCTCGCGAGCTGCCCGATGTAGGTGTCCGGCCCGTGGGCGACGATCAGATCGCCGGTCAGCGCGAAGGCGCCCGAGCCTGACAGTGGGCGGATGAAGGCGAGCGGCAGGACCTCGGCCGGCAGGCCCAGCGGGGCGGTGAACTGGCCGAAGAAGCGGGTCAGCACGTCGAGCCCGCCGCTCTTCCGGAACATGCCGACCGACACGAGGATCGCGAGCAGGGACGGGATGATGCCGACCGCCAGCATGAAGCCCTCCTTCGCGCCGGCGACGAACACCTCGTAGACCCGAACCCGCCGCACGATCCCCAGCGTCATCATGCCGAGGATGAGCACCGGCAGGATCCACCCGCTCGCCCGCTCACCGAACTTCGCCACGAGCACCACGAGGCTGATGAGGCCCGCGAAGAAGGTCAACAACGGGAGCCAGGCCCTCACGCCCTGCGCCGAAGGAGCGCTCCTGGCCTGCTGGCGTCGCTCCAGATCGGCGAGCCGCTGCGCCTCCGACGGCCGGAACATCGGCAGCCGAGACAGGATCACGGCGACGATGATCGCGGTGACCGTCGAGCACGACGTGGCCACCAGCGTGGTCGAGAAAATCGATGCGGGATCCACCGACCCCTTGAGCGCCCGCAAGCCGATGACACCCGTCGGCAGAACCGCCACCCCGCTCGTGTTGATGGCGAGGAAGAGCACCATGGCGTTGGTCGCGGTGCCCTTCTCGGCGTTGAGGGTGTCGAGCTCCTTCATGGCTTTGAGGCCGAACGGCGTCGCGGCGTTGCCGAGGCCGAGCACGTTGGCGGCGAGGTTCAGGATCATCGCGCCCATGGCCGGGTGCTCGGGCGGGACGTCGGGGAACAGGCGCTCCATGAGCGGGCGGATCAGCCGGGCCATGAAGGCGAGGCCGCCCGCCTCCTCGACGATCTTCATGAGGCCGAGGAAGAGGGTAATGGCGCCGACCAGGCCGATCGCCACCTCGACGGCCGTCTTCGCGCTCTCCATCGCGGCCTTGCCGACCTCCTGCGCCGTGACGCGCGTGCAGGTCGGAGCGGGTTGCCCCGCGGCCGCGGCCACCGCCTGGGCCTCGGCGCAGGGATCATTGAACTCGAACCACAAGGTCGAGGCGCACGCCAGCAGGACCAGGCCATAGAAGACGCGGTTCACGAGGCACGGTGTAGCCGAAGCGGTGGCCAGCACCTTTGGGGAAAATCGCCGGGGGGCTCCCAGCGCTCGTGCTACGACTCGCTGCCTCATGGCGGAGAAAAGCCGCATCGTGGGGATCGACCTCGGCACCACCAACACCCTGGTGGCGTCGGTCCGTAACCGCGTGCCGCGCATCGTCCCCACCGACAAGGGCACGCTCACCCTCCCGTCGGTCGTCTCCCTCTCGCCGCGTGGCGACATCGTGGTGGGCGGGGTCGCGCGCGATCAGATGGTGACGAACCCCAAGAACACCGTCTACGGCGCCAAGCGCCTCATCGGCCGCAAGTTCGACTCGAAGACGGTGCAGGCCCTGCGCAGCTACTACACGTACGAGATCGTCTCGGGTCCTGACGGAGATGCGGCCGTGTCGATGGGCGGCCGCGTGTATTCGCTCCCGGAGATCTCCGCGATGGTGCTCGGGCAGGTGAAGACGATCGCCGAGCAATTCCTCCAGGGGCCGATCACCGAGGCCGTCATCACGGTGCCGGCCTACTACACCGACAACCAGCGCCAGGCCGTCAAGCAGGCTGGTCAGCTCGCTGGCCTCACCGTCAAGCGCATCGTGAACGAGCCGACGGCGGCCGCGCTCGCGTACGGGTTCAACCGCGGCCTCGACCAGCGCATCCTCGTGTACGACCTCGGCGGCGGCACCTTCGACGTCTCGGTGCTCGAGGTGAAGCACAACGTCTTCGAGGTGGTGGCGACCGGCGGCGACACGTTCCTGGGCGGCATGGACTTCGACAACCGCATCATCGACTTCGTGGTCGACGCCTTTCACAAGGAGACGAAGGTCGATCTCACGAAGAGCCCCATCGCGATGCAGCGGGTGAAGAACGCGGCCGAGGCGGCGAAGATCGATCTCTCGCTGATGCAGAACGTCACGATCGAGCTGCCGTACATCGAGGAGAAGAAGGGCAAACCGCTCGACCTGCGCGTGCCGCTCTCCCGCGAGCAGCTCAACTCGCTGACCCGCGATCTCGTCGACCGCACCTTCCAGATCTGCGACGACGTGCTCACCGAGAAGGGCATCACCCGCTCGTCGATCGACGAGGTGATCCTCGTGGGTGGCCAGAGCCGCATGCCGCTCGTGCAGCAGCGCATTCAGGAGCACTTCGGAAAGCCGGCGCGCAAGGGCGTACACCCCGACGAGTGCGTGGCCCTGGGCGCGGCGCTGCTGGGTGAGTCGATGGACGTCGCGGGCGAGGCGGTGACGCTGCTCGACGCCGTGTCGATGCCAATCGGCTACGCGCTCCCGACGGGCCGGTTCCGGAAGATCATCGAGAAGAACCACCGGGTCCCGATGCAGAAGAGCTTCCGCGTGCCCCCGTCGCAGAAGCCCGGAGCCCCTTTCATCGAGATCGACATCTTCCAGGGCGACAGCGAGTTCATCGTCGACAACGAGTACCTCGGCACCGTGAAGCTCCCGGCCGCGGCGACCGGCAAGCGCATCGACTTCAAGGTCGACCAGGAGTGCCTGCTCCACGTCTTCCTGGAGGACGCCGGCGATCCGCGCGAGGTGAAGCTGGCGACCCGGGACACGCCCGAGGTGCTCAAGAAGGCGATCGCCGAGGCGATGGAGAAGCGCTCCCAGACTGAGGAGCGTGAGGCGGCCGAGAAGGGTGGGCTGTTCTCGAGCATCAAGCGCTTGCTGGGAGGCGGGTGATGGTGCCGCTGCTCACCGAGGCCTTCGTCGCGCACGCCATCGCGATCCTCAACGAGGACGCGGGCCTCCCAGCAGCAGCCGTGGGCTGGGTCGGAGACTTCGGCGTCACCATCGAGCGCTCGTCTGGCGCGCTCTGCGTGCTGTGCGGAGCGCCCACGGACGGCCGGTTTCCCGTGCCCCGCTTCGTGACGCCCGCGCAGCTTGCCGAGGCCCGCGTGGCGTACGAGGCCCGCGCCGACGAGGCCACCTTCCGCGCTCTCATCGACGGCGGGCTGGACCCCATCGCGGCCATCGTGCAGAAGCGCCTGTGGGTGCGCGGCGATCTGCAGCCGATCATCGCGCGCCTCAACCACCGGGGACTCGCCGAGCGGTGGCTCACCCGGCTCCGACAAGGGGGATGACGAATGGGACTGCGCAAGAAGCTCACCCAGCAGGCCCTGGGACTGTCCGCGAAGGCGATGGAGCGTCTGTTCGCCGACGAGAAGCGCGCCGCGAAGATCGCCGAGGCCATCGGCGCGGTGCAGCGCGGCAAGGCCGCGGTCGACAAGACCCAGACGGTGGTGATGCACCAGCTCAACTTCGCCACCCGCGCCGACTTCAAGGACCTTGGCCGGTCGATCTCCTCGCTCAAGAAGCGGATCAAGTCACTCGACGAGAAGCTCTCGGCGTTGTGAGTCGAACGGACAAGGCGTCAGCTGCACGCGCGCCGTCTCGTCCGCCTTCCTCGTTGACACCATGGGGTGCGCATGGCACGAAGCTCCTCCCTTTGCAGGGCCCCTCACGGGGACATCTGAATACGGGCACATAGCTCAGCGGTAGAGCACCGCCTTCACACGGCGGGGGTCCCAGGTTCGAAACCTGGTGTGCCCACTCGAAAAACCCACGGTTCGCCGTGGGTTTTCTCGTTTCGGGGAGGCCTCGTTGGTGCGCGCCCGTGCCGTCGGAGTACCGTTTCAGTCCATGGGTCGACATGTCCTCGGTCTCGCCGTGCTGCTCGCGCCGGGCGCGCTGGCAGAGGTCTACACGTGGACCGATCCCGACGGCACGGTGCACTACACCGACAACCCGGCCTCGGTCCCCGGCACCATCAAGGCGAAGACGACGACAGGCGTCGCGATCAGCATGGTGTCGGGTGCTCCACGGGACGCAGGCGCCTCGAGTCCGCCCACCGTCGCCGTGCCGAGCGGACCCGCCTCACCCACCGCGCAGAGCGAACAGCGGCGCATCGAGTACGAATGGCGCGCGGCCTTTCGGGACGTCGCGGAGCGTCAGGCGCGCCTGGAAGACGAGATCGAGGTCGACCGCCGCAAGGTCGAAGACGTCGACGGGCTGCCCGTGGCCGCGCGCTATCAGTGCTTCAACGGCGGCTTCGCCCCCTTCTTCGGGCCCGGCCCCACGGTGATGGTGACCCCCGGCGCGGTCGGGTCGGCCAGCCAGGTGACGACGGGCTCGTCCTTCGGGGTGGGGGTGGGTCAGGGCGTCGGTGGGGTCTCCGTCGGCGTCGGCGGAGGTGTGGTGGTGACGCAGAACCGCTTCTTCAACGCGACGGGCACCGGCGTGATGGCCCAGCCCTGCGTCTTCGCCTTCAACCCCGAGTTCGAGCGCGCCAAAGAGCGCCTCGAGCTCAACCGCAAGGCGCTGGCGCGGGTGAAGGCGGAAGCCGCGGATCTCGAGCGGAGGGCCAGCTTCGAAGGCGTTCCCCGCGAGTGGCGGCGCTGATATTCACGCCGCGCAGACAATCAGGTCCCATAGCTCAGTTGGATAGAGCGGCGGTTTCCTAAACCGCAGGTCGCAAGTTCGATTCTTGCTGGGATCACTTTCGAGGCGAGGGTCGTGGGAATTCCAACAGACGCGGCCGCGCGCTTCGAGCGCTTCCCGATTCCCGCTTCGGTCCGCGAGGTGGTGGAGACGATCTCGGCCGCGGGCCACCAGGCCTTCCTCGTCGGCGGCTGCGTGCGCGATGTCCTGCGCGGCGAGCCCCCCAAGGACTTCGACGTCGCCACCAGCGCGCGCCCGGAAGCGGTCCAGAAGCTGTTTCGCCGTGTCATTCCCACGGGGCTCGAGCACGGCACCGTCACGGTGGTGGTGGGCAAGGCACACGTCGAGGTGACGACCTTCCGCGCCGAGGCCGAGTACCTCGACGGCCGGCGCCCCTCGAAGGTCGAGTTTCACTCCGACATCGAAGCCGACCTCTCGCGCCGCGACTTCACCATCAACGCGATGGCGTTCGATCTCGTCTCGAAGAAGCTGGTCGATCCCTTCGGGGGCGCGGCGGATCTCGAGGCCCGGTCCATTCGCTGTGTGCGCAGCGCGATGGAGCGGTTCCTCGAAGATGGCCTGCGGCCCATGCGCGCGGTGCGCTTCGCGACGGTGCTTGGCTTCTCCGTCGAGCCCGAGACCGAAGCGGCGATCGCCCAGACCCTGCACGTGTTTCGCAAGGTCGCCGGTGAGCGGGTGAACCAGGAGTTCAGCAAGATGCTCCTGTCGCCGCGCGTGACGCTGGGGCTCGAGCTCGCGGCCCGCACCGGGTTGCTCGGTGAGTTCCTCCCGGAGGCGACCCAGGCCGACTTCTCGGCCGTCGGACGCGCCGCTCCAGAGCTCGCGCTGCGCCTCGCGGTGCTGTTGTCTGGGACCTCACCCGCGCAGGCGATCGTCCTGCGGCTCAAGTTCCCCTCGAAGGTCGCCACGGACACCGGCCACCTCGTCGCGCACCACGCCCTGCCCGCGCTCGACGCCACCGACGCCGACCTCAGGCGCTGGCTCTCGCGCGTCAAGGTCGAGTTCGCCACACCGGTGTTGGACGTGACGGACGCACTGGGCCGTGGCGTGCCCGCGCTGCGCGTTCGAATCGAGGCCCAGCTCGCCGCCAACCCGCCCCTGACGACGAAGGCCCTCGCACTCAACGGCCAGGAGGTCATGTCGGCGCTCGGGGTGGGTCCGTCACCCGTCATCGGCCAGGCCACCGCGTGGCTGCTGGAGCGCGTGCTCGATGATCCAACGCTCAATACGAAGGAGGGCCTGCGGCGCCTGCTCGAGGGCTTTTCGGCCGCGAGCTGACGTGGATCAGGCGGCTTTCGCGCTCTCCACAGGCTTTCCCACACGCAGGGTCCCACGCGCGACGACCGACCAGGCCGATTTCGGCGGCCCCTGTGGAGAGCCCCCGGAAGTTGTCCACAAGCCGAGTTGATTCAATGGGTTGGGCTGTGGGTTGCGAACTCGTGTCGCCGTCACGCCCTCGTGACCCCCATGTAGGTCCTGGTGGTTCTGCTGTGGAAAACCAGGGCCAGAGCGAGGGGCTTTCAGGCCGGGGAGGGCTGTGGCATCCGTCCCCGTATGCGCGTCGTGGTGGCCATGTCCGGAGGGGTTGATTCGTCGGCCGCGGCAGCCGTGCTCCAGGAGCAGGGCCACGAGGTGATCGGCATCACCCTGCGGGTGTGGAGCTACGAGTCGAAGGCGCAGTGCGGCTCGTGCTGCAGCCCCGACGACATCGACGACGCGCGGCGGGTCGCCGAGCGGCTGGGTATTCCGTTCTACGTCGCGAACGTCGAGGAGCTCTTCAAGGACCGGGTGGTGACGCCCTTCGTGCAGAGCTACCTCAACGGGAAGACGCCGATCCCCTGCGTGTCCTGCAATGAGGACGTGAAGTTCGGCTTTCTGCTCAAGCGCGCTCGGGCGCTCGGGGCGAAGCTGGCGACGGGACACTACGCGCGGGTGGAGGACGTCGAGGGGCGCAAGGTGCTGCGCCGGGGCGTCGACCCGGCGAAGGATCAGTCGTATTTCCTCTTCACGCTGGGCCAGGACGAGCTGGCCGACGTGGTGTTCCCCATCGGCCACCTCACCAAGCCCGAGGTGCGCGCGATCGCGGAGCGGCACGGCCTCGTCACCAGCGCCAAGCCCGAGTCGATGGAGATCTGCTTCGTGCCCGACGGCGACTACGCGCGCTTCGTCGAGAAGGTGGCGGGGCCGCAGCCGACGGGTGAGGTGGTGTCGACGGACGGCGAGGTGCTGGGGACGCACGAGGGCGTGCATCGGTTCACGGTGGGCCAGCGGCGGGGAATCCCGGTGCCGGCGCAGGGCACGCCGCGGTACGTGCAGCGCATCGAGGCCGACACCCGGCGAGTCGTGGTGGGCCCGGCCGACGTCATCGCCCGCGAGCGCTTCAACCTGTTGCGTCCGAAGTGGGTGGACGGAGCGGCGCCGACGGGGCGCTCGCTGCAGATCCGCATTCGCCACCGGCACCTCGGGACGCCGGGCCAGGTCGTGCTCGACGCCGATGGCCACGTCGAGGTCCACCTCGACGAGCCCGCAAAGGCCGTGACGCCGGGACAGGCCGCGGTGTTCTACGACGGTGACGTCGTGGTGGGCGGTGGGTGGATTCTGTGAGGTGGGCGCTCGCGCTCGCGCTGCTCGGCGCCGGGTGCGAGAAGCCGGTCAACGCTCCGGTCTGTGGGCTGCACTCCGCGGCCGCGCCGTTGTTGATGCTCGGCCGTCAGGAGCGTCCCATCGCCGTCGGCTCGAAGCTGGGGCGGCTCGACGAGGTGCGGGCCCAGGGCCCGACGTTGCTCGAGTGCTTCGGCGGCGCGGTGAAGGTGCTGGAGAAGGGTGATCGGGTCGTCATCGGGACGCTGACCGAAGCGAAGATCATCGCCACCACGCTCCCGCGCTACGAGCTGAAGGACTTGACGCTGGTGAAGCTCGAGGACGCGCTGCCGATGGCGATGCTCGCGCGGTACACCGACACCCGCTTCACGCCCGCGAGCTCGTTGAGCGACCCGGAGCCGACGAGCGGAGACTCTCTGCGCGCCTTCTTCACGCCCGACGGCCTGTCGAAGCTGGGAAGCGGGACGCGTCCCGAAGGCCCGGGCAAGCTGCCGCCCCCGGTGTTCCGGGTCAAGGTGCCGAACGTCCACGCGGGCCCGTTGGGCTCGAGCTTTCGCCGACTCGAAGTGGAAGACGAGGCGATCTTCGCGGAGAGCGACGATCTCTCCACGGCCGTGATGCTCGAGGACGAGGTGTACGATCTCGGCCGCGCGGTGCGGCTGGTCGTTCCCGACGGGGCCGAGGCCACGCTCGTCGATGAAGGCCAGAGGCTGGAGCTCGAAGGTCCGATGGATCTCCGGCTGCGCTGAGCGCTCCGACCGACGTGGCCCCGCCAGGGAACCGGCTCCGTCTCGCTGGCTCCGCTCGGTCCGCCACCCAGCGCCGTGCGCTTGCGGCTATGATCTGCCTCCAATGCGTTGGACGCCTGCGCTGGTCCTTGGTGTCGTGGTTGGTTTCTCCCTCGCCGTCGCCTCGTGCGGCGCGCCCCAAAAGATGTGCGGGCCCTCGAACTGCACCGGCTGCTGCGACGAGACCGGAGAATGCCTCGGCGGCACGGCGGTCTTCGAGTGCGGAACGGGCGGCGCCGTTTGCCAGACGTGCGCGGGCAACGAGGTCTGCGCGGCTGGCGCGTGTGCGCGCTTCGACGGAGGGGACTACGACGCCAACTTCCCCGGCCCCCGAGACGCATCGGTCAGTTTCGACGCAGGCCTCTTCGACGCAGGCCCCATGCCCATCGACGCGGGCGTGGACGCCGGAATGATGGTCGACGCGGGGCGTCCAGACGCCGGCACGATGGCCGACGCGGGCCGGCCCGACGCAGGCGCGATGGACGCGGGGATGGATGCAGGCGTCGACGCAGGCATGATGATGCCGGACGCCGGTCCACCGCTGTCCTTCATGAACGACATCTCGCCGATCTTCGCGGCGAACTGCACGACCTGTCACCCGAACCGCGCCAGCTACAGCGACGTGCGTGCGCTCGTGGTGCCAGGGAACCCGAACTCGAGCGTCATCTACCAGCGCATCACCGGCCTGGCGGGCAACCCGATGCCGCCTGGCGCGCAGTTGTCGAACAGCGATCCCGCCGGCACGCAGCGCATCGAGCGGTGGATCCGCCAGGGCGCGCCGAACAACTGATCCGCCACGGTGGCACTGCGGCTCGACCTGAACGGCGGGGCGCTGAAAATTGACCCGCTGTCGCATCGCGCTACCGTCCTGTCTCACCGAGGGGCTCTTCAGTCCCTCCACCTCGACGCATGCGCGACTCCCACCGACTCAAAGAAAAGTACGAGCTGTCTCTCGACAGCCGGCAGATCGTCACCCTCACCGTGGCCTCGATGGTCGTCCTCGGCGGCGTCTTCGTGCTCGGCGTCGTCGTCGGCAAGAAGCTGGCGAACGAGACGCAGAAGCTCGCCCAGCCGACCGACATCCTCTCGGCGGCGGATCAGAAGACCGAGGCGCTCGCGCAGGCTGAGAGACAACCCGCGCAGTTGACGTTCCAGGAGGAGCTCACCCGCAAGCCCATCGACCCACCGGTCGAGCCGCCGAAGACGGTGGTGGTCAAGACGATGGAGCTGAAGCCGGAGCCGAAGCCGGCCGACCCCGTCAAGCCACCGGAGCCCGTGAAGCCCGGCGAGCCCGACGAAGCCGACCCTGAGGCGGTGGCTGTCGCCGAGCCGAAGCCCGAGCCGTCACCCCGACTCCCTGAGACGCCGAAGGCTGAGCCGGTGGCAACGCGCACGAACGACGCAGGCGCCTTGAAAGAGGCGTTCGGCAAGGTGTCCCGTCAGACGGAGCCGCCGACGGCCGGTGATGGCGCGTGGACGCTGCAGCTGTCGGCCTACCAGGACAAGTCCGAGGCGGAGCGCTTCGCGGCGGGCCTGCGTGACAAGGGCTACGCGCCGTTCATCGTCGAGGCGACGGTGCCGGGGAAGGGCGTGTGGTTCCGGGTACGCATGGGGCGCTTCGGCTCGAAAGACGCCGCCAGCACCTACCTCGCCGACTTCAAGCGCGAGACGTCGATCGCCGGGATCGTCACGAACAACTGAGTCGTCACGTCTCGGAGTCGGGGTTCTTCGTCCACTTGTCGACGTTGCCGTCGCCGTCCAGATCTTCGCCGATACGGTCGACCTGTTCGTTCTCCCAGTACTCCCAGTAGTCGACGCGGCCGTCGCCGTTGGTGTCGCGCTCCCGGCGCACGAGCTTGCCCTTCTCGTAGAACAACCAGAGCGAGGGCTTGCCGGCGGAAGAGAGATCGCGCTCTTTGCGAACGATCACGCCCTTCTCGAAGAAGTTCACCTGATCGACCTTCGAGTCGAAGTCGAGATCGAGCGCCTCACGGGAGATCTGCTCCCGCTCATCGTAGGCGCGGCTGATGTCGATCTTCCCGTCGCCGTTGATGTCGAGCTCCTTGCGGACGAGCCGGTCGATGTCCTTGCCGTCGGCGCTCTTTCCCTTGACGGTGTAGGTCCACACGTCGGGCTTCTTGTCGCCGTTGAGGTCGGTCTCGGTCAGCGTCTCATCGCCGGACTTCTTCTGACGAATGCTCTCGGCGACGGCGGTGCCGTCCCCCTCGGCGCCCTTGCCGTCGGTCTTCTCGGCGGCCTTGTTCGAGGCGCAGCCCACCCCCAGGGCGAGGGCAGCGAGGGTCACGACGAGGTTCTTCAAGGCCATTTTGTTGCCCTCCACCAGAGCCGACATAGCGTCACATATGGCCATGGCGCGCAAGAAGATCAGCACCACGATCTACATCACGCCCGAGCAGAATGAGCTGCTGAAGCTGCTCAACCAGAAGACCAAGGTGCCCGTGGCCGAATACATCCGCCAGGGGATCGATCTGGTGCTCGAGCGATACAAGGACCAGCTCCCCGGGCAGGACCGGTTGCCGGGGTTGTAGCGGGGGCGCAACAACCGCTCCATTTCGCAGGCGCGGTCGGATAAGGCCCGCGCCGTGAACACGTACCGGGGAAAGCGCATCGTGGTGCTCGGTGGCGCCGGCTTCATCGGCTCCTTCTTGTGCGAGCGCCTGTTGCGCGACGGCGCCGAGGCCGTCACCGCCATCGACAACCTGGTGACGGGCAATCGGCGAAACGTCGAGACGGTCCTGCCCGACGCGCGCTTCGACTTCGTCCACCACGACATCTGCAACCCCATCAGCGTGAAGGGTCCGGTCGATTTCGTCTTCAACCTCGCCTCGCCGGCCTCGCCGATCGACTACGCGCAGCTGTGGCTCGAGACGATGCGCACGGGCTCCGAGGGCACGCTGCGTGGGCTCGAGCTGGCCGAGTCGAAGAAGGCGGTCTTCCTCCAGGCGTCGACCTCGGAGATCTACGGCGACCCGCTCGAGCACCCGCAACGCGAGAGCTACACCGGCAACGTCGACCCGACCAAGCCGCGCAGCGTGTACGACGAGGCCAAGCGGTACGGCGAGGCGCTGGTGAGCGCATTCCGGCGGTCACGGGGTGTGGCCACGCGCATCGTGCGCATCTTCAACACCTACGGGCCCCGCATGCGGCTCGACGATGGGCGCGTGGTGCCGGCCTTCGTCGGGCAGGCGCTCCGGGGCGAAGACTTCACGCTGTTCGGGGACGGCTCGCAGACCCGCTCGTTCTGCTTCGTGGACGATCTCGTCGACGGGCTCGTCCGGCTCGCGGTCTCGGACGTGGTGGAGCCCGTGAACCTCGGCAACCCGGACGAACGCTCCATCAAGACCTTCGCCGAGGCGGTCCGCGCGGCGGCGGGCGGTGGCGGCACGCTCGTGTACCAGCCGTTGCCCGAGGGCGATCCGAAGCAGCGCAAGCCGGACATCACGCGGGCGCGCACGCTGCTGGGCTGGGAGCCGAAGGTGCCGCTCGAGCAGGGTCTGGCGACGACGGTGGCCTGGTTCAGGGCCCAGCGCTGAGCCCGGCGTCGAGGCCCTCGAGTGACGAAGGCGGTGGGAGCGGACGCGGGGCGGGTTCTCGCTCGACGACGGCCTTGAGGTTCGACAAGCCGACCTCCAGCTGACGCGACAGGCGCGCCTCGACGCTGCTCGTGAAGAAGCCGCCGAGCCGGGGCAGGGTCCCTTCGTCGACCCAGGTGACGCGGGTGCCGTCTCCTTCAGGCACGAAGGTGAACCGCTGCCGGGCGTTGACGTCCTCCGAGGCGAGGGCGGCCTCGAGGTCGACGGCCGTGGGGGCCGCCGCGACGATGGTGAGGGCACCCGTACCGAGCGTCGGGCCGGTCCACTGCCAACGCGCGCCCACGCCCGACTCTGGCCCCACGAAGTGATGGACGGCTTTGGGGTCGGTGCGCGCCCAGGGCGCCCAGCTCTGCCAGCGGCGAAGCGTGGAGATGGCCGGGACGATCCGTTCCGTCGGGGCCTCGATGACGATCGCGCGCTCGACCCGCCAGGTCCTCGGGAGCGCCAGGCCGACGGCGATCGCCACGCCCACGAGCCCTACGACGCCCATCGCCACCGTCCGCAGCATGACGGGGCCTATACTCGCCTCATGGCGCGCGTCGATGGCTCGAAGGTGGAAGTACACGTCTTCACGTTCAAGGAGGGGCTCCTCTCGGCGGTGGCGCACGATCTCCAGCTGGTGGTCGAGCGGTGCAGCGTCGACGTCGAGGGCGAGCGGATCCTCGGTACCTTCGAGACCGGCTCCGTGCGCGTCGTCACCGCGATGAAGAACGGCGCACCCTCGAGCGCGCTGCTGTCGCCGATGAAGGCCGAGATCGAGAAGAACATCGTGGTGGACGTGCTCGAGGCGCGGCGGTTCCCCGAGGCGCGCTTTGAGACGACGCGCGTGACGGCCACCACCATCGAAGGCGAGCTGTGGCTCCACGGCACCACGCGGCGACTGACCGGCTCCCTGCGGAACGAAGGGCCTGTGCGCGTCGCCGAGTTCACCTTCGATCAGCGCGACTTCGGCATCACCCCCTACTCCGCGATGCTGGGCACGCTGAAGATCAAGCCCGAGGTGCGGGTGACGGTTCGGCTCAGCGCTTGACCGCTGGCCGGATGAGCGTGCGGTCTTCCTCGTCGTCTACCTCGCTCGCCATCGTCTGGAGCCGCTGGTTGGTGACGCGCAGCCGGCGCGAGAGCTCCCGGCACAGGTTCTGGAGGATCATCACGTAGCCCTGCGTGTCGTCCTGGTAGAGCTTGTAGAGGTCGCGGTTTCCGAGCGAGAACAGGAGCGAGGGTTTCTCGACGACGACGGTGGCGCTGCGCTTCTGGATGTCGATGAGCGTCATCTCGCCGAAGAACTCCCCGGGCCCCATGCGCACGAACTTCCGGCGCACCCCGGACTCGTCGTCGCGGCACACCAGCACCTCACCGGCGCGCACGAGGAACATGGCCCGGCCGGCTTCGCCCTGCTTGCACACCTCGGCGCCGGGCTCGAAGTGGTGCTCGCCGAGCATGCCGATGACGCGCTTCAAGGTGCCCTCTTCGAGCCCTCCGAAGACGGCGATCGACGGCAGCCACGTTCGGAGATCCTGCGTGTCCTTCGCCATGGCTTACCTCGCCTTCGTCAGTTGGCCGACCGCGTCGCCGAGTCCTTCGAGGGTGAGAGGGTACATCGGAAACACCTTACGGATGACGTCGATGGTGTTCTGCCACCACGCGCTGGGCGGTTCGGGGTTGAGCCAGCAGCTCGCCGGGAAGTGCTCCCGCAGCCGCATGAGGTGCACGAAGCCCTCGAGGCCTTCGTCGTCGCTCCAACCCGAGACGCTCATCAACTCCCAGGGCGCCATCAGCGCGTCGCCCACGACGATCAGCTTGTAGCGGCGGTCGGTCTCCGCGAAGAGCCGGGCCAGCGGGATCGGATCGCGGAAGCTCGCGTGCTGGTACACGCGCCCGTAGACGCAGTTGTGGAAGTAGTACGTGCGCAGCTCTCGGAAGTGCGTGGCCTTCTTCGCCGCGGTGAAGAGACGCGAGACGAGGTGGGCGAACGGATCCATCGAGCCGCCGACGTCCATCAACAGGATGACGCGCGTATTCGACTTGCGCGGCGGCCGCAGAATGACCTCGAGATCGCCCAGGTTGCGCGCCGTTTCGCTGATGGTGCGATCGAGATCGAGCTCGTCGAGAGCGCCCTCGCGCGCGAACGCCCGCAGCTTGCGCAACGCGAGCTGCATCTGGCGCACGTCGAGGACGAGATCGTCGCGGTACTCCTTGAAGGCCCGCTCCTGGGCCTGTCGCACGGCGCTCTTCTGGCCCGTGCCATCGCCGACGCGAAAGCCGGGGCGGTCGCTCTTGCCGGTGTTGCCGAAGGGCGAGGTGCCCGCGGTGCCGACCCAGGTGTTGCCGCGGTCGTGCCGGGCCTTCTGCTCCTTGAGGCGTTGCTGGAAGAGCTTCTCGAGGGTCTCGAGGTCGAGCTGATCGAGCAGCGCCTTCTCTTCCGGCGTCAGCATGCGATCGGGTTGCTTCGCGTCGCGCACCCACTCGAGGAGCTGCTCGGTGATGGCCATGGACTGCGACTCGATGCCCTGAAAGTGCCTGGCGAAGGCCTGGTCGAACGCGTCGAGGTGCTTCTCGTCGTGGATCAGGAGCGCGCGGGCGACGAAGTAGAAGCCCTCGAGGGAACTCTCGTGGAGACCTGCCAGCAGCGCGCGGGAGAGCGAGACGGCCTCGGTCGTGCCCACCGGCACCTTGCGGCTGCGCAGCTCGTAGAGGAAGGGAATGAACACGGTCGTTCAGGCTCGCCTGGGCGCGCGGTTGCCGAACTGATCGGCAAACGCCATGAGATCCTGCTCGCGCTTGAGCAGGGCACCGATGAAGGGGAGCTGCGCGTCGAGCTTCACGTTCGAGATGCCCGTCGACTTGAGCGCCGCCAACCAGTCGATGAGCTCGCTGGTCGAGGGGCGCTTCCGCAGCCTGGTGAAGGCCCGCAGCTCGTAGAAGACGCCGAGCGCCTGATCGACGAGCGCGTCGGAGAGCTCCGGGTGGTGCACGTCGACGATGCGCTCCATCAGCTCGCGCTCGGGGAACTCGATGAAGTGGAACACGCAGCGCCGCAGGAAGGCGTCGGGCAGATCCTTCTCGTTGTTCGAGGTGATGACGACGATGGGCCGGTGCTTCGCGACGACCTCTTCGTCGGTCTCGATGACGCGGAACCGCATGCGGTCGATCTCGTGGAGCAGATCGTTCGGGAACTCGAGGTCGGCCTTGTCCACCTCGTCGATGAGCAGCACCTTGCGCTCGGTGGCCGCGAACGAGAGGCCCAGCGGCCCCATGCGAAGGTACTGACGGATGTCGCGTACGTCCTTGTCGTTGAAGCGGCTGTCATGCAGGCGCTGCACGGCGTCGTACACGTACAACCCGTCCTGGGCCTTGGTGGTGGACTTGACGTTCCACGTCAGCAGTTCGAAGCCGGTGGCCTTCGCGATGGCCTCGGCGAGCAACGTCTTGCCCGTGCCTGGCTCGCCCTTCACCAGCAACGGGCGCTGGAGCGCGATGGCACAATCGACGGCAGAGCGCAGGCTCTCACTCGTCAGGTACGACTCGGTTCCCTTGAAGCGCATGGCTCAGAGCGTAACCACGTCGCCCGAGGCTTTCATCGAGGGACTTCAGCCGGCTGGGAGTACAGTCTGTGTGGACCGTCGGGAGGTGATGCGTGTTGAAGTGGAGGCTCATGTTGACGACGTTGCCCTTCGTGGCGCTCGTCACCGGCATCAAGGCGGCGCTCGAGTTCGGGGCCGGGTGGAGCGGGGCGGTCGAGTTCGCCGACGTGGGCGTGGTGCTGACCGCCGGCGTCTTCCTCACCGGGTTCCTCCTGACCGGCACCATCAGTGACTACAAGGAGGCCGAGAAGCTCCCGGCCGAGGTGGCAACCACGCTCGAGCTCCTCGAGGAGATCCTCGTCCTCGCCGCATCGACCCGCCCCTCGCTCAAGCTGAACGAACTTCGCGCGTCGCTCTTGAGCATGACCGACGGGATTCGCGACTGGCTCTACAAGCGCAAGTCCACCGCGCAGGTCTTCGACACCCTCACCGCGTTCAACGGTGTGCTCCAGACCCTCGAGCGCGACGGCGCCGGGCCGTACGCCTCCCGTGCGGTGCCCCAGCTCGCGAGCCTGCGGAAGACGATCTCGCGCATGGACGTCATCTCGCGCACCGGCTTCCTGCCGCCGGCCTACGCGCTGCTCGAGACGCTGCTCGGGCTCATCCTGATCCTGGTGGTGAGCGCGAAGTACAAGTCGCAGCTCGCGGAGTTCATCCTCGTGCCGGTGCTGACGCTCATCTACGTCTACATGCTCCGCCTCATCCGCGACGTGGACGATCCCTTCGACTACTCGCCCGACGGGAAACGACGCGGCGGGGCCGAGGTCGAGTTGTTCCCCATCGAAGAGTACCGCCAGCGGCTGTCGTCACGCGCCTCATGATTCGATGGTGAAGGCGCCTGGCGGTCGGGTGGCGTGGTCGTCGAGGTACGCGCCGAAGCCAGCTCGTGAGTCGAGCTTGAAGGCTGGCAGCCTCGCCAGCGCCTCGGCGTCGAAGTGGTACTGCTCGATGACGAGCGAGGCGCGACGGGCCGAGGCAGGTCCTTCGAAGGACCGTACCGCGTGCGCGAGATCACCGCGGAAGTGCACGGCCTGACGGACGCGCGGCGTCAGCCGCCCCACGGGCACCGAGCCATTCCACAGCGCGAGCTCACCGCCACGGGGGACCGGGACCTCGAGGTACAGCACGCTGACGCACTCGGGTGGATGCACGTCGACGCCGGCCGGCTTCATGAGGGTGCCGTCGATGTGGCGAGCGACCTGGGCACCGGGCCCGACGACCAACACGTTGAGGTACCACGCGTTCGGCACGCGCTCGAGCGTCCGGCGCCACCACGGGGTGAGGGCTCTGATCGCGGGCGCTCCGAGGACGGCGTCGAGCCATGGCGCGAGCGTCGGGAAGCGGGTGACGAGCGTGGCGCGGCCGGCGTCGGTGAAGGTCACCCCGAAGCCTCGGCTGGACTCGAACGGGCCGTTGAGGGTGCTCTCGGCGAGGAAGCGCGAGTCGAGCAGCATCTTCCGCAGGGCCTCGAAGGCGTCCGTCGAGAGGGCGTCGCGCTGCACGCGAAAGAAGCGCACGACGTGTCGTACCGCGGCGTCGAGGCGAGGTGAATGTGGGTGTTTCCGCCGGTACCGGAAACTTGATGCCTGTCGTGCGTGCCACAGACTTTGGGAGTGGTGGCGACTCCCGACGAACAGCGCCCACGGCGCGTGCGGTTCAAGCACCCGGTCCGGGTGACGACCGTCGAAGGTGAGGCGCGCGCATGGCGCACGCTGTCGGCCAACCTCTCTCGTGACGGGCTCTTCGTGCGCATGCCGCAACCGCTCGAGCCGGGCACCCGGGTGGCGATCTCGCTCGAGGCCAACGGCCAGGTGTTGCCCTTCATGCAGGGGGAAGTCCGGTGGTGCCGGCACCAGCCCTCGGAGCACGACGGCCGCTACCAGGGCATCGGCGTTCGCTTCACCGACGCGCTCCACCCGCGCGCGCAGGAGCTGATTGAGTACCTCGTCGACGCGCTCGATACCGGCAAGCCGCTCGTGGTGGCGCCTCGCGGGCGGCGTCGGTGGCCCCTCGTCGCGGCAGGGGTTGCACTGGCCGCTTCGCTCGCGGGTGCGCTGGCGTGGTTCGGCCTCGAGACGCCCGCGCCCGTCCTTCCCTCGCCGAGCGAAGGTGCGGGAAGTCTGGCGGTGCTGTCGGCCGCTCCGCAGGCCCACGACGCCATCGTGGCGATGGTGAGCCCCGCGACAGACCCGGCCAGCGACGTGGACGAGGCGACGGAGCCTGAAGCACTGCCGATGAATGAGGCACCGGCCGCCGAGGTGGCCCCGCCGAAGATCGCCGACGCGGCTCCAGAGCCTGTGCCGACAGACGCGCCACGACCCGCGCCGGAGACGCTTCCGAGCGCTCGCGCCGAGCTCGCCGCGCCGTCCGCGCCTACACCAGAGGTGGCCCCCCATCAGCCTGCAGCGCCAGCGCCGAGTCCGGCCCCCACCGCTCGGGTGGCGTCTCCTGAGGGCCAGGTCGCGCTCCCATCAGGCGCCGCGCGGTCCGTGCGCTGGAGCGCCTCTCCCCACGGGCTCGAGCTTCGGCCCGAGCTCCGGGGCGATGCGAAGGTGGCGCGCGTGTTCTCCCTCTCGAATCCACCACGCGTCGTCTTCGACATCGTCGGAGCCGCTCCGAAGAGCAGCCACACCGCCACTGCCCAGCGCGAGGGCGCGGTGAGCCGGGTGCGCATCGGCAAACAGGGCGCGCGCACGCGCGTGGTGGTCGACCTCTCGACAGAGCCGCATCGGGTCCTGGCCGCTGGAGATCACGCCATCGTTCAGTTCTGACCAAAGGCCGGCCTGCGTCGAGCGTCAGACGTACGTGAGCCAGTGCAGGTACTTCGGCTCGTAGCCGCGCACGACGCGGAAATAGAGCTCCTGGACGGACTGCGTGATCGTCCCGGGCTTGCCTTCACCGACCGCGCGGTTGTCCACCTCCCGGACGGGGGTGATCTCGGCCGCCGTGCCCGTGAAGAACACCTCCGAGGCGATGTAGAGCGCGTCGCGGGTGAACGACACCTCCTGCACCTCACGGCCCATGTCCTTGAGGAGCTCGAGCACCGTGTCGCGCGTGATGCCCCGCAAGATGGGCGACGACAACGACGGGGTGCGCACCGTGCCGCTGCGGCCGACGCAGAAGATGTTCTCGCCCGAGCCCTCGGCGACGAAGCCCGAGATGTCGAGGAGGATCGCCTCGTCGTATCCCCCCAGCACCGCCTCCCGCTTGGCGAGGATCGAGTTGACGTACTGGCCCGAGATCTTTCCGCGCACCATGTTCACATTCACGTGCATGCGGGTGAAGCTCGACACCTTGGCGCGAATGCCCTCCTTGAGGCCCTTCTCGCCAAGGTAGCTGCCCCACTCCCACGCGCAGATGGCGACGCGGGTCGGGTTGATGGCGCCCAGGCCCATCGCGCCGTCGCCCATGAAGGCCACCGGCCGCAGGTACGCGCCGTTGGGGAACTTGTCCGCCTGTTTGGCCAGCACGTCGATGCAGGCCTGGACCAGCTCGTCCTCGGTGTACGGCAGCTTCAGCATGATGATGTGCGCCGAGTCGAGGAAGCGGCGAATGTGCTC
>JBILEB010000150.1:0-18567 GCA_044352295.1 Myxococcaceae bacterium
CGTGGCGATCGAGACGATCGACTGATCGCCGCAGAACGAAGTGGACCCCAAGCCCTTTCGCGGGGATAAAGGGTGAAAGAACGGCAGTCGTCTGCTACACCTTTCTCGCTTTTTTCTCCCTCAGGAGAGCTTCGACCTCATGGCCTCGCAGCTCGTGATGTACGAAGAGGAGTTCCACCGAATCAACGCGGTGTGCGATCGCTTGACCAAGGACGCCAACGCGAAGGTGGTCTTCCTCGTCGACAAGAACGGCCAGCTCATCTCGGCTGCCGGACAGACGAACAACATCGACACCACGTCGTTGGCGAGCCTCACCGCCGGCAACGTCGCGGCCATGGGCGGCCTCGCCAAGTTGATCGGCGAGAACGAGTTCCCCAACCAGTTCCACGAGGGCGCCAGGGACTCGCTCTACATGACCCTCGTCGGAGGGCGCGTGGTGCTCGTCGTCATCTTCGACAACCGCACCTCCCTGGGCCTCGTCCGCCTGCGCATCAAGAAGGCGTCGGACGAGCTCGAGAAGATCTTCGCCGCGCTGGCCGCCCGCTCGGCCGCTCCCGGCGCCGGGTCTCCGTTCGCGGAGATCTCCGATGCCGACATCGACAACCTGTTCAGCGAGTAACCGGGCCCGCCATGTCCTTCATCAACTACTCAAGCCGCGAGATTAACTGCAAAATCGTCTACTACGGCCCGGGGTTGTGCGGGAAGACGACGAACCTGCAGTACATCTACAACAAGACCAACCCCGAGACGAAGGGCAAGCTCATCTCGCTGTCGACCGAGACCGACCGCACCCTCTTCTTCGACTTCCTCCCGCTCTCGCTCGGTGAGATCCGCGGCTTCAAGACGCGCTTCCACCTCTACACGGTGCCCGGGCAGGTCTTCTACGACGCCTCCCGCAAGCTGATCTTGAAGGGCGTCGACGGCGTGGTCTTCGTGGCCGACTCGCAGGTCGAGCGCATGGAGGCGAACATCGAGTCGATGGAGAACCTCCGCGTCAACCTCGCGGAGCAGGGGTACGACCTCAACAAGATCCCCTTCGTCATCCAGTACAACAAGCGCGACCTGCCCAACGCCGTCTCGGTCGACGAGCTTCGCAAGGTGCTCAACCCGCGCAACGTGCAGGATCACCAGGCCGTGGCACCGACCGGCGTCGGCGTCTTCGACACCCTCAAGGGGGTCGCGAAGCTCGTCCTCACCGAGCTGAAGAAGGGTGGACAATGAGCATTCGACGTCTCGCCGGGCTCGCCGCGTTGGTCTCCGCGGTGGCCTTCGCCCAGACGCCGGCTCCGGGGGGAGCAGCACCACCTTCACCCGCGCCGGCTGCGCCCAATCCGCAGACCGCGGACGAGGCCTTCCAGACCCGCGTCAAGCAACTCGAGGAGCAGGTCGTCGACCTCAAGGAGAAGATCTTCCGCACCAAGGCGCGCCTGCTGCTGCTGCAGGAGACCGTGCTCGGCGGTGACATCTCCCAGGGCGCGCGCGCGGTCGTCTACCACCGCAAGGAAATGAGCTCGCAGTTCGTGCTCGAGTCGGTGGCCTACGCGCTCGATGGTGCGCCGATCTTCACCAAGGTCGACACGAACGACGACCTCAACAAGCGTGAAGAGTTCGAGATCTTCAACGGCCGCATCGTGCCCGGCAACCATCAGATTGCCGTGCGCATGGTCTACCGCGGCGCCGGCGGCGTCTTCAGCTACGCCGAGGGCTACAAGTTCAAGGTCCAGTCGAACCAGACCTTCACGGCCGAGGGCGGCAAGGTGACCACCGTGAAAGTGGTCGGCTACGAAAAGGGCGGCATCACCGCCGAGATGAAGGACAAGCCCGCGATCCGGTACGACATCAGCTCGACCAAGGAACAGGGTGGCCCGCAGAAGGACCAGGCCGCGACTGACCCATCGCAGCCGGCCCCGGCAACCAACCCGTAGGACCGAAGAAGGATCTCCTGCTCGTGCGTCGGGCCCTGCCTCTGGCCAGCCTGGTCAAAGCCACTCTGCGGTGGGTGGTCGCGGCGTGTCTGGTGCTGGCAACGACGGCCCCGGCACAGAGTACGATCCAGGACCTCACCGGCCGCACCGAGACCGCCGCCGCGCTGGTGAAGAAGGCCTCAAACGACGTCGAGATCGTCGAGCGCCAGTACACGCTCACGGCAGAGCCCTCTGACGAAGCCGCTCGGCTGCAGCGGTTCTCGGACGGTGAGATCCAGTACCTGCTGGCGGACTACGCCACGGCGTCCGTGCTCTTCTACGATCTGGTCGCCAACAAGGACTTCCAGCAGAGCCCCCGGTACGCCGACGCGCTCTTCTATCTGGCGGACTCGCTGTACCAGCAGAAGAACTACCTCGGCGCGCGTCTATACCTGGGTCAGCTCCTTCAGCTTCGCGGCAAGCGCTACAAGGAAGCACTCGCGCGCTACCTCGAGATCGCTGGCCGTTTGAACTTCTTCGTCGGCATCGATGACTACATCACGCAGGCACGCGGCCTGTCGGGCGGCGTCCTGGCGCCTGAGTTGGCGTACGTCTACGGCAAGTGGCTGTTCCGGCGAAACGATCTGTCGGTCGAGGAGCGCGTGCCAAAAGCGCAGGCCGTGTTCGATGGCCTCGCGCGGGAGGCCGGCGGGCCGCTTCGGCTCCAGAGCACCTACTTCGTGGGCGTCGGCTCCGTGCGCCTCAAGCAATGGGACAAGGCGATCGAGTCGTTCACGCAGGTGACGAAGATGACCGGGCGGGATGCCCGCGATCGCCAGGTGCAGGAGCTCGCCGAGGTCTCCCTGGGCCGCGTGTACTTCGAGGTCGGCAAGTACGACGAGGCCATCGAGCACTACTCGCGCGTGCCCCAGCAGTCCGACAACTTCCCGGACTCGCTGTACGAGATCTCCTGGTGCTACGTCCGCAAGGGGGAGCTCCGCAAAGCAAAGGACGCGACCGAGGTGTTGCTGCTGGTGGCCGAGAACTCGGTGCTGGCGCCGGAAGCGAAGATCCTCCAGGGCACGCTGTTGCAGAAGCTCCAGAAGTACGACGAAGCGCTCGACACCTACAACGGAGTCATCAACGAGTACGCGCCGGTGCGTGACGAGCTCGACGCGCTCCTGTCCGTGAACAAGGACCCGGTCGCGTACTTCGATGAGCTCCTGGCGCGGAACGAGAAGACGCTCGACGTGACGAAGCTCCTGCCGCCGACCGCGCTCAAGTGGGCGAGCACCCGCGAAGACGTGGCTGACGCCGTCGCCATCACCACTGCGCTCGACGAGAGCCGCAAGGGCCTCGCGGAGTCGAAGGCCATCGCCGACCGCATCCTCAAGTCGCTCGATGAGCGCGGCGTCGATTCGTTCCCGCTCCTGCAGGAGGGCTACAGCCGCGCCGCCGCCGTCGAGACGGCCGTCACCCGCGCGGAAGAGGCGCTCACCTTGATCGAAGGCGAGCTCGTGGGCAGCAAGCTGTCGAGCGAGCAGCAGGCCGAGCTCGCCCGCGTTCGCGCCCAGGAGCAGAGCCTCAAGACCCGCATCGACACGCTCCCCACCACCTCGGAGCAGGTCTCGGAGCGCAAGGCGCGCATCCAGAAGAAGATCGACGAGCTCGACAAGACGGCCTTCCAGCTCGGCATCGAGCTGCAGTCGCAGGCCGCGCAGCTGGTCGCCATTCGCAAGTTCGTCGACGACACCCGAGTCCAGCGCAAGGGCCGCACGACCACGGAAGACGAGAAGGCCTTCCTCGAACGCGTGACGAACGAGCAGAACGGCATCGAGGCCACGCTCGCCGAGATCGAGACCCTTCGAAAGACGCTGATGGCCGATCGGGCGAACGCCGACAAGGCGGTCAGCGGAGAAGACGCCCTGCGCCGCCAGTACGCCACGGTGCTCGAACAGGAGCGCACCATCTTCAACCAGCTCCGCGCTGGCCTGTCCGAAGACGCGCGGCGGCTGCTTGGCCGCATCGACGTGGTGCGCGCCGACGCGGACAGCCTTAAGGACCGGGTCACCCGCGCCAAGGGCGTCATCCGGGAGCGCGTCGAGCGGCGGGCGCAGAAGCTGCGCGATCAGGTGCTGACCGAGGCCACGATGCTCGACGGCTTCTCGAAGGACACCGAAGCCATCACGGAGCAGACGCGCAACCTGGTTGGTCGCATTGCGTTCGACAGCTTCCGCCGCGTGCAGCGCAGCTTCTACGACCTCGTGCTCAAGGCCGACGTCGGCGTCGTCGACGTCTCGTTCCAGCGCAAGCAGGACAAGACGGGCGAGATCCAGAAGAAGTCGGCGATGAAAGAGCGAGAGCTCAAGCAGCTGGCCGACGAGTTCAAGGACGTCTTGAAGGACGTGGACTGAAACGTGAAGACGACCGCCTCCATCGCGTGGTCCCTGACGTTCGCGCTCGTGGCCTCGGGCGTGGCCCTCGGTCAGGCCAAAGGTGGCGCCAGACCGCCCGCGAAGCCTGCTGCGTCGAAGGCCGACGCGGGAACGCCCGATGCCGGCGTGCCCACCGGCCCGCAGATGCCGACACTGCCGCCTGCGGGAGAGTCACGCACCGCGCCTCCGACCGAAGCCGCCAAGCCGAAGACCCGGTACTACGAGGGCATGGGCCGCACCGAGGAGCAGAAGCGCCTCCTCGAGGAAGTCAGCCAGGCGATCGCGGCCTACGAGGAGGAGTCGAAGGAGTTCAAGCGCGAGGTCCAGCTCCTCATCGAGAAGAAGTACGAGGAGCGGAAGAACACGCTGGGCAACTCGTACGAGAAGGCCATTCGCGATCTCGAAGTGCTCGAGCGAAAGGAGCGCCTCGATGCCATCGCCGCGTTCGAAGAGTTCCTCCTCCGCTACCCGAACGATGCCCGGTACTCCCCTGACGTGATGTTCCGCCTGGCCGAGCTGTATTACGAGCGGTCGTCGGACGATCACACGGTGGCGATGCGCGACTACCAGGACGCCATCAACAAGCTCGATCCCGAGAAGAACCCCACCCCCCCGCCAGAACCGAAGATCGACTTCACCAAGTCCATCGCGCTCTACCAGCGGCTGGTCAACGACTTCCCGGCCTACAAGCTCAACGACGCCGCGTACTACTTGCTGGGCTATTGCCAGGAGAAGCAGGAGAAGTTCGAGGATGCGCGGCTGGCCTACGAGCAGCTCATCGCGGCCTTCCCGAAGTCGAAGTTCACCACCGAGGCGTGGGTGCGCCTGGGCGAGTACTACTTCGACGCCTACGACGTGCCTGATGCGCTCACCAAGGCGGCCGACGCCTACGAGAACGCCATCAAGGACACCACCCACCCGCTCTACGACAAGGCGCTCTACAAGCTCGGGTGGACCTACTACCGCATGGACCGCTTCGACGAGTCCGTGGCCCGGTTCTTTGCGCTCGCCGACTACTACCAGGCCGAGGCGAAGAAGAAGGGCGATGAAGAGGTCGGCGGCGACCTGCGCGCCGAGGCGCTCCAGTACACCGCCATCAGCTTCGTCGACGAGAAGTGGGGCTCCCTCGCCAAGGCCCAGGAGATGTTCGCCAAGCTCGGCGGCCGGCCCTACGAGGGCGAAGTCTACCGGCGCATGGCCGACGTGTACTTCGACCAGACCAAGCACCCCGAGGCCATCGAGGCGTACCGGCTCGTGCTGCAGAAGGACCCGCTCAACAAGGACGCGCCGCAGATCCAACAGCGCATCGTCCAGGCATTCGAGCGCGACCGGAAGCTGGAAGAGGCCTTCGCCGAGTCCTCGAAGCTCGCCAACATGTTCCTGCCCGGCACGCCGTGGCACGAGAAGTGGAAGCGCGATCCCGACGTGATCCTCGCCGCCGGAGACCTCGCGGAGCAGAGCCTCTACCGCACGGCGATTTATCACCACCAGCAAGCGCTCGTGTACAAGCAGGAGCAGAAGTTCGACCAGGCGAAGACCGCGTTCGAGACGGCAGCCAAGGCCTACCAGAGCTACCTGGGCCGCTTCCCGCGCTCGAAGAACGCCTACGAGATGGAGTTCTACTGGGCCGAGTGTCTGTACAACTCGTTCCAGTTCGCCGAGGCCGCCAAGCACTACGCCGCGGTGCGCGACTCGAGCCAGGACGTGAAGTACCTCAACGACGCTGCGTACTCGGCGGTGCTCGCCTGGCAGAAGCAGCTCGATCTCGAGATCAAGACCGGCCAGACGCCGAAGATCGACGTGAAGACGTCGAAGGACTACCCCGAAGGGTCGGCACTGCCCAAGCCGATCGAGCTCACCGAAGCCGAGAAGCAGTACGTCGCCAACTCCGACAAGTTCCTCGAGCGCGTGAAGGCGGGCGACGAGAAGGCGCCGGGCATCGCGTACCGCGCGGCCGAGATCTTCTACACGCACAACCAGTTCGAAGAGGCGCGCAAGCGGTTCGACGCCATCATCACGAACTACCCGAAGACCGAGATCGCCCAGTACGCGGTGAACCTCACCATCGAGTCCTTGCTCCTCGAGAAGAACTTCACCGCGGTCGAAGACTTCTCCGACAAGTTCCTCAAGAACAAGGACGTCATCGACCCCAAGTCGAAGCTGGGCGAGGCTCTCGTCAAGTTCAACCTGGGCGCGAAGTTCAAGCGCGCCGAAGAGCTCATGGCCAAGGGCGAGTACGATTCGGCGGCCAAGAAGTACATCGAGTTGGTGCAGGCCGAGCCCAAGCACGAGTTCGCCGACAAGGCGCTCAACAACGCGGCCGTCTGTTACGAGAACGTGCAGCGCTTCGACTCAGCGCTGCGCCTCTACGAGCGCATCTTCAGCGAGTACCCGAACTCGACGCTCGCCGACTCGGCCCTCTTCCGCGTCGCCGTCAACGCCGAGCGCTCGTACGACTACGACAAGGCCATCGAGAAGTACCAGAAGCTGGTGAAGGACTACCCGCAGGCGAAGGACCGCGAGAATGCGCTGTTCAACACCGCGCGGCTCCTCGAGGCGCTCCAGCGCTACAACGAAGCCGCCGCCGCCTACCTGCGCTTCGCCGACACGTACCCGAAGAGCGACGAGGCGCCGAAGAACCAGTTCCGCGCAGCGCTCATCTACGAGAAGACCGGCGACTGGCAGAAGGAGATCGGCGCCCTCAACGAGTTCGTGCAGAAGTTCTCGAAGGACCAGAAGCAGGTCGAGCTCGTCGTCGACGCCAAGAAGCGCATCGGTGACGCCTTCGACAAGGTGAAGAAGGAGTCCGAAGCGCGCAAGGCCTGGCAGTCGGCCGCCGAGGAGTTCGACCGCCGTGGCCTCAAGGCCGAGACGAACCCCATCGCTGCCGACGCCGCCGCCTACTCGCGCTTCCAACTCGCCGAGGTGGTGTTCGCCGACTTCGACCGGATGAAGATCGCCGGCTCGGGCAAGGCGCTCGAGAACTCCCTCAAGGCCAAGAAGGAGTCCGTCAAGAAGGTCAACGCAGCCTACGACGACGTCGTGAAGTACAAGCGCGCCGAGTGGACGCTCGCGGCTTTCTACCGCAAGGGCTACGCGCTCGAGCGCTTCGCTCAGGCGGTGCTCGAGACGCCGGTGCCTCCCGACGTGAAGCGGCTCGGTGAAGAGGCCGTCGTCACCTACCAGGACCTGCTCGCCACGCAGACCGTCGCCCTGGAAGACAAGGCCGTCGAGAACTACGCGGCCACCATCGCCGAGGCGCGCAAGCTGCGCATCTCGAACGAGTGGACCAAGAAGACGCTCGAGGCGCTCAACCGCTTCCGCCCGAAGGACTACCCGGTGCTCAAGGAGCCGAAGGTCATGATCCAGGGCGATGGAACGTTCTCCGAGGGCGCGGTGCCCACCATCGACGGCGTCAAAGAGCGCGCCGCGGCCCAGAAGCTGAAGACGGAGGATGAGAAGTGAGCCGCCAGTTCGGTCCGCTCCCGCTCGTCGCGCTGCTCGCGCTCGCCGCGGGCTGCGCCACCACGCCCGAGAAGACGCCCGAGACCGATCCCTCCAAGGCGCCCGCCGAGACACCCGAGGTGCCGTACGAGCCGAAGAAGACGCCGGCCGAACCGCCTCCAGCGGCCGAGCTCCCGAGGGCGGAACAACCCGCGGTGGGCGGTCAGTCCCCGGCCTCCGAAGAGCCTCCGCCACCGCCCAAGCCACGGTTCGATGGCGCCACCGCCGCGTCCTTCAAGGAGGCGAGCCAGGCCCTCACGATGGGGAACCTCGACGCCGCCGAGCGTGGCTTCCGTGACGTCCTGTCCCGAAACGACAAGGCCGACCACGCCTGGACGAACCTGGGCATCATTGCCGAGCGCAAGGGCGACCTCGACGGCGCGGAAAAGTCGTACCGCAAGGCGCTCGGGCTCAACCCCGTTCAAGACGCGGCGTGGGACCGGCTCGCCCGCCTTTCGTGCCGCACGCGACGCTGCCCGCAGGTCGACGCTGAGCTGCGTTCGACCATCGCGCAGAACCCCGGCGCACTCGGGCCGCGCATCGCCCTCGTCTATGCCCAGTGGCAGCAGGGCAAGCTCGAGCCCGCCGCCGCCGAAGCCAAGAAGGTGCTCAAGGCCGACGAGCGCAACGTGCGCGCCATGCAACTGCTCGCGCAGGTGTACCTGAAGGAAGGCAAGATCGAACTGTCCCGCCTGGTGCTCGAGAACGCCCGCGACATCGATCGCGAAGACGCCACCACCCAGTACATGCTGGGCCTCGTCTACCTCCAGCTCAAGCAGCGCCCCATCGCGGTCGAGTCGCTGCGCATGGCCGCGCAGCTCCAGCCCGACTTCGCCGAAGCCCGGAATGCGTTCGGCGCGATGCTCATCGAGAACCAGGACTACGAAGGCGCCGCTCGCGAGCTCGAGGCAGCCGTCGCGTCGGCGCCCGAATACACGCTGGCCTACCTGAACCTGGCGTCCGCCTACCGGGGGCTCCAGCAGTTGCCCAAGGCCATCGAGACCTACCAGAAGGTGCTCAAGGCCCGACCCGACTACGTCGACACCTACTTCAACCTCGGAATCACCTACCTCGACTCCGAGATTCCCGGCTCCGACACCGTTCAGCGGTACAAGACGGCGATCGACTACTTCAACCAGTACCGCGCGCGCGGCGGCAAGGATGACCGCGTCGAGCAGTACGTGAAGGACGCCAACAAGGGCATCGAGAAAGAAGAGCGCCGCAAGGAGCGCGACAAGAAGGACGCCCTTCGCAAGATCGAGCAGGAAAAGAAGAAGGCGGAAGACGAGATCAAGGCGAAGGCCGAAGCGGAGGCGAAGGCCAAGGCCGACGCAGAGGCCAAGGCGAAGGCAGACGCAGACGCTGCTGCGAAGGCCGAGGCGGACGCGAAGAAGAAGGCCGAGGCCGATGCGAAGAAGTCGGCCGAAGACGCCAAGAAAGCCGACGCCGACGCCAAGAAGAAGGCTGCCGAGGACGCGAAGAAGGCGGCCGCTGACGCCAAGGCCCAGGCCGCCCTCGAGAAGGCGGAAGCCGCCGCTCGCGCCAAGGCCGAGGCCGAAGCCAAGAAGAAGGCCGACGCCGAAGCGAAGCAGGCCGACGCCGACGCCAACAAGAAGCCTGCGGGCGGCGCGAAGCTCTCCGACGAGGAGGAGCCGGCGCCGGCCCCCGCTCCCAAACCGCCCCCGGGCGGGGGTAAGCTTCAGGACGACGAGAAATGAGGCCTTCGATGCGGGTGCTGCTGACGGTGGTGCTGGGGGTGGCGTGCGTGGCGTCAGGGCAGGCGCCGGCGGGCGGGGCGCCCAAGAAGAAGAAGGTGATTCGCCTCGATGCCATCACCGTCGAGGGCCGCATTCAAAAACCCCAGGCCTTCTACATTCTCCAGCGCTCGACCCTGAACTTCGACGAGCTCAACCGCGCCGAGACCTTCATTCCCAAGGTGGAAAAGAGCGTCGAGAAAGACGCGTTCTAAGCTCCACAATCCTTGTGGTGAGTGGGCTTCAGGGTTACGAAATGGACTCGTTTTCATGGATTTCAACGGTTTTGCGCGGCGGAACCCGAGCCGCGATGAGTTGTCGATGAGGGCACCATGGCGACTTCGCCCGCTGCTTCGAAGAACCTGAGAATCGCCCTCATCCAGGGCTCCAAGATCACGGAAGACCGCACCTTCAAGAAGCGGATTCCCATCACCGTCGGCCAGGACGCGAAGAACACGCTCGTCGTGCCGGTCTCGAACCTGCCGAGCAGCTTCACGCTGTTCGAGCTCGTCAACGGCCAGTACTCCCTCGTCTTCAAGGCCGGCATGGACGGGAAGGTGACCGTCAACGGCGCCGAGTTGACGCTCCAACAGGCGCGGGAGAAGGGCCTCGCGAAGGGACGCGGCGACACGCTGGTGCTGCCCCTTACCGACGCGTCAAAGGGTCGGGTCGCGCTGGGTGAAGTCTCGGTGCTGTTCCAGTTCGTCACCCCGCCGCCGGAGCCGAAGAAGGAGGAGCTCCCGCCGACGGTGAAGGGCAGCTTCTTCTCGCAGATCGATCAGTTCTTCTTCCTCATCCTCGCCACGTCGATCTTCGTGCACTTCTCTGGCGCGACCTTCATCGCGTGCCAGCCGATGCCCGAGGAGAAGGAGCTGTCGCTCGAGGAGCTGCCGGACCGCTTCGTCAAGGCGATGATGCCGGTCGAGGTGAAGAAACCTGAGCCCAAGAAGGAAGACACGGGGAAGACGGACGAGAAGAAGCCCGAGAAGACTGAGGACAAGACCGAGGTCGCCGACGCCAAGCCGAAGCCGGCGACGAGCAACGAGCGCAAGGCCGAGCTCCAGAACAAGGTGGCCAAGACCGGCCTTCTCAAGATCATCGGCGCTGCGGGTGACGGCGCTGGTGCGTTTGCCGACGTGCTCGGCAGCTCCAACAGCGTGGGTGACGTCGCGAGCGCGCTCTCTGGAGCTGGTGGCGTGAACATGGCCACTGCCGAGGCACTGGCGGCGGGTGGACCGAAGGGGAGCGGCACCGGCTCGGCGGCCGACATTGGCAGCCTCGGCACCGGCGGCGCCGGGAAGGTGAACCTCGAAGAGAAGGGGCCTGCGGCCATTCGCGGGAAGGTGGCCGATGCGGCGCCCGAGGTCGACAGCGCCGACATCGATCGCAACAAGCTCAACGCGTTCCTGCGCACCCGCATCCGCTCCATCCAGAGCTGCTACGAGAAGGAGCTCAAGCGGAACCCGAGCCTCAAGGGGAAGGTGGTCGTCAGCTTCGCCATCACCACGGCGGGCCGCGCCAGCAACGTCGACATCGAGCAGGACACGTTGGGCAATGACGCGGTGACGAGCTGCATCCGCACGACAATTCGTGGCTGGATCTTCCCGTTCAAGCCGGACGGCGACGTTCAGGTCGCGTACCCGTTCGTCTTCTCGCCAGCCTCCTGACGCGCGCGTCTTCCTCTGGCAGACTCCTCGGTGTGAACGTCGTCGAGATCCTCTCGGGGTCTTTGCTTTTCGACATGCTGTCGAACGAGGAGCTCGGCGCCGTCGCGCGACTCACCACGCAGCTGCGCTTCGAGCCCGACGCCGTCATCTTCCAGGAGGGTGAGCTCGGCGACAGCCTCTTCGTGGTGGCGCAGGGCGAGGTCGAGGTGCTGCGCCGCGATCCGGCAGGCGCCCTTCAACCGATCGCCAGCCTCGGTGCGGGGCAGTGCTTTGGCGAGATGAGCCTCATCGACAAGGAGTACCGCTCCGCCACCGTCCGGGCGAAGAGCGAATGCGAGCTGCTGCACCTGGGCGCGGAGCAGCTCACCGCGTTCCGAAAACACCACCGCGATGGCTTCACCTTCGTCATCATCAACATCGCGCGCATGCTCTCGGCGCGACTCCGCGAGGCGAACACCCGGCTGGCCAGCGTCAGCGAACCGCCCCGCCGCTGAACGCAGCGCCAGCCCCGGGACACTCACCTTCACGGTGAAACCTGCATTGACTTACATGCCCCCGACTCCTAATGTTTCTGAACCTGTTCGTTTCTCCCGGGTGGGGGTTCGCGTGGCGTCTCGATGGATCATGGCGGTGGTGGTGATCGGCGTCGCCGCGCTCGGTCTCGCGCAAAACTCGCCCCCGGCGGCTCCTGCAGGTCAGGCCATCGAGGCCTCCAAGGTGCCGGATTCCGAGAAGCTCAAGGTCTCCTCTGACTCGCTCACGGTCATGCGCGCCGCCCTCAAGGACGTGCTGCCGAAGCTCGAAGAGGCGCGACAGACGAAGGACGTGGTCAAGCTTACCTGCGTGAATGAGAAGCTCACGCAGATCAAGGGCCTGCTCCGCATCAGCGAGCAGTCGGACGTCGCGCTCCAGGAGAGCGTCGCCCGCCGCGAGTCCCAGAATGCCGATCACGAGTTCACCAAGGTGACCATCGCGCGGCAGAAGGTCGACCAGCTCCGCGCTGAAGCCGAGCAGTGCATGGGGCAGTTGGCCTTCCGCGCCGATGAAAACGCCACCATCGAGGTCGAGACGCCGGACTATCTGCCCAAGAACGATCCATCTTTCGTCGGGCCCATCGCGCGCACCGTCGATTCGCGACCGCCGCCGGCGAGCCCCACGGGCCCGTAACCAGCGCACGACACCGCGAAACTACTTGGACAGCGAGTGGGCTGTGCTACGGACGACGCACCGATGAACTGGAGGGGAACTCGCGTGAGGTCGGGGGCGCTGTCAGTTGCGATGCTCGTGCTCGCCGCCGCGTCTGCGCACGCGCAGACCTCCAGCGCCGTTCCGTCACCGGTCGGGTTCAAGGTGGGTGACGGCCGACTGCACCTGTTGGGCGAAATCGACAGCCGCTTCGACTCCCTCGTTGGCCGCTTCAGCTCGCTCAACGCCAACGATCCCGAAATCATCTTCGTGCCCCGGCTCGGCGCGAGCTTCGGTGTCGAGACCCCCTCGACGTTGGTGAAGTTCAACGCCAACGCCGAGTACCTCATCTTCTCGGGCATTCTCACGCCGCAATCCCGCCAACTGTCGCGTCTCCAGGCGCTGGTGGGCCTCGACACTGAGTTCAACCGCGACAGCCCGGTGTCGGTGCAAATCGGCGACACCTTCAGCCGCTCCGACCGGACCCAGAACGCCGCCGCCGGCATCGGTGTCATCTCGCTCTTCAACGCGCTCTACCTCGCAGTGCCGATTCGCCCGGGCGGCCGCGCGCTCGAGTTCACCCCGCGCATCACGTGGGGCGTCGAGTTCTTCGAGCCGCTGCTGACGGGCCTGACCTCGTGCCAGCCGACCGACGTCACGTGCAACCCGTCGCTGCTCAGCACGATGAGCTACAGCAACCTCAACTTCGCGCTCACGTCCCGCTACAAGTTCCTCCCGAAGACGGCGGCGTTGCTCGACATCAACTTCGACTACCGCACGTATTGGAACGCGACGGCCACCACCAACCCACCGGCGAACATCATTCGCGGCCGGCTCGGGCTCGCCGGCCTCATCACCCCGCGGTTCTCCGCTACGATCCTCGCGGGCGTCGCCTACGACCTCGGCGTGACGCGCGCGATCGCGCCCATCGGGCAGGCCGAGTTGACCTACCTCGTTGGCGACACGACCTCGGTGTCCATCGGGTACAACCGAGACCTTCTGCCGGTGCCCGCCTTCGGGGCGTTCGCGAATGATCGCGGATACCTCAATGCCCGCATCGGGTTCCTCCAGGACCGCCTCCAGCTCAGCGGCACGGCCTCAGTGGACTACTTCACGTTCTTCCGGGCCTCGATGATGCCTGGCCTCGGAACGGCGGCTCGAAACGACCTCCTCATCGGCTTCAACGTGGGTCCGACCTTCATCGTGACGTCGTGGTTCGTCGTCGGGGCGACCTATGGCCTCGGCTACCGCACCTCGCCCCAGCAGGTGACGCAGACGGGCATCAACTTCATCCGCCACGAGGCGAACCTGCGGCTCACCTTCCGGTACTGAAGGGCTGATGCCTCGCTTCGCCTTCCTCACCTTCCTCCTCGCGGTCGGGCTGGTCGCTGCCTGCAAGACGCCGCGTCCGCTTGGCGGCCAGGTGCGGCCAGATGAGCTGCTCGCGACCGATGGTGGGGTGAACGCCAACACGCTGGGCACGGGCGACTTCCTCGAGGTCCGGGTGTACCAGGAGCCGGATCTCTCGGGGATGTTCCGCGTGTCGCCCGAGGGCGTCATCGACTTCCCCCTGTGCGGCAAGGTGAAGGTGGCATCGCTCACGCCGAGCCTCTCGGCCGATGCCATCACCAGCTGCCTCAAGCAGGGGTACGTGCGAAGGCCGCAGGTGACGGTGATGGTGAAGGAGTTCAACTCGAAGCGCATCTTCGTCTTCGGAGACGTCTCGAAGCCGGGCTCGTTTCCCTACGAAGAGGGGATGACGATCGTCTCGGCGGTGAGCGCGGCCGGCGGGTTCAACCGCACCGCGGCGCGAAACGGCGTCAACATCACCCGGATCATCGAAGGACGCGAGACGCGCGTGCCGGTGAAGGTCGAGGACATCATCAACGGCAGCGAGAAGAACTTCACCCTTCAGCCGGGCGACATCGTCTTCGTGCCCGAGGGCATCTTCTAGGACTCAGCTCACCTCGAAGCGCCGAGGCTGCCAGCCGATGTCACGCACGAAGGCGGCGGTCTGCTCGGCCAGAGACGGAAACAGCCCCGGGGTGCCAGCCACCACGTCACCGAAGCGCACGTCCCATTCGGCTCCGTCGATGCGGGCGATGCGGCCACCCGCTTCTTCGATGAGGAGCGCTCCGGCGGCGATGTCCCACGGTTTGAGGCCGAACTCGAAGAAGCCGTCGAAGCGGCCGGCCGCGACGTAGGCGAGATCGAGTGCGGCGCTCCCCATGCGGCGAATGCCCTGGGCTCGCTGGACGAGCTTGTTGAAGAGGCCCAGCGGGGCCTCCGGGCGCTGCCGAAGATCGTACGGGAAGCCCGTGCACAGCAGCGCACGGTCGAGCGTGGTGGTGGAGCTCGCCGCGAGCCGCCTTCCGTTCACCGTGGCGCCCTGCCCTCGGACGGCGGAGAAGAGCTCGTCCCGCATCGGGTCGTACACGACACCCGCGACCACCCGGACGACGCCATCGACGGGTCGTTCGACGGCCAGGGAGACGCAGAAGTGGGGAACGCCATGCGCGTAGTTGGTGGTGCCATCGAGGGGGTCGAGGATCCACGTGGTGCTGGCCTCTCGAACGGCCCCGGACTCCTCGGTCAACACGCCGTCGCCGGGCACGTGACGGGCCAGCGCTTCGAGGACGAGGGACTCAGCGGCATGGTCGGCGTCGGTGACGAGGTTCGAGCGCCCTGCCCCCTTGAAGTCCACGGTGCGGGCCTCGTCGAGCTTGCGCCGTAAGAGCGCGCCCGCGTCGCGCGCGATGCTCTCCGCCAGCGCACCCAGCTCCCGCGGCGTCATGGTGTCGTCTCGGTGAGGAGCGCTTCGACCTCGGAGAGCGTCTGGCCGAAGAAGTCCTCGCTGAGCCCCTCGTGGACGTGCCGGACGACGCCGCGGCGGTCGATGAGAAAGCTCGTCGGCATCTGGCGGACCTTGAGGGTCTGCTCCGCCATCGCGGCGCCAGGATCGTGCAGGATGGGGAGCGCGAGCTTGAGCTCCTTCACGAAGGGTCCAATGGGTGCGACGTCGGCGTCGACCGAGAGCGCGTACACCTTGAGCCCCCGGGCACTGAACTGGCGGGCGACGTCGTCGTAGAAGGGCAACGATTCCCGGCAGGGGTCGCACCAGGTGGCCCACACGTCGAGGAGCACCACCGAGCCCCGATCCTGCGAGAGGCGCCAGGTGGAGCCCTCGGGGACGCGGCGGGCGGAGAAGTCCATCGGGGTTCCGCCCGGACCGGCGACGAGCCCTTTCCGCGTGGCGCTTTCGTCGACGAGCACGGGAGGGGTCGGCAACCGGACACAGGCCGACGCCAGTAGCCCCAGCAGGAGCCCCCAGAGCGCCGCGCGGCTCATGACGAGTTCCCGGCGCGGATGGAGAGCCTCGCGAGCAGCGTGTCGATGAACCCACCGAAGCCGCCGTTGCTCATCACGAGCACGAGATCGCCCGCGCGCGCCTGCTGGCTCACCTCGTCGACGAGCTCCGGCACGGTCAGGGCCGCAACCGCAGGAATCCCGGCGGCGGACAGCTCGCGCGCCAGGTGCGGCACGTCGAGCTCTTCGCCCTGGGGGATCTTGTCGTGGCGCTCGGGCACCTTGATCGAGGCACGCGCCGCTCCCGTGAAGCTCTGGGCGTACTCCGCCTGGTGCAGGTTCCGACGGCTGGTGTTGCTGCGCGGCTCGAAGACCGCCCAGAGCGGGCGGTTCGGCCACCGGGAGCAGATGGCGGCGATCGTCTCGCGCACGGCGGTGGGGTGATGGGCGAAGTCGTCGATGACGAGCACCCCACCCGGCTCACCGCGGATCTCCTGGCGACGCTTGACCCCCTCGAACGACGCGAAGCCGGCGCGAATCTCATCGGGCGAGAGCCCCAGGCCCCGGGCGCAAGCGTACACCCCCAACGCATTCTCGACGTTGTGCCGGCCCGCGAGAGGCAGGAGAAAGTCCCGATTGGGAACGCCGCGTTCGAGAACGGTGAACCGCGCGCCCTCGGGCCCAAGGCGTACCTCCGTCGCGGTGACGTCGGCCGCCAGCTCGGCCTCGACGCCGTAGGTGGTGACAGGCGCCTTCGCACGCTTCGCCTGCTGCACCGCATTGGGCCACGCGGCGCTCACAGCAACGTGTCCGTCGGCGGGCATGAGGGCCATCAGCTTCTCGAAGGAGGATTCGTAGTGCGCGAGGTCCCGGTAGATGTCGGCGTGGTCGAGCTCGATGCTGGTGAGGATGACGCTCCGGGGCTGGTAGTGGAGGAACTTGGGGCCCTTGTCGAAGTACGCAGTGTCGTATTCGTCGCCCTCGACGACGAAGTGCGGGCCGTGGCCGAGGCGGTAGTTCCCCGAGTAGTTCTTCGTGACGCCACCGACGAGGAACGAGGGATCGCGCCCCGCGGCGGCGAGGACGTGCCCCATGAGCGAGCTCGTCGTGGTCTTGCCGTGCGTGCCGGCGACGACGACGCCGTGCCGCTGCGCAAGGAAGAACGAGCCGAGCGCCGCGGGGAAGCTCATCTGCGGCAATCGACGCTCGCGGGCGGCGGTGGCTTCGACGTTCACGCGCCGAATGACGTTGCCGATGATCACGAGGTCCGGCCGGGCGGCGTCGAGGTTCGAGGCGGCGTACGGCGTCATCGCCGGAATGCCCCACGCGCGGAGCATGTCGCTCATCGGGGCATAGACGTTCTCATCACTCCCGGTCACCTCGTAGCCGGCAGCCTTGAGCATGCCGGCGAAGCTGCCCATGCCGGTGCCCGCGACGCCCACGAGGTGAATTCGGCGAATGGCCTTCGGGTCGACGGTGTCGAGCACAACGCCTGGATCGGTGTCGCTCATCGGGGCGGGTTCCAGCATGGAGGCGCAAGCGCGTCCACGCCGCTGTCAGAGCCGGCCCATCGGGCGCTCCCCTGCGAAACCGCTGGGGAGCGGCGCTGACTCCAACGTCGGGGGCCACGCCGCCGGACACCGGGCCCTCAAGTCCACGTTGGCGCAGCACCGCAGCACCTCGAGCGCCGCAACGTGAAAGGGCGTGGCTGTCGATCGGGTCACCCGAAGCGACCGCGCGGTCAGAGTCCGAGCCCGTCGAGCACCGTCTCGTGAAAGCGCGGGCGGAAGGCCCGGATCTGCACGTTGGCGCGGCCGAAGACGACCCGGTTGGTGAGGAGGGTGACCACGAGCTGCCGATCGAGATCGATCCACAGACTGGTCCCGGTGAAGCCGAGGTGGCCAATCGCCCCACGCGGCCCGACCCGCCCGAAGCGGGGCCCACACGAGGCCCCCTCGGCCGAGGGAGTGTCGAAGCCGAACGCGCGGGTGCTGCCCGGTGTCATCGGGTCGACGCGAAAGCCACCCGGGAGCGCCAGCCAGCCATCGAGCACGGCCTGGCCGAAGGCGGCGACCTCCGACGCGGTCGCGAACAGGCCGGCATGGCCGGCGACGCCGTCCATCACCCAGGCGTTGTCGTCGTCGACCTCTCCGTCGACCGGGGGGAACTGCGGACAGGTCCATTGGCCTTCCTGGCCCGGGGCCGGCTCACGGGGACGCTGACCACCCGTCGAGACGATCGTCGCGTCCGGGAGAGAGGACGAGACGCGGCGGTAGCCAGCCGCGAGGCGGAGCGGCTGGGCGACGAGTTGGGTGAAGGCCGCGTCCTGCGACAGGCCCGTCACCTGCTCGATCACGGCCCCCAGGAGGAGGTAGCCGAGGTCGCTGTAGATCGCCTGCTGACCGACGACGCACTCGACAGGCTGGGCCACCACTTCGTCGAGGATCTGACGGCGCACCTCGGCCCGTCGCGACACGTGCGTTTGCCGGGGCAGGTCGAACAGGTGCGGCGCGCTCCGTGCAACCTCGGCAAAGAAGGGCTTGAAGGCAGGCAGCCCGGAGCGATGAAACGCGAGATCCGTGAGGGTCACGTCGGCGCTGGCCTTCGGCAGGAAGCGTCGCAGCGGCGCGTCGAGGGCGAGCTGGTGCTGGGCTGCGAGCCGGATCAGCAACGCCGTCGTCGACATGACCTTCGTCACGGACGCGAGATCGAAGCGAGCCTCAGCGCTCGCTGGGCCCCCATCGAAGACCGTGACGCCGCGATGCCGCACCACGGCGCGAGCATGGGAGAAGACCTTCTGCGTGCAGCCCTC